>LN554846.1:2400000-3003353 GCA_000953695.1 Aliivibrio wodanis | reverse complement strand
TCTTTTTTGAACTTCCTCACTTTTTCGTTTCTTTCCAAGCTAGAAAAAGGGTAAAATAGATCTCTTAAATTAAATTCTTCTCACTATTTTCATAACACCTAAGGTCTAATCATGTTTTACCAAGAAAACTTTGATGTCATTGTTATTGGCGGTGGTCATGCTGGTACTGAAGCAGCACTTGCTGCAGCGAGAACAGGACAAAAGACACTTCTACTCACTCATAACATTGATACATTAGGTCAGATGTCGTGTAACCCTGCAATTGGTGGGATCGGCAAAGGCCATTTGGTAAAAGAAGTGGATGCTTTAGGTGGATTAATGGCACAAGCCACTGATCATGCCGGTATTCAATTTAGAACACTAAATGCTTCTAAAGGCCCAGCAGTTCGAGCTACACGTGCTCAAGCAGATAGAGCGTTATACAAAGCGTTTGTTCGCTCAGTATTAGAAAACCAACCAAACCTAACGTTATTTCAACAAGCAGTTGATGATCTGATCATTGAAAATGATAAAGTTATCGGGGCTGTTACTCAAATGGGCCTTAAATTCCGTGCTAAATCCGTTGTATTGACGGCTGGTACCTTTTTAGGGGGTCAGATACATATTGGAATGGAAAACTTCTCAGGAGGCCGTGCAGGAGATCCTTCTTCGATCACTCTTGCTCAACGTTTACGAGATCGTCCATTTAGGATCGATCGCCTAAAAACAGGCACTCCACCACGTATTGATGCTCGTACTGTAGATTTTTCAAATTTAGAAGCACAACCTGGTGACAACCCTACTCCTGTATTTTCATTTATGGGTAGTCGTGAGCAACAGCCAAAACAAATCAACTGTTTTATCACTCATACCAATGAAAAAACACACGATGTAATTCGTAAAAATCTTGATCGCAGCCCTATGTATGCTGGCGTTATCGAAGGTATTGGTCCTCGTTATTGCCCTTCAATTGAAGATAAAGTGATGCGCTTTGCTGACAAAGACAGTCACCAAATCTTTATTGAACCAGAAGGTTTAACGACTCATGAATTATACCCAAATGGTATTTCAACAAGTTTGCCATTTGATGTTCAATTGCAAATTGTTCGCTCAATGAAAGGGTTTGAAAATGCACACATCGTGCGTCCAGGTTACGCAATTGAGTATGATTTCTTTGATCCTCGTGATTTAAAATCGACTTACGAAACTAAGTTTATTGAAGGTCTATTCTTTGCTGGCCAAATTAATGGCACAACCGGTTACGAAGAAGCCGCTGCTCAAGGTTTAATGGCTGGTCTTAATGCAAGTTTGTTTGCTCAAGGCAAAGAAGGCTGGAGCCCACGTCGTGATGAAGCGTACATGGGAGTATTAATTGATGATTTATCAACACTTGGTACTAAAGAACCCTACCGTATGTTTACATCCCGTGCCGAATATCGTTTGTCTTTACGCGAAGATAATGCAGATCTACGTTTAACAGAGCAAGGCCGCGAACTTGGTTTAGTTGATGATGCTCGTTGGGCTCGATTTAATGAAAAAGTGGAAAATATTGAAAAAGAGCGTCAACGCTTAAAAGATATTTGGATCAACCCAAAATCAGAAAATATTGATCAAGTGAACTCGATCTTAAAAAGTCCGATCGTACGCGAAGCAAGCGGAGAAGATCTTCTTCGCCGTCCTGAAGTGACGTATTCAACATTGGTTTCACTTGAAAACTTTGCACCAGCAATTGAAGATTCTCAAGCGTCTGAACAAGTTGAAATCCAAGTTAAATATGCGGGTTATATTCAGCGCCAACGTGATGAAATTGAAAAATCATTACGCCATGAAAATACAAAACTGCCACTTAACTTGGAATACAGTAAAGTTAAGGGTCTTTCAAATGAAGTGGTTGCTAAATTGAGTGATGCAAAACCAGAAACACTCGGAGTAGCTTCTCGTATCTCAGGTATTACACCGGCTGCAATTTCTATTTTATTAGTTCATTTAAAGAAACACGGTTTATTAAAGAAAGGTGAGTAACGTGAGCGATTTATCTCAACAATTTGACCATTTAATTGCTCAAACAGAATTAAATGTTTCTGAATTGCAAAAAGAACAGCTACTTGGTTATGTAGCTCTACTTCATAAGTGGAATAAAGCGTATAACCTCACATCGGTAAGAAATCCGAGTGAAATGGTAATTAAGCATATTTTGGATAGCATTGTTGTTAGTCCTAATTTGCCTGGTGAACGTTTTATTGATGTCGGTACTGGACCTGGCTTACCAGGGATCCCGTTAGCGATCATGAATCCTGAGAAATCATTTACTCTACTAGATAGCTTAGGTAAGCGAATTCGTTTTATTAAACAAGTGATTCACGAATTAAAAATTACCAATGTGACACCAGTTCAGAGTCGTGTTGAAGAGTTTCAACCTGAAGAAAAATTTGATGCAGTCCTAAGTCGTGCATTTGCATCAATGACAGATATGGTAAATTGGTGTCATCATTTACCAAAAGAAGACGGTGTATTTTTAGCATTAAAAGGTATTTACTCTGAAGATGAAGCAAATGATCTTCCTGAGTGGTGTTCTGTTAAAAGTGTAACGACATTAATCGTACCGGAGTTAGAGGGTGAGCGACATTTAGTCACCTTAGCCGGACAGAAATAATGAAATGGGGTTAGTGTGGGAAAAGTTATCTCTATTGCGAACCAGAAAGGTGGTGTAGGCAAAACAACAACGGCGGTGAATCTTGCCGCTTCTATGGCTGCAACACATCGTAAAGTCTTACTGATAGACCTTGATGCTCAAGGTAATGCCACTATGGCAAGTGGTATAGACAAATACGATGTAGATGCGACGGCGTATGAGTTGTTGGTTGACGAAGTTCCTTTTGAGAAAGTCGTGATAGAAGAGACTTCTGGAGGCTATGATTTGATTGCAGCAAATGGCGATATTACCGCCGCTGAAATTAAATTAATGGAAGTATTTGCTCGTGAAATTCGCCTGCGAAATATGATTACTTCGGTTCGTGGTAACTATGATTTCATCTTTATAGATTGCCCTCCTGCGCTAAATCTCCTTACAATTAACGCCATGGCTGCCTCAGATTCTGTATTAGTTCCTATGCAGTGTGAATATTATGCACTAGAGGGACTAACGGCTTTGATTGATACAATTGGTAAATTAGCCGCTGTAGTGAATGCTGATTTGAAGATTGAAGGTTTATTAAGAACCATGTTTGATCCTCGTAATCGCTTAGCAAATGATGTCTCTGATCAATTAAAAAAGCATTTTGGTGATAAAGTGTATCGCACTGTTATTCCTCGAAATGTACGTTTAGCTGAAGCGCCAAGTCATGGTAAACCTGCAATGTATTATGATAAATACTCAAATGGTGCAAAAGCTTATTTAGCTCTTGCCGGAGAGATAATTCGCCGTGACGAAATGGAAAAAGAAAGGGAAACAGAAATTCATGGGTAACAAACGTGGTTTAGGCAAAGGGTTAGATGCCCTATTAGCGACAAGTTCGCATGCTCGTGAAAAAGAAACCGCTGCCGATCAAAGTGAAGCTATGTCTAAAGAGACTCAATTGATTGATGTAAGTATTCATCAGTTAAACCCGAGTCCATACCAACCTAGAAAAGCAATGGAAGAAGACTCTTTAGAAGAGTTGTCGGCTTCAATTCGCTCTCAAGGTATCATTCAACCTGTCGTTGTTCGTCAAATAGCAGAGCAACAATATGAGATTATTGCAGGTGAAAGGCGTTTTCGTGCAGCTAAGAAAGCAGGCTTAAAATACGTTCCATGCGTTGTTAAATCGGTTGAAGATAAAGCGGTTATAGCCATGGCATTAATCGAAAATATTCAGCGTGAAGATTTGAATGTTATTGAAGAAGCACAAGCTTTAGAGCGTTTACAAAAAGAGTTTGAGCTTACTCATCAGCAAATATCAGATGTTATTGGTAAGTCTCGTACAACCGTTACTAACTTATTGCGCTTAAATGCGTTATCTAGTGAAGTTAAAGCTCTGGTTGAAAGTAAATCTCTAGAGATGGGCCATGCTCGCGCGCTTTTGGCATTAGAAAAAGATCCACAGATTGAACTTGCTAACCTTGTTATTAAGAAGAAGTTGACAGTTCGCCAAACAGAGCAGCACGTAAAAGCATTACTTTCACCAGAAAAAGAGAGTATATCTGTTAAGGAAGATCCTGAAATGACAGCAATGTCAGATAAGTTATCTTTAACATTAGGTTCTAAGGTTGTGATTAGCCGAAATTCATTCGGCAAAGGGAAGTTAACAATTAGCTTTGACGAGGCTCACAAATTAGAACAACTGATCGCAAAGCTAGAAAGCGAAGTGTGATATAAAACAGTGTTTCAAAGTAAAATCATATTTTACGTCGTAAAAGTTACTGCTTTGTTCTCATAAATGTAACTTTTTAATGCTATTTGATTGCATTCATATGGGTGCAACGTATAATTTTTGCAAAATCTTCGCCTTGTGTTGATTTATGTCAAGGCAAAGATGCTTTAAGGAAGAATACATGGTAGTTACGCTTGCTAAACCAGGGCGTTTGCTTGCAAAGCGATTGTTATTGATTCAGCTAAGTGTCACTACAGTTATGACAATAGGGATGAGCATAGCCGTTAGTGCTAGTTGGGGAATGTCAGCATTAGTTGGTGGTAGTATTTTTATTATCGCTAATTCAGTGTTTTCAAAATGTGCATTTATGTTCAGTGGGGCAAGAGCCGCTAAAATGGTTGCTGCTTTTTTCTATCTGGGTGAAGTGCTTAAAATTCTTATAACAATTGTTTTATTTTCTATTGTTTACGTGTATACAGAGGTGGAACTTGTTCCCCTCAAACTAACCTATTTGCTGGTACTGGGTAGTAATATCTTTGCACCAGTTTTCTTTATTAACAACAGGAAATAGGAAAAGTTATGTCTGCGTCAACGCCTACTGAATATATTAATCATCACCTGCAAAATCTCTCGTTAGGGAAATTAGGTATTGTTGATGAATTAAGTTTTTGGAATGTGCATATAGACAGTTTGTTTTTTTCTGTGCTAACAGGTGTGTTATTCCTTTGGGTATTTCGTTCTGTAGCTAAGAAATCAACGACTGGAGTACCAGGTAAATTACAGTGTTTCGTCGAAATGGTGGTTGAATTCGTTGATGGTAACGTAAAAGATACTTTCCACGGCAGAAACCCTTTGGTTGCTCCACTAGCTTTAACCATATTTTGTTGGGTAATAATTATGAATGTCATGGATTTAGTTCCAATTGACTTCTTACCTTACCCTGCTGAACATTGGCTAGGTATCCCTTATCTTAAGGTGGTTCCTACTGCTGATGTAAACATTACTATGGCAATGGCTCTTGGTGTGTTTGCTTTAATGATTTACTACAGCATTAAAGTAAAAGGCCTAGGTGGTTTTGCAAAAGAATTAGCATTACACCCATTTAATCACTGGATTATGATTCCATTTAACCTACTTATTGAAGTTGTTTCGCTATTAGCTAAACCTCTTTCTCTAGGTATGCGTTTATTTGGTAACATGTTTGCTGGTGAAGTGGTATTTATCCTAATCGCTGCAATGTTACCTTGGTATTTACAATGGGTCGGTGCGTTACCTTGGGCTATTTTCCATATTTTGGTTATCTTAATCCAAGCATTTGTTTTCATGATGTTGACGATAGTTTATATGTCAATGGCTCATGAAGATGGCGATCATTAATTTAAATTTTTAATACAACTCTATCTATTCAATTGGAGAATATAAATGGAAACCGTTCTTAGTTTTTCAGCTATCGCAGTAGCTATTATTGTTGGTCTTTGTGCTGTAGGTACAGCAATTGGTTTTGCTATTCTTGGTGGTAAGTTTCTGGAAGGCGCAGCTCGTCAACCTGAAATGGCTCCAATGCTACAAGTTAAGATGTTCATCATCGCTGGTCTATTGGATGCGGTTCCAATGATCGGTATCGTAATCGCGCTACTATTCACATTTGCTAACCCATTTGTTGGTCAACTAGCAGGCTAATTTAGCCTTTTGCTAATTGAATTTTTGTAGCTGATTCTTAACGAGGGGTAGCTGTTGTGAATATGAACGCAACTCTGCTTGGTCAAGCAATCGCTTTTGCTATGTTTGTTTGGTTCTGCATGAAATATGTATGGCCACCAATCATGGAAGCGATCGAGGCACGTCAGAAGTTAATTGCTGACGGTTTATCTGCCGCTGAACGCGCAGCTAAAGACCTTAATTTGGCACAAGCCAATGCTTCTGATCAACTGAAAGAAGCAAAGCGCGCTGCAACTGAGATCATCGAACAAGCGAATAAGCGTAAAGGTCAAATTTTAGACGAAGCTCGTGAAGAAGCTCTGACAGAACGTCAGAAGATTCTTACACAAGGTGAAGCTGAACTTGAATCTGAACGCAAACGCGCTAGCGATGAACTGCGTAAACAAGTTGCAACTCTGGCTGTGATTGGTGCCGAGAAAATCTTGGAGCGTTCTATTGATGTAGAAGCGCAGAAAGATATTCTTGATAACATCACTGCGAAATTGTAAGTAAAAGGGGCCAAGATATGTCGACAATGACAACGATCGCACGCCCCTACGCGAAAGCAGCTTTTGACTTTGCGGTCGAAAAGAACGAATTGGACCAATGGGTTCAAATGCTAACTTTTTGTTCAGAAGTCGCAAGAAATGAAGACGTTGCTCAGTTACTTGATGGTGCTGTTGCACCAGAAAAACTGTCA
The DNA here is from genome assembly GCA_000953695.1 of Aliivibrio wodanis. GTDB lineage: Bacteria > Pseudomonadota > Gammaproteobacteria > Enterobacterales > Vibrionaceae > Aliivibrio > Aliivibrio wodanis. Next base: position 2,996,627 of record LN554846.1, on the reverse strand, counting down.
GAAATCTTTATTTCAATTTGTGGTGAACAATTGAACGAGTTTGGACAGAACCTGATTCATGTAATGGCTGAAAACGGCCGTTTGAAGGTTCTACCTGATGTGTTAGATCAATATATCTTTTTAAAACATGAGTTTGAAAAAATGATTGATGCTGAAGTTATTTCAGCAGTTGAGCTGACAGAACAGCAAAAAGCTGACATTAGTGCCAAACTTGAAGCTCGTTTAGAGCGTAAAGTGAAGCTGAATTGTAGCGTAGATGAGGCCCTACTAGCTGGGGTCATAATTCGAGCCGGAGACCTAGTCATTGATAACTCAGCACGTGGTCGTTTGAACCGCCTGAGTGAAACATTGCAGTCTTGATGGGGAATGGAGCATGCAACTTAATTCCACGGAAATTAGCGATCTAATCAAACAACGTATTGAAAAATTCAACGTTGTAAGTGAAGCTCGCAACGAAGGTACAATCGTTTCGGTAAGCGACGGTATCATTCGTATCCACGGCCTTGCAGACGTTATGCAAGGTGAAATGATTGAATTACCGGGTGGCCGTTACGCGCTAGCACTTAACCTTGAGCGTGACTCAGTTGGTGCTGTTGTAATGGGCCCATATGCTAACCTACAGGAAGGCATGAAAGTAACAGGTACTGGTCGTATCCTTGAAGTACCAGTAGGCCCTGAAATGCTAGGTCGTGTTGTAAACACACTTGGTGAGCCAATTGATGGTAAAGGCCCTATTGATGCGAAATTGACTTCTCCAGTAGAAGTGATTGCACCTGGTGTAATCGATCGTAAATCAGTAGACCAACCTGTACAGACTGGCTATAAGTCAGTTGACTCAATGATCCCAATCGGCCGTGGTCAGCGTGAGCTAATCATCGGTGACCGTCAGACTGGTAAAACAGCTATGGCGATTGATGCGATCATTAATCAGAAAAATTCTGGTATTTTCTCTGTTTACGTTGCGATTGGCCAAAAGGCATCAACAATTGCTAACGTAGTTCGCAAACTAGAAGAGCACGGCGCATTAGCTAATACTATTGTTGTTGTTGCTTCTGCTTCTGAATCTGCTGCGCTGCAATATCTTGCACCGTATTCAGGTTGTGCGATGGGTGAATACTTCCGTGACCGCGGTGAAGATGCTCTGATTGTTTATGATGATCTATCTAAGCAAGCTGTAGCTTATCGTCAGATTTCTCTACTACTGAAACGTCCACCGGGTCGTGAAGCGTATCCTGGCGATGTTTTCTACTTACACTCCCGTCTACTAGAGCGTGCTGCTCGTGTAAGCGAAGCGTATGTTGAGAATTTCACTAATGGTGAAGTGAAAGGTAAAACAGGTTCTTTAACTGCTCTACCTATCATCGAAACTCAAGCTGGTGACGTATCTGCATTCGTACCAACCAACGTAATCTCGATTACCGATGGTCAGATCTTCCTACAAACAGAACTGTTCACCGCTGGTGTTCGTCCTGCGGTAGATCCAGGTATCTCTGTATCTCGTGTAGGTGGTGCTGCGCAAACTAAGATCATTAAGAAACTGTCTGGTGGTATTCGTACTGCTCTTGCACAGTATCGTGAACTAGCAGCGTTTGCTCAGTTCTCATCTGATCTTGATGACGCGACTAAAAAGCAACTTGATCATGGTGAGAAAGTAACTGAGTTAATGAAACAAAAGCAGTACGCTCCAATGTCTGTTTTTGATCAAGCTCTAGTTATCTTTACAGCTGAGAAAGGTTATTTGAATGATGTTGAGCTTTCTAAGCTTGCTGATTTCGAAGAAGCATTGCTGTCGTATGCTCGTGGTCAATTTGCCGATCTAGCAACAGAGATCGACTCATCGGGTGCTTGGAACAAAGAAGTTGAAGCTCAGTTTGTTAAACTGGTTGAAGACTTTAAAGCAACCCAGACCTGGTAATTCGTTGGTGGCCTGTAATGGGTCACCCGAAAACGGAGAGTAACGATGGCCGGTGCGAAAGAAATTCGTAACAAGATCGGGAGTGTAAAAAGCACTCAAAAGATCACGAAAGCAATGGAAATGGTAGCCGCTTCTAAAATGCGTCGCTCGCAAGAGTCGATGGCAGCGTCTCGTCCATATGCTGAGACAATACGTAAAGTAATCGGTCATTTAGCGCTTGGTAGCCTTGAGTATCATCATCCATACCTTGAGGAGCGCGAAGCTAAGCGCGTTGGTTACATTATTATTTCTAGTGATCGTGGTTTGTGTGGTGGCTTAAACATTAACTTGTTTAAAAAGGTCATGGCAGAAATGAAAACATGGTCAGAAGATGGTGTTGAAATTGATTTAGCCGTTATCGGCTCTAAAGCAACAGCATTCTTTAATAGCTATGGCGGTAACGTTATTGCTCAAAACTCTGGTCTAGGTGATAAACCTAGCTTAGAAGAATTGATCGGTACTGTTGGTGTGATGCTTAAGAAATATGATGAAGGCCAGTTGGATCGCCTGTATGTAGTGAGCAATAAGTTCATTAATACAATGGTACAAGAGCCAACAATTGACCAATTACTTCCTTTGCCTAAATCTGAAGATGAAGCAATGAAACGCACTCATTCTTGGGACTATATTTATGAGCCTGAGCCTAAACCATTACTAGATGCTTTATTGATTCGATACGTTGAATCACAAGTGTATCAAGGTGTGGTTGAGAATTTAGCCTGCGAACACGTAGCGCGAATGATTGCGATGAAAGCGGCAACTGATAACGCTGGTGACATTATTGATGAACTGCAACTTGTGTATAACAAAGCCCGTCAAACGGCGATTACACAAGAGCTTTCTGAAATTGTTTCAGGCGCATCAGCGGTTTAAGCATAGGTATTTAAACAGTTTAGAGGATTAACGATGACTACAGGTAAGATCGTACAGATCATCGGTGCGGTAGTTGATGTAGAGTTCCCACAAGGTAGTGTACCTCGCGTATACGATGCTTTGAATGTTATTGAAGCAAAAGAACGTCTTGTTCTTGAAGTTCAACAACAAATCGGCGGTGGCGTTGTACGCGCAATCGTTATGGGTAGCTCAGATGGTTTACGTCGTGGTTTAACAGTAGAAAATACTGGTGCACCAATTACTGTTCCAGTAGGTACTAAAACCTTAGGTCGTATCATGAACGTTCTTGGGGACGCGATTGATGAGTGTGGCGAGATTGGTGCTGAAGAGCATTATTCAATTCACCGCGAAGCACCTAGCTATGAAGAGCAGTCTAACTCGACTGAACTTCTAGAAACGGGTGTTAAAGTAATCGACTTAATTTGTCCATTCGCTAAGGGTGGTAAAATCGGTCTATTCGGTGGTGCTGGTGTAGGTAAGACTGTCAACATGATGGAACTTATCAACAACATCGCACTACAACACTCTGGCCTATCTGTGTTTGCAGGTGTAGGTGAGCGTACTCGTGAAGGTAATGATTTCTACTTTGAAATGCAGGAAGCTGGTGTTGTAAACATCGAAAAACCTGAAGAATCAAAAGTAGCGATGGTTTACGGTCAAATGAATGAGCCACCAGGTAACCGTTTACGTGTTGCTTTGACTGGTCTAACAATGGCAGAGCGTTTCCGTGACGAAGGTCGTGACGTTTTACTATTCATTGATAACATCTATCGTTATACGCTAGCGGGAACTGAAGTATCAGCTCTACTAGGTCGTATGCCATCAGCAGTAGGTTACCAACCTACACTAGCTGAAGAGATGGGTGTTCTTCAGGAACGTATCACTTCAACTCGTAGTGGTTCTATCACTTCAGTTCAAGCGGTATATGTACCTGCGGATGACTTAACGGATCCATCTCCAGCAACAACGTTTGCTCACTTAGATGCGACAGTTGTACTTAACCGTAATATCGCATCAATGGGTTTATACCCTGCGATTGACCCGTTAGATTCAACATCTCGTCAACTTGATCCACTTGTTGTTGGTCAAGAGCACTATGATATCGCACGTAATGTACAATCTACATTACAGCGTTATAAAGAGCTAAAAGACATCATTGCTATCCTAGGTATGGACGAGCTATCTGAAGAAGATAAGCAAGTTGTATCTCGTGCCCGTAAGATTGAGAAGTTCTTAACTCAACCTTATCACGTAGCGGAAGTATTCACAGGCGACCCAGGTATTTACGTACCACTTAAAGACACATTAGCTGGCTTTAAAGGGTTATTAGCTGGTGATTACGATGACGTTCCTGAGCAAGCCTTCATGTACTGCGGTAAGATTGAAGAAGCGCTTGAGAATGCGAAGAAGCTATAAGGCTGATTAGGAGGCGATATGGCAGCAATGACCTTTCACCTGGACGTTGTAAGTGCTGAGAAAAAATTATTCTCAGGACTTGTTGAAACGATGCAGGTGAGCGGAAGCGAAGGTGAACTTGGTATTTTCCATGGTCACGCACCGCTGCTGACCGCTATCACGCCTGGTATGGTGCGTATTGTTAAACAACACGGTCACGAAGAGTACATTTATGTCTCTGGTGGCATGGTTGAGGTTCAACCTGGTTCGGCAACTGTTTTGGCAGATACCGGAATCCGTGGTGAAGACCTAGACGCAGCTAAGGCAGAAGAAGCTAAACGCAAGGCTGAGGAAAATATTAAGAATCAGCATGGCGACATTAACTTCGCTCAAGCGGCCAGTGATTTGGCTAAAGCGATCGCACAGCTTCGAGTTATCGAGCTGACAAAACGTTCGCGTTAATCAAGCACCATTAGAAAGAAGGCGACCTATTTAGGTCGCCTTTTCTTTTTAAAGGCTTACAACTTTGATGTGTTTCTTACCTACTTAAATGATTTTTAGCATATAATATCAATCCAAATATTCATCCCATTAGCAACTGTTCATTAGATAAATGATATAAGTTGATAATGGATTTAGTATTTAATTATTCAATAAAGCTAGTAAGTTAAACTAGCGTATAAATGAAATAGGCTTTTTATGAACTTTAGTGCAGTAATTTTGGCGGCGGGTAAAGGCACTCGTATGTACTCAAACAAACCTAAAGTACTTCACACTTTAGCTGGTAAGCCAATGGCTAAACATGTGATCGATACGTGTGAGGGACTTGGTGCTCAAAATATCCACCTGGTTTATGGCCATGGTGGTGATCAAATGCAGGCTGAGCTGTCTCAAGAGAATGTTCATTGGGTTCTTCAAGAAAAGCAATTAGGTACCGGTCATGCGGTTAACCAAGCTGCACCAGAATTTGCTGATGATGAGAAAGTTTTAGTCCTTTATGGGGACGTACCTTTGATCAGTGCTGAAACAGTAGAAAATCTATTAGATGCTCAGCCAACAGGTGGTATTGCATTATTAACTGTTGTGCTAGATAACCCTATGGGTTATGGCCGTATTATTCGTCGTAATGGCCCTGTAATTGCAATTGTAGAGCAGAAAGATGCAACGGAAGAGCAAAAGCTTATTAAAGAAATTAACACTGGTGTAATGGTTGCTACAGGCGGCGATTTAAAGCGTTGGTTATCTGCTCTTAAGAATGAAAATGCTCAAGGTGAATACTATTTAACAGATATCATTGCAGCAGCACACAGTGAAGGTCGCGCAGTAGAAGCGGTTCACCCTGTAAGCCCTATTGAAGTTGAAGGAGTTAATGATCGTGCCCAGCTTGCTCGTTTAGAAAGAGCTTATCAATTTGCTCAAGCAACAAAGTTATTAGAACAAGGAGTCATGCTTCGAGATCCGAACCGCTTCGATCTTAGAGGATCATTACAGTGCGGTATGGATATTGAAATCGACGTAAATGTGATTATTGAGGGTAATGTAACTCTTGGTGATAACGTAATGATTGGTGCGGGTTGTGTTCTTAAAGATTGTGAAATTGATGACAATACGATTATTCGTCCATATAGCGTTATTGAAGGCGCTACGGTTGGTGAAGAGTGTACGGTTGGTCCATTTACTCGTCTACGTCCAGGTGCAGAGCTGTGTAATGATGCGCATGTTGGTAACTTTGTTGAAGTGAAGAATGTTCGTCTAGGTGAGGGTTCTAAAGCAAACCATTTAACGTATCTTGGTGATGCTGAGATTGGTAAGCGTGTAAATGTTGGTGCAGGTGTAATTACGTGTAATTACGATGGTGCAAATAAGTTTAAGACAGTAATTGGTGATGATGTGTTTGTTGGCTCTGATTGTCAGCTTATTGCTCCAGTTACTATAGCGAATGGCGCGACTGTAGGAGCTGGTTCTACAGTAACTAAAGATGTGGCTGAAAATGAACTTTACATTAGTCGAGCTAAAGATCGTCGTATTGCTAATTGGCAACGTCCAACAAAAAATAGTTAATATATAAATACTTATACCTATTTTATCGGTATTTAGTCATAAAAAAAAGAAGCGATTATCGCTTCTTTTTTTATATCTGAAATCTAATACCAATTAAATGACAGATAAAAAAAATGCCGACCGAGGTCAGCATTTAAAAATTTTATTCGAAAATTCGAATTAAGCTGGAGTAACGTCTGCAGCTTGTGGGCCTTTTTGACCTTGTTCAACTGTGAAAGTTACCGCTTGGCCTTCTTTCAGAGTTTTAAAACCTTCAGTTGCGATAGCACGGAAGTGAACGAATACGTCAGCACCGCCGTTATCTTGAGTAATGAAACCGAAACCTTTCTCTTCGTTAAACCACTTAACGATACCAGTTGTTTTAGACATAATATATCCTAATTTTTTTAATTAAATAATTCGCATAATGCGAAGTTGTAGCCATAAAGAATTATTTATTGAGGTAAAACATATGTATAAAAAGCTTCAAGCATAACTGGTAAAGCAGTATAACGAAGGTTTCAAAATCATAATATTACAGATAAATAGGTCTGTTTACAGGCCAGACAAAATAATAGCACTTTTTAACCGATTGTATAGCATAATTTTAAAATTGAATGAAAATAAGGCTAAAAATGAATTAGCCTTACTTGATACTATGTGTGTTCAAGATAAAAAGAATTGATAGGCAGGATTTGTTGTTTCGTCAGTCCATTGATAGCCTAATTCTGCAAGATGTTTTGAGAAATCAACAAGATCAGAATCATCCAATTCAAAACCACATAACACTCGACCATAATCGGCACCATGGTTACGATAATTGAATAAACTAATGTTCCAATGAGTGCCTAAAGTGCTTAGAAATTTAACTAATGCACCAGGGTACTCAGGAAATTCGAAGCTATATAAACGCTCTTTCAATGGTTTAAAGGGTTTTCCTCCAATCATATAACGAATATGGAGTTTAGCCATTTCATTATCAGAAAGGTCAACGACTGGATAATCACCTTTCTGTAAGTCGTTGATAATACCGTCAAGCTCTTCTTGCCCTTCCTGTAGGCGTACCCCGACAAAAATATTGGCTAGTTTGTCATCGTTATAGCGATAGTTAAACTCAGTAACAGCTCGCCCTCCAATAAGGTTACAGAACTCGAAGAATGCCCCTTGACGTTCAGGGATCGTGACAGCTAATAAACCTTCTCTTTTCTCACCAAGTTCACAACGTTCAGAAACGTAGCGTAAGCCATGGAAGTTAGTGTTTGCACCAGAAAGTACTGCACCAAGTTGTTTATTATTAAGTTGGTTTTTATCAGCAAATTTTTTCAAACCTGCTAATGCTAATGCACCTGATGGTTCAGCAATCGCACGAGTGTCTTCAAAAATATCTTTGACGGCGGCACAGATTTCATCGCTAGAAACGGTGATATGGCCATCAAGGTATTTTTGGCATAAACGGAAGGTTTCATCACCAATACGTTTAACGGCAACACCATCGGCGAACATACTTACTTGATCCAGTATTACTGGTTCTCCTGCATCTAATGCGGCTTTTAAGCAGGCTGAGTCTTCAGGTTCAACGGCGATTACTTTAATTTCTGGCATTAATTGTTTGATAAGAACGGCAACACCAGCGGCTAAGCCACCACCACCGACAGGAACAAAAATATAATCTAAATGCCCATTTTGTTGCAGCATTTCCATTCCTATCGTTCCCTGCCCTGCAATCACTAAAGGATGATCAAATGGAGGAACAAAGGTATAGCCGTGAAGCTCAGATAAACGCTCTGCTTCGGCTTTTGCTTCATCGAAGTTACGGCCGTGAAGAATGACTCGGCCACCAAACCCTTTCACCGCTTCTACTTTGATGTCAGGGGTTGTTTTTGGCATAACGATGGTGGTTTGGATCCCAAGCTTAGTGCCTGAAAGCGCCATACCTTGAGCATGATTACCTGCAGAAGCTGCAATAACGCCTGCTTGCTTCTGTTCTTCAGTTAAATTTGCCACCATATTGTAAGCACCACGAAGCTTAAATGAGTGAACCGGTTGGCGATCCTCTCGTTTTAGCTGTACGTGATTATTAAGTCGTTCCGATAAACGAGGCATCCCTTGAAGTGGCGTAACAGTGGCAACTTCATAGATGGGGGCTCGTAAGATCTGACGCAGATATTCTGCGCCAGTTTGATTAGAAGGTGTTGTCATAAGCCTTATCCTTCTAACTTAGATTTATCACGTACTGCGCCTTTGTCTGCACTGGTTGCCATACTTGCGTACGCTTTTAGTGCAAAAGAAACTTCACGTTGGCGATTTACTGGTTTCCAGCCTAATTGGTCTTGTTTCACTCGACGATCAGCCAGTTCAGATTCTGAAACATCAAGAGTAATAGAGCGACTTGGGATATCGATGGTAATGATGTCGCCAGTATTTACTAAACCAATGGTGCCACCACTTGCAGCTTCTGGAGATACATGACCAATAGAGAGACCTGATGTACCACCAGAGAATCGGCCATCAGTAAGAAGTGCACAAGCTTTGCCTAATCCCATTGATTTTAAATAAGTGGTTGGGTACAGCATTTCTTGCATTCCCGGACCACCTTTAGGGCCTTCATAGCGAATAACGACAACATCACCGGCTTTTACTTTGCCACCTAAGATGCTTTCTACTGCACTGTCTTGGCTTTCAAATACAATGGCTGGACCTTGGAATTTAAGGTTGTCTTCATCAACACCCGCCGTTTTTACAATACATCCATCAACAGCGATATTACCAGAAAGAACGGCTAGACCACCCTCTTGGCTAAAGGCATTTTCTTTGGTACGAATACAGCCATTTTCACGGTCATCATCAAGACGATCCCAACGACAATCTTGTGAGAAAGCTTTAGTGGTTCGAATGCCAGCAGGACCAGCACGGAAAAATTTAAGTACCGCTTCATCTTCGGTTTGCATGATGTCGTATTGAGCCAGTTGCTCTTTCATCGTTAAGCCAAGCACGGTATTGGTATCACTATTAAGTAGATTTGCTCGATCTAGCTCACCAAGGATAGCCATTACACCACCAGCACGGTGAACGTCTTCCATGTGATATTTAGGTGTTGAAGGGGCTACTTTACATAGATGAGGTACTCGACGAGACATCTCATCAATATCATCCATATCAAAATCGATTTCGCCTTCTTGAGCGGATGCTATTAGGTGAAGAACTGTATTACTTGAACCCCCCATCGCAATATCAAGTGCCATGGCATTTTCAAATGCGGCTTTGTTGGCAATATTACGTGGTAGTGCTGAATCATCACCTTGCTCGTAATAGCGTTTGGTTAGAGTCACGATGCGTTTACCTGCATTGATGAACAGTTCTTCACGATCGGCGTGAGTAGCAAGCATTGAGCCATTACCCGGTTGAGATAGCCCTAATGCTTCGGTTAAACAGTTCATTGAGTTAGCAGTAAACATACCTGAACATGAACCACAAGTTGGACATGCTGAACGTTCTACTTGCTCACTTTGTTCATCTGAAATCGTTGGATCGGCGCCTTGGATCATCGCATCAACAAGATCAAGCTTGATGATTTGATCTGAAAGCTTAGTCTTACCTGCTTCCATTGGGCCACCAGAAACAAAGATCACCGGAATATTAAGACGCATTGCTGCCATCATCATTCCAGGAGTTATTTTGTCACAGTTAGAAATACACACCATCGCATCTGCACAGTGAGCGTTAACCATGTATTCAACTGAGTCGGCAATAAGTTCACGTGATGGCAAAGAATAAAGCATACCGCCGTGACCCATTGCAATACCATCATCAACCGCAATGGTATTAAATTCTTTCGCGATACCACCAGCTTTTTCAATTTCACCAGCAACCAATTGTCCCATGTCTTTTAGGTGAACATGACCAGGAACAAATTGGGTAAATGAGTTAACCACTGCAATGATTGGTTTACCAAAATCTTCTTCTTTTACGCCTGTTGCACGCCATAGTGCACGAGCTCCAGCCATATTACGACCATGAGTGGTGGTGGCTGAACGGTATCTGTTTTTAGGTGATGTAGGCATTGTTATTAATCCTTTAAATTTTTATCTTATGCGCGATTCAATGTAGAGACATGAACTGCGGTAATATCCCAAAGTTTTTCAATTTGATTAGTCAGAAGACTGATTGGACGATCACTTTCGACGATAATCTCAACCGCAGCGATACCACTTGCTTGGTTTTGAGTCGCCAATACTTGCTTAATCGCAAAGCCTCGGTGACGAATAACACGCAATACGCGCTCCAGTAATACTGGCTTATCTGTTGCTTCAATTTCTAAAATATAACGTTGCATTATTCCCCCTCCACCATGTCTTGATTTGCGGCGCCTGGTGGTACAAGCGGCCATACATTTTCTTCTTCAGAGATCAACACGTGTAATAGATAAGCGGTTTCGCTTTCAAGCATCTCTTTTAATGCAGGTTCCACTTCTTCTTTGGTTGTAATCGTTTTTCCGGGGATCCCAAATGCTGCAGCGAGAGCTACAAAGTCTGGATTATCATCTAAAATGGTTTCACTGTGGCGGCCGTCAAAAAACAGAGATTGCCATTGGCGAACCATACCTAAACGTTGGTTATTAAGTAGCACCATTTTTACTGGAACTTGTTTACGTTTAATAGTACCTAGTTCCTGAACGTTCATCATGAATGAACCATCACCAGAGATAAGAATTGATTGGTCATCAGGACGAGCGACCTTAGCACCTATTGCGGCTGGTAAACCAAAGCCCATAGTACCAAGACCAGCTGAGGTTAAATAATTCTCAGGCGCTCGAGGTTGAATGTGTTGAGCTGACCACATTTGGTGTTGTCCTACATCGGTAGCTACAATCGAGCTATCTGGCATCATGTCTGATAACTGTTTTAATAGCAGTGGAGCATAGATAAGCTCTCCAGGATGGTCGTAACGCCATTTAAATTCGCTACGTAAGGCGGTCACATTCTCTAGCCAAGGCGTGAGATCTTGAGAGGTACTAAGTTGCGGTAAGATAACATTGACATCGCCACGTAGTGTTGAATGTGCATGACGAAGCTTATTGAACTCAGCGGCATCAATATCGATATGAATGACTTTGGCGTGTGGGGCGAAACTTTCTAGCTTTCCTGTTACACGATCATCAAAACGAGCACCAACCACAATCAATAGATCTGACTCTTGAACGATAAGGTTGGCCGCTTTAGTGCCGTGCATCCCGACCATGCCTAAATAATGTGGGTCGTGCCTTTCTATCGAACCTAGGCCTTTAAGTGTACTTACTGACGGCATTGGATTATTACGTAAAAACTCACGAACTGAATCCGTAGCATGGGCAAGCTGCACACCACCACCGACATATAGAACAGGTTTAACGCTGTTTTTTAGAATGGCTTCAGCGGCTTCAATACTTTCTTGAGGGGCTACAGGAATAGCTGGTGGTTCAAAATATGGGAGGGTCGTTACTGGTGCTTCAGCAACTTGTACGTCTTTAGCTATATCAATTAATACAGGACCTGGGCGACCTGATTTTGCTACTTCAAAAGCTTCAGCAATCACTGGAGCAAGTTCGTTGATGTCAGTAACAAGATAGCTGTGTTTAGTACAAGAGAGAGACATCCCAATGACATCCATTTCCTGGAAGGCATCAGTACCGATTAAATGACTTGCGACTTGACCTGTGATAGCAACAAGAGGAATAGAATCAAGCATGGCATCAGCAAGACCAGTAATTAGATTGGTTGCACCGGGACCTGATGTTGCAAGACAAACGGCAACATCTTTACTTGCTCGGGCCATCCCAATAGCGGCCATGGCTGCACCTTGTTCGTGGCGGCAGAGGATATGCTCAACACCACCATCATACAAGGCATCATAGATAGGCATGATTGCCCCGCCAGGATAACCAAAAACAGTTTTAATTCCTTCATCTCTTAAGGCTTTAACTACTAACTGTGAGCCATTCATACACTGTCGCTCCCTGCGTGAGTGATTGTTTCTCTATTCTTGCACATCATGTGCTCCCATTTCTTCCTGAATCCATAAAAAAACCCCCTTGCTGATGAGCTTGGGGGTTTTAAGTGTGCGTTGCTATTGCGACTTTTTGCTCACTCATCCCCGCGCGGTGACCAGAATCACCACGAGAATGTTAATAATTAGAATATTAAGTTGAGCAGCAAAGGTCATTTAATCTGTCCGTAAACGTGTTTTTTATGATAATTCGTTACATTAACTTAGTGGTAACACAGACATGGCTCTCATGACAAGAAAAAACTCTCATTTAATTCACAATTCCTATTCATTTAGCGCTTATATATAACAAATCAATAAAAAGCGTAGAAATACTAGGCTTATCAATAAATGGGTAGGGAAATGGGATTAGCTATCATACATAGCAGGGCTTGTGTTGGTGTTGAAGCACCTCCTGTCACCGTTGAGGTACATATTAGTAATGGAATGCCAGGATTCAGTTTAGTTGGCTTGCCGGAAACTACAGTAAAAGAAGCAAAAGATAGAGTAAGAAGTGCCATTATTAATGCTAATTTTGAATTTCCATCAAAGCGGATCACAGTGAATCTAGCTCCGGCGGATTTACCTAAAGAGGGAGGTCGTTTTGATCTACCAATAGCTCTTGGTATTTTGGCTGCGTCTGATCAGGTCCCTGAAATAAAATTGGCAGGGCACGAATTTGTGGGAGAGCTTGCTCTTTCTGGAGAGTTACGTCGAGTGAAAGGCGTGTTACCCGCAGCATTAGCCTCATTGAAGTCTAATAGATGCTTAGTGGTGCCTGATGAAAATGGCGATCAAGCGGCATTAGTGGGCAAAGATATTCATAAATCTGCACCTCACTTGTTGTCGGTGTGTGGTTTTTTATGTGGTCAGCAGCAATTGGGATTATTAACCTCTGAAAAAATCGAACAAGAAGTCGAGGGTATGGATCGAGACTTACAAGATATTATTGGTCAGCAACAAGGTAAGCGTGCGTTAGAAATAGCGGCGGCTGGTGGGCACAACTTATTGTATCTTGGTCCTCCAGGAACAGGAAAGACTATGCTGGCCTCTCGTATGAGTGATTTATTACCAAAAATGACGAACGATGAAGCGCTTGAAACCGCGGCTGTTGCCTCATTAACGCATCAGCATATAGATGAATCTAATTGGCGCTCCCGCCCTTTTCGTTCACCTCATCATTCTAGCTCTATGGCTGCATTAGTCGGTGGTGGTTCGATACCTAGACCGGGAGAGATCTCTCTTGCTCATAATGGCATTCTTTTTTTAGATGAAATGCCTGAGTTTGAAAGAAAAGTACTCGATTCACTACGAGAGCCATTAGAGTCTGGAGAAATTGTCATCTCGAGAGCTGCGAGTAAAACTCGATTTCCGGCTCGTTTCCAATTGGTTGGTGCCTTAAACCCAAGCCCTACTGGGTATTACGAAGGTAATAATACCAGAACCAATCCTCAACTGATTCTGCGGTATTTGAGCCGAATTTCAGGACCATTACTGGATCGATTTGATATGTCTTTAGAGATCCCCTTACTGCCTAAAGGCACTTTAACGGAAGGGGGAGATCGAGGTGAATCTACTCAAGAAGTAAAAGAAAGAGTCTTACTAGCGCGTTCACGAATGCTAGAAAGAAATGGCAAAATTAATGCACTGTTAGGTAGTAGAGGCTAGATCGTAACAATAACCGACACACGCTTACCGCTTAAAAACTCACTCGGACTCAGAAAATTTAATGCCTTTCTAGGTCTCGAATTAATCAAAAACTCTGCCTGTTTAACCTCTTTTGCAGCAAGTTCTCCAATGGCCATTCCCTTTGGGAAAAAACGCCTTAGTAAACCATTGGTATTTTCATTCAAACCTCGTTGCCAGGAATGGTAAGGTTTAGCAAAATAAATGTCACAGTTCAGATGCTTAGCTATCTTAGCATGACCCGCAAACTCTCCGCCATTATCAAATGTGATTGTTTTGCAAAGTTCTTTAAAGGGCTTCATCATGCGATTTATCCCACGAGTGACTGCTTTTTTAGACTTGCTACGTACTTTGCAAGTAACTAATAGCTTAGATACTCGCTCTACCATAGTGACTAAATACCCATCTTGACCATAAACAGTATCACCTTCCCAGTGGCCAATTTCTGAGTTATCGTCAACAATAGCAGGCCGGAGAGAGATATCAGCGCGGTTGGGAATTAGTCTTGCTCCAGCTTCTACACCTTTACGCTGTTTGTATTTTTTACCTTTTCGAGCAAGCATTCTTTGCCAATGCTCTCTTTTAACTACATTGTAAATAGTACTGCAACATATTGTATTTTCTATTTTTTCTTTATGCATTCGTCCAGATATTTGCTCTGGGCTCCAACCAAGTTGTAGGTATATTTGAATTATTTTCTTATTCTTTTGGCCACACTTTGTGTGCTTAATTGAAAGTGTTCTTTTTTGAAAAGCATGTTTATGCGCTTGCTCGGCAGAATAACTTCCAACAGGACAGCGTCGTAATTCCCTTGAAATGGAGCCATTGCTCCGTTTTAATTTTTGTCCTATTTCCCGAGCAGAAATACTATGTGTATTCCAAGCTTCAATCTGGTATCTTTCACTTAGTGTCAGTTGCTTATATTGGTGTCCCATGTGGTTACCTTAGTTGATTGTGTGAGAGCTTGAAGCTTATAGGCAACTGACTCTCTAATCTATACCAAAGTGTGTCGGTTATTCTTGGGATCTAGGGAGAAATAGATAAGTATTGTCCGTTAGCTAAAGAAGATGCCGCTTTCTTAGAGAATACACTCCATCAATTAGGTCTTTCTATTCGGGCTTATCATCGGATCATTAAGGTTGCGAGAACCATTGCAGATTTGAACGGTGAAGATAAGATCCTACGTATTCATCTAGCTGAAGCTGTGGGTTATAGGGCTATGGATCGCCTCTTAAAGCAATTAACCGCTCAAGCGATTTAGTGCCTTTTTATCTAGACGGAAATAAAGTTTCTTAACAAAAAAAGTAAGGCTTGTTATTATATGGACAATTTTTACCCTGTTAACGAATGAAGACCCTTATGTTTGTGAATATCCGACTGGTTGCTAGCGTTTTGCTTGTGATGCTCAATACGGCATTGACCTCTTTAATTATCAGTTTTTTTGCTGTAATTAAGCTTATTTTCCCTTTTTCGGTGGTAAAAAAGATCACCGTTTCAATGGCAAATAAAACATTATGGGGCTGGGCGACAATAAATCTTCGTATGTTGAATTTGAATAATAATATCGAATGGGTCATTGAAGGCGGAGAGGATCTTTCTCAAGATAATTGGTACTTACTTCTTTCTAATCACGTAAGCTGGGCTGATATTGTTATTTTATCTTCGGTAATGAAAGATAAAATACCGATGACGAAGTTCTTTTTGAAGTATGAGCTACTTTTCGTTCCTTTTGTCGGTTTGGCGTGTTGGGGAGCTGATATGCCATTTATGCGCCGAGACCCAGATCGTCGAGATGATGATTTTAAAGCGATTCAAAAATCGTGTGAAAACTTTCGAGCAGTACCAACGACAGTGGTTAATTTCGTTGAAGGAACACGTGCAACACCTGAAAAACTAAAAGAAGCTCGTACACCCTATCAACACCTGTTTAAACCAAAAATTGGTGGTATCGCTTTTACGCTATCTGCGATGGGTGAATTGTTTGATGGTATTGTTGATGTGACTCTTGCGTATCCAGAGAATCAAGCTTTCCCGTTTATTGATATGTTGCAAGGTAAATTAACCAAGGTAGTGGTGCGTATTAATCTTTATCCAAATGATGAGAAGGTGAATGGCGATTACTTTGGTGATAAAGCTTTTAAGCGTGGCTTTCATAAATGGGTAAATGATTTGTGGAAAGAGAAAGATGAGTATCTGCAAGGTGTATTAAAGAAGTGATATAAAAAGGGAGCGAATTATCGCTCCCTTTTAGTTTCTATTACTTTTAAACGAGACTGTTTATTACTTCTTCAATAACCAGTTAACCAGCTCGTAGTACTCTTCTGCACTTTTAATTTTACCGGTTTCAACAAGGTATTTGTTGTTAACAATAAGAGCAGGAACGCCTGTTAGGCCGCTATCTTGAAACGCTTTATCAAAACGGTTAACCATAGAGTTAATCGCAAAACTATTGTAAGTACCATCAAACTCATCAGCGTTAACGCCTTCATCAAGGAAGATTTGACGAATTTCTTGCTCATTACGTGGTGGCTTGTTCATGGTATGAATACGATTGAAAAAAACAGGAACCAGTTTATCTTCAACACCAAGAGAAACCATCGTAGCGTAAGCTTTACTCATTGATAGGCCCATTTTGCCACCCATGAAAGATACGTGTGTTTTCTTAAAAGTTGCATTATCTGGTAGTGTTTTCTTTAAGCCCTGAATTAGAGGTTCAAAGCTATTACAATGTGGGCAGTAGAAAGAGAAGAACTCATTTACTGTCGGCGTTTTTGATTCAGGAAGGTCGAGTACTTTGTAGTAGTCACCTTCAGTAAAGTTTGCTGCGTTTACAGAAAAACTTAGAACTAAAGCACCAAATAGTGCCATCATTTTCTTCATCATGTGTAACTCTCTCCAATCCATTTGTGTTTGTTTTATTGTTATTACCATTGAGGCATTAATTCTAAAGGTGCTTCGTTTAAAGCGGCTATTTGTTCTTTAAACCCAAGCACTTGGCTTTCCCAGTATTTTGCGTCAGCAAACCACGGGAATGCAATAGGAAACGCAGGGTCTTGCCAACGTTTTGCTAGCCATGCCATGTAGTGTACCATTCGTAGACCACGTAATGGCTCAATTAGTTTCAGTTGATTGTGGTCAAAATCGCAATATTCAGAATAAGCTTCAACCAGAATATCTAATTGAACCAATTTATCTTGACGGTCACCATTCAAAAGCATCCAGATATCTTGCGCTGCAGGACCGTTTCTCGCGTCATCTAAATCCACGAATAATGGCCCATCACGCCATAAAATATTACTTGGGTGACAATCGCCATGTAAGCGAATTGCTTTACTTGGTTGCCAATGTTGCTCGATTTTTCCAATCAACATATCAAGATCAGAGAAAAAACTATTCTCTAAATAAGACGGGATGAATGAACTGTTTTCTAATAGTTTTCTTGGTTGATATAAGTATTCATCCAGTCCGACAGTTGGACGATGAGTGAATAACTCAGACTCCCCGACCTTATGTATTCTACCTAAGTAGCGCCCGACCCATTCAAGTTGATCAAAATTATCTACTTCAAATGTGCGGCCACCTAAACTGTCAAACAGCGCAAACCAATAGCCTTTAGCAAAGTGAAGTGTTTTACCGTTTATTTCTACTGGCGCAGCTACTGGAATATCTTGTTGTACAAGCTGTTTAGCAAATAAGTGCTCTTCTAAGATTTGAGCCTCAGACCAACGTTGAGGACGATAGAACTTCACAACATAGCGGCGTTTTTCTTCGTCACTGAATTGATAAACACGGTTCTCATAGCTATTTAGCGCTAGAAAGCCAGACTCTGCTCTTACGCCTATCTCAGCAAGGGCATGCCACAATAAGTCAGGGGTAAGCGTACTGAAGTTAAAGGCGTATTCAGACATAATGTTTTCTCAAATAAAAAGGGCTCATTATGAGCCCTTTGAGTCAATAATAGGGTGATTATAGCGGTTTAAAGAAACGGCTTTCTGCTTTTATCACTTGTTGGTCATTATTTTTTATTTCAAAAGTAATAGTGGTAATTGGTGCAGATAACTCATCACTATTTGCCCCTAGGCTAATTGGTAAACTCAATACTTCACCAGGTTCTACATTTACATTTTGAGAACCATACCAAGTCACCTCTTCAAGGCCAGTCACCGACAATAGATAGTTTTGCTCTTGCTGCGTTTTATTGATAATTTTCAAGGTGTAAGTATTTTCAATAAGGCC
The DNA here is from genome assembly GCA_000953695.1 of Aliivibrio wodanis. Taxonomy (GTDB): domain Bacteria; phylum Pseudomonadota; class Gammaproteobacteria; order Enterobacterales; family Vibrionaceae; genus Aliivibrio; species Aliivibrio wodanis. The sequence goes on along the minus strand of LN554846.1, from coordinate 2,978,401 downwards.
AGTATTGTTGATACGTGATAACTGGTTTCTATCTCGTAATACATCAAGTCCCATTGGTTCAACAGTGGCTATTTGGGCAATGAACAGACCGACCATTAAGATCATTGCGATGCCATAGCCGATGAGTTTAGGGCGCATGATATGAGTTTTATGACCTGCTAACTTATGTTCTGTTGTGTAGCTGATTAAATCCTTTTCATAGCCCATTTTACCCATGGTTTCATTACAAGCATCAATACAAGCACCACAGTTAATGCATTCGTATTGTAGGCCATCACGAATATCAATACCCGTGGGGCAAACTTGAACACATAAATTACAGTCAATACAGTCGCCTAATCCGAGCTCTTTAGGGTCTTTTTTACGAGACCTTGGACCTCGAGATTCTCCGCGTTTTGGATCGTAGCCAACGATATAGGTATCTTTATCAAACATCGCAGATTGGAAGCGAGCATAAGGACACATATGCAAGCAGACGATAGAACGCATCCATCCTGCATTACCATAGGTGCAACCTGCAAAAAATAGTACCCAAAAGGCAGGTAAGAATTCACTATTAAAAGTGAAAAAATCGACTATTAATTCTTTTACCGGTACAAAATAACCAACAAAGGTTAGGCCTGTCGCAATGGCAATAGCAATCCAAGCGAGGTGTTTTAAGGCTTTTCTGGCAAGCAAGTTTGATGTCATCTTTAGCTGATCTTGCTTGCGTCGTTTGTTTGCAGGACCTTCTAATTTTTCTTCAAACCAGATATACATAAATGTCCAAACGGTTTGAGGGCAAAGGTAACCACACCATACTCGGCCTAAAAAGGTAGTAATAAAAAAGAGCCCAAATGCGGCGATGACAAAAAGAAGTGCCAATAAAGTGAGATCTTGAGGAAATAAAGTGGTGGCAAAGAAATTAAATTGCTGACTACCAATATCTAATAAAATCGCTTGTCTGTCGCCAAATGAAATCCATGGGGTAAGAACAAATAACGCTAATAAAAACCACCCACCATAGCGGCGTAGTTTTTGGAACGTACCTTTGCTTTGACGAACATAAATTCCTGAATTTGGATTAAAACGGTCACTGCTAGATTTATGTGTTTTTGGGTTAAATTGTTTTGGAGTCACATCTTTGATGTCGATCTTATCCTGACTCATTATTCTTCCTAATTATTTTTATGAGGTATCCCAACGATGGTTTTATTGAGCTGAACCATTTCGTGGTTGGTGATGTAGATATTGCGGCTGAATTATAGCTTGATGAGTAGTTAGAATACGTAGGAAGGTTCAAAGTTAGTTAAAAAAGTGTGCTTTATTTGAGAGAAATTCGATCTGATTCTTTATAAATCAGATCGCTATTGTCGATTCTTATAGAAGTCCGCGTGCTTTTAGAATGGCAGTTTTAAAATCGTTTTCTTGATCTTTTGCTAAGCCTGGGATCATTTCATCTTTTTCGCTGTTGCGCATTTTTAGATGATAGATAAGAACATCGTCCGTAAGATCTTCTAATTTACCTTCATATTTAGTCTCTTCTGCAAGTTTCATAATGAACTGCATAAGATTAAGTTCAGGTTCTTTTTTCCATTCTGGGTGGATCAATTCGATAAGTTCATTAACGCGATGGCATTTCATTGAGCATTCTCCCTATTATTATTAAGGGCAAGTATATCGAAGTTATATCAGATATTAAAAGAAAAAGCGTAACCCAAAGGCTACGCTTTTAAATTATGCCGCACAGGAAACTTCAGTTGGAGTTTCAGTTTTTGTTGAAACTACTAGAGTCATTTCTGGTACGTTCTTTTTCGTTACCGCCACTTTTACAAAGTGGCTGCGACGACGATCCACACTATGCGTTGAAGCAGAGCGTGAGAACCTGACAGTCATAGGACGCATGTTTATCTCTATAGTCAGGCACTTCCTTGGCCAAATTAATGACCTAACGATTTATGAGTTACATCAAAATGAGACTCTTTTTAGCTTTCGCTAGTCCAAATAAATCGTCAGGATTGAGTGTTTATAAAACACTCACTGAGAGTATCATAAACTGCCAATTAGTCGAGGTACATCTCAGCGAAATGATATAAATTGAGCAATACTAATAGACTGAAATGCATGGATGAGTCAGGGAGAGTTAACATGTCTTTTTTTAAGAAAACACTGGCATCGTTGGGTATTGGTTCTGCAAATGTAGATACGATTATTCATCATGAAATTCTGATCCCAGGTCAAAAAGTACAAGTGACTATTGAAATTACGGGAGGAGCTACTGAGCAGCATATTGAAAATATTGATTTGAAATTATGCTGTCAGTATAAAAAAGAAATGATGCGTAATGATGAAAAGGGAACACGTAGAGAGATTATCAGTCAAACTCATGTATTAGTCGATTGGGGATTACCTTACGCATTTACCATAGAACCTAAACAAGAGCGAAAATTTGATGTTGAGTTGGATCTGCCATTAAATACACCAGTGACAATTGGTGATGCAAAGGTATGGGTACAAACTGGGCTAGATATCTCTCTAGGGTTAGACCCGACAGATAAAGATCCGATTACTGTTCGTCCAGAGCCATTACTTGATGGGGTGTTAACAGCATTAGAAACGGAAGGTCTGCGTATTCGTCAGGTTGAGTGTGAACATGTGGAAGGATTTGAGTTACCTTTTGTTCAAGAATTTGAATTTGTTCCTTTTGATGGCCCATACCACGGTCGTTGGCGTGAACTTGAGTTAATTGCACATAGAAATAGTGACGAATTAGAGTTGTGGTTTGAGGTTGATAGAAGGCATAAAGGAGGAGTATTGGGCTTATTATCTTCAGTGTTAAGCAATGGAGATTTAAAGCGTAATCTAGTGCTCTCAACAAAATTATCTCCAGAAGATGCAGGTCAGCAAGTTATTGATTTTTTAAATCAAACGACATAGTAAATAGATATAAATGAAAAACCTCACATTTAAGCTTACAAGTGTACGCTTAAATGTGGCATACTTCCCTTATCGAGTAATCACTCTATGGGATAATTATGTCTACCTCTACAACATATTCAAAAAAAGAAGAATTAGCCAATAGCTTAAGCCATGGTCTAGGGATGGTTTTTGGTGTCGTTGCTTTAATATTATTATTAGTAAAAGCAAACTCGGTTGATGCTGATTGGTTAACAATAACAAGTATGTCTGTGTATGGCGCCAGTATTATTTTGTTGTTTCTCGCTTCTACGCTATATCATTCAATTGCCGCACCTAAAGCAAAACGGGTATTAAAAACGCTTGATCACTGTGCCATTTTTTTGCTCATCGCTGGCAGTTATACCCCCTATCTTCTTGTTAGTTTACGTACACCATTAGCTTATTGGTTAATGGGGGTTATTTGGGCGATTGCGTTAATTGGTATCATAGGCAAGATTATTTTTGTTTATCGATTTAAGAAGTTGTCATTGATTACTTATCTTATTATGGGGTGGTTGTCGGTGATTGCGGTGTATCAATTAGTGATACATATTGATATTAATGGCGTGATTTTACTTGGTCTTGGTGGTGTGATTTATTCTCTTGGTGTTATTTTTTATGTCGCGAAGAAGATCCCATATAACCATGCAATTTGGCATCTGTTTGTACTTGGTGGTTGTGTTACCCAGTTTTTATCTATCTATTACTACGTAAAACCCGTTTAAATACGATTTCCTGATGACAAAAAATGGCCTAGTGCGTAAACACTAGGCTATTTTTTATATTACGGTAATAGGTGTTAACCCTTCCAAAATGCAGGGAAAAAAAGAACTAATACGGTCAGTATTTCTAAGCGCCCCATCAACATACCAATACTTAATATCCATTTTGCGGCATCAGGTAATGTGGCAAAGTTTCCGGTTGGACCGACAATGTGCCCCATTCCCGGACCCACGTTAGCAACTGCTGTTATCGCACTGGTAATGCTTGTAACAGGATCAAGACCTAAGCTGCCTAACAATGCAGATATAATGATGATAGTTAAGAAGAAGGTGAATACCAAAGCAACTACTGAACGTGCGATATCATCGGTCACTGGGCGGCCATTGTAGCGTTGGACAAAAATACCTGATGGGTGAATCAGTTTCATCATCTGTTTATTAAGCATAGTGGCTGCAATTTGGAAGCGGAAGATTTTAATCCCGCCAGCGGTAGAGCCAGAACAGGCCCCTGCCATCATGACAAACGCAAAAATAATCGCTGGGAATGCGCCCCATGCGGTGAAGTCGTCTAAGCCAAATCCAGTGGTCGTGATTACCGAAATAATATTAAATACAGAGACTCGTAATGCATCCATAATCTCATAATCGTTATGAATGACTAACCATGTCGCCACAAATAAACTTGTAATCAAAACGAGCTTTAAATAGCCAACGACTTGAGCATCTTTAAATAAGACCTTGGGATCTCGTTTTTTCAGTACTTGAATGAATAATAAAAACGGCAAACCGCCAGCAAACATGAAGAAAGAAGCGACCCAATGAGTACTATTGGAAAATCGATTCATAGAGCTGTCAGACGTTGAATATCCACCAGTTGATAACGTGGTAAAAGCATGGTTTATTGCCTCAAACGGTGTCATCCCAGTAACCAAGTAACTTAAAAAACATAACAGCGTTAAACTTAAATAGACACTTACTATATATTTGGCGACGTATTTGGTTCTTGGTGCACTTTTATCTGACCAGTCGGAAGACTCTGTTTGGAATAGACGCATACCACCAACATTAAGCATTGGAAGAATAGCTACCGCCATTACAATGAATCCAACCCCACCAAGCCATTGCAGGGTCGAGCGCCATAGTAGAATACTTGGTGCCATATCATCTAGTCCGCTGAGAACCGTTGAACCTGTCGTCGTTATGCCAGACATGGTTTCAAAGTAAGCGTCAGTAAAGCTAATATGGTTGATGAACACAAAAGGCAGTGCAGCAAAGGCGCTGGCAATCGTCCAGACAAGTGTGGTGATAAGAAACATATCCCTCACGTTCATCTTAAACTGTTTACTACGGCCAAAAGTTAAACAAGCAAATGCCACTACGTGAGTAATAGCAACCGCTTGTCCAAACTCAAGAAAGCCAGCTGTACCAGTAAAAAGAGCAACAAGAGTTGGGATATACATAAACAGGGCTAGCTTTGAAAGCACTAGCCCTATTACAAATAAGATCGGTTTGTAGTTAACCATAATTACAAGAAGAACGGGCTCGGTTGGAATAAGCGTTCAACATCCTGAACGTATTTTTTATCCACTAGGAACATAACAACGTGATCATCCTGCTCGATCACAGTCTTATCGTGTGCGATGAGAACTTCTTCGCCACGAACAATCGCACCAATAGTGGTACCTGGTGGAAGTTTGATGTGTTGTACTTCTTTACCAACAACTTTAGAGGTAGTTTCATCACCATGAGCAATCGCTTCAATTGCTTCTGCTGCTCCACGACGAAGAGAAGATACGTTTACGATATCGGCACGACGAACATGGGTTAATAGTGCTGAAATGGTCGCTTGTTGAGGAGAAATAGCCACATCAATTACGCCGCCTTGAACTAAATCGACATAAGCGCCACGCTGGATTAGTACCATTACTTTTTTAGCGCCCATGCGTTTTGCAAGCATGGCGGACATGATGTTTGCTTCATCTTCGTTGGTTACTGCAATAAAGACATCGACTTGGTCAATGTGCTCTTCACTGAGTAATTCTTGATCAGCAGCATCACCACAGAAAACAATGCTGTCTTCGAGCAATTCTGATAACTGCTCTGCGCGTTTCATATTACGCTCAATGAGTTTAACGCTGTAGTTTTTCTCTAAACGTCTGGCAAGACCTGCACCGATATTACCGCCACCAACAATCATAATTCGTTTGTATGGACGTTCTAGACGTTGTAACTCACTCATTACAGAGCGAATGTGGTTACTTGCCGCAACAAAGAAGACTTCATCATCCGCTTCAATAACTGTTGTACCTTGAGGTCTAATTGGACGACCTTGACGGAAAATAGCAGCAACACGAGTATCAATGTGAGGCATATGATCACGAAGTGCAGAAAGTGCGTTTCCGACAAGTGGGCCGCCATAGTAGGCTTTTACTGCTACCAAGCTGACTTTTTTCTCAGCAAAGCTAGCAACTTGAAGTGCACCTGGGTATTCAATTAGACGCTCAATATAACCAGTCACTAATTCTTCTGGTGCAATTAGGTGATCAACCGGAATAGCATCTGATTGGAATAAGCGGTCTTTTTCTTTTAGGTATTCAGGCGAACGAATACGAGCAATACGGTTAGGAGTATTGAAAATGGTAAATGCGATCTGACAAGCAATCATATTGGTTTCGTCAGAGTTGGTTACGGCAACCAACATATCTGCATCTTGTGCACCAGCCTCTCTTAAGGTATCTGGGTGACTGGCAAATCCTTGAACTACGCGTAAGTCGTATTTATCTTGTAACTCACGCAGTCGTTCTGAACTCTTATCAACAACCGTAATGTCGTTGTTTTCGCCAACCAAGTTTTCAGCTAATGTGCCGCCAACCTGCCCTGCACCTAAGATTATGATTTTCATACCGCTTGCTCGCTCGTATATAGATTATGCTTTTTGTAGAACAGCGTAATAGAAGCCGTCCATATTTTCTTCACCAGGAAGAATTTGACGCCCAGGTTTTGCTGGATCAGTATTATCCACCAAAGAGGCATTTTCTGTGCGCTCTAAAAAGGCTTTTACTTGATCGCAGTTTTCTTGCGGTGTGATTGAACACGTCGCATACACCATGGTGCCGCCAGATTTTAACTGTAGCCACATTGCATCAAAGATTTCACTTTGCAGTTCAGCAAGCGCTTTAATATCTTCTGAACGACGCAACCATTTGATGTCTGGATGACGACGAATAACACCCGTTGCAGAGCAAGGCGCATCTAATAAAATGCGGTCAAACTGTTCGCCTTTCCACCATTGTTCAGGATAACGAGCATCACCACAAATAACTTTTGCTGTTAAGTTAAGGCGTTCTAAGTTTTCGTACACGCGAGTTAAGCGTGTTTCATCACAATCGATAGCAACAACGTTTGTGTCTTTTGTTCGCTCTAAAATATGTGCAGTTTTGCCACCAGGAGCAGCACAGCAATCAAGAATGAGTTCACCATCTTGTGGTTGTAAATACTCAGCTGAAAGTTGAGCTGCTGCATCTTGTACCGATACCCAACCTTGCTCGAAGCCCGGTAATGTAAATACATCACGCGCTTTATCTAATAATAATGCGTCGGTTGCTTGGCTGTGTGGGGTTACTTCGATCTCTTCTTTTTCAAGTAGAGCGATGTATTCATCGCGAGTATGGTGCTGACTGTTTACGCGTAACCACATTGGTGCCTTGTTGTTGTTTGCTTCAACAATCGATTCCCATTGGTCTGGGTACGCTTCTTTTAGCATTTTTAGTAACCAACCAGGGTGACCATATTTACCAGAGTCGTGGCTGATAGATTTGGCATCCAACTCTTCTTGATTACGTTGATAGCTACGAAGAACGCCATTAATTAACCCTCGCAATTTTGGGCCCTTTAGGTTTTTCGTGCCTTCAACCGTTTCGCCAACGGCGGCATGAGCTGGGATACGCATGAAGCTTAATTGGTAAATACCGACTAAGATCAGGTGGTGAAAAACACGTTGCTTCCCTTTTAGCGGTTTATCCATAAGAGATTGAGCAACCGATTCCAAACGAGGAAGAAAGCGCAATACGCCATAACAAATCTCTTGCAGTAAAGCCTGATCACGAGGTTTTATCTCGGCTTGAGCTTTTGGAAGTGCAGAAGAGAGAGAATGACCCTGATCGACAACTTGATAAATAACTTTTGCTGCCGCAGCACGAACGTTCATGTCATCACCTAAAATATGATTGGCAAAAATAAAATGGCAAATATGATATTTGCCATTTAAAAAATAACGGTAGCAATTATGCCACCTTTTTATGTTTTGAAGAATTAGTTAAGTGTATTACCCACTTCGAACCATTCTTTACGAGAATTCAAGATATCTTGAACGCCCATTGCTTTTTTTCCAGGAACTTGCAGTTGTTCAAATACAATCGTGTTTGAACCAGTTGCCACATAGATCCCTGTTTTATCTGCTTGAATAATAGTACCTGGCGTTGCGTTCCCTGTGTAGATTTCTACACGAGATTGCCATACTTTAATCGCTTTATCTTCAACAGAGAAATGGCTCATCGGCCAAGGATTAAAAGCACGAACACAACGTTCAATAGCATTTGCATCCATAGTCCAATCAATCTTAGCTTCTTCTTTGCTCAGTTTCTTCGCGTAATTAGCCAGTTCATCGTTTTGCTTTTGTGCAATCGCTGTGCCATTCGCAATCGTAGATAAGCAATCAACTAAAGCAACTGGACCAAGTTCAGCTAACTTGTTGTACATTGATGCGCTGGTATCTGTTGTTTCAATTGGCAGCGTTGCAATACTTAGCATGTCACCAGTATCTAAACCGATGTCCATTTGCATGATGGTTACGCCAGTTTCGGCATCGCCAGCCCAGATTGAGCGTTGAATTGGAGCAGCGCCACGCCAGCGAGGTAAAATTGAACCATGAACGTTAATACAACCTAATTTAGGTGTATCAAGTACCGCTTGTGGTAATAGCAGCCCATAGGCAACCACAACCATTAAATCTGCATTTTGCTCGGCAAGTACTTGCTTTGCTTCGTCAGTTTTAAAGTTTTCTGGTTGGAACACGGGAATGTTGTGTTCAAGAGCCAGCTCTTTTACTGGGCTCGCCGTCAGCTTTTTACCACGACCCGCAGGACGATCCGGTTGAGTATATACGCCTATCACTTCATGGTGAGAGTCGATAAGTGCTGATAAATGGCGAGCGGCAAAATCGGGCGTGCCCGCAAAAATAATGCGTAATGGTTTATTCAAGTTGACCTCGGTATCTCTAATATCAATCCAAATAAGTAGCTTAGTAATTATTTGGATTGTTATGGCTAGTTTTTAGCGTTGAATTTTTTGATCTTCTCTAGCTTTTCTTTGATGCGTTTACGCTTTAACGGCGATAAGTAATCAACAAAAAGTTTGCCATCAAGGTGATCCAATTCGTGCTGAACGCAAATTGCTAATAAGTCATCAGCATCAAAGCCAAATTCTTTACCATCGCGATCAAGAGCGGTTACTGATACTTCAGCAGAGCGAGGAACCATCCCTTTTGCGCCAGGAACAGATAAGCAACCTTCTTCAATGCCATCATCGCCACTTTTTTTCGTGATAACAGGGTTAATTAATACCATTGGTTCATCACGAGTGTCAGAAACATCGATCACAACAATACGTTGGTGAAAATCAACTTGTGTAGCAGCAAGGCCAATGCCTTCTTCGTCGTACATGGTTTCAATCATGTCATCGATGAATTTTTGGATTTCAGGTGTTACTGCTTCTACCGGTTTTGCTACGGTACGTAGACGATCGTCCGGGAACGTTAAAACTTCTAATACAGACATAATTACTCTAAATGTTGAACTGCGCCGAAAACGGCATAAACCTAATAGCTCCAATTCTAGACATTTTATTAAGCAAATGACAGCATCGGTTCAAATGTCTGATAAGGAAAGCGGACCATGTTTAAAAAATTACTCATATTAACCTCGTTAACGGCAACGATGGTATTTTCATCTTCAGCTATTTCTAGCGAAGATAAGCTTATGCTAAAGAAAGATTACCCAACAAATTATACGGTTAAAAAAGGGGATACTTTGTGGGATATCTCAGCACTATTTTTAGATGATCCATGGTTTTGGCCTAAATTGTGGAAAATTAATCCAAGTATTAATAACCCTCATCTTATTTATCCAGGAGATAAACTAAGTTTAAGTTGGCACAATGGTAATCCTGTTCTTAGTGTTAAACCGCTGAAAAAATTATCACCTAAAGTTCGAACTCAGATTAAAGAACCAGTTCCAACACTTGCCCCCAGCCTGGTCGTCCCTTATTTACAGTCAGATAAGTTGATTGATAGTACTAACTATCAAAGTGCTTATCGAGTCTTGGGGACTAGTGATGGTAGAAAATTCTTAAGTGCTAATGAGCGCGTGTATGTAGATGCTGAGTTGTCGCATAAAGAGTGGGGAATTTATCGAGTTGTTAATGAGTTTACTCGTAATGACAAAAAACAGATGTCTTATGCTCTTCGATCGGTTGGAAGAGCTGAATTAGCAGAAAGCTCGAATAAGATAAGTGGCTTAAGAGTGATTAAACAGCAACAAGAAATTGGGATAAACGATATAGTTTTGCCTTTAGGAAAGAATGATATTGAACCTGAATTAACAACAACATTTTATCCATCTACAGCCCCAATTGACTTACAAGCTGCTATTTTAGGCTCAATTGATGGCGGTCAATACTTAGCGGTTAATCAGGTTGCTGTTATTAATAAAGGGAGTGAAGATGGCGTAATACAAGGAAGTATGTTTACGCTAAAAGAAAGTGGTCACGTTGTTCAAGGGGATAAAGGCGAATATCAATATGCAATTGATAAGGAAAGTAAAAAAGGCATTCAGTTACCACAAACAAATGTTGGAGAGTTGATTGTTATTCGACCTTATGAGTATTTTAGTTTAGCGCTTATTACCAAAAGTGAAGCGCCAATACATAAGAGTATTATTGCCGTCTCTCCACAAGGTAATCATTAATATTTATGTCTACTTCTGAGTCACATTTATCTGCATGGTTGACGTTATGTTTTTGCCCTAGAGTCGGAGGGAAAATTATGACCCGACTGCTTGCTGTTGACTCTCCTGAAAATATACTGCAATACAGCAGCGATAAACTTTGCTCTCTTGGTTTGTCCTCGGCACAAACTACTTATCTACAAGAACCAATGAATGCAGAGGTTGAAAAGTGTTTAGAGTGGCAAAATGAAAGTGATATTAATATCATCTTGCCACTAACTAGTGCTTTGTATCCCAAGCTACTTTCAGAAATTAGTGCGCCGCCACCTGTGATATTTGTTAAAGGAGATCCGCTTACGTTATCAGAGCCTCAAGTTGCTATTGTTGGTAGTCGTAATGCAAGTTTGGAGGCGCTTGATTGTGCTAAGCAATTTGCAGGTGCGATTGTTCAGCATAACTATGTGGTGACGAGTGGTTTGGCACTTGGTGTTGATGGATATGCTCATCATGGGGCTATTGAGGCGAAAGGAAGAACAATTGCGGTGTTAGGTTCAGGACTAGATAAAATATACCCAGCAAAACATCGCACATTAGCACTACGTATTATTGAGCATGGTGCTCTTGTTTCTGAATTTCGACCAGATGCCCCGCCAAGAGCGGATAATTTTCCAAGACGAAATCGTATTATTAGTGGGTTATCGACCGGGGTTCTTGTTGTTGAAGCAGCGGAGCGGTCAGGTTCTTTGATTACAGCAAGATATGCAAACGAACAAGGGCGAGAAGTTTTTGCGCTTCCTGGCTCGATACAAAATCCGACGGCGAAAGGAACAAATGGGTTAATAAAGGCAGGAGCAAAGTTAGTCTCTTCACCTGATGATATTTTTGATGAAATTGGAGCCCTAACGGAGTGTGCAATATCTCATCAACCATCGCTGTTTGAGCAAGAAGTTATCACAGAACAATTGCCATTTCCCAAAGTGTTCGCTACCGTAGGCAGTGAGGCGACGCCTGTTGATATAATCGCAGAGCGATGTCAGACGCCTGTACATGAAATCATGATGCAATTGCTTGAATTAGAGTTGCAAGGTTTCATCACTGCAGTCCCAGGGGGTTACATTAAAAAGCGGAGGGGCTAGCCATGATGGATGTTCTTATGTATCTATTTGAAACATATATCCATAGTGATGTTGAACTGAGTGTAGACCAAGAGAAATTAGAAGACGAATTACTTAAAGCTGGCTTTCATCAAGATGCGGTATATAAAGCATTAGATTGGCTGGAAGATTTAGCACGCTTGCAAGAAGATGATTCTTATACGCACGTAGAGCAAAGTACATCAACGTCAATGCGTGTATATACGCAACAAGAAATTGATGGGATCGATACAGATTGTCGTGGTTTTTTACTTTTCTTAGAGCAAATTAAAGTACTGACGAGTGAAACTCGAGAAATGGTTATCGAGCAAGTGATGGCCTTAGAAACGGAAGAATTATCATTAGATGACCTGAAATGGGTTGTGCTGATGGTGTTATTTAACGTTCCTGGTCAAGAGAGTGCTTATACGCAGATGGAAGAATTACTTTATACTGCAGATGTTGGTATAACGCATTAAGGTTTCATTGAATGTCTGGAAAGATTGATAAACAATTATTTAAAGCTCATGAGCACGCTTTAGAACATGAAAACTGTCCTCAATGCAGTGGTGAATTGACGATTCGCTATGGTAAAAGAGGTCCGTTTTTAGGCTGTCAAAATTATCCTGCATGCGATTATATTCGACCATTAAAAAGTAATGATGGGCACATTGTTAAAGAATTAGGGATCCCTTGCCCTGAGTGTGAAAATGAATTAGTACTAAGGCAAGGCCGTTATGGAATGTTTATTGGTTGTTCTTCTTATCCTGAATGTTCGCATATTGAATCTTTAGAACAAAAAAAAGAAGACGAATCGAAAGAACTAATTGAGTGCCCTAGCTGTAAAAAAGGTTTATTACATGAGAAAAAATCACGTTTTGGAAAGGTTTTTTATGCGTGTGATGGCTACCCTATTTGCCGGTTTGCTGTTAATCAAGAACCAGTAAAAGGGAGCTGCCAGAAATGCAATTTTTCTTTATTACTAAAAAAAGAAATGGCTTCAGGCACTAAGATTGTTTGTGCGGATAAAAAATGTGGCGCAACGCAAGAGAATAAAGAGTAACTCGAACTCGATTCATTAAAATAGAGTGAGTTACTCTTTAAGTTTACAACTCTTACGAAAGAACTCGAAAAACCTCACTATCTAATATGCTAGATAGTTTGATTAGCTCTTTTTGTAACTCCTCAGGAGATGAGGCACACACATTAATGTGACCCATTTTTCTACCTGCTCTTTTTTCTTTTCCGTACCAATGAATATGGCAGTTAGGCATGGTTAATAGCTCAGAAGGCAAAGTATCTTCACCTAAGATATTAATCATTGCCGTAGAGCGTAATAATGTAGAGCCTATCAATGGAAGATTACAAACCGCACGAATATGCATTTCGAATTGACATACATCTGCACCTTGTTGTGTCCAGTGACCTGAATTATGAACGCGTGGAGCAATTTCATTAACCAACAACTTACCTTCGACGTCGAAAAACTCAATAGCCAACACACCGATATAATCTAACTCATCAGCAATTGCTGAAAACATGCGATCAGCTTGTTCTTGTAACTCACTTGTGCCTTCTAATGCAGTAGAGAGTGCAAGTACGCCATCAACATGAACGTTTTCAGTAAGAGGATAAGTTACAAGTTCCCCATTTTTATTGCGTGCGCCAATGAGAGACACTTCACGATTAAAAGGAATAAATTGTTCGGCAACCATGGCTTGGTTTGGTGCGCTCTGGATTAATTCATTCATTTCTTCCCAAATTTGCTCTATTTGAGATCGCTCTTTTAAGCGCCATTGCCCTTTGCCATCATAACCACCGAGTGCACTTTTTAATACCATCGGGATCCCAACAGTATCTATTGCATCTAGGAAATCTTGTTTTGAATTTATGATGTGGTATTTCGCATTGCTTACTTCAGCATTATCTAACAGAGATTTCTCTAATCGGCGATCTCCCCCTGCTTTAATTGCATTAGGGTTTGGTTGGAACTTACCACTTTGACTGCATGTATTTAAAATATCATGTGGGATGTGTTCGAACTCAGCTGTAATGACATCAACGTCGTTAATCGCTTGTTCTAATGATAAATCAATTACCTGCTGAGTTAGAGGGTGAACAATTTGTTTATTATTCACATCATAAGCAATAATATCAATATTTAATGGGGCGCTAGCCAGTGACATCATTCGAGCTAATTGTCCTGAGCCTAAAACAAGAACTTTCATGATTAATCCTCTGATGGATCTGGATTTTCTAATACCATTTCAGTCTGTTCTTTACGGAACGCTTCTACTGCTGCCATGACATCTTCATTGTATGTACCAAGAATTTGAGCAGCAAGAATACCTGCATTTGCAGCGCCCGCTTCACCAATAGCAAGCGTACCAACAGCAATACCTTTTGGCATTTGTACAATTGAAAGAAGTGAATCCATACCTTTTAAAGCACGAGATTGCACTGGAACACCAAGAACAGGAATGCTTGTAAATGCGGCAGCCATTCCTGGAAGATGAGCTGCACCGCCTGCACCTGCAATAATTACTTTAATACCACGATCTTTTGCTTGTGTAGCATAGTCAGCAAGCAGCTGTGGAGTTCTGTGAGCCGAAACCACTTTTGTTTCATAAGGAACATTAAAGCGCTCAAGCATCTCTGCGGCTAGTTTCATTGTAGGCCAGTCTGATTTTGAACCCATGATAATACCGACTTTCATTGTGAACTCCTTGGATAAAGATATTGGCAATATAGAAAAAGTTGCAGGCATTATACGGTTATTTTTTGTTAAGGAAAACGTTTGCGTCGGTAAAAATACAAGTTATTCACGATTGTTGACAATTCAAAAAAGGAAAGCAGTTGTGTGATTTGAGTAGATCAATAGAATAGAAGCTATATAGATAGAAGAGTGGTGTAAATGTGAAGAATCTAAATCAAGTCGTAGAAGCTCTAAAACGTGGTGATGTGATTGCTTATCCTACCGAAGGCGTTTTTGGGGTCGGTTGTGATCCAGATAATGAGCAAGCTCTTTTAAAGTTATTAGAGGTAAAAAAGAGACCACAAGAAAAAGGGTTGATTTTAATTGCAGGATCTATTGAGCAACTTGAGTCATATATAGAGCTAGGTGATCTTAGTTTAGAGCAAGTGAATGCAATTAAAGAATCATGGCCGGGACCAGTTACGTGGATTGTCCCTGTTAGCTCTAAAACTTTACCTTTAGTGACGGGACAATTTAATAGCATTGCTGTGCGAGTAACAAATCATCCGCAAGTGAAAGCGATTTGCTCTGCTTTTGGAAAACCGATCACATCAACCAGTGCAAATTTATCCGGACTTGAGCCTTGTCGCAGCGTTGATGAAGTGGAATATCAATTAGGTGATAGCGGAGTTGTTATTTTTCAAGGTGAGGTTGGTAATAGAACTCAACCAACAGAAATTCGAGATGCTAAAACAGGTAATACCTTACGCCAAGGCTAATGCATCAACTCTTTCTTTGAGGTAAGGTGAGATTAATTTTTACTTTCGTCATTATTTTTAGAGGGAATTGCAACATGGATAAGTATGCGGTTTTTGGTAACCCGATAAAACAGAGTAAATCTCCATTTATTCATACCTTATTTGCTCGTCAAACAATGCAAAATTTAGAATATGAAGCTATTGAAGCACCAGTTGATAACTTTATTGAGGCAGTAACTGCCTTTTTCGGCCATCAAGGGAAAGGATGCAATGTCACTGTGCCTTTTAAAGAGGAGGCATTTCGTTTTGCAGATCAGCTTACAGAAAGAGCAAAATTGGCAGGCGCTGTTAATACGCTAAAAAAACTGGATGATGGAATTATTCTGGGAGATAACACCGATGGCGAAGGGTTAGTTCAAGACTTACTGCAATACCAAGTATTACTTAAAGATAAGCGAATTTTACTTTTAGGTGCTGGTGGAGCGGCTCGAGGTGTCATTCATCCTTTATTAAAGCAACACCCTGCATCTATTACTGTCGTTAACCGTACTTATGAAAAAGCTCAAGAGCTTGCTGAATTATTCTCTCCGTATGGTGAGATAGAAGCGATGATGATGAGTGAGGTTAATCGCTCATTTGATATCGTTATTAATTCCACATCAGCGAGCCTTGCTGGTCAGCTTCCTCTAATCAGTTCAAGTATCTTTTCTAATAATACGATTAGCTATGACATGATGTATGGTTCAGGGAAAACGGTCTTTAGTCAGTGGGCATTGGACAATAATGCTTATCAGGCTTATGACGGTTTAGGTATGTTAGTTGGTCAAGCGGCTGAGAGCTTTACTGTTTGGAGAGGACTGCGCCCTGGAAGTAAGCAAATCTTACGAGAATTAAGAAAGAACTTAGAAGGTATGTAATGAATCAATCTATTATTTTCTCTGATGACTTATTAGTAGAGAACGAAAAGCAGCAAGTTATTTTTTCTGCTCAGCAAATGGGAAGTCTAATTAAGTGCTCGGTATCCTTCTTGTGGCTAACAGAAGAAAGTGGGGAGACAGTAAGTACAAGTCAGCAAGCAGAAGAGGCATTTCTTCAATTGCGTTTTGATATAGAAGATAAAGCAGAAGCATTGATTGAAGATGAAGAGTTCAATGCTTCTGGTGATATAGATATCAGATAGTTTCCTCTTCTATATAGTCATTCTTAAATGAGACATAATTCATTGCTGATTTTTTAAGTGATGCTATTTCCTCTATAGATAGAGGGCGAACCTGTTTTACTGGGCTACCTATATAAAGGTGGCCTTTTTCTAATTTTTTATTTGGTGGAACTAAACTACCTGCACCAATCATGACGTCCTCTTCTATTCGTGCATTGTCTAAAATAATACTTCCCATACCAACTAGTACGCGATCTTCAATGATGCAACCATGAAGCATTACTTTGTGACCAATAGTGACATCATTACCAATGATTAAAGGTGCGCCTTTTGGGTTGTCTGTATTTTTATGAGTAACGTGAAGAACAGAACCATCTTGAATATTTGTTCGATCACCAATTGAAATATGATTCACATCCCCCCTTGCAACAACTAACGGCCAAACACTTGAATCTTCACCAATAGTAATGTCACCAATTAAAACACTCGATGAATCTATATAAGCAGTAGAAGAAACTGCAGGAAAGGTAGATTTATAGCGACGTAACGACGATTTCATATGATCTCTCTTAAAAATGATAACTTACTGTTAATGAAATGAAGGAAAAAAGCTAATTTAGCATTGATTTGTACGTACTTTAACCATAAAAACATAAATATCAAATAATCTTGAAAAAGAGCTTGCCAATGTGATCGAACTCTCTATAATGCGACCTCACTGACACGGAGAGCCCATCCCATAAGGGGTTAGCAATCAGAGTTAGTAAAGCGGTTTAGAATTAAGTTTTAAATAAGTGCTTGACACTGAGGCTTAAATCGATAAAATGACCGTCCTCTTCACAGAAAAGCGAAATCGCTTTAAAAGTAGAAGAAAAGCTCTTTAACAATTTGAAACCTATTAATCTGTGTGGGCACTTGTGAGTTGATAATCACTAGTTTGCTTTTGCTTTTCGAAGTGAATTCAAACAAAAATAATCAATGAACTGAGTGACTACACAAAATTACTTTTATGTAAGAAATCAGTATTAATCATTGAGTCGATATCCTTTCTGCTGAAAGGTATCAAAAAACTTTAATTGAAGAGTTTGATCATGGCTCAGATTGAACGCTGGCGGCAGGCCTAACACATGCAAGTCGAGCGGTAACAGAAATTAGCTTGCTAATTTGCTGACGAGCGGCGGACGGGTGAGTAATGCCTGGGAATATGCCTTAGTGTGGGGGATAACTATTGGAAACGATAGCTAATACCGCATAATGTCTTCGGACCAAAGAGGGGGATCTTCGGACCTCTCGCGCTAAGATTAGCCCAGGTGAGATTAGCTTGTTGGTGAGGTAAGAGCTCACCAAGGCGACGATCTCTAGCTGGTCTGAGAGGATGATCAGCCACACTGGAACTGAGACACGGTCCAGACTCCTACGGGAGGCAGCAGTGGGGAATATTGCACAATGGGCGAAAGCCTGATGCAGCCATGCCGCGTGTATGAAGAAGGCCTTCGGGTTGTAAAGTACTTTCAGTCGTGAGGAAGGGTGTGTAGTTAATAGCTGCATATCTTGACGTTAGCGACAGAAGAAGCACCGGCTAACTCCGTGCCAGCAGCCGCGGTAATACGGAGGGTGCGAGCGTTAATCGGAATTACTGGGCGTAAAGCGCATGCAGGTGGTTTGTTAAGTCAGATGTGAAAGCCCGGGGCTCAACCTCGGAACCGCATTTGAAACTGGAAAACTAGAGTGCTGTAGAGGGGGGTAGAATTTCAGGTGTAGCGGTGAAATGCGTAGAGATCTGAAGGAATACCAGTGGCGAAGGCGGCCCCCTGGACAGACACTGACACTCAGATGCGAAAGCGTGGGGAGCAAACAGGATTAGATACCCTGGTAGTCCACGCCGTAAACGATGTCTACTTGGAGGTTGTGGCCTTGAGCCGTGGCTTTCGGAGCTAACGCGTTAAGTAGACCGCCTGGGGAGTACGGTCGCAAGATTAAAACTCAAATGAATTGACGGGGGCCCGCACAAGCGGTGGAGCATGTGGTTTAATTCGATGCAACGCGAAGAACCTTACCTACTCTTGACATCCAGAGAATTCGCTAGAGATAGCTTAGTGCCTTCGGGAGCTCTGAGACAGGTGCTGCATGGCTGTCGTCAGCTCGTGTTGTGAAATGTTGGGTTAAGTCCCGCAACGAGCGCAACCCTTATCCTTGTTTGCCAGCACGTAATGGTGGGAACTCCAGGGAGACTGCCGGTGATAAACCGGAGGAAGGTGGGGACGACGTCAAGTCATCATGGCCCTTACGAGTAGGGCTACACACGTGCTACAATGGCGCATACAGAGGGCTGCAAGCTAGCGATAGTGAGCGAATCCCAAAAAGTGCGTCGTAGTCCGGATCGGAGTCTGCAACTCGACTCCGTGAAGTCGGAATCGCTAGTAATCGTGAATCAGAATGTCACGGTGAATACGTTCCCGGGCCTTGTACACACCGCCCGTCACACCATGGGAGTGGGCTGCAAAAGAAGTGGGTAGTTTAACCTTCGGGAGGACGCTCACCACTTTGTGGTTCATGACTGGGGTGAAGTCGTAACAAGGTAGCCCTAGGGGAACCTGGGGCTGGATCACCTCCTTAAACGATAGATTGCAATTTATGAGTGTTCACACAGATTGATTAGGTTTTAATAAGTTGAAGTGACAGAGCTTTAATTAATGATTTCGATTATTGATTAAAGCTTTTTGCTTTAAGCTCTTTAACAATTTGGAAAGCTGACTGATTTAAATAACTTACGAGTTATCTAAATCAAAAATTTAAAAGTTCTTAATATCTTTTGTTTATCTTTTAGATAAACAAATTAAAAACACATTCAAGTGTTCTTGTATTTTGAATCCGGCGAAAAACCAGAACTCCCTATCTTTTATATAGAGATAGCGACGAGTTCAACCTTGGTTGCTGTTTTGTCTTCACTTTGAAAAGTGAAAGCAAATGGTCCATACGAAACCTCTTGGGGTTGTATGGTTAAGTGACTAAGCGTACACGGTGGATGCCTTGGCAGTCAGAGGCGATGAAAGACGTATTAACTTGCGATAAGCCCAGATTAGGTAGTAAAAACCTTTTGAGTCTGGGATTTCTGAATGGGGAAACCCACTAGCATAAGCTAGTATCGCTGCGTGAATACATAGCGCAGCGAGGCAAACCGGGAGAACTGAAACATCTAAGTACCCCGAGGAAGAGAAATCAACCGAGATCCCGAAAGTAGCGGCGAGCGAAATTGGGTTAGCCCTTAAGCTTTTAATGAGACAGGTGAAGCCTCTGGAAAGTGGCGCGATACAAGGTGATAGCCCTGTAACCGACATCTCATCATCAGTGAAAACGAGTAAGGCGGGACACGTGATATCCTGTCTGAATATGGGGGGACCATCCTCCAAGGCTAAATACTACTGACTGACCGATAGTGAACCAGTACCGTGAGGGAAAGGCGAAAAGAACCCCTGTGAGGGGAGTGAAATAGAACCTGAAACCGTGTACGTACAAGCAGTAGGAGCATACTTGTTATGTGACTGCGTACCTTTTGTATAATGGGTCAGCGACTTATATTCAGTGGCAAGGTTAACCGTTTAGGGGAGCCGTAGGGAAACCGAGTCTTAACTGGGCGTTCAGTCTCTGGATATAGACCCGAAACCAAGTGATCTAGCCATGGGCAGGTTGAAGATTGAGTAACATCAATTGGAGGACCGAACCGACTAATGTTGAAAAATTAGCGGATGACTTGTGGCTAGGGGTGAAAGGCCAATCAAACTTGGAGATAGCTGGTTCTCCCCGAAATCTATTTAGGTAGAGCCTCGGACGAATACTACTGGGGGTAGAGCACTGTTAAGGCTAGGGGGTCATCCCGACTTACCAACCCTTTGCAAACTCCGAATACCAGTAAGTACTATCCGGGAGACACACGGCGGGTGCTAACGTCCGTCGTGGAGAGGGAAACAACCCAGACCGCCAGCTAAGGTCCCAAAGTTATAGCTAAGTGGGAAACGATGTGGGAAGGCTCAGACAGCCAGGATGTTGGCTTAGAAGCAGCCATCATTTAAAGAAAGCGTAATAGCTCACTGGTCGAGTCGGCCTGCGCGGAAGATGTAACGGGGCTAAGCTATACACCGAAGCTGCGGCAGTGCAATTTATTGTGCTGGGTAGGGGAGCGTTCTGTAAGCCGTCGAAGGTGTGCTGTAAGGCATGCTGGAGGTATCAGAAGTGCGAATGCTGACATGAGTAACGATAAAGGGGGTGAAAAACCCCCTCGCCGGAAGACCAAGGGTTCCTGTCCAACGTTAATCGGGGCAGGGTAAGTCGACCCCTAAGGCGAGGCTGAAAAGCGTAGTCGATGGGAAACGGGTTAATATTCCCGTACTTCTTATAATTGCGATGGGGGGACGGAGAAGGCTAGGTGGGCTTGGCGACGGTCGTCCAAGTTCAAGTGCGTAGGCTAAGAGTTTAGGTAAATCCGGACTCTTGTTAGGCTGAGACACGATGTCGAGCATCTACGGATGTGAAGCCATTGATGCCATGCTTCCAGGAAAAGCCTCTAAGCTTCAGATTATAAGAAATCGTACCCCAAACCGACACAGGTGGTCGAGTAGAGAATACTAAGGCGCTTGAGAGAACTCGGGTGAAGGAACTAGGCAAAATGGTACCGTAACTTCGGGAGAAGGTACGCTCCTAGCGGTGATGAGACTTGCTCTCTAAGCTGCCGGGAGTCGCAGATACCAGGTGGCTGCAACTGTTTATTAAAAACATAGCACTGTGCTAAATCGTAAGATGACGTATACGGTGTGACGCCTGCCCGGTGCTTGAAGGTTAATTGATGGGGTTAGACTTCGGTCGAAGCTCTTGATCGAAGCCCAAGTAAACGGCGGCCGTAACTATAACGGTCCTAAGGTAGCGAAATTCCTTGTCGGGTAAGTTCCGACCTGCACGAATGGCGTAATGATGGCCACGCTGTCTCCACCCGAGACTCAGTGAAATTGAAATCGCTGTGAAGATGCAGTGTACCCGCGGCTAGACGGAAAGACCCCGTGAACCTTTACTACAGCTTGGCACTGAACATTGACCCTACATGTGTAGGATAGGTGGGAGCCTTTGAAACCAGTACGCTAGTATTGGTGGAGGCAATCTTGAAATACCACCCTTGTATGCTTGATGTTCTAACGTTGGCCCCTTATCGGGGTTGCGGACAGTGCCTGGTGGGTAGTTTGACTGGGGCGGTCTCCTCCCAAAGAGTAACGGAGGAGCACGAAGGTGGGCTAAACACGGTTGGACATCGTGTGGTTAGTGCAATGGCATAAGCCCGCTTGACTGCGAGAATGACAATTCGAGCAGGTACGAAAGTAGGTCATAGTGATCCGGTGGTTCTGAATGGAAGGGCCATCGCTCAACGGATAAAAGGTACTCCGGGGATAACAGGCTGATACCGCCCAAGAGTTCATATCGACGGCGGTGTTTGGCACCTCGATGTCGGCTCATCACATCCTGGGGCTGAAGTCGGTCCCAAGGGTATGGCTGTTCGCCATTTAAAGTGGTACGCGAGCTGGGTTTAGAACGTCGTGAGACAGTTCGGTCCCTATCTGCCGTGGGCGTTGGATGATTGAAAGGGGCTGCTCCTAGTACGAGAGGACCGGAGTGGACGAACCTCTGGTGTTCGGGTTGTTACGCCAGTAGCATTGCCCGGTAGCTAAGTTCGGGATCGATAAACGCTGAAAGCATCTAAGCGTGAAGCGAGCCTTGAGATGAGTCATCCCTGATACTATACGTATCCTAAAGGGTTGTTGGAGACTACGACGTAGATAGGCAGGGTGTGTAAGTGCTGCGAGGCATTGAGCTAACCTGTACTAATTGCCCGTGAGGCTTAACCATACAACACCCAAGGGGTTTTGAACGGATTTAAAGCGACAAGAAACAGATTGAATGTGATTAAGAACACAATAGCGGCTTTCCAGATTATTATTTATCTCTTAGTGAGGTAGATAAAAAGAATTTGCTTGGCGACCATAGCGTTATGGACCCACCTGATCCCATGCCGAACTCAGAAGTGAAACGTAATAGCGCCGATGGTAGTGTGGGGTTTCCCCATGTGAGAGTAGGACATCGCCAGGCTTGAATTTTAAAAAGCCATCCAAAGGATGGCTTTTTTTCGATTACAAAAGTAAATAGTTATTTGCTGATATAGCTCAGCCCGGTAGAGCGCACCCTTGGTAAGGGTGAGGTCCCCAGTTCGAGTCTGGGTATCAGCACCATTTACTGACAGATTTTGCTTAGCGACCATAGCGTTATGGACCCACCTGATCCCATGCCGAACTCAGAAGTGAAACGTAATAGCGCCGATGGTAGTGTGGGGTTTCCCCATGTGAGAGTAGGACATCGCTAGGCTCAAATTTTAAAAGGCTTCCCATAGGGAAGCCTTTTTTCGTTTTATTTAGATTAAATAAATGTATTTTCTGCTACTTGCCAAAGAGCCTGAATGACAGAGTCGTTTAGTTTTGATTTTTTACAACATAATCCTAATTTAAAAGGCGCTATAGGCGATATATTTAGGCGTTGAACTTTGTCTTTAACTGGGCTGTTATTGATTACTACGTCTGGAGCAATACCTATACCGCAGCCTAACGCCACCATACTCACAATTGCTTCATGCCCTGATACTTGAGCGTAAATTGTGGGTTTGATTTTCTGTTCCTTAAACCATTGATTTGCTCTATTCCTCGCAGTCCCTGATTCAGGCAAAATAAAAGGCAATGACTTCCAATTTGTATTTTCTTTATTAATTTCACTGATGAAGTGATTGTTACCAATTGGAGCAATGATCGAAAGTGGGATTTCGCTAATAATTTCAAAGGCGAGTTTATTTGATAGAGTTTCTGGAAGAGCTGATATTGCAATATCGACTTCTGATGTTTCAATTTTATTGATCGCTTGAGCTGGATCACCGGTAGATAGTTTAATGTCTATATGGGGGTAATTAACTTTAAAGTCGTTTAGTAATTGAGGTAAATGACTGTAGCTTGCCGTCACTGAGCAAAATAAATTAAGCTGACCCTTAAGTGTATTATTCACAGTATTAGAGCTTGCTTTGTAACCACTCCATTCCGCACATATATTCAAGGCTATAGGTATAAGTTGCTTAGCCGCCGTTGTTAGTTCAACACTTCGATTATCTCTAATAAAAAGTGGATGTCCAACGTCATCTTCTAATTTTTGAATTTGTCGGCTTAAAGCTGAGGGACTTAAATGCATCGCTTTTGATGTTTGAGTAAAGCTATGACTTTCACAAAGATGTAGGAAAGTTTGTAGAAGTTTTATGTTCATTTATGTTGCCTATATTGCAATCATGTGTTGCTAATATATCACTTTTTACAATGTTAATCTTTCGTTATTATCTTTTTATACACAAGATCATCCTAATGGATTAAATGATATTTATGGAGTTTTATCATGGCTAATTACTTTAACACACTGAATTTACGCGAGCAGTTGGATCAGCTTGGTCGTTGTCGCTTTATGGACCGTGAGGAATTTGCAACAGAAGCTGATTACCTTAAAGGGAAGAAGGTGGTTATTGTAGGTTGTGGTGCTCAAGGTCTTAATCAAGGTCTTAATATGCGCGACTCAGGCTTAGATGTAGCATATGCACTACGTCAAGCGGCGATTGATGAACAGCGTCAGTCGTATAAAAATGCCAAAGAAAATGGCTTTGAAGTTGCGAGCTATGAGAAACTAATTCCTCAAGCCGATCTTGTTGTTAACCTAACTCCAGATAAGCAACATACAAATGTTGTTGAAACGGTAATGCCACTAATGAAAGAAGGCGCTGCGCTAGGTTACTCTCATGGCTTTAATGTTGTAGAAGAAGGGATGCAGATCCGTAAAGATATAACAGTTGTTATGGTTGCTCCTAAATGTCCTGGTACAGAAGTACGTGAAGAATATAAGCGTGGTTTTGGTGTTCCTACATTGATTGCTGTTCACCCTGAAAATGATCCAAAAGGTGAAGGCTGGGATATTGCAAAAGCATGGGCTGCGGGTACTGGTGGTCACAGAGCTGGTTGTCTTGAGTCTTCTTTTGTCGCTGAAGTTAAATCAGATTTAATGGGTGAGCAAACAATCCTTTGTGGCATGCTACAAGCGGGTTCAATTGTATCTTATGAGAAAATGATCGCTGATGGCATTGAACCTGGTTATGCCGGTAAATTGCTACAGTTTGGTTGGGAAACAATTACTGAAGCACTTAAGTTCGGTGGTGTTACTCACATGATGGATCGTTTATCTAATCCTGCAAAAGTGAAGGCATTCGAACTATCTGAAGAGCTAAAAGAGTTAATGCGTCCGCTATATAACAAACATATGGATGACATTATTCAAGGTGAATTCTCTCGTACAATGATGGCTGATTGGGCTAATGATGATGTGAACCTATTAGGCTGGCGTGAAGAGACAGGCCAAACGGCATTTGAAAATTACCCTGAGTCAGACGTAGAGATTTCAGAGCAAGAATATTTTGATAACGGTATTCTACTTGTAGCTATGGTTCGTGCTGGTGTTGAATTAGCCTTTGAAGCAATGACTTCATCAGGTATTGTTGATGAATCTGCATACTACGAATCACTGCATGAGCTACCACTAATTGCAAATACAGTTGCTCGTAAGCGCTTGTATGAAATGAATGTAGTAATTTCTGATACGGCTGAGTATGGTAACTATTTATTTGCTAATGTAGCAACGCCACTACTTCGTGAGAAGTTTATGCCATCAGTTGAGACTAACGTAATTGGTCGTGGTTTAGGTGAAGCATCAAACCAAGTTGATAATGCAACGTTAATCGCTGTTAATGAAGCAATTCGTAACCACCCAGTAGAATATATTGGTGAAGAGCTACGTAGCTATATGAGTGATATGAAGCGTATTGCAGTTGGTGGCTAATTAATACCAAATGAATATAAAAATGGCTTAACCAGTGATGGTTAAGCCATTTTTTATGCGTAAATTATGCTTCTATCGAGTTATACCAATCGTAGTAAATAACTGATCATCCTAGCTGGTTAAAATGCTCGATAACTGCATTGAAATTTTTGATTGTAGAATAACTACTTATCAACAAATTTCGTCTTGTTCTCAAGCATTTTTCCTGCGCTATTTCTGCTCACTTACTTACTGTGATTGGTATTACTTTTCTGATAGTTTCTCTTCTAATTCAGCCAGTTTTTGTTCCATTGCCGTTAGTTTTTGGCGAGTGCGTAACAGAACTTGAGTTTGAACATCAAATTCCTCTCTACCTACAACATCGAGCTTATTTAATTGCCCTTGGATAACTTGGCGAACTTTTTGCTCAACATCAGTACCTAGCTCTTTTACTGGTTGAGGCATTGAGTCATGAATTTGTTTTGCTACTTGTTCTAGTTTCTTTGGATCAAACATTATTTACCCTTAATTGAATATTTTCTTTATTCTAAGTAAAGCCTTGCCAATTGTCGCTATCGAAATAAAAAAAGGCTACCGAAGTAGCCTTTAATAACAATTAACCATTAAGATTCTTTAATCTCTTTACCTTCTTCAAAAACAGGTAATGGTTTGTGTTCACTTGCTAAGTAACTATAAATTACAGGCAGTACGAACAGTGTAAATAACGTACCAATCGCTAGACCAGCTACGATTACAATACCAATACTAAAGCGTTGAGCCGCACCTGCACCACTTGCATACATTAGAGGAACAAGACCTGCAATCATCGCAGCAGTCGTCATTAGGATAGGACGTAGACGAACTTTAGCAGCTTCGGTTACGGCTTCCATACGATTCTTGAGGTGATGAAGTTGCTCTTCTTTTGCTACTTCACAAATAAGGATACCATGCTTAGTAATCAAGCCTACAAGCGTGATCAAACCAACTTGAGAGTAGATATTCATTGTTGCAGCGCCCCAAGCAAGAGCGATTAAAGCACCACAAATTGCTAGCGGAACAGATACCATGATTACTAATGGATCTCGTACTGATTCAAATTGAATAGCAAGAACCAAGAAGATGATAGCGAGTGCTAAACCAAACGTAGCATATAGAGCACTACCCTCAGTTACGTACTGACGAGCTTCACCCATATAGTCATGGCTATAACCACTTGGTAATGTACTCGTTGCTAAGTCTTCAAACCATATAATCGCATCACCCATAGCAACACCTGGTGATGGTACTGCACCAATAGTCGCTGAGTTCAATTGGTTGAAGTGAGGCAGTGATCTAGGTTCAGCAACAACATCGATAGATATTAGGCTTCCTAGAGGAACAGCTTCACCACTGGTTGAACGAACGTAATAGTGATTCATTGATTCAGGGTTTAGACGGAACTTACGTTCTACTTGAGGAATAACCTCATATGAGCGTCCGCTAAGATCAATACGGTTTACGTAGCCATCAGCCATCATCGTACTTAGTGTAATACCAATATCTTGCATGGTAATACCGTAAGCGCCTGCTTTATCTTTATCTATATTGATTTTCATTGTTGCTGAATCAAAATTCAAATCAAGATCAGAATAGACAAACAGTGGGCTACCTTTAACACTAGTCAGTACTTCGGTTGCTATTTGGAACAAGCTTTCAAAGCTATTTGGTGTCGTAATAACAAATTGAATTGGAAGACCAGAGCCAGCCCCTGGAAGTTCAGGCATTTGGAAAGCCGTTACTGCCATTCCTGGTACATCTTTAACTAGTTCACCAACACGTTTAGCAACCTCAGCTTGGCTTGTTGTTCGTTGGCTCCAAGGAACCATTGAAGCAATACCAAAGGCTTGGTTCGCATTAGGAACACCGGTAAATACTTGTGCAAATGCAACTTCTGGCTGATTTGATAGGATCTTATTTACATCATTCATAGTGTTTTGCATGTAATCAAGGTTTGCAGTTGAAGGCGCTGTACCCATCAACATGATTACACCCTTATCTTCTGATGGGGCAAGTTCACTTGGAATAAACTTAAACAGAAGCGGAAGAGTAGCAAAAACAATAACAGCAAAACCAATAATCACAGGGCGACGAGTCATGATGGCATTTAGCATACGTTCATAACGATCACTCATATTATCTAAGATATGATGTACTTTTTTCTCAAAACGATTTGGTTCTTCATTTGCAACCAGCATTTTTGAACACATCATTGGAGATAGTGTTAATGCTACGATACCGGAAACAAATACGGCACCAGCTAGGGTTAAGGCAAATTCTTTAAATAGAGAACCGGTAATACCACCCATCATTGCAATTGGAGCATATACCGCACCAAGCGTTAATGTCATAGCAATAACAGGAACCGCAATTTCACGAGTACCTATAATCGCTGCTCGGAAAGGTGTTTCACCTAACTTAATATGACGGTCGACGTTTTCTAAAACAACGATAGCATCATCTACTACCAAGCCGATGGCGAGTACCATTGCGAGTAGTGTCATCAAGTTCCATGAGAACCCCATCGCTTGCATAACCATTGCCACACCAACAAGTGATAATGGAATAGTAACGATTGGAATGATTACCGCTCGGAATGAACCTAAGAATAAGGTAATTACAACCAGTACGATTAATGCAGCTTCAATGATGGTTTTGATTACTTCATGAATGGACTCGTTGATCGCAATCGTAGAGTCATACATGATGTTCATCTTGATATTCGTTGGTAAGTTTTTCTCTAATTGAGGCAACAACGCAAGAACATCAGAGGCAATGTTAATTGGGTTAGCACTTGGTGCAGCATTGATTGCAGCAACAACGGCTTCCTTACCATTCGCACTTGCTCGATAGACATCATGGCTTTTTTCAAGAGAGACTTTCGCAATATCGCTTAGGCGAACAATTTCCCCATTAGTCGTTCTGATAACAAGATTTTCTAGTTCTTCAACATTAGAGACTTGAGTATCAGCACTGCCGTTATAAAGAACAAACTCACCGGTAGCTTGACCTGCTGCTGATTGGAAGTTATTCGCGCTTAGCACGCCCATAACATCAGTTGCAGTCATATCAATAGCAGCCATACGTGCTGGATCTAACCAGATACGTAACGCGTACTTCATACCACCGTAAAGATCTACCTTTGAAACACCGTTAACAGTGAATAACTGAGGGTTAATCACTCGCTCTAAGTAGTCGGTAATCTGGCTTGATACTAATTCATCACTAGTAAAACCAATATAAAGTACCGCAGTTGTTGAGCCTGTAGACATGGTTACTGTCGGATCTTCAGATTCTTTTGGTAACTGAGAGCGAACAGAGTTTGTCTTAGCCAAAATATCAGACAAGGCTGCATTTGGGTCAGTATTCAACTTCATTGTTACAGTAATGGTAGATTTACCCATTACTGATTGTGACGTCATAAAGTCGATATTATCGGCTTGAGCCACGGCTTGCTCTAAGGGTTGAGTAATAAAACCTTGAATAAGGTCAGCACTCGCCCCGTAGTAGCTAGTTGTTACCGTTACAACGGTATTCGTCATTTCAGGGTATTCACGAACCTGCATTTTGAAAATTGCTTGAATCCCAAGCAAAGCAATCAAAAAGCTGATTGATACCGCTAAAACTGGACGTTTAATAAAAACATCAGTAAAGCGCATAGTTCCTCCGATTACAGCATTGGTGTTTCAGCAGGTGGTGTTGTTGCATCGCTTTCCACAATACGAACTTTCGCATCATTACTTAGACGAACCTGACCTGTGGTTACCACCATATCGCCAGCTTTAACACCTTCAAGGATATGAGCAATCGCTTCTGAGCGCTCACCTACTTTCACAACATGTTGTTGAACGCGTTTTACACCATCTTTTTCTGTAACAAGATAAACATTATCACCATAAAGAGTATAGGTGATTGATGTTTGAGGAATAACAACTTGGTTTTCTAATGTCGGTAGAATGATTTCAGCACGAGCGAACATGCCGCTACGTAATTTGCCACCATTATTAGGGATATCAGCTTGAACCTCGATTAAGCCACTTTGGATGTTTACCGCAGGTTCAATAGCGCTAATAGAACCTTTGAAAATGTCCGCAGGGTAAGAATCAATTGAAATATCGATTTCTTGTCCAATATTGATGCGCGAGATATCAGTTTGAGGAACAGTAAAGCGTAAGCGCATTACACTTGTATCTTCTAGACGAACGATATCAGTGCTTGGCTGTAGGTATTGACCTAGGTAAACATTACGAATACCGATAACACCACTGAAAGGTGCTTTGATCTCACGACGATCGATAGATGCTTTCATTCCTTCAATATCAGCAGCAAGAGAGAAGTAGTTTGCTTCAGCTTCATCGTATGCTTCTTTTGAAATAGAACCTTTCTTATATAGGCCCTTATAACGCTTATATTTTGCTTCCGCTGCAGGCAAGCGAGCTTGAGTACTCTTCAAGTTAGCTTTTTCTACTTTAGAATCAAGAGAAACCAATACTTGGCCTTTTTTTACTTGGCTACCAGAATCAAATGAAATTTTATCAATAATACCATTAACTTCAGTTGTTAAGGTAACGCCTTGGTTAGGTTCAATAAAACCAATAGCTTCAATGGTTGGAGTCCAATGAGATGAGGCAATGGTTTCAACCGTAACAGGGAATTCAGGTTCTGGTCGGTTAGCCATATATTCAGCGATTTTTTGTTGTTTAAACATGTTAAAACCAATCACACTACCGAAAAGAAGTAGTGCAAGAAGTAACATAAAGAAAGTCCACTTTTTCATTCTGATTAGAACTCCAAATTAGTGTTTAATAATAGCGTCCCAACTGGCTTCAATTGCCGCATCGAGATCATCGTTTGTTAAAGTAAAAAAACCTTGAGCATGTTTTCGAGCTAAGCAAACACTCGCTTCTAAGCTAAGGCCAGTTAATATTTCTACGCTAAGAGGTTTAAATACACCTTGTTCAAGTCCATCGACAAAGAGTTGATTTACTTGGGCAAACATTTTCTCCTCTAGTTCCTTAAATTTCACCAGATCAGTAGAAGGGAGAGAGTCGTATTGATTACGATTCAAAAAAGTATTCTTCTCTGAAATAGCAAAGTACCAAATGTTTAACCACATAGTACGAAATCGAACTTTAATTGGATCTGAATCTTGCACATTCTCTTGGATGGCAAATGCAACACGCTGCATAATATTCAGTTTTATTTCTTCGATTAAGGCTTCTTTATCATCAAAGTAGCGATATATCGTGCCGGCAGCAACGCCTGCTTGATTCGCTACTTTTTGCATAGACAAGCCACGAAATCCATCGGTAGCTAATAATTGCTCAGCAGATTCAAGAATGAGCTGACGCTTTTCCTTCATAAATTGGTCCTTATGAAATGAATGAACGTTCATTCATTATTTTAGGCTACGATGAATAAAATGTAATCTATTTTTGTGTCAAGAAACGTAAAGATCACAATTTTTCATCGATGGTTTACATGGTATTCCATCATCGACAGCTTTATTATAGGCGCAAATATTCATTATCGATTTAATAGGTGATTCATGAGACTCAATCCACAGCAAGATGAGGCCGTAAAATTTGTCTCTGGGCCATGTTTAGTATTGGCAGGTGCAGGGTCAGGTAAGACACGTGTGATCACCAACAAAATAGCTTATCTCGTACAGCAATGTGGCTATAAAGCCAGAAATATTGCCGCTGTGACATTCACCAATAAAGCCGCTCGTGAAATGAAAGAGCGTGTAGGGCAAACACTGAATAAGCAAGAGTCTCGTGGTTTAATGGTCTCTACTTTTCACTCGTTAGGTCTGGATATTATTCGTCGAGAGTACAAAGTATTAGGATTAAAAGCGGGTTTCTCTTTATTTGATGATCAGGACCAGCTCGCTTTACTAAAGGAATTAACAGAAAAGCAGATCGATGGTGATAAAGATTTATTACGTCAGTTATTGAGCAGTATCTCAAACTGGAAAAATGAGATGCTGACACCAGCTCAAGTTAAAGGTTTTGCTCGCTCTGAGCAAGATCAGCTATTTGCCTTTTGTTATGAAATGTACCTCACTCAAATGAAAGCCTATAACGCCCTTGATTTTGATGATCTAATTTCATTGCCAGTATTATTACTCCGCAACAATCAAGACGTGCGTGAACGTTGGCAGATGAAGATCCGCTATCTTTTAGTGGATGAATACCAAGATACGAACACCAGCCAATATGAGTTAGTTAAGCTATTAGTTGGTGAAAGAGGGCGATTAACCGTGGTGGGTGATGATGATCAGTCTATTTACTCATGGCGTGGGGCAAAACCTCAAAACCTTGTTCTGCTGAGTGAAGACTACCCTGCTTTACGAGTGATAAAACTAGAGCAGAATTACCGTTCGACCAGTCGAATTTTACGTGCGGCTAATATATTGATTGCCAATAATCCTCACGTATTTGAAAAGCGTCTGTTTTCAGAAATTCCAGACGGTGAGCAAATTAAGGTACTAACAGCAAAAGATGATGAGCATGAAGCAGAGCGAGTTGTTGGAGAGATCATTGCCCATCGCTTTTTAAACCGAACAGATTATAAAGATTACGCGGTGCTATACCGTGGTAATCACCAATCTCGTTTGATTGAAAAATCTCTGATGCAAAACCGAGTACCTTATAAGATCTCTGGAGGGACATCGTTCTTCTCCCGTGCTGAAATAAAAGACATAATGGCTTATCTTCGATTACTGACAAATCCTGATGATGACAATGCCTTTTTACGTGTAGTGAACACTCCGCGCCGTGAAATAGGCCCGGTAACATTAGAAAAGCTCGGTACCTATGCCAATATGCGTGGTAAAAGTTTATTTGAAGCCAGTTTTGAAATGGGATTAGAGCAAACTCTGTCGGGACGAGGGCTAGAATCTTTACGCCGTTTCTCTCATTGGGTTGTATCTATTTCAGAAAACGCTGAGCGTGGTAACACGGTTGAAGCGGTTCGTTCGTTAGTGAAAGATATTCATTACGAAGATTGGTTATATGAAACATCTACCAGTTCAAAAGCGGCAGAGATGAGAATGAAAAATGTCTCGGACTTATATTCATGGATTGTTGCTGATCTTGAGGGTGATAACTATGACAAAGAAGAAAAGACATTAAAAGAAGTGGTTCAGCGTCTTACTTTGCGTGACATGATGGAGCGAGGAGAAGATGAGGACGGTGCAGATCAGGTTCAGTTAATGACCTTGCATGCTTCAAAAGGCTTAGAGTTCCCTTATGTTTACTTAATTGGTGCAGAAGAGGGGATTTTACCTCACCAAGTGAGCATTGATGAAGATAATGTAGAAGAAGAGCGTCGTTTGACTTATGTAGGAATAACAAGAGCACAAAAAGAGCTGACGTTTACCCTATGTAAAGAGCGTCGCCAGTATGGAGAGTTAATTCGTCCTGAGCCAAGTCGTTTTCTTGAAGAACTGCCACATGATGATTTGGATTGGGAAATGAAAAAGCCAAAACCCACTCAAGAAGAAAGGATGGAAAGAGGGAAAGCCAACATTGCTAACCTTAGAGCCATGCTGAAGAAGTAAACAGATATAAAAATGCCCACTGTATTATCAGTGGGCATTTTTTATGATTGAGTTAAAGGGAGATAATAATTAAATTATAGTCCTTTAATAAGATGCTCAACCGCTGCAAGTACTTCATCATCAGAACAGTTCATACAAGAACCACGAGCTGGCATAGCATTAAAGCCATTTAGTGCATGATTGTTTAGTACATCCATACCTTTAGCGATACGAGGAGCCCAATCTGCTGCATTTTGTGTTTTTGGAGCCCCAGCCGCACCAGTAGAGTGACAAGCAATACAAAAAGTATTGTAAACCTGATCTCCTGAACGAGGTCCTGTTGGTTCTTCTACAACAGCGACATCACTTGCTAGATAAACTTGGCCAACGGGCTTAATTCGTTCAGCAATTGCATCGTCAGAATTACCTGCTGCAAAAGAGGTAGTTGAAAAAGTTAATGCAGCAACCGTTGCAATAATGATGTTACGAATAGATTTTTCCATAAAGCTCACTTTACACTCCCAGTTATTATTATTGGCTAAAGCCCATTTTATTGTATTTACCGAGGTAAAAAACGTACTTAGAAAAAGAGTCGCGTTAATCTCGTGTAAATATTGAGTGATTATATCTGCTTAAATTGTTGCAATAAACCACTAGACCCAAAGAAAATGAGGATAAATAGCAAGGAATTGTCGAAAAAGAGACCAAACGATAAAAAAGTAAAAAAAACACTAGACGAAGGTGACTCAGATCCGTATTATTCTTCTCCGCCGATAGGGTATACGCCCGTAGCTCAGTTGGATAGAGCGTTGGCCTCCGGAGCCAAAGGTCGAAGGTTCGAATCCTTTCGGGCGTGCCATCCGGAATAGAAATTAAAGGCACAGAAAACGGAACAAAGTAGTGGTGGCTATAGCTCAGTTGGTAGAGCCCTGGATTGTGATTCCGGTGGTCGCGAGTTCGAATCTCGTTAGCCACCCCATTATTTTGGTAACTGATTTTACGTAGTAAATAAGGTTTCCAGTTTTGATTCAAGAAACATCCCAAGAATCGAAACGAAATTTGTCGGTGAATAGCGCAGCTTGGTAGCGCATCTGGTTTGGGACCAGAGGGTCGGGGGTTCGAATCCCTCTTCACCGACCACTATTTCAATAATCGCAATAGCGGTTATATAAAAAGTTAGTGGTGGCTATAGCTCAGTTGGTAGAGCCCTGGATTGTGATTCCGGTGGTCGCGAGTTCGAATCTCGTTAGCCACCCCATTAATTTTTGGTAACTGTAAAAACAGTTTCCCTTTTGATTCAAGTAACATCCCAAGAATCAAATAAAAACTCGGTGAATAGCGCAGCTTGGTAGCGCATCTGGTTTGGGACCAGAGGGTCGGGGGTTCGAATCCCTCTTCACCGACCACATTTAAAAGCCTCGTCAGAAATGACGAGGCTTTTTTCGTTTCTGCTTTATATTATTCTAACCTTCATCACAAAATCACTATTTTACATGGTGATCTATTCTAGAATTTCATTTTTTATCTCAAGTTTCTATTACTTTGTTTTATGTTTATTTTGATTGTTTACACTAGTTGTTTATTGGATCTCTTTCATAAAACTCTGTATTTCATCATTTACCCCAATTAAAACGTTATTTTAAATGTTAAATATATTTATGTTTATTTATCTAAATTCTGAGGTGTTAAAAGTTAAGTCGTTAATTATGTTTTTGTCACTAACTGACTGTTTTATTTGAATCTTGTGTTTATCCTTATTAGTCATAGATTTCTGTTAATAGCCTGTTCTGTGACTTTTTATGCAGAATAATGACATATATCAGTTTTATACTCTTTGTTTGTTGCTTTTATGTGAATAATTGACTACATTGGTGTCCTAATCATGTTGCAGTGTTTCTTGCTGTTTCGAATGGAATCAATGTGCAGACAGGGCAGGATGCTGCCGAGTAGTCGGAGTCTGATAATGTCACTTTTAGAAGTTAAAAATTTACGTATCGAATACCCATCTCGTCATGGAGTTCATGCTGCTGTTAAATCATTATCGTTTTCAATAGAACGTGGTGAGATTGTAGGGGTTGTTGGTGAATCTGGAGCGGGTAAATCAACAGTAGGTAATGCTGTTATTGATCTATTAAGCCCTCCAGGCGTTATTGCTAGCGGAGAGGTTTTTCTAGATGGAGAGAAAATCTCTGGCCTATCTACAGAGGCGATGCGTAAAGTTAGAGGTTCTAAAATCGGATTCATCTTCCAAGATCCAATGACATCCCTAAATCCTCTATTTACTGTCGAACAGCAAATTACAGAAACCATTCACGCGAATTTAAAAGTATCAGCTGCAGAAGCCTATGAGCGTGCTTTATCTCTAATGAAGCAAGTAGGTATACCGCAGCCTGAAAACCGTCTTAAGCAGTACCCACATCAATTTTCAGGTGGTATGCGTCAGCGTGTAGTTATCGCTATCGCTTTGGCTGGCGAACCGGACCTCATCATTGCTGATGAACCAACGACGGCACTTGATGTTTCTATTCAAGATCAAATTCTAACTCTGATCCGAGATCTCTGCGTTGAGAAAAATGTAGGCTGTATGTTAGTAACCCATGATATGGGCGTAGTATCAAACGTTACTGATAAAGTGGCGGTAATGTTCCGTGGTGATCTTGTCGAGTTTGGTAAAACAGAAAAAGTACTAGGAGACCCTGACCACTCTTATACTCGTAGTCTAATTTCTGCTGTACCACGATCAGATATTAAATTAGATCGCTTTCCATTGGTAAGTTACATCGAAGAAGCCGTTGAGCATGAATGTATCGATGTAAAAACGCATTGGTTAGGGCAAAGCCAAGATCATCGTGAATATTCTGGTCCATTATTAAAAGTAGATAACGTTAGTCTTCGTTTTGTGACGAAAGACTCTATGTTTGAAAGCCGTCGTGAATACGTTCAGGCCTCAAACAATGTTAGCTTTGAGATCCATGAAGGCGAAACTTTTGGCCTTGTAGGAGAGTCTGGCTCGGGTAAATCAACCATTGCTCGTGTTATTGCTGGTTTATATCCGCCAAATGAAGGAACAGTTACCTTTGAAGGAATTGACCTGACCGCATTGAAATCAGAGAAAGAACGTCGTCCGATGCGCCGTCAAATGCAAATGGTTTTCCAAAACCCATACACTTCGATGAATCCGCGTATGAAAATCTTCGATATCATCGCAGAACCTATCCGTTTTCATAAGCTAACAGGCTCAGAAGCTGAAACGCAACAGATCGTGAATGATCTTCTTGATCACGTAGGCTTGGGGAGAATGGCGGCATTGAAGTATCCGCATGAGTTTTCTGGTGGTCAACGTCAGCGTATTTCGATTGCTCGTGCATTAGCAACACGCCCACGTCTATTAATTTGTGATGAGCCTACTTCTGCGTTAGATGTATCGGTTCAGGCGCAAATCCTTAACTTATTAAAAGATTTACAAAGTGAGTTAAATTTAACCATGTTGTTTATCAGTCACGATTTACCTGTTATTCGTCAAATGTGTGATCGAGTTGGTGTGATGCAGATGGGTAAGCTACTGGAAGTGGCTCCAACTGAAAACCTTTATACCAATCCTCAGAACGAATACAGCAAGCAATTAATTTCACTTATGCCTGAATTTAAAGGCTTAAGAGAAAATATAACAGCGGTATAAACCGTCAAATAATAAGTATAAATACAACAAACTAGGGATATATTCCCGCATAAGGAGTTATGCAATGAAAACCATAAAGACCAAATTGGCTATCGCGCTTATGGCTGCAGGCCTAAGTTTTAGTGCAGCAGCGGCAGACATTACTGTTGCTTATGATGCCGATCCAGTATCACTTGATCCCCATGAGCAATTGTCTGGTGGTACACTACAACTTTCTCATATGGTGTTTGATCCCCTAGTTCGTTATACGCAGTCATTTGACTTTGAACCGCGTCTTGCTGAAAAGTGGGAGCGTATTGACGACAAAACCTTCCGTTTTAATCTACGTAAAGGTGTGAAATTTCATTCAGGCAATGAAATGACGGCTGATGATGTCGTATGGACATTTGATCGTTTAAAAGACTCTCCTGATTTTAAAGCGATTTTCGAACCGTATGAAAAACTAGTTAAAATTGATGATTACACGGTTGAACTTGTTTCTAAAGGTGCTTATCCGTTAGTTTTACAGACAGCAACATACCTTTTCCCAATGGACAGTAAGTTCTATTCTGGCAAAACAGAAGATGGTAAAGACAAGTCTGAAATCGTAAAACACGGTAATTCATTCGCTTCAACACACATCTCTGGTACAGGTCCATTTGTCGTTAAATCTCGTGAGCAAGGCGTAAAAGTTGTCTTTGATCGCTTTGATGGTTACTGGGATAAAAATTCTCCTGGTAACGTAGATGAATTAACTCTTGTTCCAATCAAAGAAAATGCCACACGTGTTGCTGCTCTACTTTCTGGTGATGTAGATATTATCGCTCCGGTGGCTCCAAATGATCACAAACGAGTGAAAAATACAAAAGGTATCGATTTAGTTACGCTACCAGGTACTCGTATCATTACCTTCCAAATGAACCAAAATAGCAATGAAGCGCTTAAAGATGTTCGTGTTCGTCAGGCAATCGTTCATGCAATCAATAATGAAGGTATTGTTAAGAAGATCATGAAAGGCTTTGCTACAGCAGCTGGTCAACAAGGTCCATCTGGCTACTCTGGCTATGATGCAGATCTAGTACCACGTTACGATCTTAAAAAAGCTAAAGAGCTAATGAAAGAAGCAGGTTACGAGAAAGGCTTCAAACTTAGCATGATGGCACCAAACAACCGTTATGTTAATGATGCAAAAGTAGCACAAGCGGCTGCGGCAATGTTATCAAAAATTGGTATTAAGGTTGATCTAAAAACCTTGCCAAAAGCGCAATACTGGCCAGAGTTTGATCTATGTTCTGCGGACATGATGATGATCGGTTGGCACTCAGATACAGAAGATTCAGCAAACTTCTCTGAGTTCCTAACAATGACTCGTAATGAAGAGACAGGTAAAGGTCAGTACAACTGTGGTCATTACTCAAACCCTGAAGTTGACCGTTTAGTTGAAGCTGCAAATGTGGAAACTGATCCTGCGAAACGTAGCCAAATGCTAAAAACAGTAGAAGACACGTTGTATAACGATGCTGCGTTTGTTCCACTACATTGGCAAAACCTTGCATGGGGCGCGAAATCTAACATTGATATCAAACCAATCGTAAATGCAATGGAGTACCCATATTTTGGCGATTTAGTCGTTAAGTAACTGTCTGTAAAAAGGTTGTCCTGATATTCAGGGCAACCTTTGTTCGTCATAAGAGATTCATTGATAAAAAAGTAATACCAACAATTTGTTAGATATGGATATATTTTCTATATCATTTTTAGGATTAAGAGGGGACAAGGAATGTTTACGTTTCTGGTCAAGCGCCTGTTTCAGGCACTGATAGTGATGTTTGTGATCAGTCTGGTTGCGTTTTCCATCCAAGATAATTTGGGTGACCCGTTACGTGAATTGGTTGGACAATCAGTTTCAGAAGCAGAGCGTCAAGCTCTGAGAGATGATTTAGGGTTAAACGACCCATTCATCACAAAGTACACACGTTTTATTACTAATGCGGTTCAAGGTGACTTGGGCACGTCTTATTTCTTCAAAAAACCAGCGGTAGAAGTCATTCTTGATAAGCTTGTTGCAACCCTAGAACTAGTATTAGGGGCCGCAATCATTATTGTATTTCTTTCTATACCTCTGGGTGTTTATTCGGCTATTCATCCAAAAAGTTTCTTCACGAAAGCTATCATGGCATTCAGTAGTATTGGTATTTCGGTACCCGTCTTCTTAACCGCCATAATGCTGATGTATGTTTTCTCCATTGAATTAAATTGGTTACCGTCTTATGGGCGAGGTGAAACCTATAATCTATTAGGCTGGGAGTCAGGGTTCTTTACTCTTGATGGATTGGCTCATTTAGTATTGCCTTGTATTTCATTAGCTTCAATCATGCTACCTCTGTTTATTCGTTTGGTTCGTTCTGAAATGTTAGAAGTGCTGAGCTCTGAATACATTAAGTTTTCAAAAGCGAAAGGCATCGCAACAAATAAAATTTATTACCAACATGCACTTAAAAATACCATGTTACCGGTATTAACCGTGGGTGGTGTTCAGATTGGTACCATGGTCGCTTATACCATTTTGACAGAAACAGTATTCCAGTGGCCGGGAACAGGCTTCTTATTCTTAGAGGCAATTAACCGTGTAGATACACCACTGATTACCGCTTACGTTATCTTTGTAGGTCTAATTTTTGTGGTAACGAATACCATTGTCGATTTGTTATATGGACTAATTAACCCAACTGTAGATATCACAGGAAAAGGAGCGTAATCATGGATGTAACGACTAACCACGTTCCAACACGTTGGGAACGATTTAAATCATCAGATTTTTTGTATTATTTTTTACGCGATAAAGTAGCAATGTTTAGTTTTGCTGTTTTTATGGTGTTTCTTTTAGGCGCACTTTTATCTCCCGTACTTGCACCAAGTAATCCGTATGATCTGAGCTCGATAGACATTATGGATTCAGAATTGCCTCCATCTTGGATGGAAGAAGGAGATGAGCGTTTTCTTTTGGGTACTGATGACCAAGGTCGAGATGTTTTATCAACGATCTTATATGGTTCACGTTTATCATTAACGATTGGTTTCCTAGCGGTTGCAGTACAGCTGACTCTCGGCATTGTTATTGGCTTATCGGCGGGTTACTTTGGTGGAAAAATTGATAGCTTCTTAATGCGATTTGCAGATGTGCAGTTATCATTCTCAACCATGATGGTAGCTATCATTGTTTCGGCAATCTTTAAAGCAAGCTTTGGTACTGAGTTCTTCAGTCAATATGCGGTGATCATGCTAGTCGTGATCATTGGTGTTGCCGAATGGCCACAATATGCACGTACGATCCGTGCGTCTGTATTGGCAGAGAAGAAGAAAGAATATGTAGAAGCGGCAAAAGTGATGGGATTTCGTTCTCCACGCATTATGTTTCGTCATATTTTACCTAACTGTCTATCGCCTATTTTGGTTATTTCAACAGTACAGATTGCCAACGCGATTATGTCGGAAGCCGCACTTTCTTTCTTAGGTTTAGGCTTACCAGTAGATCAACCGTCATTAGGCTCATTAATTAGTATTGGTTTTAACTATATTTTCTCTGGTTCATGGTGGATCACCGCATTCCCTGGCTTGGTATTAGTTACTTTAGTTTTAGTAATTAACCTGCTTGGTGACTGGTTAAGAGATGTATTTAACCCAAAAATTTATAAAGACTAACAACTAAAAGCTAACTTAAAAGCGGTGATTTAATCATCGCTTTTTTTTGTTTATAAAACATCAATAACGTTTTACAGGAAAGAAAAGAAGCTTATTTTGTTGTTTTTCTGACTAATTTGTCGCTTTTACTGGTAATAATTTACTCAGTTGTTAGGATCATGCAGTGTGTTTAAATATTTTAAATCGAGTATTTGAATTAAACCAAAACAGAGAACTTCGGTTCGAAGTGAGGAATAATGAGTAGAAATAAGGACAAGTACAGTATAGATAACACGGATTATACTGTTGGACAGGATAACGTTCAAAAATGGGGATTCGATGTACACAATCCCGTTTTCGGCATCAGCGCAGGTCTGATAGCTCTCTTCTTAGTTGCTGTTGCAGTAACTGACCCTGAAGCAGCAAAAACCGTTTTAGATGGTTTTAAGTGGAAAATCATTAATGCGTTTGATGGTTTGTTCATGTGGTCTGCAAACATCTTTGTTATTTTCTGTTTGGCGTTGATTGTATCGCCATTTGGTAAAATCCGTCTTGGCGGGGATAAAGCAAAACCTGATTATTCGATGATATCTTGGCTCTCTATGCTATTTGCTGCGGGCATGGGTATTGGTCTTATGTTCTGGGGAGTTGCAGAGCCGGTTGCTTACTTTACTGGTTGGTACGAAACACCATTAGGAGTTGAAGCCAATACACCAGAAGCGGCGAAGCTTGCATTAGGTGCAACCATGTTCCATTGGGGTCTTCATCCTTGGGCTATTTATGGCGTTGTTGCTTTATCTTTAGCATTTTTTGCTTATAACAAAGGCTTACCACTTTCAATGCGTTCAATCTTCTATCCAATTCTTGGTGATAGAACATGGGGTATTCCAGGACACATTGTTGATATTTTAGCGGTATTAGCGA
The DNA here is from genome assembly GCA_000953695.1 of Aliivibrio wodanis. Classification (GTDB taxonomy): domain Bacteria; phylum Pseudomonadota; class Gammaproteobacteria; order Enterobacterales; family Vibrionaceae; genus Aliivibrio; species Aliivibrio wodanis. Next base: position 2,937,226 of record LN554846.1, on the reverse strand, counting down.
CCTTATTTGGCCTGGCGACATCACTAGGGCTAGGTGCTCAACAAGCTGCAAGTGGCTTTGAACATGTGTTTGGCATGGAAGGTGGCTTAGGCTTACAAGTTGCTATTATTTTTATTGTTACTTTACTTGCTGTTATCTCGGTTATGCGCGGTATTGATGGCGGTGTAAAAGTGATTAGTAATATTAATATGCTGATTGCAATTGTACTGGTTTCTTTTGTTGCTTTAGTGACATTTGCGGTATCAATGGGCACGATCCCAACAACAATCATGGGCTATGTTGAAAATATTATCCCACTAAGTAATCCTCATGGTCGTGAAGATGAAGCGTGGATGCATGGTTGGACTGTGTTCTATTGGGCGTGGTGGATTTCATGGTCTCCATTTGTTGGTATGTTTATCGCTCGAGTATCTCGTGGTCGTACAGTGCGTGAGTTCTTAACTGCAGTATTAATTGTTCCAACAATTTTCACCGTTCTTTGGATGTCTATCTTTGGCGGCGTAGCGATTGATCAAGTAGTGAATAATATTGGTACTTTAGGTTCTAAAGGTTTAACTGATGTATCACTAGCGATGTTCCAAATGTTTGATTCATTACCAATGGGTAACATCCTTTCATTAATTGCAGTCGTTCTGGTATTGGTATTCTTTATTACCTCATCAGATTCAGGTTCATTGGTTATCGATAGTATTACTGCTGGTGGTAAAGTTGATGCACCAGTACCACAACGTGTGTTCTGGGCATTCATGGAAGGTGCAATTGCGGTTGCTCTACTGTGGGTTGGTGGAACTCAGGCGATTGAAGCATTGCAAGCCGGTGCAATCTCTACCGCTCTGCCATTCACTATTATCTTATTGGTAATGTGTGTTAGCTTACTAATGGGTATGAGAACAGAAAAACATAACCGTTCTTAATTTTTAAGATGTTTGTAATAAAAAGCCGATGAAGATTAGTATCTTCATTGGCTTTTTTATTTATGAGAGGTTATCAATTTATAACCATAATTTTTTTATTGGGTCATCAGAAGAGAAATGATGGTGAACTTGGGCTTGAAAAAGCTCAGCAGTTGCAATGGCATCAGTTAACGCATGGTGAGGAGGGTAAGATGGTAAGCCATAACGTGAGCGGGAATTAGCTAAACGTATCGACTCAGAACGGTTTCCCTTGATCCAATTCATTAATCCCTTAGATCGTTGATGTTGATAGTCACCTTCAATTTGCATTGTATCGATAACAGGAAAAACAATTCCCTCACCAATTAAACTACGAAGGTTAGTATCAAAGAAATCACGCTCAATTCTTCGATAATGTACTACAACCACTTTCCCTGCTAGTGCATCTAAGACCTTAACCAGAATGCGGCGTAAATCAGGTGCGTTTTGTAGATCTGTATGAGTGATCCCATGGATAACCACAGACTCTTCTTCTAAGCTATCTTGAGCTTTTACAAACCAATGCTGTGATTCACGACAGCGAATTCTCTGCAAACTAAATGGGACTAAACCAATACTGATAATACTATTTTGATTGGCATCTAACCCTGTGGTCTCAAAATCCAACGCAACAAAATCAATGTCGCTCAGTGGTGTCTCTTCGTCATAGGTTCCTGACTTATAAAAATTCTTAAGTCTTTTATCTTTACTGATCTTACACTTATGTTTAAAAAAAGAAGACCAATTTAAAATTTCTTGAGGAGAATAGGGAAACATCATTAACTCCTAGAATTTATTTGCACTATAGCGATACTTTAAAAAGTTTTGGGCATTGCTCAGGACTTGGAATGCATCTTTTAGGTTTCGTCGCTCAAAGTCAGACATATTTTCAGGCTCGATATTATTGTCAGGTTCAATATTTGCTTCAACGTCTAACGCTTGGTGGCGAAGGCGAACCAATGAAATAAATTCCATAGCATGCTGCAAATCGACCCCTTTTGATTTTGGTAAAATACCCGCTTCAATAATATCATCTAGACGTTCAAATGAGTTTTGGGCTTGAGAACCAATAGCTAAAGCATGCACTCGTATTAAATCTGCGAGGGGCGCTGTTCCACGGCGTTTTAAGTTAATTGAATTATTATGACGGCCATCTTTTTCCATCACAAAATCCTTAAAGAAACCTAATGGTGGCGTGCGACGTAAGCCATTTCTAGCAAGACAAGCGAGAAAACGATTATTCTTTTTAGCTCGTCGAACAATGAAACCATTTAGCTGTTCTGCCCATTTAGTTCGACCATAAACGCCATTCAAATCGAAGAAAATAGAACAGTTTAATAAGGCTTGTGGATCTGGATTATCAATCCAATCAGCGAAACATTCTTCCCATTCAGACTGTGTTTTTCGCCACTCTGGGTTGGTAGCCATAATATCGCCACTACAATGTTTATAACCACATGCTGCTAAGCCATCACAAACGAAAGCAGATAGAGCCTTAAAGTAATCAGCATGTTCAGAGTCGTTATAGTCATTATCTAAAATAATTGCGTTATCTTGGTCGGTAACAATCAACTGCTCATCACGCGCCATTGAACCTAATGCTAAGAAGCAATAAGGGACTGGTGGTTCTCCAAGTTCTTCTTCTGCTAATTCTAACAGTCGTTGCTTAAAGCTACGTCCAATTTCTGACATTGCACTGCCAACCATATGAGAATTAGCGTCTTCATTGACCATACGGACAAAACAATCTTTTAATTGGTCTGAAAGGATGACCAAATCTTCAATGGTTTGCTGCTGAAAAATACTGCTTACAAACAACAAACTATTTTGAGATTCATAGCGAACGATATCAGAGACTTCGATGACACCAATAGGCTGTTTGTTTCTCAATACAGGTAGGTGGTGGACGTTGTAGCGAAGCATCATCAACATCGCTTCAAATACATAAGCGTTATGGTCTAGTGAAATAAGCTCTGTCGACATCACTTCAGATACAGGAGTTTCAGAATCCAAACCACACGCCAGTACCTTGGTGCATAAATCTCGGTCGGTAATAATACCCACAAAGTCATTATCTTCTTCGTCGGTATCGATTTCAGGATCGGTAATTAACACCGCAGAGACATTCTCTTCAGCCATTGTTTTTGCGGCTGATTGAATGGTTTCATATTTGGTGATCATGACCGCTTCACGAGTCAGTAAGGTTTTCACTTTTGAGGTGGTTAAATCATTCGCATCATCATGGTTACTTTCTACTGCCTGTTTTAATCGAGTCGTATCTTCTACTTCAACAAAGTCTGAGAATTCATCATAACGCTCACAGAAATCATCGAATACTGATTCAGGAATACAATAGAGTAGGGAGTCTTTAAGTGCTTTGGCTGGGAAGCGGACCTTGTTGTTCATCAGTAGGCCCATTTGGCCGAAAATACTGCCTTCGTCGACACGATTATACAATTCACCATTACGACGATAAATTTCAATTATCCCACTGCGAACCATATAAAGATCTTTAATCTCATCACCAAATCCAATCACCATACTTTCCGCACGATAATAGGAAATCTCAACGCTTTGAGCTGCTTGTTTTATTGCTTCTTCAGGTAATAAACTAAACGGAGGGTATTGAGACAAAAAGTGTTGGATTTCTAACAGTTCAACTTCCATGTAAGGCTCGATAGTAAGGTAAAAAGTAAGGATTTAGTTTAGTTTAACATTATAGGGATAGCTATCTGAATTATGATTAAATCATACGGATATTTGAAACATCACGGATTTTTCACAATGATTTTGCTAAGCTAAGCAAATGATAAAAAATTAAATGGTAATCAAATAATGGCGATATATCAAAAACCTAAAATATTAACGCTTTTACCATTATCACTAATGATGATGGCTTCTACTACTCAAGCGTCAGACGCTTTAAATAAGCATCTTACCTCGACAAATAGTGCATTAGCCTCTACGTGTTTTAGTCAAGATATATCATCAAATAGATTAAGCAATTCATGTCCTGTCGGTGAGGCATTATGGGGAAATCGAGAACCTAAATTAGCGGCAGGTGAAAGTGAGTTTTGGATTCAATGTGGTGTCTTTAGCACAGAACTTAGTGCTGATAAATTACAACGAGTACAAAGTAAAGTGAATGCACCAATTAGCATGAAAGTAGAACCAAAACGTAATCGCTGCCTTATTGGTCCTTATCAAGATATAGCAACAGCTCGAACACAATTAAAATTATTGCAAAGTGATAAGCTATTTAGTAATTCAATTTTACGTGAAGTGGAAGTCGCGGCTTCATCTTCTAAGAGCGTACCTAAAAAAGAAAAGGCAGTGCAGCCTAAAGTAGTTGTGAAATCTGAACCAAAATTAAAACCAACGCCTAAAGTACAATCAAAATTAGAGCGCAAATCTGAGTCATATTCAGTGACGATACGTAAGCAAACTGAAATTGATGGTCATCAGTTTATTGTTCCATTTATAGACAATGGTGATGAAGGTTTTTATATGGAAGATGGTAAACCTTGGTTACGTGCTAGTTTTGAACACAGTGCTGACATTTGTCAGAAATTAGGAATGAACTTATTGACCAAAGAGCAATGGTTGCAATTAATCGACTCAAACATCATGAATAAAAATAAGTGGCCAATACAACTGCCTTATTGGGGAGCTGATAATCAGGGCTTCTTTAAAGATGGTGCGGTAAGAATATTAAAAAATACATCAATGCTAAATGTGATGTGTACAAAGAAGGTATGAGGAAAAGTCGTTGGAAATCCAATTTAAAGGTCGCTGGGACAGTAAGTCTTTAGCTGAGAATTTACAAGAAGCATTAGAGACATTAGAAGAAGAGTTTGGTGTAAAAGCACTTTCAAATATAACGCTAAATATTTGCTTGGAAGATGAGCATCAAGAAGAGTTAGCATTGCTAAGCCCAACAGGACGCGCACTAGATTTTTTGGTGATTAATAATCCAAAAGATATTAATGAAGGTGAAAAAGCGCCGGTTTTAGAGTTTAAGCCGCGCGGGTGAGTATAGTTTAATCATATTTATGATCGAGATAATGAATGGGAAATTACATAGTAGTTTCCCATTCATTTATTAGCTGATACTGAAAATCCTTTCAGCATAGTTCAAATAAGATTATTACACTCACGTAATAGTCATTTGTTTTTTACTGGGATAGTCATTTTTCAAATAAAGCTTACACTTAGTCTCATCAAATCGAGTTAATGCATAGAAGGTAATTATTATAGCTGAACACAACACTCCGCAATTTCAAGTTGGACAAACGTTTACAGATCACCCGTTCCAAGAAGGTGATGGTGCAATGCTTGAGTTGTTCCGTAATGATTTACCAAATATGCTTTATGTTGGCCTTGGTAATATCACCGCTGATGAACAAGCGGTTTTAGGTCAAACTGACGCGCAACTTGGTGTCATTACCTCTAATAATGGGGGGTGCTTGGTTGTGGTAAGCTTTGGTGATTTAGCATTTGAGATGCAATTAAACTCAGCCGCTATTCCTGAAGATTATTTCACACTGACAGAAGATAAAGCTCTATCTGTTTCTATGATAGCGGTAGATAGTGCAACGAATTTACTCGTCGCTGTTCGAGAGTTTACGCTGCCAGAAGTATTAAGCCGTCAGTTTATTGAAGTGGTTAAGGCGCAGCGTGAGTTGGGTAATGTGGATGCGGTGAATATGGAAAATATGCAGTTAATAAACTCGTTAACGCCAGAAGCTCTGCAAGAAAAAATGGAGTTTCATCCCCTACAAAGTGTGATTGCTGCACCGACTTGTGGCTGTGGTCATCACCATCATCACGATCACTCGCATTAAATTTAAATAGGTAAACTAGGAAACTATTTAAAAGAGCGTATGTCCTAATTGCACTCGTTCTTTATTATTTGTAGTTAACCAGTTGATGAAATTTGCGTTTCACAGACATGATTTTTTTAGATGGCCCCTCATTCTTGTATGTTGGGTTATCTTTGTCTGTGCGGCAAATAATATTGGTTTATTGAGTTCGTGTTCTTTACCGTTAGGAGAGTCAGTATCTAATTCTGCACAGCAAGTACAGGCAGAACAACAAGATAAAAATGGGCTAACCGACAAATGCGATCTTTCTGAGCACTTAATCCATTTCGAACAACATCAAGTTGGCGATCATGCACTTATTGTACAGATATTTACGGTTCTTCTCGTAATAGGACTGTGTTTATCATTCAGCTATACCTCTTCATTTACCGAGCCTATTCTTCATAAAGGAAGGCGGCTTCACCTCAAGTTATGTGTTTTTAGAGAATAAATAATCGAATGTTTTATCGACATTCGACGTATATTTATTTTTAAAGGAAACACACATGCAAAAATCAGCAATGACAGTGCGTATAGTCTTATTTGGACTATTTGCGGTATTGTGCAGCGTATTTATATCCGTTGCTCAAGCAGAAACACCGAATACTGGATGGCTTAAAAACCCAAATCATACCCCGATTGAAACGCGTTTTGTTCTTACAGGGCAAATCAATAAAGTTGATCAAACCGTTGCCGGATTCTTAGAAGTTCGTCTTGCCGGTGATTGGAAAACCTATTGGAGAAGCCCTGGAGAAGGGGGAATTGCCCCGAGCATGACGTGGGAGGATTCTCAAAACATTCGCAGTATCGATTGGTATTGGCCATATCCGAAACGCTTCGATTTACTTGGGATTGAAACCCTAGGCTATAAGGGAAGTGTTATTTTCCCTATGACACTTCATATTGATGATCTCAATAAGCCTGTAACCTTTAAGGCCGATCTCACCTTGTCATCTTGTACCACTATTTGTGTACTGACTGACTATCCATTTGAACTTACGTTCACTCCTACCGATCTAACGCTGTCCAAAGAAGCGATGCACGTTTATGCCCAAGGGTTAAGTCAGGTTCCAAAGGAATCGGCATTGATCAGTGATGTGAAAGCGGTGTGGGATGCCACAAAAATGCAGCTTCAGGTGACAGCAACCAAAAAAATGGGGTGGATAGCGCCCGATGTATTGGTTGATGGTCCTTCCGATGAGATGCAGGACGATAACTTTTCTCGTCCAAAGATTGATGTGGATGGTGATGATATTACCGCAACATTCGATGTCAGCAGTTGGATGGGAACTCCTAATCTAACCGGTGAAAATATCAGTGTTACCTTAAAAGATAAGGCGTTTATTGCTGAGCAACCCGCAAGTATTCGCGATGGAATGATCGCAAGCAGTATGCAGTCTATTGTACAAATGGTCCTGTTTGCTTTATTTGGTGGTTTTATTTTAAATATCATGCCATGTGTTTTCCCTGTACTGGGTATGAAATTAAGTAGTGTTATCTCTGCCCAAGGCCTTGAGAAAAAGCAGATTAAATTGCAGTTTTTAGCCTCTGCAAGTGGGATTGTTTTTTCGTTTTGGCTTCTTGCTTCTTTCTTAGTGGTGCTCAAGTTATCGGGTAATGCCATTGGATGGGGGATTCAATTTCAAAGTGCGTGGTTTATTGGGGCAATGACACTCATTACCGTGTTGTTTGGTGCCAATATGCTGAGCTTATTTGAAATCCGATTATCATCAAACACAAACACTTGGATCGCATCAAAAGGGAACAACTCTTACTTTGGTCACTTCATTCAAGGTATGTTTGCCACCTTACTTGCCACACCTTGCTCCGCTCCTTTCTTAGGAACTGCGGTTGCCTTTGCTTTAGCGACAAATATCCCAACCATGTACGGCATTTTTACTGCGTTAGCGCTTGGTATGGCCTTACCGTGGATATTGGTTGCGATCTTCCCATCGATTGCTCTTTCGCTACCAAAACCTGGTCCATGGATGAGTAAGGTTAAGTCTCTTTTTGGTGCGATGATGCTTATCACCAGTATTTGGTTACTGAATTTACTTTCTAATCATTTATCAGAGCTTTGGATTTATGCCATTGCAGTGATAGCAGGTGGTGCAATTTTGCTGCGAACGGTTCAAGTGCATAGTAAGAAAGCGGCGGGATGGTTGAGTATTTTGTTTGCGATCGCATTTGGTTTTGGCACCGTGATAGACAGCATGACGTCAACGGACCTTTTACCTGCCGAGCCCAACTGGGTTCCTTTATCGAGCGAATCTATTCAGCAACATGTCGATGAAGGAAAAGTGGTGTTTGTTGATGTTACCGCCGATTGGTGTGTGACCTGTAAGGCAAACAAGATTGGTGTGATGCTTCAAGAGCCAGTTTATAGCGAGTTAAACAGCGCCAATGTTGTTCCTATGGAGGGAGATTGGACGGTTCCGAATGAAGAGATTACCTCTTACCTACAAGATCATGGCCGATTTGGGGTGCCATTTAATGTGGTTTATGGCCCAGGAGCGCCAAACGGCATCGAACTTCCTGTGATTTTGAATGAAAAAGCCGTTATGGATGCGATTAAAAAAGCAGGGGGGAACAGTGATGGGTAAGAGTAAAAAAATGAAACGTTGGGGTAAAGAAGCGCTTATTTACTTGGTTATGATCATTATTCTTAGCTTTGCTGTTGATATGTGGAGAACCAAGGATATGCCTGTTAATGCAACTCCTGCAGTCGCAGGGATTAGCACTACAGGAGAGTCGATAGATGTTATTGCGATGAGCCAAGAAAAACCTGTGGTGGTCTATTTTTGGGCGACGTGGTGTGCAGCGTGTCGATTCGTAACACCAACAATTAATTGGTTCAGTGATTCTTATCAGGTTGTTGGAGTGAGTACGAGTTCTGGAGAGGATAGAAGAGTCTCCGGCTATATGAAATCCCACGAATATACCTTTAAAAATATTAATGATACGCGCGGCAATATTTCAAGAGAGTGGGGCATTAGAGTGACCCCAACGATCGTCATTATTGATAAAGGCGAGATAAAAAACATCACAACGGGGATAACAACTCCGATGGGATTACTTGCTCGCTTATGGCTTATCTAAACAAATATATACGGACAATAAAAAATGAAATTTAAAACGAAATTAATCACAACACTGGTAATGGCATGCTTATTTTCTCCCCTTGCTTCTGCAATGACTCAGTCGGAGAAAATTCAAGATATCAATGAGATGCTAAAAGGGAATCCTGCAATCATTGATAGTCTTCATGAAAGTTTAGCTATATATATTGTTCAACAAGGTAACTATCAAAAAACATTGGCGGATTATCATGATTATATGTACAACAACCCGAACCTTCCGTCTTTTGGTGCCAAAGATCCTAAGTTAACTATTGTGGTGTTAACGGATTTAAGTTGCCCTTGGTGTAAAAAATTAGATCCAGTGTTAATGAGGTTGGTCGATGAACACCCAGATGATCTTAAAGTGATAAATATTTATGTACCACTTAAAGAGCACTTAAACCCGATTAACTCTGCCACCTTTGCAATGAGAGTATGGAAAGAAAGTCCGGAAAAATTTAATAAAATTAACGAAACCTTATGGAGTAAACCCGGCATTCACAATGTGCGCTCTGTTATGAAAGTAGCAAAAGCGAATGATGCTGAAAAGTACGTATCAACGGATAAAGAAGTGGAAGATATGGTGGCGAAAAATCGCCAATTATTTACGGATTTAGGTGCAAGAGGGACTCCTGCTATGTTGATCGATGGTCAACTTCTTCCAGGCTATTTACCTTATGAAAAGTTAGCACCAATGGTTGAAGATAAAATTGCAGAAAAGTCAGGCAAGTAACATCATATTTAATTGAATTAAACCTGATTAAATAAAACAAAAACGCCGCCAATATTAACTATTGGCGGCGTTTTTATCGTTAAAATAGTCTGAAAATAGACTATCTCATCGTTACAAATTCTTCAGAACCTGTTGGGTGGATAGTCACAACTGCATTCTTATCCCCACCCGTACAAGCTAGCTTCATTTTATAAGCCTGACTATGCTGTGTTTCCGCTGATGAATAAGCTATTTTAGGCCAAATCGGTATACAACTTGGTATGGTTTCCTCTGTAAGGGGGCTAGGGAATTAGACGATTCACGGAAGGTAAAATATAAAAATCAAGAATGGCACTTGTATTTTTTGAATCCATATCAATTTTTTTATATTAAAAGTAATTAAATTCTCATATTTGAGGCATTATCCCGCGAAATTTTGAAGGCATTGACGTTTATCAGTGTTTGAACGGGAAAATAAAGAATGAGAATAAAGCTACTATCAGCATTGATTGGTGGTCTATTGGCGAGCCAAGTCGTGCAAGCAGAGACAACATTAGTATCAATGGGTGAGCAAACTAAAGCAATGCTTGAGCAAATGCATCAGCTTGCTCAAGACCCACAAAATGTACTAGAGCATGAAAATGGCTCTCGCTACTTGAAGTTCCAAGGTAAAGAATACCTACTTAACCATGAGAGCTACCCGAAATTTCCTTTCAGTGATATGAATGGTGAGTTCAGCTCTGCGTTCCCATTTGTGGACGACGCTTGGGAGTTCACGGGGTACAGCGGTGGTTTTTATCTGATGCATCGTACATTAGGTGTGATGAATGATGATAGCGGCTGTTATGTTGAGTACGTTCCAGCTGCTCGTGGTTCTCAGAATGATGATGGTAGTTATATCTGGGAAAGTGAATTGATATTACAAACCGTCATGTCTGATTGTGGCGAGTTAAGTAAACCTGAAATTTCTGATCTACAAGCGGGTTCTATCTCCGATGTAGGTGTCGAATTAATCTGGAACTCACCTCAAGAAGAAGGTGAATACCGTGTTGAACTTACATCTCAAAGAGAATTTGAATCGCCAATTACGTTTAACTATGATGCGAAAAGTTCGGGTTTCTATATGGGAACTCTTGAACCAGAAACGGATTATGAAGTGAAGTTAAGCTCTTGTAATGCGATCGCGTGTGATGCACAAACCTTTAATTTTAAAACTTTACCAGCACGCCTTAGTTACAATGACAGTCGTAAAGCGACAAATCATCTAACGGGTAACTTCCGTGCCCACGTGAATTTTGCACAAACTCATACGAGTGTAATGCCGAACGCCAATGATGACGTTAAGCACCCTAACTTAGTAATGAAGCGTGAAGCGCAGCTACTTGTGACACCTCAACGACTGAATTTTAATCAGCTATGGGTTGATGTTGAAGTGGAGGGCGTTAGCATGGGACGTTTTGCTATGTTACCACCGAGTGCATTACCAGGAACAGATCAACCTGACAATGGCCGTAGCAAGGTTGTGTTTTCACACCATGCTTGGAGCTTCCCACTTTCTTGGGAATGGATGAAGCCAGGATTGTCGTTGCGCTTTACTGACAATATGGGCCGTGAAGGTGTCCTATCGGAAGGTGAATTAGTATTTGGTGGCGCGCCAGAGATGGTGATTCAAAATATCGATATTGGTATGTTGGTTGAACCTCGTAATAGCTACGAGATGATCGACAGAATGCCAGAGCTTGCGACCGACTATTACCAAAAAATCCCTGTATCTAAACTGGTTATGGCTGACTACACGCCTTTGCATCTTCGTAAAGTGACGTTACCGAACGGAAAGGTGTATACGAAAGCCAGTGAATACGATAACCCAAGTGTGTATGCAGGAGACATGCGTTCGTACATTACTAAGGGATTAGTTTCTATGGGTATTAATTATGCGAACTATGGCATGGTTAATACCGCGGGTGGTGATGCTAAGTGGCCACGTCCATTTAGTCACATTACGGCACATAATAGCCAAGGTCGATACCTTGCAAAAGATCAAGAAACGGGTGAAGTAACCTCAAAAGTTGTTATTCATGGTTTAAGCGGCGGCGGTGGCATGGTTACCTTGAGAAATACAAGAGGTAATGAATGGTCTCATGAGCTTGGGCATAACTATGGCCGTGGTCATCATCCAAAAGATGCTTCTGTTCATGATATGGAATCAGGATGGGGTTGGGATGCTCGTTATAACCGCTTTATTGGTAATATTCACTGGTCAGCTGCAGCTGAAACCGTTGAAAATGATAAAACGGGTGAAAGCGTTCCACCATTTGCTGATGAATTCAGATTCATGCGCGAAGCGATGGGTGGTGGTGAAAGCCCTCTTACTGGTTTAATTAGTAATTATACCTTAGAGCACCCTATTTCTGCCCGTATGACTCAAGATTGGTTTAACCGCACAAATAACTTAGATGCGACGAGCTCGACAGGGTACTCATCATGGGATCACAGTCAGCAACGTTATGTTGAATCAACGCCGGATTTCGCAGCACCAACACAACAAGGTGTTCCTGTTATTACGGTATTGGGTATTTATGATCCTGCAGAGATAAATGCAAGTCAGGTTTATCCTCTGATTTATTCTAACTACGGAAACGTGTTTGAATTACCTCAGCCAAGCAGTGAGCCGGTGCAGCTTGAAGGTTGGCAAGCGGTTGCTGATTTGAGTGAATCAGATCGTGCATCAACAGAATGGCAAAACCTAGAAGTGGATGATCAGTGGTTGCCTCTATGTCAATTCAACTATACGAACAATAATGGCGATAACGCGAACTTTGTTGGTTATGAAGACGCAGAAAGCCAAGTATGTCGTGCAACATCGGACATGTACTGGCTTGTTAATGGCAAGCGTGAAATTCCAGCATCTCAAGTAAACGAATATCAATTGCTATCAACGAAAGGTGAATTGGTTGGTAACGTTACTTATACGCCAACGCCAGAAATTGGTGAGCAAGAGCTGTGTTCATTAAACAATGACACGACTGCGCATGATGGTGCAGGGTTTATTCTTGATGGTAAGTGTAAACAAGTAGATGGTGTGAAACACCGTGCTGGCGCGCTTTGGGCTTATACTGCGAATAGAACGGGTGTTGAAACTCATAAATTAGTTTCTCAGAAGCAATGTCAGTTAATTGTTGAGAATGAAAACGGCTCTACGGATCACATCGCGTTAGCAAGTTCTCGTTTTAACAGCGCTGAAAGTAATAAGTTCCATATTAACTTGCCAGCAGATGTTCATCCGACAAAGGTAACGATCAGCTGTGCTTCAAGCTCTGGTGTTGAAAGCGTATTAGATTCACAAAATACGCCACGTAACCCAGCAGCGGACAAGTTAGTGGGACCTGTGATCATTGGACAAGAACATGGCTATGAAGCACTTGAATCAGGTTTACCTTCAGGCTGGTTCGCTCATACTGAGCATTTTGATCCTGAAATGCTTACGGTTAATGAGAAAACATTGTTAGCTACAGTGCCTGTTATTTATGATAATCCGTACTTGTGTCGTTTTTCTTCAGATATCAATGGTGTTGAGAAAACACTATTTGGTTATGTAGAAGCATTTGGCAATGGAGACTTCCAATGTACTGGTGGAAGCGAGATTACGATCGAAGATTCTGAGAGTACGCGTTCATTAGAGTCATCAATGAATCAGTTTGAATGGTTATCTTTAAGTGATCGTGAGCATGTTGGAAACACGGTGAAAGCGAAGCTTGATAGCGATGCTAAATTGTGTAAGCGAAATAAAAATGCGACATTTTACGGAGCGGGTTTTGTCAACGATAAAGGCCAGTGTGCACAAGAGCAAGAAGTGCGTTGGTCAAATGGCAACCATTGGGCTTTCTCTAGTAGTTTTACTCAATACACATATCGTTAATTTAAACGGAATTCGTTAAATTTTCTGAAATAAAAAGCCGAGAGTATTTATGCTCTCGGCTTTTTGTTTAATTCATACGCTTTGAACGAATAGAAATCTAACAAAGATGGTTCTAATTCATACTATTTAACGCATAGTAACAAATTCTTCAGAACCTGTTGGGTGAATAGCGACAACGGCATCGAAATCAGCCTTAGTTGCGCCCATCTTCATTGCTACTGCAAAACCTTGGATCATTTCATCAACGGTGAAACCGATACCGTGTAGGCCAACAACTTTCTCGTCTTCGCCCGCACATACTAGCTTCATCTTACAAGGTTGACGGTGCTTAGTTACCGCTGTGTACATCGCTGTGAAGCCTGATGTGTACACTTTCACGTTGTCTTTGCCGTATTGCTCGTCAGCTTCTTGTTCAGTAAGACCAATTGTGCCAATCGGTGGGTGGCTAAACACAACAGTAGGAACTAATGTGTAGTCCATTTTTGCGTTTGTTTGACCGTTGAATAGACGTTCAGACAATAAACGACCTGCTTTAACTGCGATAGGAGTTAGCTCAATGCCGCCTTCCATGATGTCACCTACACAGTAGATGCCTTTCACGTTAGTTTCTTGGTATTCATCAACTTTGATGTAACCGCGATCGTTAGTAGCAACGCCTGTTTTTTCTAGGTTGATTGCGTCAGTTGCAGGGTGACGACCAATTGCCCAAATTAGGGTATCAACGTTTTGAGTTTCGCCATTTTCTAGGTGAAGCGTCAGGCTGCCATCCGCTTCTTTAACCACTGCTTTTGGTACAGAGTGAGTATGCAGTGTAGGACCTTCTGTGTTCATTACTTCCACTAGCGTATCGATGATCATTGGATCAAAGCTACGTAATGGTGATTCTTTACGGCAGAAAAGGTGAGTTTCAGTGCCTAGAGAGTGAAGAACACCTGCGATTTCAACTGCGATGTAACCTGCACCAATAACAGCAACACGTTTTGGTTGCTCCATTAGCTCAAAGAAACCGTTTGAATCGATACCGTGCTCAGCACCTGGAATATTTGGGATTGATGGACGGCCACCAACAGCAATAAGGATATGATCCGCTGTGTAGTGTTCGCCATTCACTTCAACTGTGTTTGCATCAACAAACTTAGCAAAGCCTTTAATTACGTTTATTTTATTGTTACCAAGAACGCGATCGTAAGATTGGTGAATACGACCAATGTACGCTTGGCGGTTTTCAACCATTTTGCTCCAGTTGAATTTTTTCAGTTCAACATCAAAGCCGTAATCTTCAGCGTATAAATTAATTGCTTCAGCAACTTGAGCACCGTGCCACATTACTTTTTTAGGAACACAGCCCACGTTTACACACGTTCCGCCAAGCTCTTGTGCTTCAATAAGAGCAACTTTTGCGCCGTGCATAGCCGCACGGTTTGCTGATGCGATACCGCCAGAACCACCGCCGATACAGATATAATCAAAATGCGTAGCCATTACTTTCTCTCCGATAGGTTTTATACCAATGCTAATAATTATCTAATTACATCGGTGTTAATTTTTTTAATACTATGTATGAAATGCGACCAAATTTTATTTTTTCAAGGTCTACGAGGTTTCAAAAGCTATGAGAATTCAGATCGCTTCGCTTGCAGAGTTCAGAGGTGTTTGTTGAGAGTGAGCGCCTCCCGCTACCTAGTCTGAACTCTTTAAAGGATCTTGCGACCGATCTGAATTCTTAGATCTTATTCCGGAACAATCCACTCGACTTTAAAGTGACCTGTTGCTGGTGCAATCGCCTCTTTCAAGAAAGGCAAAATTTCTTTCATTTGGCTTTCTAATTTCCACGGTGGGTTAATCACGATCATGCCAGATGCGGTCATGCCACGCTCGTTAGTATCAGCAGAAACACCTAACTCAATTTGCAGAATGTTACGGATATCTAATTTTTTAAGGCCTTTGATCATATCGTCGATGTCACAACGATTAACCACTGGATACCAAATCGCATAAATACCTGTCGCCCAACGCTTGTGGCTTTGGCCAATTGCGTTAACTACGTCGTAGTATTCTTTTGCAAGCTCATAAGGTGGGTCGATTAGGACTAATCCTCGGCGCTCTTTTGGTGGAAGGCTTGCTTTTAGTCGTGCAAAGCCGTCTTCTTTATAAATCGAAACTTGGCGATCACGGTGAAACTCTTGCTCAAGCAGAGGGTGATCGGCAGGGTGAAGCTCGGTTAATACCATGCGGTCTTGACGACGAAGGTGAGCACGACCAACACGAGGTGAACCTGGGTAGTAACGCAGTTCTTCACCGTCGTTTAATTCAGTGATGGCATTTAGGTAGCTTGTGATCTCTTCAGGAAGATCAGTTTGCTCCCAGATGCGAGCGATACCTTGCTTGTATTCGCCTGTTTTTTCAGACCATTCATGCGTTAAATCGTAACGACCAACCCCTGAGTGGGTGTCGTGATAAACAAATGGCTTATCTTTTTGCGTTAATGAATCAAGGATAAGGCTTTGTACAATGTGTTTAACCACATCGGCATGGTTGCCTGCATGAAAACTGTGACGATAACTTAGCATGGATGAACTCTCACTATTGGAATCTCATGATTATACCCAAGTTTATCGCTCAATGTGTGTACTCTTGCATCAGCCATTGAAATTTTATCCATTAAGCACCATCTTTAAGGGATAAGCCGATCCTAAAAATGAAAAATAGAAAAGGAATGAATATGTCTAATCCGTTACTTACCTTTACTGATTTACCGCTGTTTTCTCAAATTAAGCCTGAACACATTCAGCCTGCGGTAGAGCAAGCCATTGCTGATTGTCGCTCTAAAGTGGAAGAAGTATTAGCCTCTGATGCTGCGCCAAGTTGGGAGAGCATTATTATCCCTTTAGCAGAAACTGATGATCGCCTAAGTCGCATTTGGTCACCAGTGAGCCATTTGAACTCAGTGCAAAACAGTGAAGCATTGCGTGAAGCGTATGAAGCGTGTTTATCTGCGTTATCTGAGTACGGTACCTGGGTTGGTCAAAATAAAGGACTGTACGAGGCGTATAAATCAATTAAACAGAGTGACGCGTTTGCAACTCTGTCTCAAGCTCAACAAAAAACAATCGTTGATGAGCTGCGTGATTTTGAATTATCAGGCATTGGCTTACCGGCTGATCAACAAAAACGCTATGGTGATATCAGTAAGCGTACGTCAGAATTAAGCTCAAATTTCAGCAACAATGTACTTGATGCAACCATGGGTTGGTCAAAACACATTACCGATGACGCTGAGTTATCAGGGTTACCAGAATCTGCAATGGCAGCAGCAAAAGCCGCGGCAGAAGCGAAAGAGTTAGACGGTTGGTTACTGACACTAGAAATGCCATCGTACATTCCAATCATGACTTATGCTGATAATAAACCACTGCGTCGTGAAATTTACGAAGCGTTCGTGACTCGTGCATCGGATCGCGGTCCAAACGCAGGTAAATGGGATAACACTGATTTAATCTCTGAAGAGCTGCAACTTCGTCATGAAGTATCACGTTTATTGGGCTTTGCTTCTTATAGTGAAAAATCAATAGCGACAAAGATGGCAGAAAGCCCAACGCAAGTCCTTGGTTTTTTAAATGATTTAGCAGCAAAAGCGAAACCACAAGGTGAGCGCGAAGTTGAAGAGTTAAAAGCCTTTGTAAAAGAAGAATTTGATATTGATGAGTTAGATCTTTGGGATGTGACTTATTACTCTGAAAAGCTAAAACAAAAGTTGTACCAAATCTCTGATGAAGAGCTACGTCCTTATTTTCCTGAATCAAAAGCCGTATCTGGCCTATTTGAAGTCTTGAACCGTTTGTTTGGTATGACGGTAGTTGAGCGTGAAGGTGTTGATGTATGGCATGAGTCAGTTCGTTTCTTCGATATCTTTGATTCTACCAATACCTTACGTGGTAGTTTTTACTTAGATTTATACGCGCGTGAGCACAAACGTGGTGGCGCATGGATGGACGAGTGTCGTGTGCGTCGTATTACTGAAAATGGCGAACTGCAAACGCCAGTAGCGTACCTAACGTGTAACTTCAGTAAGCCTGTTGGTGGTAAACCAGCGCTGTTTACTCATGATGAAGTGGTTACTTTATTCCACGAATTTGGTCACGGTATTCACCACATGCTAACGCAAATTGATGTGGCGTCAGTGTCTGGTATCAATGGCGTGCCTTGGGATGCAGTTGAATTGCCAAGTCAGTTCTTAGAAAACTGGTGTTATGAAGAAGAAGCATTGGCGTTTATTTCTGGTCACTATGAAACGGGTGAGCCGCTACCAAAAGAGATGCTAGATAAAATGCTGGCTGCGAAAAACTTCCAATCAGCGATGTTTATCCTGCGTCAGCTAGAGTTCGGAATGTTCGATTTCACGCTGCATACAAATTACGATCCTGATCTAGGGGCTAAAGTATTAGAAACGCTGGCTGAAGTAAAAGCGAAAGTAGCGGTATTCCCAAGTGTTGAGTGGAACCGTTTTTCTCACAGCTTCGGTCATATTTTTGCGGGTGGCTACGGTGCGGGTTATTACAGCTACCTATGGGCAGAAGTATTATCAGCAGATGCGTTCTCTCGTTTTGAAGAGGAAGGCATTTTTAATACTGAAACGGGTCAAAGTTTCTTGAATAATATTCTTGAAATGGGCGGCAGTGAAGAGCCAATGGAATTGTTTAAACGCTTCCGTGGTCGTGAGCCACAAGTGGATGCAATGCTGCGTCATGCGGGGATTGGTAAATAAAACTATACGCTAGCGCTAACTAGAAACTAAACGCTTCGCTTCTATAAGAGCAGAAATTATTGGTATGGATAAGTAATTTATCAAGTTACCGCTTTTCTGCTCTTATCGTTTCTAGACGCGAAGCGTTATAGTTAGCGATAGCGTATCGAGAAATTAAGCCCACTCAATCTCTTCATCTGCATGCTTTTGACACTCTTCTTTTACCATCTCGATAAATTCCATGCCCGTCTTAGAACATGTCCATTTATCATCAGTATAAGCAAAGTGGAAGCCGCCAGATTTTGACGCTAACCAGATTTCGTGCATTGGTTCTTGTTTGTTGATCACGACTTGGCTGCGGTTTTCAAATTCTAATGTTAAAACGTTACCCGTGATAACTGGTTCAATATCGGCACCAGATTCATCAATCATATCTTCGATTAATTGCAGTTTTGCATCGACTAACTCGTGAAATTCAGTGTTATTCATCTTATTTATCCTATTGCTTTTCTTGGCTGTGGTGCGATTATAGAGAGCATAACCAGATATTAACACTAATGGTAAAATCTTATGCAAAAAAGAGTGATGGCGTTAATGCTATTGAGTGCCTTAACACTGGCAGGTTGTGGTCAAACGGGTTCGTTGTACATGCCTGCAGATGACGCACCAAAAACAGAAGTAGCAGAATAATTTATTTGTAGTCAGTGTATTTGAATAATCACTGGCTAATAAACACTGAACTAGACAAGGAAGACGACATTGGATTATTTCAATTATAAGGATGATGGACAACTTTGGGCTGAAGAGTTACCGATTGCACAATTAGCTGAGCAGTATGGCACGCCATTGTATGTATATTCTCGTGCGACATTAGAGCGCCACTGGAATGCATTTGATAGCTCGGTGGGTGAACAACCTCATCTTGTATGTTACGCCGTAAAAGCGAACTCAAATATCGGTGTGTTAAATGCACTTGCCCGTCTAGGTTCAGGGTTTGATATTGTGTCTAAAGGTGAACTTGAGCGTGTTGTGGCTGCCGGTGGCGATCCAACTAAAGTGGTTTTTTCTGGCGTTGGTAAAACGGCTGATGAAATGCGCCGAGCATTAGAGCTAAAAATTAAATGCTTCAATGTTGAATCAGAACCAGAGCTTGAGCGTTTAAATGCGGTTGCTGCTGAAATGGGGGTAATTGCACCTATTTCACTGCGTATTAATCCAGATGTCGATGCAAAAACACACCCATATATTTCAACGGGCTTGCGTGATAATAAATTTGGTATCGCGTTTGATCGTGCACCTGAAGTATACAAATTTGCACAAACCCTATCGAACTTAGATATCCAAGGTATTGATTGCCATATCGGATCTCAGTTAACGGATATTACCCCATTCATTGATGCAACAGATCGTCTTCTTGCCTTGATTGATGACTTAAAAGCACAAGGTGTCAATATTCGTCACCTTGATGTGGGTGGTGGTTTAGGTGTGGTTTATCGTGATGAGTTACCGCCGCAGCCATCAGAATACGCAACCGCATTATTAAGTCGTTTAGTGGGCCGTGAAGATCTTGAATTGATTTTTGAACCAGGTCGTGCGATTGCAGCAAATGCCGGTATTCTTGTGACTAAAGTTGAGTTTCTTAAACATACCGAACATAAAAATTTTGCTATTATTGATGCTGCAATGAATGACTTAATGCGTCCAGCATTATATCAAGCATGGCAAGATATAGTGCCTGTAGCTCCTCGTGAAGGCGAAGCGCAAAGTTATGATTTAGTTGGTCCTATCTGCGAAACTGGCGACTTTCTTGGTAAAGATCGTGCTTTAGTATTAGAAGCAAATGATTTACTAGCAGTTCGCTCGTCTGGTGCTTATGGTTTTGTGATGTCATCGAACTACAATACTCGCTGTCGTGCTGCTGAAATCATGGTGGATGGTAAAGATGTACACCTAGTTCGTAAGCGTGAAGAGCTAAGCTCTTTGTGGGAACTTGAATCTATTTTACCGCATTAATATAAATTTTAAAGAGCAGGTGCTAAGGGGACTTGCTCTTTTGGTATTCAACCTAAAAATATAAAAAAGAAGAACAACTATGCACTTTCATTTTTCTAAAATGCACGGGCTTGGCAATGACTTTATGGTGGTTGACTGCTTAACTCAAAATATTTTCTTTTCACCAGATTTAATCCGTCGTCTAGCGGATCGTAACCGTGGTATTGGTTTTGATCAGTTATTGGTGGTTGAAGCTCCCTATGATCCTGAAACTGATTTTCACTATCGTATTTTTAATGCCGATGGTACAGAAGTAGAGCAATGTGGTAATGGCGCTCGTTGTTTTGCTCGTTTCGTTCGAATGAAAGGCTTAACCAATAAAATCAGTATTTCGGTCAGTACTAAAAAAGGCAAAATGACGTTAAAAGTGGAAGATGATGATCAAATAACGGTAAACATGGGTGAGCCAGTATTTGAACCAAATAAAATTCCATTTAAAGCCACTCAAGCTGAGAAAACTTATTTATTACGAGCAGAAGATAAAACACTTTTCTGTGGTGCGGTAAGTATGGGTAATCCACACTGTGTCACTGTGGTTGATGATGTTGATAATTATGACGTTGATAAATATGGCCCGTTAGTCGAAGGGCACGAGCGTTTTCCTGATCGTGTTAATGCTGGCTTTATGGAAATCGTTTCACCAAATGAAGTTAAATTACGTGTTTATGAACGTGGTGCAGGTGAAACTCAAGCGTGTGGAAGTGGTGCGTGTGGTGCGGTTGCTATCGGTATCATGCAAGAGTTATTAGGTGAAAACGTTAAAGTCTCTCTACCTGGTGGTGATTTGTATATCGTTTGGCAAGGCCCTGGGCATCCATTATTTATGACAGGTCCAGCTACACATGTTTATGATGGTCAATTATCAATATGAGTGAGTGTAATGTGATGGAGCAACAGCAAGAAGCGGTATTATCTACGCAATTAACAGAAGAGGTTGTTGCTCAATTTCTAATGGACCACCCTAATTTTTTCCAACAGTACCCTGAACTATTGAACAGAATTAAAGTTGATACACCTGAGCGTGGTGTTATTTCATTGGTTGAAGTTCAAGTTAATAAATTGCGAGATCGTATCGGTGATTTAGAAGAAGAAATTACACAAATTATGTCATTAGCGGCTAAAAATGATCGCCTTTTTCATGATTTCGCCGAAGTACAAAAGCAATTGTTGATTTGCGATGATTTTTTCCAAGCAGCAAAAGTAATTGAACACAAAGCAAAAGAACTGGGTTTGACTGCTCATATTAAAATTGTTGATCATCAACACCCTAAGTATCATGTAGAAAAAACGGCCCTCGCTAATTTTATTAAAAAATTTTTGAATGGCCACTCAGCTTATTTAGGTCGATTACGTCAGACAGAGAGAGATAGCTTATTAGCCTATGGTGGGCTTAACCATTCAAGTACTGAATTAGGTTCATTTGCAATTCTGCCTCTTGGCCAGTCTAACCCAATGGGAATTATCGCGTTTGCTAGTCATGATGGGGGTCACTTTGAACCCAATATGGATACTATTTTTTTAGAGCAATTGGTAAGTGTGTTCCATTATTTATTAATGCAATGGTCAAAATCTTCTCATGAGTGATGTACTTCCTCTTCAATATTCAAAACATCTTGATGCCTTTTATGAATTCTTACGTAATGAAAAAGGCTTAAGTATTTATACTCAACGCAGTTATAAGCGCCAACTAACAACGATTGCTGAGCAACTGGTTGAGTTAGGCGTAGAGTCTTGGCAAGACGTCGATGCGGGTTGGGTGCGTCAAATTACCAGTAAAGGCATGCGAGAAGGATTGAAAGCGAGTAGCTTATCCACTCGACTATCTTCACTGCGCAGTTTTTTTGATTTTCTTGTATTGCGTAACATATTAACGGCCAACCCTGCTAAAGGTGTTTCTGCGCCTCGTAAATCTCGTCCATTACCAAAAAATATAGATGTGGATGAGATGGGGCAATTACTCGAAGTAAACGAAGATGATCCATTATCGATTCGTGATCGCGCCATGATGGAATTGATGTATGGCGCTGGTTTGCGTTTGGCTGAATTAGTTGGTATTGATGTTCGTGATATTCAATTACGCCAAGGTGAATTACGAGTGATTGGTAAAGGGGATAAAGAGCGTAAAGTTCCTTTTTCTGGTCAGGCGAAAGAGTGGTTAGGGCATTGGTTACAAGTTCGAAATCAACTAGCAAAACCAGAAGAAACTGGATTATTTGTCTCTAAATTGGGCGTTCGTATTTCGCATCGAAATGTGCAAAAACGCATGGCTGAGTGGGGGATGAAACAAGGGGTCAATAGCCATATTAGTCCGCATAAATTACGTCACTCATTTGCAACCCACATGCTTGAATCGAGTGGTAATTTACGAGCAGTTCAAGAGTTACTTGGGCATGAAAATATTTCTACGACTCAAATTTATACCCATTTAGACTTCCAACATCTTGCTCAAGCGTATGACCAAGCGCACCCAAGAGCGAAGAAAAAATAATACGTTAACTTGATGATAATAAAAAAGCGAGGTGTGGGTAATTACGCATCTCGCTTTTTTATAGTTGTTTGTTCTTGGATTGGTGATTTCTAGCTAAATATTTGTTTTTTAAATAGAAGTCGACTATTTCGCCTATGATGGGCCAAGTAGTGAATAAGCTTATTTTAATAATAAATTTTCTAAGTAATGGGCAACGGCTTCGTCGGCAGATGAGCCGATAACCTCATTGTTTGGTAATGCTTTTTTTACTTTCTCATGCGATGTTCCCATCACGATCCCTTTACCGGCCATATGCAGCATTTCATAATCATTCATGCCATCACCAAACGCGATGCAGTTATCTAATGTCTTACCAAGTAACTTAGCTACCGCTTCTAATGCAGCACCTTTAGATACTTCTGAGGCCATCACTTCTAAACACCAAGGTGTGGAGAATGCGACCATTACTTGGTCACCAAAGTGTGCTTTTAGCTTAGTTTCATATTGCACCAAATATTCATGCTCTGGCATGGTCACGAAAATTTTTGCCATGTTTTCAACGGGCGGGTTTTCAACATCAAATAAAGTGTAAGTGAAGCCACTGTCATGGAATTTTTTCAACTCTTCGTCTTCTTTATGAATAAACCATTTATCATCTGAGTACATATGAATAGATAACAATTCATCATGTTTTAGTAGGTCCAATACTTGTGGAACTAAATGTTCAGGAAGGTTTTTACTGTAAACAAGATTGTCATCAGTATCGTGAACGCGAGCACCGTTGGATGTGATCATGTAAGCAGGAATGCCCACATCGTTACGAATATTACCCACATCAATGTGGTGACGACCCGTTGCAAAAATAAAGGTCAGGTCTTGTTGGTGCAGTTTATTAAGTGTTTTTTTAGTGAAGTCTGCAATTTTGTGTTCAGGAGTCAGTAGGGTGCCGTCAAGATCAGATGCAACGATAGTAATCATAAAGCCTCATAAAAAAATTAATTTAAAGGAAATTAAATTCAGTTTACGTGAGTTTATAAAGAAAAAAGAGGGTAAAGATAATAAGATTGCTTTTCCTCTTTTACTTTAGCTCTATATTACATTTATCGTTTACTTATTATGTTGGTGGAAAAAATTGAGAGTCTCAGATAAAGCTTGATTGCGACAAGTATCAGATTCAAAAAGCAGTTCGTGCTTTGCTTCTTTTATTGTGACTAATTGGCAATTTGGAGCTCTTTTTTGAAATTCAATATGAGCATTATTATCAACAATACGGTCGTTTTCACCTTGTAATAATAAGGTGGGAATAACGCATGAATGGGCGTGTTCAATACAGAGTTTTGCCCCTATTAATCCTTGATTTACCCAATGATTACTTGCTCCACCAATTTGAAGTTCGGGTTTAACAGCATATAGAGCCCTGAACCATTGATAGCGAATTTCACACGTAGTAAGTAAATTATTTAAAAAAGGTTTTGCATGATATGGAGCTTGGCCGAATGCATACGATGGTTGAGAAGTACGTTGGCTTAAATAGCGACTAATAGTACCTGCCAGTGGCTTTAACCAAGGCTGTATATGAATACCATGCATTGGGGCACTTAACGTTAATGCAGTATATGGATGTTCATGATTTTCAACATATTGAGTGGCAATTGCTCCTCCCATAGAGTGACCAAGTAGGTAGCTATCTTGGTAATTCATTGGTGTGATCAGCTTTTTAGTGATGCTATCTAAATCAATAACATAATCAGAAAAATCTTCAATATGCCCAATGTCACTGTTTTCTGTTAAACGATCAGATAAACCTTGCCCACGATGATCAAATGAGTAAATGTCATAACCTTGGCAAAATAAATCGTAAAATAGCTCTTGGTATTTATGAACACTTTCAATGCGGCCATTAACAACCATTATTGCTTTTTGATGTGTTGGGCTAGTAAAGCTGACCCAGTGTAATTGCACTCCTTTTTGTCCTTGATAAAAACCATGTTGTCGCTTTTCCCAGAAGGGAGAGACTTGATTTTTCATTGTCTCAAGGTAATGCGATTCTTGTATAAACGTGGCTTCTTTCATTAGACTCACCGAGTGATGATAAATAGGTAATTAATGCTATTATACAAATAATAATAAAATGAATATCATATTTTGAATAGTTCTCGCACAGGATTTAATCAAGCGCATATTTTTTTCTGTAGTATTCTATTATTATACCCACGATAGTCCACTTCATTATTTGTCTTAAGAATATAATGATAGTGCCGATAAGATGTCTTATTGTATTTATATTTTCACAGGATAATACTTTCAAGTTATGTATTCATACGTTGCTCGACAACCGATACTTAATCGGAAAAAACAAACGATAGGGTACGAGCTACTTTTTCGAGATGGTGAAAATAATGCGTTTCCTAATATAGAAGCGAATCAAGCGACATGTCGATTGTTGGTTGAAAATTTCATGTCAGCAGGCCGAAATCCTGCTTTGGAATCTCCTCGCAGTTTTATCAATTTCCCTCAAGAATCTTTGATCTCTCTTTACCCTACCGCTTTTCCGAAGCGTAAAATTGTAGTTGAGGTATTAGAAACCTGCATTCCTAACGATGAGCTATTTAGTGCGATAAAGCACCTACATCGAATGGGATATATTATTGCATTAGACGATTTTAGCTTAGGTGCTGAATGGGATCGTTTTTTACCTTATTCTCATATTATAAAGTTAGATATCATGCAGCTTGGCATTGATGAGTCATGTGAGTATGTTAAAAAACGCAAACAGCAAGGCTGTAAGCGCCATTATTTAGCTGAGCGTGTTGAGACTAACGAAGAATTTCAACGTGCTTTTGATGTCGGATTTAATTTTTATCAAGGGTATTTTTTTAGTAAGCCTGAAATAATTAAAAACCGGATAGTAAAACCAGAAGAAGTACTAACGATACAATTGTACCAAGAGGTGTGTCGTGAAGAAGTGAATTTTTCGAGAGTAGAGCAGCTTATTACTCAAGATGTTTCTCTATCTTATCAATTACTAAAATTTGTTAATACAGCATCAGTGAGACTTGAAAAACCGATCTCTTCATTTAAGCAGGCGCTAGTGTATCTAGGGGAAGAACAAATCAAAATGTTTGTGACTCTTGTTGCTACCGCGCACGCTGCAATTAACAAACCGAAAGAACTTTATAAGCAATCGTTAGTTAAAGGACGCTTTTGTGAGTTGATGATTTATCGTTGTCAAAACGGGATGCCAGGGCAGCAAGCATTTATTGTTGGTTTGTTCTCATTACTTGATGCATTGCTTGATCGTAACCTTGAAGAAGTATTAGGGCAGTTATCATTAACTAAAGAAATTGAGCAAGCAATATTAAGTCGTGCTGGTTTGCTGGGTTCAATGTTAGAGCTGTATGAATGTATTGACTCTGGTGATTGGGAAAAAATAGATCAGATCAGCCATTTACTTGGTTTCTCAGCTAAAACAGTAGAAAAAACATATCAAGATGCCGAAGAATGGTATCACTGTATTCTTGCTAAATAGAGTCGTAGTATCTTTTAAGCTCTGTACTTCTATAATTTATTGAGAATTTAATATTAAAAAAATCCCCATCAATAGTCGTTATTGATGGGGATTTTTTGTTTATCTTATTATGTTATTGGCAGTTATTAATGACTTGTACTTCTTCTGAGAATAAGCGTTGTACCAATTGATGACATTCTTGGATCAATGACGTTGTTGTTTGAGCTTGTTTTGGGTTAACTAGATCGTAATCACCCTGAATACTATAACTAAAACCCTCCCCTTTGATTAAGATTGGAACGATAGAGATGCGTCCACGGTTTGCCAAGATAGTGATGGGGTCAACGTTTATTGGATATTGAGTTATAGCACTTTCGTTTTTGATTGTACTGTCAATATTGTCATTTGCCTTACTTTCATTTTCTCGTTCCGTTAAGCGAGTTAATTGTTCTTTGTCAGGAGTGAGGCCGAGTTTGCTTTGCCATAATTCTAGAGCGGTTTTGGTTGTGGTCATTTCTCTAGGAGCTAGGTTTAGTTCACCGTTAAAACTGTAATTAAAACTGTCTCGATTAGATGCAAGTCCATTACCACTAAAAGTAAATTCAGTAATACCATCTAGAGGTAAATCTGTAGATAGTAGCTGTGAAAAATAATCAACAGGTAACCCATCACCATAAGCTTCTAATTGCCAAGGTTGACTGTCTTGAGCTAAATGGATTTTGCCATTAAAACCAATTAACCCTTCACTTAGAGGAAACAGAGCTCGATCTATCGACCACAACCCTTCTTGAGTATTCATTTCAATAAGCGGTTGTTGAGTAAGTAAATAGTTTACACTGGCGTTAGAAGCGCTTAATGATAGTTCTCCGTTCCATAGTCCCCATTGAGAGTAACGACGTAGTTCTAGATCGCTCCCTTCTGCATTTAACCCTGTTATTTGGTAAGGATGTTGAGTATCCAGTTGTATTAATTGAATATTATTTATGTCTAATTGTGCAATGTTGACAAGATTAAGTTGGGTAATATATTGAGAGATTGCAGTCATCTCTTCGTGGCTAATAAGCCATTTTATCTGGCCTAAAGTGAGAGATGTTAACTCGACGTCTGTGGGTGATACTTTTCCTGCAAGTTGAATGTTGCCATTGAATATATCAAATGAAAGATTTGATATATTAGCTTCTTTGCCATTTAACATTAGATTAAATATAGGTTTTTCAATGGTATATTCATTCAAGACTAGACTGTCTGCATTGAAAGATATATTGGCATCTGTTTGTTGCCATAAATGATAAGGAAATAATACATTTTCGGCCGATAAACTTAAATTATTTGCAATCAATTGGGGTAATTCAATATTGATGTCTAGCAGGTCAATGCGATCAAATTGGTAGGTAAAATTCTGTTGAGCTAACCATTCTAAAGGTTTTCCGATTACCTCAGTATTATCAGATTCTAAATTAAATTTACGTAAAGTAAATTGAGGTATTACCCATAATTTATTTTCTTTCAATTCGGCTTGTGCAGTAATGGTACTGTCACGCCAAGTTAGTGAAATACCATGTAGTGCCGTGTAATTTTGTGTGTAAAAGCCATCGATTAATATGTCATTTAAGGCTTCGCCTTGCCAATATAGTTGGGTTGTTAAAAATTGAAAATCCCCTTCAAAAGGTAACGCTTTATTCTCATCAACAGACCAATTGGTTAATTGAATATGAGCATCTCTAATCACTAATCCTTTATGTGCAAAATCGAGATTAGAAATACTTAAGTGAGCAATCGAAATCCAAGCGGCTTTATCTGTGTTAGGAAGGCCATTCTGCAGGTTCAAACCATCAATTTTAATGTTATCAAAAGCCAGTTTTTTGTTTTGTATTGGGTACTGTGAAAGCCAGAAATCGATTTGTTGAATATTTAGGTCATGTTCATTTTCTTCTGTATGAATCGTAATATCTGAAAGCGTCAGGTGTAAAGGTGATTGGATTGAGTAATTAATTCCACCAAAAGAGACCTGTTGCTGCGTTATTTTTTTTACCAATGGATTAAGTACTTGTTGCGCATAAGGAGTATGCAAAAGGGATAAGAACGCGACCACAAGTAATAAACAGAAAGCGATAAGCCAGCCTAGGCTTTTCAGTGTGGTATACATTGTTAACTCCAAGAAAATAAATTTGAATAGAAAGAGTGGAGTAAAAGTAAGATTCAATCAAGTTATAGTGAGGGTTTATATAAACTTAACTAAGTATTTGATCATTATTGTTTGTTCTAATCAATTTTTCTACACCACTATCGGGGCTGCTATTTATCTGAATTGGTATGACGATAAGCTAGAAAATAAAAAAGCCCTTCGTTGAAGAAGGGCCTAAGAATTCATCGATGTGTATTATAAGTCTTAGCTAAGTTGAGGGCCTGCTTTAACTAATGCTTTACCTTCTTCGTTATCGGTATATTGAGCAAAATTTTTGATAAAGCGTTGTGCAAGATCTTCGGCTTTGCTATCCCATTGTAGAGGGTCAGTGTAAGTATCTCGAGGGTCTAAGATTGAGGTATCAACACCAGGCAATGATGTTGGAACTTCAAGGTTAAACACTGGAATGTTTTTAGTTTCAGCGTGGTCAATTGAGCCATCTAAAATCGCATCAATGATTGCGCGAGTATCTTGGATTGAGATGCGTTTTCCTGTGCCGTTCCATCCTGTATTGACGATGTAAGCTTCTGCGCCTGCTGCTTCCATACGTTTTACTAATACTTCAGCGTATTGTGTTGGATGCAGAGTTAGGAACGCAGCTCCAAATGCCGCAGAGAAGGTTGGTGTTGGTTCAGTAATTCCTCGTTCAGTACCTGCAAGCTTTGCCGTAAATCCTGATAGGAAATGATATTTAGTTTGTTCTGGTGTTAGTTTCGCAACTGGTGGTAGAACGCCAAACGCATCAGCTGTTAAGAAAATAACTTTATTCGCATGCCCTGCTTTTGAGACTGGCTTAACGATATTATCAATATGATAAATAGGATAAGAAACACGTGTGTTTTCTGTTTTTGAGCCGTCATCAAAATCAATGGTGCCATCATTACGAACGGTTACGTTCTCTAATAGAGCATCACGACGAATGGCATTATAGATATCTGGTTCAGCTTCTTTAGACAGGCGAATCGTTTTTGCGTAACAGCCACCTTCAAAGTTAAAGATACCGTCATCATCCCAACCGTGCTCATCATCACCAATTAGTTGGCGTTTTGGATCAGTCGAAAGTGTCGTTTTACCTGTACCAGATAAACCAAAGAATACCGCAACATCACCTTCTTCGCCGACATTGGCAGAACAGTGCATTGAAGCAATGCCTTTGAGTGGAAGAAGGTAGTTCATCATTGCGAACATACCTTTTTTCATCTCACCGCCGTACCAAGTACCGCCGATGATTTGTACGCGCTCTGTTAAGTTGAAAGCTACAAAGTTTTCCGAATTTAATCCGTGTTCTACGTAATTAGGGTTGGTTGCTTTTGCACCGTTCATTACCACAAAATCGGGTTCAAACGTTGCTAGTTCTTCTTCTGTTGGTCGAATGAACATGTTTTTCACGAAGTGTGCTTGCCATGCTACTTCAGTGATAACACGAACACTTAAACGAGTATCAGGGTTTGCACCACAGTAACCATCAATAACAAACAGACGCTTACCAGAGAGTTGTTCTGTTACTAGGGCTTTTAGATCATCCCAAACTGCTGGTGTGATAGCTTTATTGTCGTTTTTACCTTGATCAGACCACCATAATGTATTTTTAGTCGTGTCATCTTTCACGATGTACTTATCTTTTGGTGAACGGCCAGTAAAGATCCCTGTATCTACCGAAACGGAGCCAAGCTCTGTCATTACACCACGCTCATAGCCTTCTAGGTCTGGACGTGTTTCTTCTTCAAACAGTTGTTCATAACTTGGATTACGCAGTACGTCAGTAACACCAGTTAGACCATGTTTAGTCAGATCAAGCTGCGTCGCTTTTTTGTGTTCCATAACAGTCATAGGAGCTCCTTAAAGGAATTTTGTAGGGATTTTAATATTTTTAATATTTTGTAATTATTTATTGTCTGCTAAACATGCTATCAATGCGGTAAATTGAAAACAGGGAGATAAATCATAAATTAACTATAAAGTAGTAGTTGTTGTTTAATCATCATCACAAAATAGCAATAGCCCTATTCTACTCTTAAAGAAATCGTTTGCGCTAGATGTAATTGATTATTATTTAAGCAAAATTAAGTGTGGATAAGTGGAATTAAAAAGGTGTTTTATATCAAATTTAGTTATAAAAAAAGCCAACCTAATGGCTGGCTTTTAGACAAAATAAGTAACTTATTCTATATGATAAATTAATGAACGGTGTCATTACCTTTTGTCGCTTCTTCAAAAATATGAGCAACATCGATACTATCAAAATCGTAACTTGTGCCACAATAATCACAATGCAGAGAAATTTTTCCTTCTGTTTTTACGATGTCATCAACTTCAGCTCTTTCAATCGTAACGATTGCACCTGCGCTGCGCTCACGAGAACAACCACAGAAAAACTCTACATGTTGAGGTTCAAATAATTGCACTTTATCTTGGTTATATAAACGATACAGAACATCTTCGCCTTCTAGACCAAACAGTTCTTCATTTTTAATGGTATCTGTCAGTTGTTCTAAGTGCTCGAAGTCATCAGAAGAACCAGTACCGTCAGGCATAACTTGTAGCAACATACCTGCAGCATGAGGCTTGCCTTCAAATTCCCCTAGGCGCAACCATAAGCGAGTCTTCAATTGTTCTGAACGCTCGAAATATCCTTCAAAACATGCAGCTAAATCTTTACCGTCAAGTGCAACAACACCTTGGTAACGCTCACCATCTTTTGGTGCGATAGTAATAACTAGGTAACCTTTTCCCATTAATTGGTGCAGTGTAGCGTCATCAGAAATTTCGCCATCAAAGCGAGCGACACCACGAACTTTTTGGTCGTTATCGCCATTAATTACCACAAGAGAAACAGGACCGTCACCTTGAAGCTGAAGGGTGATTGAACCTTCAAATTTTAAGGTTGCTGTTAATAAGGTAGTGGCAACTAATAGCTCACCCAAAAGGTTTTGTACTGCTTTTGGGTATTCCTTGCTAGAAATAATTTGTTGGTAAGCATCGTCTAGTTGAACTAATTCACCACGAACAGATAAATCTTCAAATAAGTAGCGATGCAGTGTGTTATTTGCCATGAAATACTCCAGCAATTGTCTTAAGGATTGTTGTTGCGCACAGTATAGCGATTATTGTTGCTTGAATCTCATGATATCGCGTCGTTGTTTCTTATCAGGACGCTTATCTGGATGTGGGCTACCGAGAGAGTTAAGTTTGCGTAATTTGGCATTTTCTTCTCGATGTTTAATGCTCTCAGTGGTTTCTTTATAAAGTGTTTGTGCAATGGGTGCGCCACGGCGTTGATCTGATACGATCTCGATGATCACGGTGAGCTCTTCGTTGTTGCCTTGACGAAGTTTAATTTCAGCGCCAACTTCAACCAGTTTACTTGGTTTGGAGCGTTGGCCGTTATATTGAACTTTACCGCCATCGACCATATTACGAGCAATAGAGCGTGTTTTATAAAAACGAGCTGCCCAGAGCCATTTATCGAGCCTGATGCCATCGCTAGTATTGGATTTGGAACTCATTATGGGTACCTAATGTCTTAGTATCTGCTTATGTAAATGGTGTCGAGATATTTTTTTTCAATCTTTTTGGGGGGAATTAATCAAAATTTGTATCCAATTAGGGTCATTACTGAAAAATAATGCTCTAATATAAGGTCGATTTATTGGATAACGTGATGTGGCTTCGAGGAATAATAAGAAAACGAAATCATTATCAGTAATTGTATATTGTTATTTTATAATTTATTCAAATGTCGCTATTTAATTGTTTTGCAGACATAGAAAGGAAGATCAGAGTCTAATGAGAGCTAATATGAAAATTGAGAGGATGTCTCAATATTGGTCAGCATACCAATCTGCGATTTCAAAAGGGTTAACTGTTACTTTGGTGGCTTGTTTTGCGTGGATATGTGGGGCTCTTTTTTGGTCTATGTTAGCACCACAAACATCGGTTTCTCAATGGGAGCCAAAAGCATCATCAATAAACTCACTAGCAAAGAAAAATAATGATGAGGATTCATTATCTGGTTTATTAAATGGCCAAGTCTTTGGGTTATTTAATCCAGGTAAGAAAATAGAACAACCCAAGGCCGTTGAAATTAAAGATGCACCTAAAACTCGTCTTAACCTTACATTATCTGGTGTTGTGGCAAGCTCAAACCCTGCGTTAAGTTTAGCCGTGATCGCGAATCGTGGTAAACAGAATACCTATGGCCTTGAAGAAACGATTGATGGTACACAAGCGACAGTGAAAGCCATCAGTGTTGATCGTATTATTATTGCAAATAATGGTCGTGATGAAACCTTAATGCTAGAAGGGGTGAAATACAGCAAAATATCTACTGAGCGTAATGCAACAGGTAGTTCAGGCACTGTATTAGGTAATAATCGCCAAAATTCAAATCAAGATGAATTAGACAAAATTCGTCGGGAGATGGCTCAAAATCCACAATCGGTACTGAAATATATTCGTCTTTCACAAGTGTCGAGCAATGGCAATATTACAGGTTATCGAGTTAACCCAGGTAAAGATCGTAAATTATTTGATTCGGTAGGCTTAAAGCCTGGTGATATTGCAACTAGTTTAAATGGGATTGATTTAACTAACCCATCAGCCATGAGTGCATTGTGGAAAAATATGTCAGAAATGACAGAGCTTAATTTAACCGTCCAACGTGATGGACAATTACATGACATTTTTATCGGGTTATAAGCGCTCAATAAAGAAATGAATAAGGGTATGTTGTGAAAAAGTGGATAGGCAAGGGAGCCTTATTACTTGCGAGTAGCATGGTGTGGACATCAGCCATCGCAAATGATTTTAGTGCAAGTTTTAAAGGGACAGATATTCAAGAGTTTATCAATATTGTTGGTCGTAATTTAGAGAAAACCATCATTGTTGATCCTTCTGTTCGAGGCAAAGTAGATGTACGTAGTTATGATCTATTAAATGAAGAGCAATATTATCAATTCTTTCTTAGTGTATTAGAAGTGTATGGGTATGCCGTTGTTGAAATGGATACTGGCATTCTTAAAGTCATTAAAGACAAAGATGCAAAAACATCGGCAGTTCCAGTTCTGGGAGCAAAAGACAATATCACTGGTGATGCTGTTATTACCCGAGTGATTGCAGTACGTAATGTTTCGGTGCGTGAGCTTTCCCCTTTATTACGACAGCTGAATGATAATGCTGGAGCTGGTAACGTTGTTCATTATGATCCAGCTAACATCATTATGATTACTGGCCGTGCTGCGGTAGTGAATCGTCTTGCTGAAATCATTGAGCGTGTTGATCAAGCGGGTGATAAAGAAGTTGAAGTTGTTGATTTGGACAATGCTTCAGCCGCTGAGATGGTGCGTATCGTTGATGCTTTAAATAAAACGACGGATGCTAAGAACACCCCCGCCTTCTTACAACCAAAATTGGTTGCAGATGAACGTACCAATTCAATCCTTATCTCTGGTGATCCTAAAGTTCGTAATCGTCTGAAAAAATTGATCAAACAGCTTGATGTTGAAATGGCGACCAAAGGCAATAATCAGGTTGTTTATTTGCGTTACGCCAAAGCCGAAGAGTTAGTTGATGTATTAAAAGGGGTTTCAGATAATTTAAGCGCAAGTAAAGGTACGAGTAAAAAAGGCAGTTCAAATAATCGCAGTGATGTGATGATTGCAGCTCATGCTGATACTAATGCGTTAGTAATTACTGCGCCGCCAGATGTTATGCGTGCAATGCAAGATGTGATTGCACAGCTAGATATTCGTCGTGCACAAGTCTTAATTGAAGCGTTAATTGTTGAGTTGTCGGAAGGAGATGGCGTAAACCTTGGCGTACAATGGGGTAACCTAGAAACGGGCGCAATGATCCAATACAGTAATACTGGTGCATCGATTGGTGCCACCATGGTTGGTCTTGAAGAAGCGAAAGGATCAACTACGACTGAAAAAATATATGATTCGGCTGGTAATCAAACTGGTTATAAAGATATTACTGAAGAAGGTGATTATACAGCATTAGCTTCTGCGCTTGGTGGTGTACAGGGTGCTGCTGTTAGTGTGATGATGGGGGATTGGGCTGCATTAGTTACTGCGGTTTCTACTGATTCAAATTCAAATATTTTGTCTTCTCCAAGTATTACTGTAATGGATAATGGTGAAGCGTCATTTATTGTTGGTGAAGAAGTTCCTGTATTAACAGGAGCAACGTCAGGCTCAAATAATGATAATCCATTCCAAACCGTTGATCGTAAAGAAGTGGGTATTAAGCTAAAAGTCGTACCACAAATCAATGAAGGTAACTCAGTTCGTTTAGATATCGAGCAAGAGGTGTCTAATGTTTTAGGTGCAAATGGTGCAGTGGATGTGCGTTTTGCTAAGCGTCAATTAAATACATCTGTAATGGTTGAAGATGGAAAAATGTTGGTACTGGGTGGTTTGATTGACGAACGAGCATTAGAGAGTGAATCGAAAGTTCCTTTCCTAGGTGATATTCCTCTTTTAGGTTATTTATTTAAATCAACTAGTACTCAGGTTGAGAAGAAAAATCTAATGGTATTTATCAAGCCTACTATTATTCGTGATGGAATGACGGCAGATGGTATCACTCAGCGCAAATACAATTATATCCGTGCTGAGCAACTGTATAATGCAGAGAAAGGCTTAAAACTAATGGATGATGGCCTTATTCCAGTATTGCCTAAATTTGGTAAGGAAGTCATTCACCCTGCTGAAATCCAAGCGTTTTACGAACAATTTAGAGAAAATAAGGACAAGTAATGGCGGATACCTTATTTCCTGAATGTCACACTGTATTGCGTTTGCCTTTTTCTTTTGCAAAAAGGCATTCGGTGGTTATTGAATCTAGTTCTGATGGTTGGTTACTGTATTATGCAGTAATCCCTTCCCCAATGGTTCTGTGTGAAATCCGCCGAGTATGCCAGTCGGGCTTTTCATTAATTCAATTAACTAAAGATGAATTTGATACTAAAGTCACACAGGTATATCAACGCAATTCTTCAGAAGCTCAGCAACTAATGGAAGATATTGGTGCAGATAATGATGACTTTTTCTCTTTAGCAGAAGAGTTACCAGATAATGACGACTTGTTAGAGTCAGAAGATGATGCACCTATCATCAAATTGATCAACGCTATGTTGGGTGAAGCGATTAAAGAAGGGGCGTCAGATATTCATATTGAGACGTTTGAAAAAGTATTATCCATCCGCTTCCGTATTGATGGTGTATTACGTGATGTCTTAAGTCCAAGCCGAAAACTTGCTCCTTTATTGGTTTCTCGTGTCAAAGTTATGTCTAAGCTCGATATTGCTGAGAAGCGCGTGCCACAAGATGGTCGTATTTCTTTACGCATTGGTGGTCGAGCGGTGGATGTTCGTGTATCGACAATGCCTTCCTCACATGGTGAGCGTGTGGTAATGCGTTTATTAGACAAGAACGCTACGCGCCTAGATTTAAACAGTTTAGGTATGGAAGCCAAGAACCATCAAAACTTCCAACATATTATTAAACGACCTCACGGTATTATCTTGGTGACGGGCCCTACGGGTTCAGGTAAATCAACCACCTTGTATGCGGGATTAGGGGAATTAGACAGCACTCAATCCAATATTTTAACCGTAGAAGATCCAATCGAATTTGATATTGATGGCATTGGGCAAACGCAAGTAAACCCAAAAGTAGACATGACATTTGCTCGTGGGCTACGTGCCATTCTTCGTCAAGATCCCGATGTAGTTATGATTGGTGAGATCCGTGATTTAGAAACCGCAGAAATTGCTGTTCAAGCCTCTTTAACGGGTCACTTAGTGATGTCGACACTTCACACTAACACCGCGGTTGGTGCGATTACTCGTCTTCGTGATATGGGAATTGAGCCTTTCTTAATTTCTTCTTCTTTATTGGGTGTTCTTGCTCAACGTTTGGTGCGTACCTTATGCAAGGAGTGTAAAACCCCTTATCAAGCCGATAGTGAGCAGAAGAAACTTTTTTCTTTATTGCCATCGGATGATCTCGTGCTCTATAAACCTACCGGTTGTGAACACTGTAATAGTAAAGGTTATCGTGGGCGTACCGGTATTCATGAATTACTGGTAGTCACTGAAAAAGTACAAGAACTGATTCATAAAGAAGCCGGTGAACAAGAGATCGAAAAAGAAGTGCGTAAGAATACGCGTGGTATTCAGCAAGATGGTTTATTAAAAGTTCAACAAGGTATTACTACGTTAGAAGAGGTGATGCGAGTCACTCGGGAAGGGTAAATGGCAGCATTTGAATACAAAGCCCTCGAAAAAAATGGCAAACAAAAAAAAGGCGTAATGGAGGGTGATAATGCTCGCCAAGTGCGTCAACGTTTAAAAGAACAAGGCTTAATTCCGGTTGAAGTGATTGAAACCAAATCTAAACAACAGAAAAGTGCATCTCAAGGTTTAAGTTTTAAGCGTGGTATTAGCGTTAATGATTTATCGTTGATTACACGCCAACTTGCGACTTTAGTTCAAGCGGGTATGCCACTCGAAGAGTGTCTGAAAGCCGTCGCAGAACAGGGTGAAAAAGCACACATTCGTAGCATGATGATGGGGGTTCGTTCAAAAGTGATTGAAGGGTATCCATTAGCGGAAAGTTTTGGTGAATACCCTCATGTGTTTGATGATTTGTTTTGCTCAATGGTTGCTGCGGGTGAAAAATCAGGTCATTTGGATACGGTATTAAATCGCTTAGCAGATTACGCTGAGAACCGTCAAAAGATGCGTAGTAAATTACAACAAGCAATGATTTATCCAATCATGCTGACGTTAATTGCGATAGCCGTTATTTCCTTTTTGCTTGCTACTGTGGTGCCTAAAATTGTCG
Source organism: Aliivibrio wodanis (assembly GCA_000953695.1). GTDB lineage: Bacteria > Pseudomonadota > Gammaproteobacteria > Enterobacterales > Vibrionaceae > Aliivibrio > Aliivibrio wodanis. The sequence goes on along the minus strand of LN554846.1, from coordinate 2,899,874 downwards.
ATCAGTTTGTGCAAATGGGACAAGGGCTACCAACTGTAACTGAAATATTACTGGCTGCCAGTAATTTTGTTGTTCACTGGGGGCTTTTGGTTGTTGTTGCTGTTGTGCTGGTGATTGTTGGGGTGAAGTGGTTACTTACCAAGCCACATTTACGTCTAGCGTGGGATAAGAAAATTTTACGACTTCCTGTTATTGGTAAGGTGGTTCGTGGTTTAAATACCTCTCGTTTTGCTCGAACATTATCCATTTGTACTTCAAGTGCGATCCCATTACTGGATGGCATGAAAGTCGCCGCAGATGTAATGAGTAATAAGTATTTTAAACAACAAGTATTAGAAGCTGCTGATAATGTTCGCGAAGGGGCAAGTTTACGTATCTCTCTTGAGCAAACCAAATTGTTTCCACCAATGATGCTGCATATGATTGCTAGTGGTGAGCAAAGTGGTGAATTAGAGCAAATGCTAACGCGCTCGGCAGATAATCAAGATCGTGATTTTGAATCATTAGTAAACATGGCATTAGGTATTTTTGAACCCTTACTTATTGTCTTCATGGCAGGGATCGTACTCTTCATTGTAGTTGCGACCTTGATGCCAATTATCGAATTAAACAATTTGGTGGGGTAGCATTCACTGCTATCTATTTTTCTTTTTATTTATATATGAATTTTTAACGTTAGGAGTTATTCCATGCAAGTCAATTCAGCTCAACGTAAACAAGGCGGCTTTACTCTTTTAGAAGTGATGGTTGTTATCGTTATTCTTGGTGTGTTAGCGAGCTTAGTTGTTCCAAACTTACTGGGTAACAAAGAGAAGGCCGATCAACAAAAAGCGATCACTGATATAGTAGCGCTAGAAAACTCATTAGATATGTACAAGCTAGATAACAGCGTGTACCCATCAACAGATCAAGGTTTAGAAGCATTAGTATCTAAACCATCAGCAACGCCTGAGCCTCGTAATTACCGTGCTGACGGTTATATTCGTCGCTTACCAAATGATCCATGGGGCAATGAATACCAGTACTTAAGCCCTGGTGATAACGGCACAATTGATATCTTCTCATTAGGTGCGGATGGTCAAGAAGGCGGTGAAGGTGCTAATGCAGATATTGGCAATTGGAACATGCAAGACTTTCAATAAGTCATAAGCTTTATAGTTAGAATAAGAGCAATGATGAAAATAAAACGTGAGGTTGGGTTTACCCTAATCGAAATTATGTTGGTATTGGTGCTGCTGTCGGTGAGTTCGATGGCGGTTATCATGAGTTTACCTGAAAGTAATGACGATCAACTTGAAGAGCAAGCCTCACGTTTTTATCAGCTAGTACAACTTCTTAATGAGGATGCTTTACTCAACGGGATGGATTACGGCATCTACTTTAGTCAAGAGCGACAAGAATATCGCTTTATGACCTTAAAGTCAGATGGTTGGCAGCCTCTTGAGAAAAGTCGCTTTTTTACCGAAGTGAAAATGGAAGATGACATTACCTTCGAAATGGAACTCGGCGGCTCTGCATGGGCTGACGATGACCGTTTATTTGAACCGGGCTCGTTGTTTGATGAAGAGATGTTTGCTGACGTTGAAGAAAAGGAAAAGCCGAAACCTCCTCAAGTGATGGTGTTATCAAGCGGAGAAATGACCCCATTTATTGTTCGTTTTTTACCTGCTAATGAGCGTGGTAATGTAGATGATAAAATGTGGTTAATTAAAGTGGATGAATCCGGTGTGATCATTTTAATTAAGCCAGGGGAAGAGATTGATGAGTAATTCTTCATCAAGTCGTCGAGCATTAAATAAAGGCATGACTCTGCTTGAGGTGTTGGTTGCTCTGGCTATCTTTGCTACGGCAGCCTTGAGTGTACTTCGTTCTGTGACTCAACATATTAATACGTTAAGTTATTTAGAAGAAAAAACGTTCGCCTCTATGGTGGTTGATAACCAAATGGCATTAATGATGTTAGATAAACCGCCAACCTCGATTAAAAAAGGGGAAACAGAATTGGCAGGCCAAACATGGTATTGGACTATCGCACCAGTAAAAACGACGTCTGATATTTTAAAGTCGGTTGATGTGTCTGTTGCGACAACCAAAGATCAACAATCTCCCTTATTAACGGTAAGAACCTATGTTGCGCCGTAGTTCTAATCAGAAAAAGTATCGAGGCTTCACGCTTATTGAAGTGATGGTCGCGATCTCAGTGTTTGCCACCTTAAGTTTTTCTGCCTATCAAGTACTAAACCAAGTACAGCGCAGTAATGAACAGTCATTAGAAAAAAGTAATCGCATTAAAGCCTTACAACGCAGTTTGGTTTTTTTAGATAATGATTTTCGTCAAATTGTTGCTCGTCAATTTCGTACTCATGGTGAAAAAGTATCTGATAAATTACTTGTCGTAGAAGAATACCTTTTAGAGTCCGAGTCTCAAGGTATTCTCTTTGTGCGTTTAGGCTGGAAAAACCCTCAAAATGCTTTTCCTCGTGGTGATATTACCAAAGTTGGATATCGTTTAATGGAAGGTACAATTGAACGGTTGTGGTGGCGTTACCCTGATACTCCTGTTGGGCAAGATCCAGTCGTCACACCTTTAATTGATAAAGTTGATGATCTTAAATTTGAATTCTATGACGGAAAAAAATGGCTGAAAATATGGAAAATAAAAAATCAGCTGCCTAAAGCGGTCAAAATGATAATAACCTTTAAAGATTATGGTGATGTAGAGCGTATCTATTTAACTTCTGGTTCAAAAGTCGAAAGTAGCTCAAGCCAAAGTGGTGATGCTTCAAGAGATGAAGGTGAATCATGATAGTAGGTAAAAGATCGAATTTTACTCCGTCTGCAAGTAAGCAAAAAGGTGTTGCTCTTATTGTTGTGCTATTACTGCTTGCCATTATGGCAACGATAGCAGCACAAATGTCAGAACGTCTATTTATTCAATTTCATCGTGCGCAAAATCAAGTTAATCACCAGCAAGCATATTGGTATTCTGTTGGTGTAGAAGCGTTAGCAAAAACAGGTATCGAAGAAGCATATAAAGATGGTGATACTATTAATTTAAGCCAAGTGTGGGCAACAGAAGAAACCATTTATCCATTAGATTATGGTGAAGCGTTTGGTGGAATAAAAGATAAACAAGCGTGTTTTAATTTAAATGCACTAAGCCAAGTAAAACCTAGTAATGACCCTTCTCAGCGTCCATTTTTAGTAAAAGTATGGATGAATTTATTAGAGTCGGTTGAAATAGAAAATTATTTAGCGGAAGTTATTGCTGACTCTACGTGGGAATACCTCGATGAAGATGACATGGTTCGATCTATGTCTGGTGTAGAAGACAGCACGTATCAATCTTTTAAACCTGCTTATTTAGCACCCAATAGTTGGATAGGTGATGCTAGTGAGTTGCGTGCTATTAATGGCGTAACAGCAGAAGTTATCGAGAAAGTTTCATCGTTAGTTTGTGCTATACCAAGTGATAATTGGTATTTGAATATAAATACATTAACACCTGACAATGCCAATGTATTAGTTGCTTTATTCTCACCTAATTTAAGTGAGAGTGATGCTAGAAGTTTATTAGAAGATCGACCGTTTGATGGTTGGAACAGTATTGATGATTTTCTTGCCGAAAGTGTGATCAGTCGAATTGATGCCAAAACTCGTAAACAAGCGAAACCTTACTTGTCGGTTAGTAGTCAGTTTTTTGAGTTAGATGCTCAAGTATTAGTAGAAGATTCGCGCGTACGTGTGCGTTCTTTATTGCATAGCAGTGATAAAAAAGTGGTGAACGTTGTCCGTCGCCAATATGGAGGAATGAGTGAGCGAACATCTGATAATAAGGCTGAATAGTCAGCCATCAGATCCCATTCAATGGATAGTCTGGTCACCAGAAAATAATGAAGTAATCGCTTCTGGAGAGTTGAGTCCTGCAGAGGATCTTAGTTCGTTATTGAAATATAGCGAGCAACGAATGGTCTCAGTGCTTTTACCAAGTAGCGACATAGTATTAAGAGAAGTCGCAATACCAGAGGGCGCGGCTCGACAGTTTTCATCAATGCTACCTTTTATCGTCGAAGATGATTTGGCACAAGATGTAGATGAGATGCACATTGTTATTTTGAGTAAAACAGCCAAGCTTGCTCAGGTAGCTATTGTTGAGCATCAAAAAATGACAACGTGGATTGAACAGCTTGCTGATGCGGGTATTCATACTAAACGCTTGATCCCTGATGTATTAGCATTGCCTTTGCATCATGACGGTGTGTCTATGGTTGAGCTTAATCGACAGTGGTTATTACGTTTTGATGAGTATCAAGGAGCTGTCGCAGAATCCGAATGGATGCCGATGTTAATTGAGGGCTTAGTAGTAAATACAACGGCTTCTTCAGAAGAAGAAAATGATCCCGACGAAGGAGAGGTTACTTCAGATTATATTCTTCATAGTTATTCTCCTTGTCTGGTTAACGTAGCAAACACCAAGTCGGTGCAAGAACCCCCAGAGCTTGTGATGCAACTTTTAGCTGAGGGATCGTTACGCACTAAAGTGAACTTACTTAGTGGTCGATATCGCCCTCAATCTTCATGGCGTAAACATTGGCGAATTTGGCATAAGGTGATTTTAGCATTTGGTTTGGTCATGGTGGCTTTTGTTGCTCAGCATATTGCAGAAGTACAAAGATTAGAGCAACACAGCATTGCATTGCGGGCCGAAAGTGAACGTGTTTTTAGAGATATTTTCCCTGGGAAACGTAAAATTCCTACGGTTAGTTATTTAAAATCTCAAATGAAAAAAGAAGAAGTACGCTTACAAGGTGGATCGGGTGGTGATGATCTATTAGCTTGGATGTCTGAGTTAGCTCCTTATTTAGTTAAAGTACCTCAAGTGAAATTACAGAGCTTAAAATTTGATGGTAAACGCGATGAATTACGCCTACAAGCCAGTGCATCAGATTTTCCATATTTTGAGCAATTAACGTCAGAATTAAATAACAAGTTTGATGTTGAGCAAGGGCAATTAAATAAAAATCAAGGCCAAGTGTTTGGTGCGATTATTATTAGGAGAAAATAATGAAAGCCTTAATGACCTGGTGGCAAAGTATCTCACCACGAGAGCGAGTACTCGTTGGTGGTGGCAGTATTGCATTATTGGTAGCAGCCGTGTATTGGGGAGGAATAAAGCCTCTAAACGATCGTGCTGAAATTGCTCAAAACCGAATTAATAGCGAGAGAAGCTTATTAACGTGGGTGCAGAAAAAAGCGGACACGATAGTGACTTTAAGAGGAGGATCATCAACCTCTCAAACTTCTATTCAGCCAATGAATCAAGTGATCCCAAGCAGTACGCGTCAATTTAAGATTGAGTTGATCCGTATGCAGCCTCGTGGTGAGCAAATGCAAGTATGGATAAAACCGTTACCGTTTAATTCATTAATTAATTGGTTAGCGTATTTACGTGATTCACAAGGCGTTAATATTCAATTTTTAGATATCAACAAAACAGACGTAGAAGGAATGGTTGAAGTGAATCGTCTACAGTTAACGAGAGAAGCGTCATGAAGTTTAAATTACTAATTGCGACGGTTTTTTCTACTTTTTTTACGTTGAGTGCATTACTTCATGTGCCAATCCAATGGATTGTTGATCAAGCCCCTAAAGTTAGACAATTAAAATTGACTGGGTTATCAGGTACGCCATGGAAAGGACAAGTTGATTCATTATCGTGGCAGCGAATTAATTATGGTCAAGTTCAATGGCAAATTGACCCATTAGCAATTTTAAAAGGGCACGCAGTTTTCTCTGTGCGCTTTGGTCGTGGTAGTGAGCTAGACTTACGTGGTAAAGGTACGATCGGATATAGCGTATCAATGGGTGCATATGCTGAAAATATGGTGATTTCTTTTCCAATCGCTAATGTGATGAAGAGATTACCAATGGCTATTCCCGTTTCATTACAGGGGCAAGCTGAGATTAGTGTTGAATATTTCCAACAAGGTCAACCATGGTGTAAGCAAGCAACAGGGGAGGTGGTTTGGTCTGGAGGTGAAATCATTTCACCGCTAGGTAATATAAACCCAGATACTGTGATAGCTGATGTAGCTTGTATTGATAATAAAGTGACAGTAAAAAGTAGGCAGTCATCGAAAGATGTAGCAAGCCAATTTGATGTGGTATTGAATCCGAATCGATCTTATCAAGTGAATGGATGGTTTAAACCAGAAACACATTTTTCACCAAGTTTAAGAAGTCAGCTTAAATGGCTAGGCAAGCCGGATGCAAAAGGGCAATATAAAGTGACTTATTCAGGACGTCTGTAAGGAAATACGATGGCTAAAAAACAGTTGCCGACGATTTTAGATAAACGCATTAAAGCACAATCAACATTGTTTTGTATTGAGTCGGTGGATTTACGTTTCTCTAATGGCGTTGAGCGTACTTACGAAAGAATGAAACCGAGTGGACGCCATGCTGTGATGATGGTGCCAGTGACAGAGCAAGGCGATTTACTTTTAATTCGAGAATATGCTGTTGGAACAGAAAGCTATGAATTAGGATTTCCTAAAGGCTTAATTGATAAAGGTGAAACGCCATTAGAAGCAGCAAATCGAGAGCTAAAAGAAGAAATTGGCTTTGGGTCTAAGGCATTAACACCATTAAAAGAATTGGTATTAGCACCATCGTATTTTTCAAGCAAGATGACATTATTTGTAGCTGAAGACTTATATCCAGAGCAGCTTGAAGGCGATGAACCCGAGCCGTTAGATATTGTTCGCTGGCCTTTGGCACAAGCGTCAGAGTTATTACATCATCTTGATTTTTCAGAAGCGAGGTGTATTAGTGCATTATTGCTTGCTCAACAATTTTTAGCAAAGGAGTAATATTGATGAATTCGACACTTTCTCATCTGCTACCAGAGGTGATCAATATTGCACGCGCATCAGGTCAGCTTATTCTTGATATTTATGAAAAAGGTGATTTTGAAGAATTTACTAAATCGGATGATACACCAGTTACCAGTGCCGATTTAGCCGCTCATAAATTAATAATGGAAAAACTGTCTCAATTGACGCCAGATATCCCAGTCTTGTCAGAAGAAGACGCTGATATTGCATTAGAACAGCGAAAGAAATGGGATCGTTATTGGTTAGTTGACCCACTAGATGGAACCCAAGAATTTATTGCCCGTAGTGGTGATTTCGCTACGATTATAGCTTTGGTTGAAAATAATCGTCCGGTAATGGGGGTGGTTTATGGCCCTGTTTCTGGTGTTACGTATTACGCTTATGAAGGTAAAGGTGCTTGGAAAATCCCGGATATGGATGAAAGTATTCGTATTAGTACCTTAAAACATGAAGATGAAAAACAACCAATTGCAATAGCTATCAGCCGTCGCCAAGACATAAATAATATTACGCGTTGTATGAGTCCTGAATGGAATTATGATTTAGTTCCTTTAGGTTCAGCTGCCTTAAAAGCGTGTTTGGTTGCTGAAGGTGCAGTAGATTGCTATTTGCGCTTAGGCCCAACAGGTGAATGGGATACAGCAGCAACACAATGTATTGTTCAAGAGGCTGGAGGTCGTATATTATCGACAGAACTTGAACCGCTTTCTTATAACGAAAGAGAGTCGCTAGAGAATCCGAATTTTATTGTATTAGGTGATGAGAATTTACCTTGGAATAAAATATTAACATGCAAATAATTTGCTCCAATCTTGATAAATCAATTATTAAGGTTGGTATAATTTGAGGGTGCTACTCGAAAACAATTCGTTTTCAGAGTACAATCCTTAATCATACTAATTTAGTCAGGTATTACTTGTGTCTTCAATCAATATTACTGAAAGTGCCCAAGAGCATTTTGCAAAACTTCTAGCACAACAGCCAGAAGGGACAAACATCCGTGTATTCGTTGTGAATCCGGGCACTCAAAACGCAGAGTGTGGTGTTTCTTATTGCCCACCAGAAGCAATCGAAGCGAATGATACTGAGTTGAAATTTGAAAAGTTATCAGCGTATGTTGATGAGTTAAGCTTGCCTTTTCTTGAAGATGCTGACATTGATTATGTTACTGACAAAATGGGCTCTCAATTAACATTGAAAGCACCAAACGCAAAAATGCGTAAAGTAAACGATGATGCACCTTTATTTGAACGTGTTGAATACGCAATTCAAACTCAAGTTAATCCACAGCTTGCTGGTCACGGTGGTCACGTTAGTCTGATGGAGATCACGGAAGCTGGCATTGCAATCGTTCAGTTCGGTGGTGGTTGTAACGGTTGTTCAATGGTAGATGTGACTCTAAAAGAAGGCATCGAAAAAGAACTGCTAGTTCAATTTGAAGGTGAACTGACAGCAGTTAAAGATTTAACTGAACATGATCGTGGTGAGCACTCTTACTACTAAAAGTTTTGCTTAATCAACGAGTTAAAAAGGTGAGTGGGTACTCACCTTTTTTGTGTCTGTTGTTTATGAGAGTAATATTATACCAATCGTAGTAAATAACTGTTCACCCTAGCCTTTTTCCTGCGCTATTTCTAATCACTTACTTACTGTGTTCGGTATTATTTATGCGTTTGAATAAATCTCTCGTTCGCCTAACCAACGCAGAACAATAGCTTTAGCATTGTCAGGGTAATTATCATGTAAGTGACGTGCAATGCGTTGTACTTCAGGAATTAAATGCTGATCTCGAACCAAGTCTGCAATTTTAAAATCAGCCAGTCCGGTCTGTTTTGTTCCCAGTAATTCACCTGGTCCTCGGATTTCTAAATCCCGTTGGGCAATCACAAAGCCATCATTACTTTCACGTAGAACACTTAAACGTTTTTGTGCTGTTTTTGATAGCGGAGAATGATAGAGCAACACACAATGACTGGCGACAGAACCTCGACCCACTCGACCGCGCAATTGGTGTAATTGAGCTAAGCCTAAGCGTTCTGGGTTCTCTATGATCATTAAACTAGAGTTGGGGACATCAACACCCACTTCAATAACCGTAGTGGCCACTAACAAGTGAAGCCTACCTTCCTTAAATTCCTGCATGATCTGCTGTTTTTCTTTTGATTTCATTCGACCATGGACTAAACCAATATTCAGCTCGGGCAGCTGCAGTCGTAATGCGTCAGCTGTATCTGAGGCGGCTTGAGCTTCAAGTACTTCGGAGTCATCAATTAAAGTACAAACCCAATACGCTTGTCGTCCATCATTCACACAAGCACTTCTTACTTTGTTGACGATTTCATCGCGTCTTGTATCAGGCAAAGCAATGGTTTGAATTGGGGTTCGACCAGGCGGGAGCTCATCGATGACTGAGGTTTCTAGATCTGCATACGCCGTCATGGCTAAGGTTCTTGGAATAGGCGTTGCTGTCATGATCAACTGGTGTGGGTAAGCACCGTCTTTCTCGCCTTTCTCTCGTAGCTCTAGACGTTGATCAACCCCAAAGCGGTGTTGTTCATCAATAATCACTAAAGCAAGGTGGTGGAACTCAACGTGCTGTTGAAATAGGGCGTGAGTACCCACTATCATCTTGGCTTCACCACTGGCAATACGAGCTAATTCCTTCTCTTTTGCTTTACCGGTGAGTTTTCCTGCTAACCAACCAACAGGGATCCCCATGCTTTCAAACCAATGACCAAAGTTTACTGCGTGTTGCTCTGCTAATAATTCGGTGGGTGCCATTAAAACGACTTGATAGCCATGTTCAATTGCTTGTACGGCTGCTAATGCGGCAACTAAGGTTTTCCCAGAACCAACATCCCCCTGAACTAAACGCATCATTGGGTGTGGTTTTGTTAAATCTTGTTCTATCTCTGCCACAACACGTTGTTGAGCTCCGGTAGGCGTGAAAGGCAGTTGGGCTAATAACTTTTGTTTTAAGTCAGATACTGTCGCCAGTGGTAATGCATTTTCTTGTTGGCCTTTACTTCGAATTGAAAGCATTGAAAGATTTTGAGCTAATAATTCTTCCATAATTAAACGTTGTTGAGCTGGGTGTTTCCCTTCGTCAAATGCATCAAGATTAATTGAAGGGTCAGGGCGATGAATAATATGCAGTGCTTGGCTTAGGGTAATTTGGTTATTATATAAACCTTGAGGTAATAACTCAGTAACAGCTGTTTTATCGAGCAACTCTAACGCTTGATCGGTCAAACTGCGTAGTGTGTTTTGACGTAGACCATCGGTTGTTGAATAGACTGGCGTTAATGTGACTTCTATATCTAAAGGTTTAGAAGGGGTATGAAATTGATATTCAGGATGAACAATCTCTAAACCACTTCCACCACGCTTAATTTCACCATAGGCATGAACCAGTTTTCCTTCATTGAAACTGTTTTTCATTCCGGCATTAAAATTAAAAAAACGTAAGGTAATGGTTCCGTTGCCGTCGCTAATTTTGACTAACAGCATTTTTCGTTTGCCAAATTGCATATCACAAGACATGATTTTGCCTTGCACTGCTGCAAATAAACCAGAATGAACTCGTGCCATTGGGTAAACACGAGTTCTGTCTTCATAGCGAAGAGGAAGGTGGAATAATAAGTCTTGAATAGTGACCAACCCAATTTTTTCGAGCTTTTCTGCTACCTTGGCTCCAACACCAGAAAGAGAGGTTAATGGAATAGCAGAAAGCATTGCGTTGGTCATAGTGAATTTCCTAGAGTTAATCTCGCTTTAAAGCAAAGTGATGAAATTTTCGCCCTTGATAGGTCATTATACCTTTATCTCCAGGATTTAGAGCATGAAAATAGTGAACGCCGATTTCAAATTCTCTTTTTGGTCCGAATTTTCCTTTCTGCACGTATATCCAAAACTCTTGGTCTTCTTCTCCGGGCTGTGTGTCTGGGATTTCTACTATTTGTTTATCTAGAATGGTCACTTCTGCTTTCATCTCAGGGGCGTTATCACCCAAAATAAATTTAGTTTGAAAGCGTTGGAATAACACTGCGGCAATCAAAATAAATACGATCAAAAGAATAATATAAGTAACTGGCATGATTTTCCTTAAACTTGCAAGATAAGTACATGTGAACATCAATACTTTAACGTGGTCTATATCGATAGATAATGAATATTTGTTCAGTTTGTGTCGGCTTTCTAACTATTTTATATATATTATTTATTAACGTATAAAATGAAGTGTGAACTGAGATCTGACTCGAATACTCTTAGTAAATTATCCCCTATTATTTTATGAAGTAGGATAAATCTAAGAGATTTGGCATTGGGTGAATGGAAAGAGAAATCTAAAACAAAGGATTAGGAGAGTGAGATGTCTGATATTGATCTTGTTGTAAAACAAAGTAGAAAAATTGAATCTTTATTAAAAGCACATTATCACGCAGAAGGAAAAGGACTTCATCAACTTGTTACCAGTTGTGAGGAACGTTTGCCCCATGAGGTGATTGGAAAATTACGATTTATTGCAACTATGAGAAATAAGGTAGTGCATGAAGATGGGTACAAGTTAGAAGATAAATCAAGTTTCAAAGATGCATGCAATGAAATGGTTGATATTTTGACTCCAAGAGCCAGTCGTTTTTTATGGAAACTTGTTGGTGTGATTGTTTTGTTGTCAACGTTAGTATCTGTATCTATCTATATGATTCATTGGGATAATATTAAGAACTTTTTTTGATTGTTTTATTTTAGCATAAAAAAACGGACGCAGAAGCGTCCGTTTTTTTATATAAACTTATTTGAATGTAGATTAGTACATCATTGGCAGGGTCATTAGTCCAACAACTACTGCGATCATCATAAGTCCTTGTTTTTGCGATGAAGTAATCATTACTATTCTCCTTTAATGTATTCTCTCATTGCTTGTTAAATAGAATACCACCATTTTCAGTCTTTGATCAAGTGCTGATTCCTCTAAAGCTTAAAAAAATAACTTTTCTATGACATTTTCGGCTGTTTTTACCTTGGTAAGGGTGTGCTTTTGTCTGTTGATATTATGCATTATTATGTTTCATTTGTGTTAACTTGATTTAAGTTGTTGATTTTAATGTTATTTGCCCATTTTTTTTGTGTTTGATAATTAATCTAATATTTTACTGGTTATTTTGATGCGTAGGCTCTCTGTGTTGTGGTTTTACTTCTTTTATGTTTTTTATAAACTTTTTTCTTGGTGTTTCAGTGAGGTTTAAAGAGTGCGGGATTCTAGTTAAGGATTATTTTTATTTAAAAGAGTATATTTAAAGCTATGTTTTTTCTTGGATGTTTTTATAAATTTAGCTTTTTGTTTTTTTAATCTATTGTTTTTAAATGATTTTTTGTATTTTTGTTTGATTGTTTTTTTATTCGGTGAGTAAGTTTTATTTAAACTAGCTTTGCTTTTGCTCTGTTGGTCTTATTTGAAGTGATAAAGGTGGTTATGAAGAGGTTGGATTTGAATTGTTTATTTACTATGAGCTGAATCATAAGAGCTAATTGGTTTTCTGTTACTCTGTACGAACCTATGTAGCTGTTTAATTAGAAAAAGAGATAGATAATGAAACAAGATATTCACGGTCATGTAGTTCTCAATATGTTATTGGATACTAATGTACCTCTTTCTTATTTAGCATTAGAAGAGAAAATAGAAGCAGAGTTTGGTAGTGAGGTCTGCTTTCATACTTGTAGTCAGCAAAACTTAAGCTTAAGCGAATTGCTTGAATTTCTTTTATCTAAACGGAAAATTGTTGAAATTGAATCAGGGTTAATAGCAAATCCTGATCGTATATGTAATCACTAAATGTAAAAAGGTCGCAAGAAGTGCGACCTTTTTTGTTTACGGTATTTGTTATTAGATATGCGTAAAATAGCTGGTAATACCATCTAAGAACATTTGTACAGAAATCATCAGTAGTAACATCCCCATTAGCCTTTCAATGGCGGCGAGACCTTTTTCACCAACAATACGTTGGAATAGGTCTGAGAACATTAAGATAACGGTCGTCAGAGACCATGCGCCTAATAATGCTAAACTCCAGTCAAGCATACGTCCTGGTTCTTGGTGAGCAAGTAATAGTAACGTTGCGAGAATTGAGGGCCCAGCAATCATAGGAATGGCAAGGGGAACGATTAAAGGTTCATCCCCAGCACCTAAGCTCGCGCCTAATCCTCCTTCTGGTGGAAAAATCATTTTTAAGCCAATTAAAAATAGAATGATAGCGCCAGAAATAGAAACCGCTTCTTTTTTTAAACTTAAGAAATTGAGTATTTGTTCACCCATGAATAAGAAAGCCATCATAATTGCAAGGGCAATTAGCAATTCTCGAATAAGAATAATACGTCTTCTTTTTTTCTCTACGTGTTTAAGTATAGAAGTAAAAACAGGTAAGTTACCCATTGGGTCCATGATGAGAAAAAGCATAACAGCAGCGGAAAGGGTATCCATAAGTGAGTACCTAAGTTGGAGATTAAAAGAATGAAAAGATCATAACATAGATAGATATTTGATACGGGATAGAGCATGGAGAATAGGCAACAAAAAAGGAGCAATAAGTGCTCCTTAGTTATAGAGGGAATAATACGTGTTATTTATCCATCATGTGTTTTTTTCTGATGTCTAATAAGGCAAACACCCCAAAGATAAGAATCGACCACTTTTCCCATCGGCTCATTGAGATTTTATCACCAAATGCACCAATAAAGATAAGCATTTGTAGACCGTGCATCATAAATAAAAATGCAGTCAGGATATAAAGTGCAATTGCGCCTTTTCCTGGAAATGGCATAAATAGGTTAAGTAATAATATTAACCAAACACACCCAAGTGCGATTTTGGTTAGAATAATCAATCCTTTCATCTATACTTCTCTTTTATATAATTTAAACGTGACCTGTCCAGCTGTTTTATCTCGATGTAAGTGCCAATGAGCAGGTACGGGCAATGAACTGAGTTCTTTTTCTGCTTCAATATATATCATGGCATTTGCTGCTAACCATCCATTCTTTTCTAATTTTGTTAGCGTTGTTTCTAATAAATCTTTTCTAAATGGAGGATCAATAAAGACCACATCAAATGGTGTTGCTACTTTATCTAAAAAGGTAAGTGCATCAATATGGTGAAGCTCGATATTATCAGCTTTTAAACTTTCTGAATTTTGTTTTAAGTGTGCATGAGCTTGTTTGTTTAATTCTAACATTACGACTTTTTCAGCACCGCGTGAAGCAGCCTCAAACCCTAATCCACCGCTACCTGAAAAAAGATCTAAACAGTGAGCATGGGGAATATCAAGGGCTAACCAGTTAAAAACCGTTTCTTTTACACGGTCGGTGGTAGGTCTTAAGCCTTCAGCATCATGGACTGGAAGTTTGCGTCCACGCCAACGTCCACTGATAATACGAATGCTTCCAGAGCGTCCATTTGTTCCAGAAGTGCGAGATGAATGTTGTTTACGTTTAAGCATAGATTTTTTGACCGCTAAGAAAGTGATAGTATACGAGAAAATTGTACCAATTTAATTCTAGGATTTCCCAATGACAGGCAAAAAGAAACGCGGATTATTGTCTTGGTTAGGTTTTGGTGATGAAGAAAAAGCCGAACAACTAGCCGTAGATCAACAATCAGTAGAAAGTACAGCAGAGAGTGTAGTTGAAGAGACTGAGCTTGAACAGCATAAAGCCGAGGAAGAAACGTTAACTTCAAATGAGGCTAATGATGAAGAGACAGCAGATACCTCTAAGATAGAAGAGATACCTGTTATCTCTCAAGAGGAAGAAACTGAAGAAAAAGAGTTTGAAACTTCCCCTGTAATTGAAGAGGTTCAAGCGAAACCAACAGAAAGCTTCTTTACCCGCTTAAAACGTAGTCTACAACGCACAAAAGAGAATATAGGCGCAGGCTTCTTTGGTTTATTCAGTGGTAAAAAAATTGATGAAGACTTATTTGAAGAATTAGAAGAGCAGTTATTGATTGCAGATGTTGGTATGGATACCACAACTAAAATTATTGATAGCTTAACGGAAAAAGCAAGTAAACGTGATTTAAAAGATGGTGAAGCTTTATACGGCCTATTAAAAGAAGAAATGGCTGAAATTTTAGTTAAGGTTGAAAAGCCATTAGAAATTAATGAAAAGAACATGCCTCACGTTATCTTAATGGTAGGAGTGAATGGTGTTGGTAAGACTACGACTATTGGTAAATTAGCAAAACAATTCCAGAATGACGGTAAATCAGTCATTCTAGCTGCGGGTGATACCTTCCGTGCCGCAGCGGTTGAGCAGCTTCAAGTCTGGGGTCAACGTAACGATGTTCCTGTTATTGCGCAGCATACTGGAGCAGACAGTGCTTCTGTGATTTATGATGCAATTGAAGCAGCAAAAGCAAGAAAAGTTGATGTTGTTATCGCTGATACAGCAGGCCGTCTACAGAATAAAAGTAATTTAATGGAAGAATTGCGTAAAATTGTACGTGTGATGCAGAAAATTGACCCAACAGCACCTCATGAAGTGATGTTAACACTTGATGCCGGTACGGGACAGAACGCGATCAGCCAGGCTAAGTTATTTAGTGATGTAGCTCCAGTTACAGGTATTACTTTAACTAAATTAGACGGTACTGCAAAAGGTGGTGTTATCTTTTCAATTGCCGATCAATTCCAAATCCCAATTCGTTTTATTGGCGTGGGCGAAGGTATTGATGATTTACGTCCATTTGTGGCACAAGATTTTATTGATGCACTGTTTAGTCGTGAGGAATAATGCATGATTCGATTTCAGCAAGTGTCGAAAGCCTATCGAGGTGGCCGTCCAGCATTACAAAAAGTAAATTTTCATCTAAATAGAGGTGAGATGGCTTTTTTAAGTGGTCATTCAGGTGCAGGTAAAAGTACCTTGCTGAAGTTGATCTGTGCCATTGAGCGTCCTAGTGATGGCAAAATCCTATTTAACGGTCATGACATCACTAAGGTCTCAAATCAAGATATCCCTTTTCTACGTCGTAATATAGGGATTGTTTTTCAAGACCACAAATTACTAATGAACCGAACCATTTTTGATAATGTAGCATTACCGATGCGAGTTGAATCGGTTCGAGAAAATGATATTAAGCGTCGTGTATCAGCAGCCTTGGATAAAACAGGGTTATTAGATAAAGCAAAAAGTTATCCAATGCAACTCTCTGGTGGTGAGCAGCAACGAGTTGGTATCGCTCGTGCAGTCGTTAATAAACCTATGTTATTACTGGCGGATGAACCAACAGGTAATCTAGATGCACAATTATCTCGCCAAGTTTTTAATTTATTTGCTGAGTTTAATCGTGTTGGAGTTAGCGTATTAATGGCGTCGCATGATTTGTCGTTAATTGGTGGAAATAAATATCGTCGTTTTGATTTACACCAAGGTTGCTTACGTGAGGTGGTTGATCATGGCTAAACGTAAGTCTAAAAATACTCAAGGTGCAGCCAGTGATGGCTTTTGGGCTACTCATAAAAAACAAGCAAGACTTTCTTTTAGAGAGTTATTACGCCGCCCATTAGGTAATTTATTAACGTTAGCAGTGATAGCTATGTCATTAACATTACCATCAAGTATGTACTTACTAGGTAAAAACCTCACTATTGTGGCCTCTAAGTGGCAAGCGCCATCACAGGTTAGTTTATACTTACAACAAGATGTTTCAGAGTCAAAAGCTCAGAGTTTACGGGATGAGTTATCTAACTGGAAAGAGGTTGAGGCAGTTCAATACATCTCTCCACAAGAGGGATTAAAAGAACTCAGTGAGCACTCTGGATTTGAACAAGCACTGACGTTGTTAGATTCTAACCCATTACCTGCGGTATTGATCGTTTCACCTAAATCTGAATGGCAGGAAAAAGATCAAGTAAATCAATTGGTCGAACGATTTAAACGACAGTCTTATGTAAATGATGTTCGTTTGGATGATGATTGGTTAGTGCGATTAGATGCGATTAAACATGTGGCGGTTGTGGTCGCAAGTACATTGGCTATTCTAATGTTTGTTGCAGTATTCTTAATTGTCGGTAATACATTGCGTTTTAATGTATTAGAACAAAAAGATGAAATTCAAGTTATGAAGTTAGTGGGAGCGACTAATACCTTTATCTTACGTCCATACTTATATACAGGGATGTGGTTTGGCTTATTAGGTGGTTTTGTTGCTTGGTTACTAACCGCGATAATTACAGTGACATTGAATGGAGCAGTCGATAATGTCGCTGTACTTTATGACAGTGTATTTAGATTAGTAGGACTAACTTGGGATGAAAGCTTACTATTGTTAATGTTATCATCGTTTTTAGGCTTACTTGCTGCTCGAATTTCAGTATTACGTCATTTGAAAGAAATAGAGCCAGTGTGATGATCTAAGATCATTACTTTTACTTAAGATCTTATTAAACCGTTAATTCTTTGAATTAGCGGTTTTTTTGTTATTTTTTTGTTAAAAAGTGAACTTAGTTAACAGTAATGAGTCCATAAAGTGTGGATAATTTTCCGCCTTTCACTTGCAGTCTGTTTGTTTTAAGTACATCATTGCAAGGTTAAGTTAAGTAATATCTAGATATAAATGGGGATTTGAATGTCGAAAGAGATGTATTCAATGGCTGCTGTTTCACAAGATAGTATCGATATCTATCTGCGTTCTGTTAATAGTTATCCAATGTTAACGGTGGTAGAAGAGCGTGAATTAGCAGAACGTTTACACTATAAAGAAGAAATAGAGGCAGCGAAAAAGCTGATTCTATCTCATCTTCGCTTCGTCGTACATGTTGCTCGTGGCTATTCTGGTTATGGCTTACCATTAGCGGATCTTATCCAAGAAGGTAATGTCGGTCTAATGAAGGCAGTGAAGCGCTTTAACCCTGAAGTAGGGGTTCGTCTAGTTTCTTTTGCTGTACATTGGATTAAAGCTGAGATCCACGAATACGTATTAAGAAATTGGCGTATTGTGAAAGTGGCTACGACAAAAGCACAGCGTAAACTGTTTTTTAATTTAAGAAAAAATAAAAAGCGTCTTGGTTGGTTTAATAATGGTGAAGTTGAAGCTGTTGCGAAAGATCTTGGTGTTGCACCTTCTGAAGTGAGAGAGATGGAATCTCGTTTGGCAGCGCAAGATTCAACATTTGAAGCTCCGACAGAAGATGATGACCGTGATATGGCATTCACTGCACCAGTTTACTACTTAGAAGATAAGCAGTCAGATATTGCGAACTCTTTAGAGGAGGATAACTGGGAAGCATATACGAATAATCGCTTAGCAAATGCGATTGCAACATTGGATGATCGCAGTCAGCATATTGTTCAGTCTCGTTGGCTAACCGATGAGAAGGCGACATTACAAGAGTTAGCGGATACTTATGAAGTATCGGCAGAGCGTATTCGCCAATTAGAAAAAAATGCGATGAAAAAGTTAAAAGATGCTGTTGGTGATGTGTTTTAATTAAATCGAATTCAATAGAAAGGCTGATCTCGAAAGAGGTCAGCCTTTTTTATTTGTTAATTATGGATCGAGAGGTAGTATAGAGTGATATTACTTCTTGTGTATAACTAGTGAGGTATCTGTTTAGATCTTAGTTATTTTTTAACGAAGCTAGATAAAATGGACCCTTAGAGCAAAATTTATATCCACACATTAAAAAGGATCTTTACTACATATGGTGGATCGGTTTTTTTAAAAACACTTTATCAACGTAATCCACAAGCTTTTCCACAGGAGCTCAAAAAAAGAACAGTTATATTCTAGGGTATAAATGCTGTGGATAATAACCCTGTGAATAACCTTGCTTTATCCTTACATACTCTGTGTTTTTCTTGTGGTTAATCGAGAGTACAATAAAGAAAAAAGAGAGAGAATTTTAAATGGAACAGTTTCAACATATCTCAGTAGTAGAAGCTAATAATAAACTACAAAATAAAGATCTTAATGCTGTGATCGTCGATACTCGAGATCTTCAATCATTTTCCAGAGCTCATGTAGAGAATGCTTTTCATTTAACCAATGACACTATTGTTGAATTAATGAATACGGTAGATTTTGAACAACCTGTATTAGTGATGTGTTATCACGGGCATAGTAGTCAAGGTGCTGCCCAATACTTAATTAATCAGGGGTATGATGAAGTTTATAGTGTTGATGGTGGTTTTGAAGGCTGGCATAAAGCAGGGTTGCCTGTGGAGAAGTAATAATCTATGCATAGATTAATCGCATTATCTAACCCAAGAGCAGGGCAGTCATTTATTGATTATATGGCTTCACGCCAAATCGATATTCGTATGATGCCTGAGGGAGAAGGGCTGTTTGCATTATGGGTGGTATCCGATGATACTTATTTACTAGAGGTTGAGTCTGAATTACAAGCTTTTTTAAGTAATCCCAATGATACAAAATATCAGTCAGCATCGTGGGATATGGCTGATACGAGAACGGCGAAGTTTACTTATAATTCCCCTGATCTTATTAAGATGGTTAAAGCGAAAGCTGGTTTTTTCACCTTACTGATCATAGCTGTTTGCATCGTTATTTTTACTTTGCAACAGTTAGGGTGGAATCATTCTATTTTCCAAGTGTTACATTTTCCTGCATTTCAAGGGCAAAGCGTTGAGATATGGCGATGGTTTTCACACGCATTACTTCATTTTTCTGCAATCCATATTATTTTTAATTTATTATGGTGGTGGCAGCTTGGTGGAGATATTGAATTACGCTTGGGAAAAACAAAGCTTGTTCAACTGTTTTTATTCTCGGCACTGTTTTCTGGATTAGCACAGTTCTGGGTAGAAGGTGCTAATTTTGGTGGCCTATCTGGGGTGGTGTATGCACTACTTGGATATTCTTGGTTTATTGGTTGGCTGGCTCCAGAGAAAGGGATTTTTGTATCGAAACCAATTGTTGGCTTTATGTTGGCGTGGCTAGTTCTAGGGTATGCTCAACCTTTTATGGCAATTGCAAATACCGCGCATCTTGCTGGATTGATTACTGGATGTGTGATTGGACTGATGGACAGTAAATTAAAAAAAGCATAGAGATATGGATAAAAAATGAGTAAGCCACTTCGTGTCTTGCTCATTTTTTGTTTACTTAGTAAGAGTAGCTATTACTGATAAATATATTTAGTAAAGAGGAGATCAACCGCTAACGTTTTTCCTGTTTCTGTTAATAGCAGTTCATTGATAGCGGTTAAACATTCTTTTCTGATTTCTTCTCTACCTGCCAGTGATTTAATACGCTGCTCTGGTTGTTGTCCCATGACTTCTACTAGTGCATTCCTGATTTGTGGGTTGTGTTGCTCTAAATTAGGTAGCTCTTTATTATCAGCGACTAGGATATCAACACGAATTTGAATGTATCCGAGTTTCTTCCCTGCTGTTACAAAGTTAGTTGTTAGATCTGGCGCTAAAGTAAAGTAGCCCATTTGTGGTGCGGCTTCATCTTCTGCGAAAACCGCAGGGGAAAAAACTTGGCTAATAATTAGCAGTAATCCTGCAAATAATGATTTCTTTGTCATTTTCTAATCCATTCGTCAGTCAATTTATTTTATTACTTGTTACAATAGTCGGCAGTTGTGAGAAAAAATTAACCATTATCTCTCAATATAATCGATATATGTGAGAGATGTTATAGAGAATATGTCAGATATCAATTCTTGGTGCGCTTCTGCACTTAAAAAAGTACAGTGGCAAGAAGCCGATACCTTTAAATGTCATAGTGAATGGCAGCAATACTGGTTGCTGGGTTTAGATTCATTATCGCGTCGTTTAGAGCAACATTGCCAATTGTTGTCTGTATCGGTATTAGATAATACACACGTGAATCCAGAAACGTTAACCGAAGTAGAATTAGATCTTCTTGGTGATGAGGTGTGTTTGCGTCGAAAAGTTATTCTAAAGGGAGATCAAAATTCGTGGGTATATGGTAGAACATTGATCCCACTATCATCACTTCAAGATCAACCGCACGATTTGACTCGTCAAGGTCAGGTACCATTAGGTGTTACCGTGTTTAGTGCTCAAAGCGCGCATAGGGATAAGCTTCAAGTTGGAAAGATTGAGACAGAAAAAGGGATGTTATTTGCTCGACGTTCTCGATTATGGATGAATGAAAAGCCTATGTTGGTGGCGGAATTATTTTTACCTAACGCGCCTATTTACTCAAAGGAAATGAACTAATGACCACGTCAAAAGCACAAGCGTTTTGGCAATTAACACGAATGAATCGTCCTATTGGTTCATTATTACTTTTATGGCCAACATTGTGGGCATTATTCTTAGCTGCTGATGGATTACCTGATTGGCATGTACTGATTGTCTTTGTGCTCGGTGTGGTATTCATGCGCTCGGCAGGATGTGTGATTAATGACTTTGCTGATCGTAAAGTCGATGGTCATGTGAAGCGTACCGCTAATCGTCCATTACCTTCTGGATTAATTTCATCCAAAGAAGCATTAACACTGTTTGCTGTTTTAGTGCTGTGTTCATTTTTACTCGTGTTAACGATGAACACGTTAACGATTATGCTTTCGGGGATTGGTATCGTGCTTGCGGTGGCCTATCCTTTCATGAAGCGAGTGACTTACTTGCCTCAGTTTGTTCTTGGCTTAGCATTCAGTTGGGCGATCCCAATGGCGTATGCTGCAGAATCAAATCAAGTACCACCAGAAGCCTGGTTATTGTTTGTGATTAATGCCTTATGGACTATTGCCTATGATACGCAATATGCGATGGTCGATAGGGATGATGACCTTAAGATTGGCATTAAATCGACAGCGATATTGTTTGGCCGGTTTGATAAGCTCATCATAGGCCTATTGCAATTAAGTGTGCTGGCATTATTGATTATTCTTGGTTCTCAATTAGTACTTTCAAGTGTGTATTATTGGGGGATATTAGCGGCGGCAGGATTTTTTGTTTATCAGCAATGGCTGATTAAAGGCCGTGAAAGAGAGGCGTGCTTCAAAGCGTTTTTAAATAATAACTATGTAGGTGGTTTAGTTTTTGCAGCGATTGGTGCAAGCGTTCTGATTTAAATTATCTTCATTTATTTAAAAGAAAAGCCAGTATGGTACTTTCAAGAAGAAATGTCATACTGGCTTTTTTTGTATCTAAAGAACACTACTTTTCTTTGCTCATAACCGCTTGGATTGTTAACTTAATCTCAGGGCTTAATAACTTAGAGATATCGTGTGCGAACGGTGCGACTTTCTCAAGTACTGCATTGCCTTCACTATCTAGATAGCCTTCTGTTTTTAAACTATTAAACAAGATACCAAAAACGCCTTTGTCAAAAAACTCAGGAGCATTGATACCATGTAGGCGACTTAGGCGTTGGGCCATTATTTGGCTTTGTTCTTCTAACTCGCTCTTATCTAATTCAGGTGACGCTTGCAGGTGCGTCAGAGCAATCGCGTAGCGCTGTAGTGTTTCTGAAATAGTGTGAGCCAATAGATGAAGCTTACGAATATTGGTCGAGTTAAGCTGTAAAACCCCACCTTTTTGTACAATTAACTTCTGACGAATGAGCTCTTCAATATGTTGATTTACCACATCGTTTAATTCATCTGCTTCATAATGCAAAAATAATTCAGCTTTGAGAAATGGATAAATTTGTTGAATTTGATGTTGGATATCATCAACAGAAATAGAACGATATTGAACAACTAATTTTGCGATTAATGAGGGCAATGCAAATAGATGGATAATATTATTGCGATAGTAGGTCATTAGGATTGATTGGTTTCTATCTAATGAAACGATCTCGCCTAAAGTATCTTTTTCTATTACAAATTTATCAAGAGCAATAGCATGCTCTAATAATTCATTAGCACTTTCTGCTGGTACGGTTGCAGTATCAGAGTAAGGGATGTTACGTAATAAGTGTAAATAACACTCTAGCTGTTCTGTTAAGTCCTCTTTACTTAATGCACGTTGACGAGCGGCAAGTAAAGCGGTGGCACATAAAGTTAATGCATTAGCTGCTGCTGCATCATTGATGTGTGTCATCATCTTATTTGCAATGCCATTAACTACTGGATTCATCCATTCTGGTTTTTGTGGTTCAATTGGATTAATTGATTCAGACCAGTTCGGTGCGTGCTCATTTAAATAATGATTCAAAGAGATTGGTTCGCCAAAGTTTACATAGCCTTGACCAAAGTTACGTAATTTACGAATAGTGCGTAAAACCTGTCCTGCATTTTCTTTCTCTTTACGCTTTCCTTGTAGTTCTTTAGCGTAAGTGGTTACTTCCATTACGTGTTCATAGCCAATATAAACAGGTACTAGGGTTACTGGACGATTTAGACCGCGCAACATCGCTTGAACTGTCATCGCTAACATTCCGGTTTTTGCTTCCAATAAGCGACCAGTACGTGAACGTCCACCTTCACTGAAATACTCCACAGAATAACCTTTAGCAAATAGCTCTGCTAAATATTCACGAAAAATAGTTGAATAAAGACGATTACCTTTAAAGCTACGGCGAATAAAGAAAGCCCCGCCACGACGGAAGATAGGACCCGCAGGGAAGAAGTTTAAGTTAATACCTGCTGCAATATGTGGTGGCACTAATCCTTCATGATAAAGAACATAAGAAAGTAATAAGTAATCCATGTGGCTACGATGACAAGGAACATAAACAATCTCGTGACCTTCTTGTGCTAACTTACGCACAGTAGCCGCATTGTTGATGTTTAAACCTTGATATAAACGATTCCATAACCATTTAAGTAAGCGGTTACCATTCTTTATGAGTGAGTAAGAAAAGTTAGTCGCGATTTCTTCCATGATCCCCATGGCTTCTTTACGTACTTTTTCTACTTCTACATTGCGTATTTTTGCTTCTTCTAAAATTACTTTTTCTATCGCTTGTGATTTTAACAAACGATTAAATAGCGCTTGGCGGTTAGGTAAATTAGGACCTGATGCTGCTAATTTTTGACGAGAAAAATGAATTTTAGCAACACGAGCTAATTTATGGGCAATTGCTTCATCCGCACCGTGATTGTCTGCCATGTAGCGTAAAGAGACTACTGGGCTAATACGTACTGTTGAGTCACGGCCAGCTTTAATCAGCGTGATGAATTTTTGAGGGGCGTTAAGTGGCATTAAGTGAGGTTTGCTAGTGCCTTCTTTGCCAGGTTTTCTTCCCCATAGAATAGAGGTCGGAATTAATTGAAAATCGACGTCAGGATTATCAGCGTGATGTTTTAAGACAGTTTTAAATAGCTCTAATGACTCTTGTGGTAGGTCATCATCGGTGTCGAATATTTTTGGTCCGATAGAAGTGAATACGTAGCGTGGGTATTCAACGCCATTAATATCTATTGGAGAAAGAGGATCGGGCAACCCTAATTCTAATGTACTTTTTTGTAATGTCAGTAAATCAACATGTGAGCGAAATGGCAGTGCATAAATAATTGGACGCTCAAGATCGATCTTGAGGTCTTCAATTGGATTCGATGGAATCGAAGTGCTCTTCACCATTACAGATAGTGGTAGTTTTAGCAAAGAGTGATAGATAGTTTGTCCTGTAGACATAATGACAATGACGCCTTAGTTATGTACCGATCAGTCGGTTATATATAGATGCTTACAATTTGTTGGCAAGAATAGCAGAACTGGTCAAACCTTTTAATATAAATGAACATATTATCCCCAATACTACGACTAATATGACAGAAAAGTAGTCTGATTTGCCTTATTTTTAATCAATAGGTCTTTCAAAGCATAGCACAGCTGTATATACTCACAGTTAACTGTATAAACAAACAGGTGAGTTATGAAGCCACTAACGGCAAGACAGCAAGAAGTCTTTGAGCTAATCAAAGCAAAAATTGATGACACTGGAATGCCACCAACACGTGCAGAAATTGCTCGTGAGTTGGGGTTTCGTTCAGCTAATGCAGCAGAAGAGCATTTAAAAGCATTAGCTCGTAAGCAAGTGATCGAGATTATTCCAGGTGCCTCTCGAGGTATTCGTATTCTTTTACAAGAAGCTGAGAATGAAGATCTTGGCGTACCTTTGATTGGTCAGGTTGCTGCGGGTGAACCAATTCTTGCCCAAGAGCACGTAGAGAGTCATTACCAAGTTGATCCAGGTATGTTTAAGCCGCAAGCTGATTTTTTATTGCGCGTGAATGGTGAAAGCATGAAAGATATTGGCATTATGGATGGTGACTTATTAGCTGTTCATAAAACTCAAGATGTTCGTGATGGACAAGTTGTTGTCGCTCGAGTCGATGATGATGTAACCGTTAAGCGTTTAGAGCGTAAAGGGTCGATGGTTTTTCTTCATGCTGAAAATGAAGAATTTGCTCCAATTGAAGTAGATTTAACATCACAGAGCTTAAGTATTGAAGGTCTTGCTGTTGGGGTTATCCGCAGTACAACTTGGATGTAATACTTACGCATAATTAATATTCATGAGGTATTTTTCTTTTGAGTATTATTAAATTGTCATTATCGCTTGTTTTTCTGAAATAGAACTTTACAAGTGGTAATGATAGTTATTATCATCTAATCTCTTTCATAGGAGATGATAATGACACAGCTCGGCCATAAAATTCCTTCTCGCCTATTACAACCTCTTTGGTTGAGAAGTCGTGAAAGTATGATCGACAATGGATTAATTTATGATCCTATTGCAGCTGCTGCATGTCGACATTGTCACCTTTCTTCTGAATGTCTCTCTGGAGATATCGATCAAAAGCAATTACTTCATGCCACGCTTACCGTTCAATGTGACCAACAAGTTTCTCGATTCCTAAAATCTAATCCATCGGGTTGGGTGGTGAATGTGGGGGCAGGGTTAGATACTCGTTTTTATCGTTTGGATAACGGTCGTTGTCATTGGCTTGAACTCGATATTAATGAAAACCTCCTTTGGCGACAAAAGCTATTCCATACTAATGAACGTTATTATCTGCGTTGTGGCTCTGTCACTGAAGAAAGCTGGATTGAGAGTCTCCCTGTGCCACATGATGTTCCTGTAATGATTGTCTGTGAACATGCTTTATTAGAATGTGAAGAAAGACAGCTTGCTAAGTTTGTTCAGTTATTAGGGTGCCGTTTTCATCATGCAGAAGCGTTATTTGTCGTTGCTGGTGATCGTTGTAATACTATGATAGGCCAAAAGCTTGGTAGTACGGAATATCAACATGGTTTATCTCACCCAAAGCAGTCTTTTACTGGGTGGTTACCTTGGATTGAAACTTTATCTGTTACTTCTCCTCTTGAGCATGATTGTACCAGGTGGAAGCCATGGCAGCGTTGGTTAGCTAAATTCCCATTATTTAAACATAGAGTGACACCGATCTTGATTCATATGAATTGGTGATGTACTTGAACCTCTTAATAGCAGTAGATAAATAGCCTTAAGCAAAGGTTTAGAACAGAAAGAAAGTACGTAATAATATTACCTATTTTTCAATCTCGGTATGAGCTCATGTTACAGGCATTAAAAAACCTTTCTTTACACCGACAGGTATTAGCGCTAGCTATTCCTATGGTGCTTTCAAATATCACTATTCCGTTATTAGGTTTAATTGATGCAGCTGTAATTGGTCACCTTGAACACGCATGGTATTTAGGAGGGGTTGCAGTAGGCGGCACCATGATCAGCGTGACGTTTTGGTTGTTGGGCTTTTTACGCATGGCAACCACGGGTTTATCTGCGCAAGCGTATGGTGCTGAAAATAAAATGCTACTGAGCCAAACATTTTCTCAGGGTATTTTCTTAGCTCTCTGTTTTTCTTTTATTTTTCTTATCTTTCATCAACCTCTTTCTTACGCCATTTTTTCTTTTAGTGACGCAGCGCCTGAAGTTAAGTTGTATGCAGAGCAATATTTCTCTATTCGGATATGGAGTGCACCTGCCGCATTGAGTAATTTGGTTATCATGGGCTGGTTACTCGGAACGCAGAACGCTCGTTATCCTATGTGGCTTGTGATCATAACGAACAGCATTAATATTATTCTCGATTTACTCTTTGTTGTCGGATTTAACTGGAAGGTAGAAGGGGCTGCTCTCGCTTCTGTTATTGCTGATTATTCGGCGTTTATAATTGGTCTTTACTTTGTTATTAAGCAAAGTAAGAAATTGGGTTTACCGCGCTTTATCATGCCAGTTGCCGATCTTCTTTCTGGCTTTAAGCGTTTATTTAAATTGAACCGAGATATTTTCTTACGCTCATTATGTTTACAAGCTTGTTTTACTTTTATGACTTTCCAAGGAGCGTCATTAGGGGTAGATATTGTGGCTGCTAATGCCGTGTTGATGAGCTTTTTGATGATGATTTCATATGGTATGGATGGTTTTGCCTATGCAATGGAAGCGATGGTAGGTAAGGCTATTGGAGCAAAGAGTAAATCTCAGTTATCTGATTCTTTAATTGGCACTACTTTTTGGAGCTTCATTATTAGTTTAATACTCAGCTTAGCCTTTGGGCTTGGTGGCTATCAACTAATTTCAATGATTTCTTCTATTGAAGCGGTACAACAAACGGCGCTTATTTATCTTCCTTGGCTTGTTGCTATGCCATTAGTGTCGATGTGGTGTTTCTTATTAGATGGCATTTTTGTTGGGGCAACCAAGGGATCTGAGATGAGAAACTCTATGTTTATCGCTATGTTGACGTTCTTTACTACGTGGTGGTTAATGCAGGATTATGGCAATCATGCTCTGTGGGCTGCGATGTTATCTTTTATGGCGATGCGTGGGATTGGTCTGGCGATCACTTTCTCTATTCAATGGAAAAAAGCAATTTTCCTATCATAGGCCAAACACTCTATTTCATTGATAGTTAAATAAAAAAAAGGGGTTAAGTCATGCTCAATCCCTTTTTATTATTTGTTTGTATATGTTGCTCTTTTTTTGATTTAAAAGAGGCGGTTTAATCCATTTAGAGCGGCAACACGATAGGCTTCAGCCATTGTTGGATAGTTGAATGTTGTATTAACAAAATACTCAATAGTGTTAGCTTCGCCTTTTTGTTCCATAATGGCTTGACCGATATGAATGATTTCAGCAGCACGCTCACCAAAGCAATGTATACCTAAGATCTCTTTGGTTTCACGATGGAAAAGAATTTTTAAACTGCCAATATCCATTCCTGCAATTTGAGCACGAGCTAAATGCTTGAAGGATGCTCTTCCTACTTCATAAGGTACTTTTGCTACTGTTAGTTCTTGTTCTGTTTTTCCTACTGAGCTGATTTCAGGGATGGTATAAATACCTGTAGGGATATGATCAATTAACTGAGCCTCAGCTTTTCCTTTCGTGATCGCTTGAGCGGTAAAGCGTCCTTGATCATAAGCGGCACTAGCTAGACTAGGATAACCAATAACATCACCAACAGCATAGATGTGATCAGCAGTTGTTTGGTAATTGCCATTAACCTTGAGCTGTCCACGAGAATCGGCTTCAAGTCCTACTGCAGATAGGTTTAATTTATCTGTATTACCAGTTCTTCCATTAGCAAATAAGATGCAATCTGCTTTCATTTTTTTACCAGATTCAAGGTGCATCACTACCCCTTCATCACTGGCTTCAATACTCTCAAAGGTTTCATCATTACGAGTCACAATACCACTGTTCCAAAAGTGGTAGGAGAGGGCGTCAGACATCTCATTATCTAGGAAAGAAAGTAAGCGATCACGAGTATTAACAAGATCAACTTTAACGCCCAAACCGCGGAAGATTGATGCGTATTCACTACCAATTACCCCTGCACCATAAATAATGATATGTCGAGGATCATGTTGAAGAGATAAAATTGAGTCACTGTCATAGACTCGGCTATGATTGAAGTTTACTCCGGCAGGGCGATAAGGGCGAGAACCTGTGGCAATAATGAACTTATCAGCGGTATAGGTTTCAATAGATCCGTCTTTTGCGGTTACGGCAACAGTATTTTTTTCGACGAAACTGGCTTCACCAAAAATTAATGAACACTGGTTACGATCATAAAATCCTTGCCTCATTCTAGTTTGCTTATCGATTACACTTTTCGCATGTCCTAAAATATCTGAAAAAGTCGAATGAAGACTGGTATTATTCTTACAGTAGAGAGGGTTTGAATTAAATTCAATAATACGGCTAACAGCGTGACGCAATGCTTTGGATGGTATAGTTCCCCAGTGGGTGCAACCACCACCAACGCTTGGTTCTCTTTCAATAATAGCAACATTTAAGTTTGCCTTAGTGAGACCCATTGCTGCGCCTTCTCCCCCAGGACCACTGCCAATGACAATGGCATCAAAGTGGGTTGAATGTGTAGGGCTTGAGTTAGTCATTATGAGCGCCTTATTATTATCAATCTCGCAACATTGCTAGTTAAGTATTTTAACCTTTTCATTCATTTGGTAAATCAAGTGAGTCAGATAGAGTGGAGAGGATCACGTTGTTTGTGGAAATATACTTGATAATGGATTTCATCATTTACATCGATAAATAGAAATCGATAATGTGAACTAGTGAAAAGTTTGTGATACCCATTCAATTAAATTGTGCAATATACGGTAAAATATATGTATCCTGAATTTGAAGCTGATGAGCTTAACGCTGTAGAAGAAGTGAAGAGGTCTGACAGTGTGAAAGGTGTGCGAGCACAGCAAAAAGAGAGAACGCGCCGGACAATTATCGATGCGGCTTTTTGCCTACTATGTGCCGAAAGAGGTTTTACGAGTTTAAGCTTACGAGAAGTGACAAGAGAAGCAGGAATAGCACCTACCTCATTTTATCGCCATTTTAAAGATATGGATGAATTAGGTTTAACTTTAGTTGATGAAGGTGGTCTTATCCTACGTCAACTAATGAGACAGGCTCGACAACGCATAGTTGTTGAAGGAAGTGTGATCCGGACATCGGTTGACACTTTTATGGAGTTCATTGAAAGCAGTCCTAATGTATTTCGTTTACTATTAAGAGAGCGCTCTGGGACATCTCCAGCTTTTCGTGCGGCAGTTGCAAGAGAAATCCAACACTTTGTTGCCGAACTAACGGAATATTTAGTTGCCACAACAGGTGTGGCTCATGAAGAAGCATTAGTACAGGCTGAAGCCTCGGTCACGTTAGTCTTTAGCTCTGGAGCTGAAGCGTTAGATTTAGATACAGCATATAGAGAGGAGCTTTCTGAACGGCTAATTTTCCAATTGCGTATGTTATCTAAAGGCGCTTACTGGTACCGTAAAGAAATGAAAAATAGAATTTAACTGCATTGGTCATAGTGAATCAATGTCTACACGAGGTAATAAACATGACACATGAAAATAGTAGAAATGAACGCAAGACATTAGCGCTATCAGTGGTGGCTGGTCTTTGTTTAAATGCAACCTGGATTGGTTTTACAGCTGCAGAAGTAGCATTTTCAATTTTCCCTATTATAGCCCTAGTTCTTGCAGCTCAAGGGCTATATCAAGAATATTTACGTCAACCTGCGAATGATGATACGTCTCTTGTCGCAGTAGCGTGCTTTTTTGTTGGCTTATTTGGTCATTCTGCATTTGTAAAAGCGCAATACCCAGAAATGGGTGGTAACTTTTTCTCTATCCTTGTTGCATTAAGTTTACTACTTTGGATTGCAGTTAAAATGGGACTGTTGAATAAGAAAGGCGAACAAGCTGAAGCATAAGTTGAAGTAATAAAAAAGGCTCAGAATTATACTAGTGAGAATAGTATGCTTCTGGGCCTTTTTTTATCTGTTACTTTTAGTACTAATTACAATTAGGATAGTAAGTTATTTTCTTTCTAAGAAAACTCCAGCTTCCATATGATGGGTATATGGAAATTGGTCGAACAGCGCAAAACGAGTGATATTATGGGTTTTACCTAAAATTTCTAAGTTTTCTTTCAATGTTTCAGGGTTGCAAGAGATATACATAATACGCTCATAACCTTGTACCATTTTACAAGTGCCTTCATCCATGCCTGAGCGCGGTGGATCGACAAAAATGGTATTACAGTTATAGCTCTTTAAGTCAATGTTTTGATCTTTTAAGCGTCTAAACTCTCGTTTACCTTCCATCGCATCAGTAAAGTCTTCTGCTGACATACGAATGATTTGAACATTATCAATATTGTTTGCTGCGATATTATACTGTGCAGATTCAACTGAAGGTTTTGCAAGCTCTGTCGCTAAAACACGATCAAAGTTTTTAGCTAATGCTAAAGAGAAGTTACCGTTACCACAGTAAAGCTCTAGTAAATCACCTTGGCTGCTTTGTGTGCAATCTACAGCCCATTCCAACATTTTTTGAGCAACAATACCGTTAGGTTGTGTAAAGCTGTTTTCAACTTGCTTATAAGTTAAAATATCATCATTAACTTTTAGTTTTTCAATAACGAATTCTTGGTCTAAAACGATTTTCATTTTACGTGCGCGGCCAATAATATTTAAATTAAACCCTTCATCATTTAAACGCTGCTTTAATGCAGCAGCTTCTTTTTTCCAAGCCTCATCTAATTGACGGTGGTAGAGCATAGATACTAAGATTTCACCGCTTAGTGTTGATAAAAAATCAACTTGGAACATTTTATAGCGCAGTGTTTTACTTTCTTTTACTGCTTCAGCGAGCAGTGGCATTAAATCGTTAATAAGACGAGTAGCAGGTAAGAAATAATCTACACGGTATTTCTCTTTTGTTTTTTGATCGAACATGACGTAATACATATCGTCACCTTCATGCCAAACTCGAAACTCTGCACGCATGCGGTAGTTTTCAGCAGGAGAAGAGAAGACTTCCAATTCTGGAACGTCAAATTCAGAAAATAAAGTAGATAGTGTTTCTGCTTTTTCATCTAATTGTACTTGATAATTTTCTGGGTTCATGACGGATTGTGTCATTGTCTTGCCTCGCGCTGCTCAAAATAAGAGCGCCGATTTTATGCGATAGAGATCTGTTGTCCAGTATTTGTGTGTGATTGGTCGAAACTAATTGTATAAGCACTGTGATATTCAGCACATAAACCTAGACAAGAGTACTGTACACCTCTAGTATTTCGCCAATGTTGGTGCGCTATTCTCATATTCGATAATAGCCTGAAAAGGGAATCTGGTGAAAATCCAGAACTGACGCGCAGCGGTAAGAGAGAACGAAGGTACATATCCATTCACACTGTTGTTTTTCTGTATGATAAAGGATATAGAGAAAAATAATGGGAAGTGAGTACTTTAGGTTAACTGCTCTTAAGTCCGAAGACCTGCCAACAATAAGTGATACATGATGTATTACTGTATGGACTTAACGCGATTTTAGGAAACAATGGAAATGAAAAAAACTGCCCTTGCGACAGCAATAGTGTCGCTGCTTTCTCACGCCTATACTTCCCCTGTATTTGCTCAAAATACAACTATTGAAACTGATGAGACAATGGTTGTTACTGCGAATCGATTTGAACAGTCAGAATCTTCGGTATTAGCATCAATTAGTGTTGTAACAAAAGAAGAAATTGAACGTTTACAAGCTAAAACATTAACGGAAGTACTACGTTATATTCCTGGTGTTCAAGTTGGTGAAAGTGGAGGACCTTCAAATACAACATCCATATTTTTACGAGGTTCTGAGAGTAAGCACACTTTAGTTCTTCTTAATGGTATGAAAATTAACAATGCATCTTCGGGAGGGTTTGATTTTTCAATTATTCCAGTTGAAACTATTGAGCAAGTAGAAGTTATTCGTGGACCTAGAGCCGCGATTTATGGGGCTGACTCTATTGGTGGTGTTATTAATTTAATCACTAGAACACCACATAAACAAAATATTCATCAAATAAAGATGAGCGCTGGGAGTGATGGTTACTATCAAACTTCTTGGCAATCTAAAAGCCTATTGAATGAAAATACTTATGGTACTTTCTCGGTAAACTATAAAGAAAGTGATGGTTACAATATTAAGGAAGGTACAACAAAAGATATTGGCGGCGAGTATGGATATGAGTCAAAAAATTTCGTAGCTTCTTTAGTGCATGATTTATCTTCTAAGGTTAGTCTTAATGTAGATTTATATTATGTAGATTCTCTGAATGACTTTAATGGTAGTGATAGTGGTTGGAATACAGCATTAAACAAACAAGATGCTGAATTCTTTCAAATTAATGGTGGTGTTAAATATACTGGCGATAAACTATCTAGTCGTTTGAATGTATCAAAATCTCTTCAAGAAAATAATTCGTATCCTGAAAGTGAGCCAGAGTACCAATCTATATATAAAACAAATCGCACTACAATTAATTGGTTAAATAGTTATCAATATACGAATAACTGGATTGTAAATGCAGGTTTAGATTTTGCTAACGAAGACGTATCAAGCGGTACAATAGATTACACAAAAAAAGATAGAACGAATAAAGCAGTTTTTGTTACGACAACCGCTGAGATTAATGATTTTACTTTTGATAGTAGTGCTCGTTTTGATAAAGACAGTGGTTTTGGTGATTTTACTACGTGGTCAATGGCGTTGGCTTACGCGCTTAATAGCAACCTAAAAACATATGTAAGTTATGGCACGGCTTTTAAAGCCCCTTCATTTTATGATTTGTATGATCCTAATTTCGGGAATTCAGAGCTTAATGCAGAAGAGTCAAATTCAGCGGAGATTGGCTTGATAGGTCAGTTTGAACTGGTGAGCTGGCGCTTAAATGCATTTTCTTCTGATATTAAAGATATGATTATTTATTATGAGCACTTAGGTTGGGCTCCAATAAATACTGATGCTGATATTAAAGGTATCGAATTAGAAGGCGACTTTAGTACTGGAGCTATAGATCATCATGTTAGTTTAGCACTAATGGATCCTGAAGATTCAGAAGGGAAGCAACTTGCTCGTCGAGCAAAAGAGACAGGGTCTTGGATTGGAACATTTACACAAGATGAGTGGGA
The DNA here is from genome assembly GCA_000953695.1 of Aliivibrio wodanis. Taxonomy (GTDB): domain Bacteria; phylum Pseudomonadota; class Gammaproteobacteria; order Enterobacterales; family Vibrionaceae; genus Aliivibrio; species Aliivibrio wodanis. Next base: position 2,866,060 of record LN554846.1, on the reverse strand, counting down.
TGCTTCTTTAGGTATGACTTACCAAGGTGACCGATATTCTGATTATAGTAATAATGATAAATTAGACGCTTATATGTTATGGAATTTATCAGCTAATTATTATGTAACATCAAATGTAACGGTGTCAGGAAAAGTGAGTAATTTACTTGATGAAGAATATGAAACTGCTAAATATTATAAGACTCAAGAGCGTAGTTATTATTTAAGTGCTTCTTACATTTTTTAACTCATAAAACCGCCTTTAATAGGCGGTTTTCTTTTCTGGGGTCTATATGAAAAAGAAAGTCATCATCAGTTGGTCATCAGGTAAAGACTCGACACTAACTCTTATCTACCTACTTAATAATCCTGAGTATGACGTTGTCGGCTTATATACCACACATGTAGCAAATGAAGTGCCTTTTCAAGTCACTCCTATTTCCGTTGTTCAAATGCAGGCTGATCTAACTGATCTACCATTAATCACAATCGAATTGCCTACTGTGTTCCCTGCTAATAATGAATATCAACGCTTAGTAGTAGAAGGCTTCAAAGAATGTGGTATTGAATTTAATGCCGTCGCTTTTGGTGATATGTTTTGCAATGGTATTGTCGAGTATAGAAAAAGCTATATAGAAGAGGCGGGTTGGGAGTGTGTATTCCCATTGGTAGGACAATCAAGTAATGAGTTAGCAAAAGAAATTATTAGTTGCGGAATTCGAACCATTCTTGTCACAACGGATGGAACTCAATTAGATAATAACTTCTGTGGTAAAGAGTACACAATTAATCTGCTTTCTGAACTGCCAAAACAAGTTGACCCATGCGGGGAAAATGGTGAGTTTCATACTCTAGTAATAGAGGCCCCTTGTTTTAACGGTTCGATAGAATTATTTAGTACAACAATTGATGAGCAAGAACGATTTACTCATTTACGTTATCAGGCTTCTGTTTTACAAAAATAGCATAAGCGGTATGATGAAGCTCCAATCTTCATATCGACTATAAAGAGTCTGTGGTTTCAGTTATGCCAAAACATATTTTGATTTTTGATTCAGGTATCGGTGGGTTATCTGTATATAGAGAGATTCAATACCAATTACCTTTAGAAAAATATATCTATGCCTTTGATAATGCAGCGTTCCCATATGGTGAACTTACAGAATCAGTATTAATTGAAAGAACGACGCATATAATTTCTCAGCTTTGTGCTAAGTTTTCTATAGATATAGTGGTGATAGCCTGTAATACAGCAAGTACGATTGTTCTACCGGCACTTAGAGATAAGTTAACCATACCAGTCGTTGGTGTTGTCCCTGCAATAAAGCCAGCAGCGCTTGTTTCAAATAAAATAGGCTTGCTTGCTACTCCTGCTACGGTTAAGCGGAGCTATACTTACGAATTAATCAAATCATTTGCTCCAATATCTGATGTACAGCTACTAGGATCGACAAGATTAGTTGAAATGGCAGAAGAGAAAATGATTGGAGTAGATGTAGACCTGGAAGAGTTAAAGGGCATTCTATCTCCCTGGCAAAATAAGGTTGATACGATTGTTCTTGGTTGTACTCATTTTCCATTTTTGAAAAATGAAATTAAAAAAGTACTAAATGGTAATGTTTTGCTTATTGATTCAGGTGTAGCCATAGCAAGAAGAGTAAAGCAGTTACTAGGAGAATATAAAGAGGAAGCAGGAGAAGTTATAAAGGGGGAGGTATTTTGTAGTGCCTCAACAGAGAATGAAGAGGCACTTAATAAAACATTTCAAGAACTAGGATTTAGTCCTCTTCAATATTTGGGTTACCCGAAGTTTTAGGATCATTCGCAATACGTACTTTAAGAGTACGCTGATCAAACTCGTTATTGTTTAAGTTTTCGATAACGCTATCCGCATCTTTACTTGCAACAACCACAAAACCAAAGCCTCTTCTTTTACCTGTACGCTTATCTTTCATTAGGCGAACCGCAAAAACGTCCCCAAATTCAGCAAATAGATCTTTTACATCTGATTCATTTGCTCGATAAGGTAGGTTACCAACATAAAGAGTAGTACTTGCTTGCTCTGAAGATAGAGATTCATCAACAGAAGCTTTAATACTTCTTATGTTAGTTGGTGCTTTATTAATGGTTAGCAGTGTAAAACCAGTAATTACTGCGCCAAGAGCGAAAGTAAAAGCAGGAGATGCCGTTGGGAACAAAGAGACGGCGCCTGCACCGAGTGCAGCAATAGCAATAATAATAATATTTGAATTAGTAGATTTCATGATAAGTAAGGTCTAGTAAAATAAAATAAATGAAAGGTAATGAATTAACAATAAAATCACATTGATACTACTTATATTATTTATCAATTGCCAACTAATTAAGTCAATGTTCATTTCTTGTAGGGCTTTTGTGTGAAAAAAAGTGATCTGTGTAGAAAATAATCACTTAGAATGAAATTTTAAAAAAGTACTTGCGAAACTATCAGTGCTCCCTATAATGCGCATCCGTTACCAAGGAAAAGCGAAAGCAAGAACCTAGTGGCATTAAGTTTTTAGTGTTTAAAATTATTTTTAAATAAGTATTGACTTAAAATATTGGCTCTGTATTATACTCAGCCTGAAGCAACGAAGCGGAAACGTTAAGTTGTTGAAAGAAAAGCTCTTTAACAATTTGAAACCTATTAATCTGTGTGGGCACTTGTGAGTTGATAATCACTAGTTTGCTTTTGCTTTTCGAAGTGAATTCAAACAAAAATAATCAATGAACTGAGTGACTACACAAAATTACTTTTATGTAAGAAATCAGTATTAATCATTGAGTCGATATCCTTTCTGCTGAAAGGTATCAAAAAACTTTAATTGAAGAGTTTGATCATGGCTCAGATTGAACGCTGGCGGCAGGCCTAACACATGCAAGTCGAGCGGTAACAGAAATTAGCTTGCTAATTTGCTGACGAGCGGCGGACGGGTGAGTAATGCCTGGGAATATGCCTTAGTGTGGGGGATAACTATTGGAAACGATAGCTAATACCGCATAATGTCTTCGGACCAAAGAGGGGGATCTTCGGACCTCTCGCGCTAAGATTAGCCCAGGTGAGATTAGCTTGTTGGTGAGGTAAGAGCTCACCAAGGCGACGATCTCTAGCTGGTCTGAGAGGATGATCAGCCACACTGGAACTGAGACACGGTCCAGACTCCTACGGGAGGCAGCAGTGGGGAATATTGCACAATGGGCGAAAGCCTGATGCAGCCATGCCGCGTGTATGAAGAAGGCCTTCGGGTTGTAAAGTACTTTCAGTCGTGAGGAAGGGTGTGTAGTTAATAGCTGCATATCTTGACGTTAGCGACAGAAGAAGCACCGGCTAACTCCGTGCCAGCAGCCGCGGTAATACGGAGGGTGCGAGCGTTAATCGGAATTACTGGGCGTAAAGCGCATGCAGGTGGTTTGTTAAGTCAGATGTGAAAGCCCGGGGCTCAACCTCGGAACCGCATTTGAAACTGGAAAACTAGAGTGCTGTAGAGGGGGGTAGAATTTCAGGTGTAGCGGTGAAATGCGTAGAGATCTGAAGGAATACCAGTGGCGAAGGCGGCCCCCTGGACAGACACTGACACTCAGATGCGAAAGCGTGGGGAGCAAACAGGATTAGATACCCTGGTAGTCCACGCCGTAAACGATGTCTACTTGGAGGTTGTGGCCTTGAGCCGTGGCTTTCGGAGCTAACGCGTTAAGTAGACCGCCTGGGGAGTACGGTCGCAAGATTAAAACTCAAATGAATTGACGGGGGCCCGCACAAGCGGTGGAGCATGTGGTTTAATTCGATGCAACGCGAAGAACCTTACCTACTCTTGACATCCAGAGAATTCGCTAGAGATAGCTTAGTGCCTTCGGGAGCTCTGAGACAGGTGCTGCATGGCTGTCGTCAGCTCGTGTTGTGAAATGTTGGGTTAAGTCCCGCAACGAGCGCAACCCTTATCCTTGTTTGCCAGCACGTAATGGTGGGAACTCCAGGGAGACTGCCGGTGATAAACCGGAGGAAGGTGGGGACGACGTCAAGTCATCATGGCCCTTACGAGTAGGGCTACACACGTGCTACAATGGCGCATACAGAGGGCTGCAAGCTAGCGATAGTGAGCGAATCCCAAAAAGTGCGTCGTAGTCCGGATCGGAGTCTGCAACTCGACTCCGTGAAGTCGGAATCGCTAGTAATCGTGAATCAGAATGTCACGGTGAATACGTTCCCGGGCCTTGTACACACCGCCCGTCACACCATGGGAGTGGGCTGCAAAAGAAGTGGGTAGTTTAACCTTCGGGAGGACGCTCACCACTTTGTGGTTCATGACTGGGGTGAAGTCGTAACAAGGTAGCCCTAGGGGAACCTGGGGCTGGATCACCTCCTTAAACGATAGATTGCAATTTATGAGTGTTCACACAGATTGATTAGGTTTTAATAAGTTGAAGTGACAGAGCTTTAATTAATGATTTCGATTATTGATTAAAGCTTTTTGCTTTAAGCTCTTTAACAATTTGGAAAGCTGACTGATTTAAATAACTTACGAGTTATCTAAATCAAAAATTTAAAAGTTCTTAATATCTTTTGTTTATCTTTTAGATAAACAAATTAAAAACACATTCAAGTGTTCTTGTATTTTGAATCCGGCGAAAAACCAGAACTCCCTATCTTTTATATAGAGATAGCGACGAGTTCAACCTTGGTTGCTGTTTTGTCTTCACTTTGAAAAGTGAAAGCAAATGGTCCATACGAAACCTCTTGGGGTTGTATGGTTAAGTGACTAAGCGTACACGGTGGATGCCTTGGCAGTCAGAGGCGATGAAAGACGTATTAACTTGCGATAAGCCCAGATTAGGTAGTAAAAACCTTTTGAGTCTGGGATTTCTGAATGGGGAAACCCACTAGCATAAGCTAGTATCGCTGCGTGAATACATAGCGCAGCGAGGCAAACCGGGAGAACTGAAACATCTAAGTACCCCGAGGAAGAGAAATCAACCGAGATCCCGAAAGTAGCGGCGAGCGAAATTGGGTTAGCCCTTAAGCTTTTAATGAGACAGGTGAAGCCTCTGGAAAGTGGCGCGATACAAGGTGATAGCCCTGTAACCGACATCTCATCATCAGTGAAAACGAGTAAGGCGGGACACGTGATATCCTGTCTGAATATGGGGGGACCATCCTCCAAGGCTAAATACTACTGACTGACCGATAGTGAACCAGTACCGTGAGGGAAAGGCGAAAAGAACCCCTGTGAGGGGAGTGAAATAGAACCTGAAACCGTGTACGTACAAGCAGTAGGAGCATACTTGTTATGTGACTGCGTACCTTTTGTATAATGGGTCAGCGACTTATATTCAGTGGCAAGGTTAACCGTTTAGGGGAGCCGTAGGGAAACCGAGTCTTAACTGGGCGTTCAGTCTCTGGATATAGACCCGAAACCAAGTGATCTAGCCATGGGCAGGTTGAAGATTGAGTAACATCAATTGGAGGACCGAACCGACTAATGTTGAAAAATTAGCGGATGACTTGTGGCTAGGGGTGAAAGGCCAATCAAACTTGGAGATAGCTGGTTCTCCCCGAAATCTATTTAGGTAGAGCCTCGGACGAATACTACTGGGGGTAGAGCACTGTTAAGGCTAGGGGGTCATCCCGACTTACCAACCCTTTGCAAACTCCGAATACCAGTAAGTACTATCCGGGAGACACACGGCGGGTGCTAACGTCCGTCGTGGAGAGGGAAACAACCCAGACCGCCAGCTAAGGTCCCAAAGTTATAGCTAAGTGGGAAACGATGTGGGAAGGCTCAGACAGCCAGGATGTTGGCTTAGAAGCAGCCATCATTTAAAGAAAGCGTAATAGCTCACTGGTCGAGTCGGCCTGCGCGGAAGATGTAACGGGGCTAAGCTATACACCGAAGCTGCGGCAGTGCAATTTATTGTGCTGGGTAGGGGAGCGTTCTGTAAGCCGTCGAAGGTGTGCTGTAAGGCATGCTGGAGGTATCAGAAGTGCGAATGCTGACATGAGTAACGATAAAGGGGGTGAAAAACCCCCTCGCCGGAAGACCAAGGGTTCCTGTCCAACGTTAATCGGGGCAGGGTAAGTCGACCCCTAAGGCGAGGCTGAAAAGCGTAGTCGATGGGAAACGGGTTAATATTCCCGTACTTCTTATAATTGCGATGGGGGGACGGAGAAGGCTAGGTGGGCTTGGCGACGGTCGTCCAAGTTCAAGTGCGTAGGCTAAGAGTTTAGGTAAATCCGGACTCTTGTTAGGCTGAGACACGATGTCGAGCATCTACGGATGTGAAGCCATTGATGCCATGCTTCCAGGAAAAGCCTCTAAGCTTCAGATTATAAGAAATCGTACCCCAAACCGACACAGGTGGTCGAGTAGAGAATACTAAGGCGCTTGAGAGAACTCGGGTGAAGGAACTAGGCAAAATGGTACCGTAACTTCGGGAGAAGGTACGCTCCTAGCGGTGATGAGACTTGCTCTCTAAGCTGCCGGGAGTCGCAGATACCAGGTGGCTGCAACTGTTTATTAAAAACATAGCACTGTGCTAAATCGTAAGATGACGTATACGGTGTGACGCCTGCCCGGTGCTTGAAGGTTAATTGATGGGGTTAGACTTCGGTCGAAGCTCTTGATCGAAGCCCAAGTAAACGGCGGCCGTAACTATAACGGTCCTAAGGTAGCGAAATTCCTTGTCGGGTAAGTTCCGACCTGCACGAATGGCGTAATGATGGCCACGCTGTCTCCACCCGAGACTCAGTGAAATTGAAATCGCTGTGAAGATGCAGTGTACCCGCGGCTAGACGGAAAGACCCCGTGAACCTTTACTACAGCTTGGCACTGAACATTGACCCTACATGTGTAGGATAGGTGGGAGCCTTTGAAACCAGTACGCTAGTATTGGTGGAGGCAATCTTGAAATACCACCCTTGTATGCTTGATGTTCTAACGTTGGCCCCTTATCGGGGTTGCGGACAGTGCCTGGTGGGTAGTTTGACTGGGGCGGTCTCCTCCCAAAGAGTAACGGAGGAGCACGAAGGTGGGCTAAACACGGTTGGACATCGTGTGGTTAGTGCAATGGCATAAGCCCGCTTGACTGCGAGAATGACAATTCGAGCAGGTACGAAAGTAGGTCATAGTGATCCGGTGGTTCTGAATGGAAGGGCCATCGCTCAACGGATAAAAGGTACTCCGGGGATAACAGGCTGATACCGCCCAAGAGTTCATATCGACGGCGGTGTTTGGCACCTCGATGTCGGCTCATCACATCCTGGGGCTGAAGTCGGTCCCAAGGGTATGGCTGTTCGCCATTTAAAGTGGTACGCGAGCTGGGTTTAGAACGTCGTGAGACAGTTCGGTCCCTATCTGCCGTGGGCGTTGGATGATTGAAAGGGGCTGCTCCTAGTACGAGAGGACCGGAGTGGACGAACCTCTGGTGTTCGGGTTGTTACGCCAGTAGCATTGCCCGGTAGCTAAGTTCGGGATCGATAAACGCTGAAAGCATCTAAGCGTGAAGCGAGCCTTGAGATGAGTCATCCCTGATACTATACGTATCCTAAAGGGTTGTTGGAGACTACGACGTAGATAGGCAGGGTGTGTAAGTGCTGCGAGGCATTGAGCTAACCTGTACTAATTGCCCGTGAGGCTTAACCATACAACACCCAAGGGGTTTTGAACGGATTTAAAGTGACAAGAAACAGATTGAATGTGATTAAGAATAACTCTTTATATAGAGAAATGGCTTTCCAGATTATTATTTATCTCTTAGTGAGGTAGATAGAAAGAATTTGCTTGGCGACCATAGCGTTATGGACCCACCTGATCCCATGCCGAACTCAGAAGTGAAACGTAATAGCGCCGATGGTAGTGTGGGGTTTCCCCATGTGAGAGTAGGACATCGCCAGGCTTTAAATTAAGATATACCTGAATAGACACTGCGGAGTGGTAGTTCAGTTGGTTAGAATACCGGCCTGTCACGCCGGGGGTCGCGGGTTCGAGTCCCGTCCACTCCGCCACTATACCAAGAAAGCCCTAATCGAAAGATTAGGGCTTTTTTACATCTGAATAAAACGAATCGTTCAGGTTATAATACCAATTCCGTTAATTTTATGATCTAATATGGACTCTTAAAAGGAGTCCTTATGAAGCATGATTTCCCGAGTCTGATTAATTCCACATCCAATGCTCGACTTAGAATGCGTTATTTATCCGTTTCTCATTTTGTTGACGGTAAAAGTCGCACTCAAATAGCTAACTACCTTAAAGTTAGCAGAGTAAGCGTCAATAAATGGGTCAAAGCATATCTCAACAATGGTCTTCAAGGACTTCAAGAGAAACCACATTCTGGTAGACCTCATCGCCTAACAGACGAGCAAAAATCACAACTCAAAGAATATGTTATCGAACATGCCGTAAATGAGAGTGGCGGTCGTCTTCAAGCAAGAGACATTGGACTCTATATAGAAAGCAACTTCAATGCATCATATAAAAAGTCGGCGCTCTATCAGTTATTACATGACATAGATTTGAGTTGGATTACTACTCGTTCCAAACATCCTAAGCAGTCAGTTGAAGCTCAAGAAGCTTTTAAAAAAATTCCCAATCGAAACGATCCTTAAGATCTCTGGTCACGTCCCCTTAAAAGATGTTCAAATATGGTTTCAAGACGAGGCTAGATTTGGTCAACGCAACACAACAACGCGCATATGGGCAGAGAAAGGGACCCGGCCTAGAACAGCAATTTGAGTATGCATACCTTTTCGGAGCAGTATGTGTCACGACAGGAGAAGCTGAAGCGATAGTGGTTCCCCTGAGCAATATGGAAGCAATGAAAGAGCAACTCAGATTAATTTCTCAAGCCACACCAGCTGGCAAGCATGCTGTTGTTATCATGGATCAAGCGAGTTGGCACCAGAGCTATCTTGCCGATGAATTTGAGAATCTCACCATAATTCATATCCCACCTTATTCTCCCGAGCTTAACCCTATAGAACAGGTATGGAGTTGGCTCCGCCAAAATGAAGTAGCAAATAGGTGCTTCGAAAACTATGACGATATCGTAGAGACATTATGTAGAGCGTGGGATCGGTTTTGTGAAGATAAAGGCAGAGTCATCTCACTCTGCTTTAGAGATTGGTTAAACTTGATAAGTTAATTAACGGAATTGGTATAAGCTTTTTTGGTGAAGAGGTACTTTATCTCTACGAGTATGTAGAGATAAAGTATGAGTTTATAAAATTTGATTTAAGATATGATCCGCTTTAAAACGCTTAATTCGTTTAATTAAACGCTTTACTTCTGACGGGTAGTTTTCTAACTTATCAATTTGCTTGTAAGATCCCACTAATTGAGTGTGCTCAAGGATAATATCTAGTTCAACTTTTTTCTCTGCAACTAAAAGCTGTTCTGGATCTTGAATTAATAAACCATTTTCAAGATCTAATTTCCAAGCTCTAGGGTTTAAATTACTACCAGTGAATAGTGTAAATTCATCATCAACCCAAACTCCTTTTAGATGAAAACTGTTGTTTTTATGTTTCCATAGACAGAGTGATAGTTGTCTGCTTGCGATTGCTGTTTCATTGACCTTAGCAAAGTGTCGTAGATTCATTTCATATAAGTAAGGAAGCCCCGCAATGGTTCTAAACTCTTCTTCTGGTGAAATATAAAAGTCATTTGCAGTTTTATCACCAACAATAATGGTAACTTTAACACCTCGATTTAATGCTTTTTTCAACTCTTTTGCAATGGGCTTTGGAAAGTTAAAGTATGGTGTACATATGGTAATCTCAGATGTGGCAGCAGCTAACAACAGTTGAATATGGTTGTTCAGTTTATTCCCCTTTCGACCTAAACCGACTAGAGGTGTGATACCTATTTCACCTGATTTTCTCATTTGAGGTGTAAATTGATAATTAACTAAACTAAGTTGCTTTCGTAGCTCTTTTATTGCTGGTTTTAATGATTTTGTATTTGGTCTATTTTGTTGTGATAAGCAATTTACAGCAGGACTGGAAATTAGTGTCTTAGTAATAAATGAAACCATTGAGTTAGCTAAAAACTGATTATTTAGAATATGATATCGATCAAAACGATACTTTTCTTTATGGGCTAAATATACATCGTTTAGACTAGCGCCACTGTAAATTACGGTATCATCAAAAATAAAACCTTTTAAATGAAGAACACCAAACACTTCTTTATTTCTAACAGGGACACCAAGAACATTAATAGAATACTTATATTTTTCTGAAAACTCACGGTACAGTGCCGCATTTCCATCACTTTTCTCAGCCCCGATTAGTCCTCTTTGTGCTCTATGCCAATCAACAAGTACATTTATATCAAGAGTCGGTTGTTTCTGTTTTGCTTGATATAAGGCAGTAAAGATTTCACGGCCAGCATCATCATTTTCTAAGTAAAGAGCTACAATATAGATTCTTTTTTTAGCATTCTTTATTTGTTGTAATAGCTCATACCGAAAATCCTCTGCAGTATGAAGAGTTTCAATATTCTCGGGCTTTTGAGACAGCATTGGAAGCTTTAATAGCTGTTCTTTACTTTCTTGAGGCTTTGAGTTCATAACCGATCATTAAATTATCAATATAAGATCAGTAATATTAGCAAACTAAATTACTATTGCCGAGATTAATATCTAATTGTTGCTTTTTTTATATACAAGAACATCTAATTTTTTACCATCTTTTGTATAGCGATCATATTTAGAGGTAATAATATGAGGTAAGGATTCGTGGCTAATGCATATAAACCCATTTTGTTGGTAAAAGTTAGTAAGATAAGGTTCGCATAAGCAATAAGACTCTCTCAACGATAGAAACGGTGCTATTTCGCTAAGAAAGTAGCTGCCTAAGTGCTGTTGACGTTTTTCCTGAATAATCATCATACCTGTTAAAAAGTGGCAGTCATCATAGGTTTTTATACGAATTGAGCCTATTATTCGTTTTTTTTCTTCAAGAATGACGATTTCCTCTTTTCCTTTAGGTTTTCCTGATGGGTAATTCTCTTTATAAAGCTTATGAAGGAGAGGAAGACGTAGTTTATCTAAGTATGAAAGAGTTAGATTCATTTATGGTGTTCTATGTAGTTTTTATGTATTAAGTTAGAATGTACTTAATTTAGCCTTAAAAATACAGTCGATATGAAAATTTTACCAAGTAAAAACTTGAAGAAATATAATAGTTTTGCCTTAAACGAAGAGGCAGAATTGATCTTAGAAGCAGAAAGTATCCAAGACTTGATTGATATTTGGTCAAGCCCTGAATATTCAACATTTGTTAAACTTCCTTTAGGGAGAGGTAGTAATACATTATTTTGTGGTACTTTTAGTGGCATAGTTGTTCTTAATCGTATTTTTGGTAAAAAAGTTAAAGAACTTGATAATGAGTATTTGATTACTGTTTCTAGTGGAGAAGATTGGCCTAAGTTTGTAGAGTGGTGTGTCGATAATCACTACTACGGTATTGAAAATTTAGCAATGATTCCTGGGTGCGTTGGAACTTCCCCTATTCAAAATATTGGTGCTTATGGTATAGAGTTTAAAGATGTTTGTGAATCAGTAGAATATTTAAATCTAACAACGTTAAAAGTTGAAAGTTTAAGTAGAGATGAATGTTTATTTGATTATAGGGATTCGATTTTCAAGAATGAATTGAAAGACAATGTAATTATTACCGCAGTTACATTACGTTTAAGTAAATCTTGGGCGCCATTATTATCATATGGACCATTATCAGTTTTAAATAGTTCAGAAACAACAGTAAGGGAAGTCTATGAGGCAATATGTAAAATCCGCACAGAAAAACTACCAGACCCTGCACTACTAGGGAATGCTGGGAGTTTTTTTAAAAATCCAATCATTTCAAATGAACATTATTCTGATTTAACTTTGCGCTTTCCTAACATGCCGGCATATCCATTTGGTGACCAGAAAAAAATTGCTGCAGGGTGGCTTATTGATAATGCAGGGCTTAAAGGGGTTAAAATTAATGGTGCACAAGTGCATAAAGAGCAAGCTTTAGTATTAATTAATAACGGCACAGCCATATCTTCTGATATTTTGACTTTAGCTAATCACGTGAAAACCAAAGTATTTGAAAAATATCAAATAGAATTAGAGCACGAAGTTCGATTTTACCTTGGCGCGAAAGAAACTTTTTTATCGGAGTTATTTAATGAAAGAACATGCTAAAAAGTTAGCAATACTTCGTAAGTTAAGTGATGGACTATTTCACTCAGGAGAAGAACTTGGTGAGTTATTAGATATTTCTCGTTCAGCAATTAGTAAGCATATTTCAGTAATTCAAGGTTGGGGGTTGTTGATTTACAAAGTAAAAGGAAAGGGATACGCATTATCTAATCCAATAGAGCTTCTTTCAAAAGATAAAATAACTTTTGCTCAGTTACCTATCCCAATACTTTTAGGTGTTGTTGATTCAACTAATCAATATTTATTGAATAATATGGCAACGCTTAAGTCAGGACAATCTTGTTTTGCAGAGTATCAAACAGCAGGTCGAGGGCGAAGAGGTAGGAAGTGGGTATCTCCATTTGGAAGTAATATTTATTTCTCTTTATATTGGAAATTAGATGATGGTTTACCTGCAACTATGGGGTTAAGCCTTGCCATTGGGGTTGCTGTGGTAAATGCCTTGGAAAAGCTAGGGTGTACTAATTTAAAATTAAAATGGCCAAATGATATTTACTGGAATGAAAAAAATTAGCTGGAGTTTTGATTGAGCTTTCAGCGCAGTCTGGTGGTGCAGCACATATTGTTGTAGGTGTTGGGATAAATATAGATCTTGATGAGCGATTTAATGATGATATTGGACAACCTTGGGTTGATTTAGCATCTGCATTAGGGGGAGGGAAAATGCAAAGAAATAAGCTTGCCAATGAGTTATTAATATCTTTATTTGATGTTATGAATGAATTTGAATCAGAAGGGTTAAAACCATTTATTGAAAGATGGAAAAGCTTAGATAATTTTATGGATAGAGAAATATCCTTACAGCTAGGCTCGACTGTTACTAAAGGAATTTGTAAAGGTATTGATGAACAAGGAGCTATTTTATTAGAGAAAAATGGAATTCTAACCCCATTTATTGGAGGAGAAGTCTCTATTCAAAAAAACTAGTTACTTTCTGATTGATACTTTATTTATTGAGTGATTTTCTGTTTTTGATAAGATTAAATTAGCTCTATTTCTCGTAGGCAAAATATTCTCTTCTAGGTTTAAGCCATTAATCGTATCCCAAATGTGATTAGCTTTTACAATTGATTCTGCTGTAGATAGTTCTGTGTAGTGTGAAAAATAAGCCCCTTTTTGCTTAAAAGCACTAGTTCTTAATTTTAAAAAACGAGCAACGTACCATTCTTTGAGTTGTTTTTTAGATGCATCAACATAGATTGAAAAATCTAAGAAATCTGAGACAAAGCGATTATGCTGTTTATTTGGATAATCATAGCTATTTTGTAATACATTTAGCCCTTCAATTATTAAAATATCAGGTTTAGAGATAACTTTTTTCTCAGTCGTTATATCATAGGTTAAATGTGAATATATTGGCGCTTCTACCGCATCATGACCGCTTTTGACATCGGCAATAAAAGAAACTAATGATTGCATATCGTATGATTCAGGGAACCCTTTTCTATGCATGATCCCTTTATGATTAAGAAGTTTATTTGGATATAAAAAACCGTCTGTTGTGATTAAGTCTGTTTTTAAATCAGGGACTAATTGATTTAAAAGAGTCTGAATAATTCGGGCGGTAGTACTTTTCCCTACAGCGACGCTACCTGCAATACCAATAATAAATGGGGAATTGATAGCATCATTTAATAAAAAATGCTCTAAAACAGCATTTTTCTCTCTATGTTTTTCAATATTTAGCTGAAGTAAACGGATTAAAGGAAGATAAATTTCTTCAACTTCGATGATATTTATATTTTCATTAATTCCACGAAGGTGTGTGAGTTCTTGTTCTGTCAAGGTTAGAGGTGTTGAGTTACGCAACTCGGCCCAATGATCACGGGAAAACGTTAAATAAGAGCTCACATTACTTACCAGTCGGATATTATGAAAGGTGAACAATACAATAAGGCAGAATAAGAAAAAAGTGTTCTTATCTTATTTTCAGCAATGTCGTTGATGAAATTACTAGAAATAGCATTGAAAAAGTAAAAAAAACATTTTATTTGATTTTTCGGTTGCATGATATTTCGAGATTAACTAGAATGCGCACCAATTGTGCCGACTTAGCTCAGTAGGTAGAGCAACTGACTTGTAATCAGTAGGTCACCAGTTCGACTCCGGTAGTCGGCACCATTTCTTTTTAATAGTAAAAGAAATTAAAAATTTGGAGGGGTTCCCGAGTGGCCAAAGGGAGCAGACTGTAAATCTGCCGCGAAAGCTTCGATGGTTCGAATCCGTCCCCCTCCACCATATTCAAGGTGAAATAGCTCCGCCGAGTTACATGCGTGCATCGTATAATGGCTATTACCTCAGCCTTCCAAGCTGATGATGCGGGTTCGATTCCCGCTGCACGCTCCATCTTCTATTTCCCCTTATAATTTTTAAATATATTTTTGGTTACGTGGTCATATTAATGCCACCAATAGCCGTACCTAGGAGACATCATGTCTAAAGAAAAATTTGAACGTACGAAACCGCACGTAAACGTTGGTACTATCGGCCACGTCGACCACGGTAAAACAACTCTAACTGCTGCTATCTGTACTACACTTGCAAAAGTGTACGGTGGTGTTGCTAAAGATTTCGCATCAATCGATAACGCTCCAGAAGAGCGCGAGCGTGGTATCACAATCTCAACTTCTCACGTTGAGTACGATACACCTGAGCGTCACTATGCACACGTTGACTGTCCTGGACACGCCGATTATGTTAAAAACATGATCACTGGTGCTGCTCAAATGGATGGTGGTATCCTAGTTGTTGCTGCAACTGATGGTCCAATGCCACAAACACGTGAGCACATCCTACTTGGTCGTCAAGTTGGTATCCCTTACATCATCGTATTCATGAACAAATGTGACATGGTTGATGATGAAGAGCTTCTAGAGCTAGTAGAAATGGAAGTTCGTGAACTTCTTTCTGAATACGATTACCCAGGTGATGATTTACCAGTAATCCAAGGTTCAGCTCTTGGTGCTCTACAAGGCGAAAAACAATGGGAAGATAAAATCGTTGAGCTTGCAGAAGCACTAGATTCTTACATTCCTCTTCCAGAGCGTGCTGTAGACATGCCTTTCCTACTTCCTATTGAAGATGTATTCTCAATTCAAGGTCGTGGTACTGTTGTTACTGGTCGTATCGAACGTGGTATCCTACGTGTAGGTGACGAAGTAGAAATCATTGGTATCAAAGAAACTACAGTTTCTACATGTACTGGTGTTGAAATGTTCCGTAAACTGCTTGACGAAGGTCGTGCTGGTGAGAACGTTGGTGCACTTCTACGTGGTACTAAGCGTGATGACGTTGAACGTGGCCAAGTACTTGCTGCTAAAGGTTCAATCAACCCACACACTAAATTTGAGTCAGAAGTATACGTTCTTTCTAAAGATGAAGGCGGCCGTCATACTCCTTTCTTCAAAGGCTACCGTCCACAGTTTTACTTCCGTACAACGGATGTAACTGGCGATATCACACTTCCTGAAGGTGTTGAAATGGTAATGCCTGGTGACAACGTTCAAATGACGGTTGAGCTAATCGCTCCAATCGCTATGGACGAAGGTCTACGCTTCGCAATCCGTGAAGGTGGCCGTACAGTTGGTGCTGGTGTTGTTGCTAAAATCTTCGCTTAAGATTTGACTAAGTACTAATAAAAAGGGCATCATTCGATGCCCTTTTTCTGCGTTGTATTGTGTGTTGTTTTATTTTTACTCTATAATTTTAAGAAAATGCAGAGCACAGCGCAGATAAATTAGCAAATCGCTGGTTTATAGGATGAAGAGAGTAGGGTATATTTACTCTTGTTTTTGAATTTCTGTCTAATGATGGAAAATGATTTTAGTTATGTCACAGGTTGGTTTATGAAAACAAATACTGAGACGACAGAAACTTCAGGCGCAGTTGATACAGTTAAGTGGTTACTAGTTCTAGTACTACTTTCTGCTGCGGTTATAGGTAATTATTTACTAGCTGATTTGTCTGTTGTTATTCGAGCTGCCGGTGTAGTTGCATTGATTGCTGCTGCTGGTGGTATTGCTGCCTTCACAGCAAAAGGTCAAACTGCAATTGCATTTGCTCGCGAATCAAGAATGGAAGTACGTAAAGTTGTTTGGCCTACACGCCAAGAAACAACACAAACAACTTTCATTGTTCTTGCTGTATGTATCGTAATGGCTCTGATTTTATGGGGTATTGATGGTATTATGGTTAGACTAATTGGCTTAATCACAGGTGTTTGAGGATAAGTGATCATGAGTGAAGCTCCAAAGAAACGTTGGTATGTAGTTCAAGCCTTTTCAGGTTTTGAAGGCCGTGTATCACAATCGTTACGCGAACATATTAAAATTCATAACATGGAAGAGTTATTTGGCGAAGTGCTTGTACCAACTGAAGAAGTGGTAGAAATGCGTGCTGGCCAGCGTCGTAAAAGCGAACGTAAATTTTTCCCTGGTTACGTGTTAGTGCAAATGATCATGAATGATGAATCATGGCACTTGGTACGTAGTATTCCACGTGTTATGGGGTTCATTGGTGGTACTTCAGATCGCCCAGCACCAATTACAGATAAAGAAGCTGATGCTATTTTAAATCGTCTTGCACAAGCGAGTGAAGCCCCTCGTCCTAAGACATTATTTGAAGCTGGTGAAGTGGTTCGTGTTACTGAAGGTCCATTTGCTGACTTTAATGGTACAGTGGAAGAAGTTGATTACGAAAAAAGTCGTATCAAAGTATCTGTTTCTATCTTTGGTCGTGCAACTCCAGTTGAACTAGAGTTTAGCCAAGTAGAAAAAAACTGATCGAAAAATCAGCAAAGCTATTGTAAAACGCGCGAATTATTATTATAATTTCGCGCGTTTTTGTTAACGGGGAGCTAATCCAGTTGGATGGCGTTTGAACCCAAAATTAGGAAATATTATGGCTAAGAAAGTTGAAGCTTATATCAAACTGCAAGTTGCAGCAGGTATGGCGAACCCAAGTCCACCAGTTGGTCCTGCTCTAGGTCAACACGGTGTTAATATCATGGAATTCTGTAAAGCGTTTAACGCAAGAACAGAATCTGTTGAGAAAGGTCTACCTACTCCAGTTGTTATCTCTGTATACAACGACCGTTCTTTCACGTTTATTACTAAGACTCCACCTGCTGCTGTTCTTCTTAAGAAAGCTGCTGGCGTTAAGTCTGGTTCTGGTCGTCCAAACACTGAGAAAGTTGGTACTATTACTGACGCTCAAGTACAAGAGATCGCAGAAACTAAAGCTGCGGACATGACTGGTGCTGACATTGAAGCTATGAAGCGTTCAATTGCTGGTACTGCTCGTTCAATGGGTCTAGTGGTAGAGGGTTAATAAAATGGCTAAACTTACTAAGCGTATGCGTAATATCCGCGAAAAAGTGGAAGTTACTAAAGACTACGAAATCAACGAAGCTGTTGCTCTTCTTAAAGAACTAGCTACCGCTAAATTCAATGAAAGTGTTGATGTTGCTATCAACCTTGGCATTGATGCACGTAAATCAGACCAAAACGTACGTGGTGCAACAGTACTACCTCACGGTACTGGTCGTGATATCCGTGTTGCTGTGTTCACTCAAGGTGCAAACGCAGAAGCAGCTAAAGAAGCTGGCGCTGATCTAGTAGGCATGGAAGATCTTGCTGAACTAGTTAAGAAAGGCGAAATGAACTTTGACGTTGTTGTTGCTTCTCCAGATGCAATGCGCGTTGTTGGTCAACTAGGTACAATCCTAGGTCCTCGCGGTCTTATGCCAAACCCTAAAGTTGGTACTGTAACTCCTAATGTTGCTCAAGCAGTTAAAAATGCGAAAGCTGGTCAGGTTCGTTACCGTAACGACAAAAACGGCATCATCCACACTACTATCGGTAAAGTGGATTTTGATGGCGCTCAACTTAAAGAGAACTTAGAATCTCTTCTAGTTGCACTTAAGAAAGCAAAACCAACTTCAGCGAAAGGTGTTTTTCTGAAGAAGGTAAGCATCTCAACTACAATGGGTGCTGGCGTATCTCTAGATCAAGCGACTCTAGATACTGCTACAAACTAATTTGCAAAAGCGTAGGATTTGTGTATAATTCTGCGCTTATCAAATTTATGGTTGGGGCTGTTTGATTTTTATTGAATAGTCTCCGTCCAAGACCGTAGGCGCTTGTAAAAGAGCTTAATAAAACCTGCGTAGACGGTGCCCGAACTAAAGGCTAATTTTTAAAATTAGCTTTCTGGGAATGCATCGTAATTACTCTCCTACATTTTGTAGTGAGTGGTGTAATCACAACCAGAGGTTAATCCAAATGGCTTTAAATCTTCAAGACAAAAAAGCAATTGTTGCTGAAGTCAACGAAGCAGCCAGTGGTGCACTTTCTGCAGTTGTAGCTGATTCTCGTGGCGTTACTGTTGGCGCGATGACTTCTCTACGTAAACAAGCGCGTGAAGCGGGTGTTTACATGAGAGTTGTTCGTAACACTTTAGCACGTCGTGCAGTAGAAGGTACTGAGTATGAGTGTCTACAAGACACCTTTACTGGTCCGTCTCTACTTGCATTCTCTAACGAGCACCCAGGTGCTGCAGCACGTCTTTTTAAAGACTTTGCTAAAGAGAATAAAGACTTCGAGATCAAAGCTGCTGCATTTGAAGGCGCAGTTACTGATGCTGATGTACTAGCGACACTACCAACTTACGACGAAGCTATCGCACGCTTAATGATGTGCATGAAAGAAGCTTCTGCTGGTAAATTGGTACGTACTATCGCTGCTGTTCGTGATCAAAAAGAAGAAGTTGCGGCATAAGCCCTGCTTTATTTGATTACAAAATAAATTATTGTTGACTTAAAAGAGAATTGTTATGTCTATTACTAACGAGCAAATCCTAGACGCAGTTGCAGAAATGTCTGTAATGCAAGTTGTTGAGCTTATCGAAGCTATGGAAGAAAAATTCGGTGTTACTGCTGCTGCTGCAGTAGTTGCTGGTGGCGCTGCTGCTGAAGCTGCTGAAGAGCAAACTGAATTTGACGTAATCCTAACTGCTGTTGGCGGAAACAAAGTTTCTGTAATCAAAGCAGTACGTGGCGCTACAGGTCTTGGCCTGAAAGAAGCTAAGGGTCTTGTAGACTCAGCTCCTGCTGCACTTAAAGAAGGCGTTGATAAAGCTGAAGCTGAAGGCCTTAAAGCACAGCTTGAAGAAGCTGGTGCAACTGTTGAAATCAAGTAATTATTACTTAGTTTCATAGCCTAACGGCTAATGGCTGGTGGTTTATTAACCACCGGCCTTTTTGCGCTGTAGGGTTTAGGGTAATTTCACACTGTTTAAAGTCCCTATATCCGAGCAAAAAACATAATCTCAATCAGAGATTATGTCCTACAGAAAACAGTGTTATTAGTTACTGTCCCAACCTTTCGAAGGCGGATGGTTCGGGTCACTTATCAGCGAGCTGAGGAACCCCATGGTTTACTCTTATACAGAGAAAAAGCGCATCCGTAAGGATTTTGGTAAGCGTCCACAAGTGTTGGACATACCATACTTGCTATCGATCCAGCTTGATTCTTTTACTAAGTTTATCGAGCAAGATCCTGAAGGGCAATACGGTCTTGAGGCTGCTTTCCGTTCTGTTTTTCCAATTCAGAGCTATAACGGCAACTCTAAGCTAGAATACGTTAGCTACAATCTCCGTGAGCCAGAATTTGACGTTAAAGAATGTCAAATCCGCGGTGTTACATATTCTGCACCTCTACGTGTTAAACTGCGTTTAGTTGTGTACGATAAAGATGCACCTGCAGGCACGGTAAAAGACATTAAAGAACAAGAAGTCTACATGGGCGAAATTCCGCTTATGACAGACAATGGTACTTTTGTAATCAATGGTACTGAAAGGGTTATCGTATCCCAGCTGCACCGCAGCCCAGGTGTCTTCTTCGACAGCGATAAGGGTAAAACCCATTCATCTGGTAAAGTTCTTTATAACGCACGTGTAATTCCTTACCGTGGTTCATGGTTAGACTTCGAATTTGATCCTAAGGATAACTTATTCGTACGTATCGACCGCCGTCGTAAATTACCAGCAACGATCATCTTACGTGCACTTCGCAAGACAACAGAAGAAATCTTAGATTTATTCTTCGACAAAGTTGTATTTGAAGTGAAAGATCAAACGCTAATGATGGAATTACTTCCTGAGCGTTTACGTGGTGAGACTGCAACATTCGATATCGAATCGAACGGCAAGGTTTATGTTGAAGCCGGTCGTCGTATTACTGCACGTCATATCCGTCAATTGACGAAAGACGAAGTAAACTATATCGAAGTACCAGTGGATTATATCGTAGGTAAAGTGGCTTCTCACGATTATGTGAATGAAGACACAGGCGAGATCATTATCGCAGCTAACCAAGAGTTTAGCTTAGAAGATCTTGCTAATTTATCTCAAGCTGGCCATAAGAAGATCGAAGTGTTATTTACGAATGACCTTGATCATGGTGCATACATTTCAGACACATTACGTGCTGATTCAACTGTTGACCGTCTATCGGCTCTAGTTGAAATTTACCGAATGATGCGCCCAGGCGAGCCACCAACAAAAGAAGCTGCTGAATCATTATTTGAAAGCCTATTCTTCTCTGAAGATCGCTATGACTTATCGACTGTTGGTCGTATGAAGTTTAATAGCTCAATTGGCCGTGATAATGATGAAGGTAATGGTATTCTTGATGAGAAAGACATCATCGAGGTTATGCGCAAGCTGATCGATATTCGTAACGGTAAAGGCGAGGTTGATGATATCGATCACCTTGGTAACCGTCGTATTCGTTCTGTTGGCGAAATGGCAGAAAACCAATTCCGTGTTGGTCTAGTTCGTGTAGAACGTGCTGTTCGTGAGCGTTTAAGTCTTGGTGATCTTGATGCTATTATGCCTCAAGACCTTATCAATGCTAAGCCGATTTCAGCTGCAGTTAAAGAATTCTTTGGTTCTTCACAGCTATCTCAGTTTATGGATCAGAATAACCCATTGTCAGAAGTTACGCACAAACGTCGTATTTCTGCTTTAGGTCCTGGTGGTCTGACTCGTGAGCGTGCTGGTTTCGAAGTTCGTGATGTACACGCGACTCACTACGGTCGCCTATGTCCAATCGAAACACCTGAAGGTCCAAACATCGGTCTAATTAACTCATTATCAGCTTACGCTCGATGTAATGAATATGGTTTCTTAGAAACTCCATATCGTCGTGTTGTTGATAATGTTGTGACTGAAGATGTAGATTACCTATCTGCGATTGAAGAAGGTACTTTTGTTATTGCACAGGCGAATGCCGTGTTAACAGAAGAAGGTACTTTCGCTGATGAACTAATCATCGCTCGTCAGAAAGGTGAATCTGGCCTACACCCACGTGAACACATTCAATATATGGATGTCGCGACAAACCAAGTTGTATCTGTAGCTGCATCGCTTATCCCGTTCCTAGAACACGATGATGCGAACCGTGCCTTGATGGGCGCGAACATGCAACGTCAAGCTGTACCTACACTAAGAGCTGATAAGCCTTTAGTTGGTACTGGTATTGAACGTAGTGTAGCAGTCGATTCAGGTGTAACTGCAGTTGCGAAACGTGGCGGTATGGTTCAGTCTGTAGATGCTTCTCGTATCGTTATTAAAGTGAACGAAGAAGAATTGGTACCTGGCGAAGCTGGTATCGATATCTACAACTTAACAAAATACACTCGTTCTAACCAAAATACGTGTATCAACCAACGTCCTACAGTACTTCCTGGTGAACCTGTAACTCGTGGTGATGTACTTGCTGATGGTCCTTCAACGGATCTTGGTGAGCTTGCACTTGGTCAGAACATGCGTATCGCGTTCATGCCTTGGAATGGTTATAACTTCGAGGATTCAATCCTTGTATCTGAGCGTGTAGTTCAGGAAGACCGTTTCACGACAATCCATATTCAAGAACTATCTTGTGTGGCTCGTGATACTAAACTTGGTTCAGAAGAGATCACTGCAGATATCCCTAATGTAGGTGAAGCTGCACTGTCTAAACTCGATGAATCAGGTATTGTTTACATTGGTGCTGAAGTTAAGGGTGGTGACATCCTAGTTGGTAAAGTAACACCTAAAGGTGAAACTCAACTGACTCCTGAAGAGAAGCTACTACGAGCTATCTTCGGTGAAAAAGCATCTGATGTTAAAGATTCTTCTCTACGTGTACCAAACTCTGTTTCAGGTACTATCATTGATGTACAAGTATTTACTCGTGATGGTGTTGAAAAAGATAAACGTGCTCTAGAAATCGAACAAATGCAGCTTAAAGAAGCTAAGAAAGACATTACTGAAGAATTCCAGATTCTTGAAGGTGGCTTATTAGCACGTGTTCGCACACTTCTACTTGCAGCAGGTACTTCTGAAATTAAGCTTGATGCGATGGATCGTAAGCAGTGGTTAGAAATCACGCTTGACGACGAATCTCAACAGAATCAACTTGAACAGCTTGCTGAGCAATATGATGAGCTTAAAGCAGAGTTCGATAAGAAATTCGAAACTAAACGTCGTAAGATCACTCAAGGTGATGATCTTGCACCTGGCGTACTGAAAATCGTTAAAGTTTACCTAGCGGTAAAACGTCGAATTCAGCCTGGTGATAAGATGGCGGGTCGTCATGGTAACAAGGGTGTAATCTCTAAGATCAACCCTGTTGAAGACATGCCTTATGATGAAAAAGGTCAGCCAGTAGATATCGTATTGAATCCTCTGGGTGTACCTTCTCGTATGAACATCGGTCAAATTCTTGAAGTTCATATGGGTCTTGCTGCGAAAGGCGTTGGTGACAAACTTAACCAAATGCTTAAAGAGCAACAAGAACTGCATAAGTTCCGTAACTTCTTACAAAAAGTATACGATCTTGGTGAAACTCGCCAAGAAGTAGACATCGCTGCATTGTCAGATGACGAAGTTCGTACATTAATTAAGAACTTACGTGGTGGTTTACCAATCGCAACACCAATCTTTGATGGTGCTCCAGAAGCCTCAATTAAAGAACTATTAAAACTAGTAGATTTACCAGAATCTGGTCAATTGAAATTGTTTGATGGTCGTACTGGTGATGAGTTTGAGCGTCCTGTAACTGTTGGTTACATGTACATGCTAAAACTAAACCACTTAGTTGATGACAAGATGCACGCACGTTCTACCGGCTCTTACAGCCTTGTAACTCAGCAACCACTTGGTGGTAAAGCTCAGTTCGGTGGTCAGCGTTTCGGTGAGATGGAAGTATGGGCACTTGAAGCATATGGTGCTGCATATACTTTACAAGAAATGCTAACCGTTAAGTCGGATGACGTGAACGGTCGTACTAAGATGTATAAGAACATCGTAGATGGCGATCATCGTATGGAACCAGGTATGCCAGAATCATTCAACGTATTGTTGAAAGAAATCCGCTCACTTGGTATCAACATCGAGTTAGAAGACGAAGAATAATCTCATTGAGATTGTTCGGTAGAATATAAGGCGCTCGCCGAGCGCCTTTTTTCTCCTTACAGGAGCCGAATGTGAAAGACTTATTAAAGTTTCTGAAAGCACAACACAAGACCGAAGAATTTGATGCAATCAAAATCGGTCTTGCTTCACCTGACCAAATTCGTTCATGGTCTTTTGGTGAAGTTAAAAAGCCAGAAACAATCAACTATCGTACCTTTAAGCCAGAACGTGACGGTCTTTTCTGTGCACGTATCTTTGGCCCAGTTAAAGACTACGAGTGCTTATGTGGTAAATATAAGCGCCTGAAGCACCGTGGTGTTATCTGTGAAAAATGTGGCGTAGAAGTAACGCAAACTAAAGTTCGTCGTGACCGTATGGGCCATATTGAACTTGCGTCTCCTGTTGCACATATCTGGTTCCTGAAGTCACTTCCATCTCGTATTGGTTTGTTAATGGACATTCCTCTACGTGATATCGAACGTGTACTTTATTTTGAATCATATGTGGTTACAGAGCCGGGTATGACTGACTTAGAGCGCAGCCAACTTCTTTCAGAAGAAGACTACCTTGATAAGCTAGAAGAGTTCGGTGACGAATTTACAGCTAAGATGGGTGCGGAAGCGATTAAAGACTTGCTTGGCTCTATGGACATGCAAGCTGAAATCGAAGACATGCGTGAAGAGTTAGAAACTACTAACTCAGAAACAAAACGTAAGAAACTGACTAAGCGTTTGAAACTTGTAGAAGCATTCGTTCAATCTGGTAATAATCCAGAATGGATGATCTTAACTGTTCTACCTGTACTTCCGCCAGATCTTCGTCCTCTAGTACCACTAGATGGCGGCCGTTTTGCTACGTCTGATCTAAATGACTTATACCGTCGTGTGATTAACCGTAATAACCGTTTGAAGCGTCTTTTAGACCTAGCTGCACCAGACATCATTGTACGTAACGAAAAACGTATGTTGCAAGAGTCTGTGGATGCGCTGCTTGATAACGGTCGTCGTGGTCGTGCGATTACAGGTTCTAACAAGCGTCCTCTTAAATCTCTTGCTGATATGATCAAGGGTAAACAAGGTCGTTTCCGTCAGAACTTGCTTGGTAAACGTGTAGACTACTCTGGTCGTTCTGTAATTACAGTAGGTCCATACCTTCGTCTACATCAGTGTGGTCTTCCTAAGAAGATGGCACTTGAACTATTTAAACCATTTATCTACAGCAAATTAGAAGGTCGCGGTCTTGCTACGACAATCAAAGCTGCTAAGAAAATGGTAGAGCGCGAAGAAGCGATCGTTTGGGATATCCTAGATGACGTAATTCGTGAACACCCAGTACTGCTTAACCGTGCACCAACACTTCACCGTCTTGGTATTCAAGCGTTTGAACCAGTACTAATCGAAGGTAAAGCGATTCAGCTTCACCCACTTGTGTGTGCGGCATATAACGCCGACTTCGATGGTGACCAGATGGCGGTACACGTACCTCTAACTCTGGAAGCTCAATTAGAAGCACGTACACTAATGATGTCGACGAATAACATTCTGTCGCCAGCATCAGGCGACCCAATCATCGTTCCTTCTCAGGATGTTGTATTAGGTCTGTACTACATGACACGTGACAAAATTAACGCGAAAGGCGAAGGCATGTACCTTGAAGGTTTTGCTGAAGCTGAGAAAGCATACCGTACAGGTTGTGCAGAGCTACATGCTCGCGTTAAAGTTCGAATCACAGAAGTACTTCGTGATGAAAACGGTATTGAAACTCGTGAAACTAAACTGGTTGATACGACTGTTGGTCGTGCAATGCTATGGCAGATCGTTCCTGAAGGTCTACCTTACAGCATCATTAACCAGAAGTTAGGTAAGAAGCAAATCTCTAACCTACTAAACGAAGCATATCGTTCTCTTGGTCTAAAAGACACAGTAGTGTTTGCTGACCAAATCATGTACACAGGTTTCGCATACGCAGCATTGTCTGGTGCGTCTGTTGGTATCGATGACATGGTTATCCCTGATGCTAAGTACACTAAAGTTGCTGATGCAGAAGAAGAAGTTAAGCAAATTCAAGAACAGTACCAATCTGGTCTTGTAACTGCAGGCGAACGTTACAACAAAGTTATCGATATCTGGGCAGCAACGAATGAACAAGTTGCTAAAGAGATGATGGATAACTTGTCTTCAGAAACCGTGCTTAACCGCGATGGTGAAGAAGAGCAGCAAGAATCGTTTAACAGTGTTTACATGATGGCCGATTCAGGTGCTCGTGGTTCTGCAGCTCAGATTCGTCAGCTTGCAGGTATGCGTGGTCTGATGGCGAAACCAGATGGTTCAATCATCGAAACACCGATCACGGCGAACTTCCGTGAAGGTCTAAACGTAAACCAATACTTCATCTCAACGCATGGTGCGCGTAAAGGTCTTGCCGATACAGCACTTAAAACAGCGAACTCAGGTTACCTGACTCGTCGTTTAGTTGATGTTGCTCAAGATGTTGTAGTTCATTTAGATGACTGTGGAACACTGGAAGGTGTAACCATGATCCCTCTAATTGAAGGTGGTGATGTTAAAGAACCTCTACACGAGCGTGTTCTAGGTCGTGTGGTTGCTGAAGATGTATTGAAACCTGGTACAGATGAGATTCTTCTTCCACGTAACACGCTTCTTGATGAGAAGCAGTGTCAAATCGTTGAAGAAAATTCAGTTGACCAGATTAAAGTGCGTTCAGTAGTAAGCTGTGAAGCTGACTTCGGTTGTTGTGCTAACTGTTACGGTCGTGACTTGGCTCGTGGTCACATGGTAAACCAAGGTGAGTCAGTAGGTGTTATCGCTGCTCAATCAATCGGTGAACCTGGTACACAGCTAACGATGCGTACGTTCCACATCGGTGGTGCGGCATCTACGGCAGCAGCAGACAATAGCATTCAAGTTAAGACGACTGGTTCGATCAAGCTTCATAATGCTAAGCACGTAACAAACGGTGAAGGTAACTTAGTTATCACATCTCGTGCTTCTGAAATGACAGTTATTGATGAGCATGGCCGTACAAAAGAGAGCTATAAGCTATCTTACGGTACTATTCTTTCTAAGAAAGATGGTGATGCAGTGGTTCAAGGCGATAAGATCGCTGCTTGGGACCCGCATACAATGCCAATCATCACTGAAGTACAAGGTCAAGTTCAATTCGTGGACATGATTGATGGTGTGACAATTACAACTCAAACTGATGAGTTAACTGGTCTATCTTCAATTGTTATCCTTGATGCGGCTGAGCGTGCTTCTGCTGGTAAAGACATGCGTCCAACAGTGAAACTTGTTGATGCGAATGGTCGTGACATCATGATCCCTGGCACTGAAATGCCAGCACAATACTTCCTACCTGGTAAGGCGATTGTTAACCTTGCAGATGGCGGTAACGTAGGTATCGGTGAAACACTAGCTCGTATTCCTCAAGCTTCAAGTGGTACTAAAGATATTACCGGTGGTCTTCCACGCGTTGCGGACTTATTTGAAGCTCGTAAACCTAAAGAGCCAGCAATTCTTGCTGAGCACGCAGGTATTGTTGCGTTTGGTAAAGAAACTAAAGGTAAAGTACGCTTATTGATCACTCGTGACGATAACGGCGAAGTTTATGAAGAAATGATTCATAAGCACCGTCAACTTAACATCTTTGATGGTGATAAAGTTGAACGTGGTGACGTTATCTCTGATGGTCCAGAAACTCCACATGATATCCTACGTTTACGTGGTATCCATGCAGTTACTGAATACATCACTAACGAAGTTCAAGAAGTTTACCGCTTACAAGGCGTTAAGATTAACGATAAGCACATTGAAACTATCGTTCGTCAAATGCTACGTAAGTGTACTATCACACATTCTGGTGATTCTACCTTCCTTGAAGGTGAACAGCTAGAATTCGCTAACGTAACGATTGCAAACCGTCTGCTTGAAGCAGAAGGTAAGCAACCAGCTCGTTTCGAACGTGATCTACTAGGTATTACTAAAGCGTCTCTTGCTACTGAGTCGTTCATCTCTGCTGCATCGTTCCAAGAAACGACGCGCGTACTTACTGAAGCAGCTGTTTCTGGTAAGCGTGATGAACTACGTGGTCTGAAAGAAAACGTAATCGTTGGTCGTCTAATTCCAGCGGGTACAGGTTTCGCATACCACCAAGAACGTCAAAAGCAAAAAGCAATGGAACAAGAAGCTCCTTCTGCTGAACAAGCGACTGATAACTTAGCCGCTCTATTAAATGCAGGATTCTCTTCTGAAGAGTAATTAAGCCTTAATAGTTTTGCTTTAAAATAAAAGCCGCTCATATTCAATATGGGCGGCTTTTTAATATCAATTATTTAATAACTAAAAAATAATACTAATCGTAGTAAATAACTGATCATCTTAGCTGGTTAAAATACTCGATAACTGTGTTGAAATTAATAACTACTTATCGACATTACGCACCTGGTGGGTGACTTAAACTACTCACAATAAGTTCGATTAAGCCATCTTCTAATTCAAACCTCACTTCAATAATTTCTCCTAAAATAGAAAAATCATTATCAAAATCACTTAATAATAAAGCCTCATTTTCTTTTGAATATTTATCTGTGAAATTAAGAATCGGGTCCGTGGTTTTTGTAATATTGGCATATAGTTGACTCATTTCTTCTGTTGGAGAAAAGCCCGTCGCATCCCATTTAGCCATTACCATATTGTAAATTTTAAAGTGGCCTTCAGAAATATAGTCAATCAAATGCTGTGTAAATGATTGAATGGATGAAAAAGAAGGAAGTGAAGAGGAAGAGTTATCAAATGGAGGGAGCCCAGCTAATTTACAAAATTCCACAAGGAGATCTTGTCGAGTAGAAAGCCAGTGGTCAATAACATCGTTATTCCCACCCCATTGTTCTTGGAATTGATTTAGTTTAGTAAGCATAACGATATCCTTGTAGTTGCAAGCAATAAACCAACGTCTTATATCTATACCCAACATATTAAAATACAGTTTCAGAGAAGATCGGTTGGGTATACACTCATTACTATGTTCTTTAAGATTGCCAGTAAATATTGATGGCTGCAAGAGGGTTGTGATAAAGATGTTAAACCAACATACAAACGCGCACTGGTGTGTCGTAAATGATTCAGCAATTTGGCTAGAGGGCAGTAACCTTCCTTGCGGGAGTGCCATTGAACTTAATTTACCTTTTGAGCAAGCGGTATGCATTGGTGATTATGACGGTTTCCCTGTGATGTGGATCAATGATGAACACATAGAGCAAACCGTTGAATATACTAGCTTGAGAGACCTACTACAGATCAAAGAACCGTTATTTCTAATGATAAGTAAAGCGATTCAATATGGGTTCATGGCTCGTGAATTTCGTTTTTGCCCTCAATGTGGTGGCCGAACGCAATTAAATCTCAATCAAATAGCCATGCAATGTAATGAATGTAGAAAATTGCATTACCCCCGTATTTTTCCTTCAATTATTGTTGCGGTACGTCGAGGTGATACCATTTTATTAGCACAGCACCAACGACATAAAGGCGGATTATTCACTGTTCTTGCTGGTTTTGTTGAGGTGGGTGAAACGTTAGAGATGGCCGTTGAGCGAGAAGTTTATGAAGAGACTGGTATTAAAATAAAAAATATTCGTTATATCGCAAGTCAGCCTTGGGCATTTCCATCCAGTTTAATGATGGGATATATGGCGGATTATGATTCAGGAGAAATTAAAGTGGATAAAACAGAGTTGATCAAAGCTGATTGGTTTAATTTAGATAATTTACCTGAATTAGCACCAAAGGGTACGATAGCAAGATCATTGATCGATTCGACCCTTAGTGACATCAAAGAAGCTTGAATATAGAAGAGTTAAGTAAATATGATCTTGATAACAAAGGTAAGCTTTTGTTCCAGAGATTGAGTGCTACAATAGCGGGAGCTAATATAAGGAAAGATCATGACAGAATTAAAAAATGACCGCTATTTACGTGCGTTATTAAAACAACCAGTAGATTACACACCAGTTTGGATGATGCGCCAAGCAGGTCGATACCTTCCAGAGTACAAGGCGACACGAGCAGAAGCTGGTGATTTCATGTCTCTGTGCAAAAATGCAGAGCTTGCTTCAGAAGTGACTCTTCAGCCTTTGCGTCGTTTTCCTCTAGATGCAGCGATTCTATTTTCAGATATTCTGACTATCCCTGATGCGATGGGTTTAGGTCTGTACTTTGAAACAGGCGAAGGCCCTAAGTTTGAACGCCCAATTACTTGTAAAGCTGACGTAACTAAAATCGGCCTTCCAGATCCTGAAGGTGAACTGCAATACGTAATGAATGCAGTGCGTCAGATCCGTAAAGATCTAAAAGGCGAAGTGCCACTGATTGGTTTTTCTGGTAGTCCTTGGACACTAGCGACATACATGGTTGAAGGTGGAAGCTCAAAAGCATTCACTAAGATCAAAAAGATGATGTATGCAGAGCCAGCAACATTGCACCTATTGCTAGATAAATTAGCTGATACAGTTATTGAATACCTAAACGCGCAAATTAAAGCGGGTGCACAATCAGTGATGGTATTTGATACATGGGGTGGTGTATTAACGCCTCGTGATTACAACGAATTCTCTTTGCAGTACATGCATAAGATCGTTGATGGCTTAATTCGTGAAAATGAAGGTCGTCGTGTACCCGTAACGCTATTTACCAAGAATGGTGGTATGTGGTTGGAGTCAATTGCAGCAACAGGCTGTGATGCCGTAGGCCTTGATTGGACAATCAATATTGCAGATGCAAAAGCTCGCATTGGTGATAAAGTGGCTCTACAAGGTAATATGGACCCATCAATCCTTTACGCACAACCTGAACGTATTCGCCAAGAAGTGGGTACTATTCTTGAAGGTTTTGGTAACGAAGGTACAGGCCACGTATTTAACTTAGGTCACGGTATTCACTTAGATGTTCCGCCAGAAAATGCAGGTGTATTTGTGGAAGCGGTTCATGATTTATCTAAGCCTTACCATAAATAAAATCTTAGTTTAAGATCCTAGATAGAAAGGAGACTCATTGTAGTCTCCTTTTTTATTGGAACAGAGCTATAATTTTATTGTCATAAATTAGATGAAAGCAATAAAGAGTCAGTTATGTTTAAACAATTACGTACCTTATTAAAAAAAGTCATCAATGAAGCGGCAGAAAGCGGCTCAAATGATACGACCTCGATGCATTTAGCAATGGCCTCATTACTTTGTGAAGTATCAGGTGCCGATCATCAAAGTGATAAACGAGAAGATAGCGCGAAATTACAGTTATTGGTAAAACTGCTCGATATTAGTGAGGAACAAGCACAGCAATTATTGCTTGAAGCGGTAGCTAAAAGTAAAGCGTCGACGTCTTTATATGAGTTTACGACTAAGCTGAGAGCCTTAATGCCAAATGAACGTTATGATTTAATTGAAGCGATGTGGGCTGTCGCGTATGCCGATGGGATTATTGAACCGATGGAAGAGGCCGTTATTCGTCAGGTCTCTGATTTGATCTATCTTGATCATTTAGAGTTTATACGAGCAAAACTTGCCGCCGCACCAAAAAATCAGTAACTGAACATGCTAGATCGTAACAATAACCGACACACGCTTACCGTTTAAAAACTCACTCGGACTCAGAATATTGAAGCCTGCGAATAAACAGGCTTTGTTTTTTATTAAATGACCTTAATAACCCTTATCAAAATCCACCAAGTTCAATAATGAAAACCCATCACGCCAACGTAAGTAGTTCTCAGAAAATTGCTCGAAAACCTGCTCAGGAAAACTGATGGCAGCAATATGTGGAGTCACTGTGATGTTAGGATGGTGCCAATAGGAACATTCTTGAGATAAGGGCTCGTTAATAAAAACATCGAGAAAAGCATGGGAGAGAGATTGCGACTCTAGGGCATGCAATAAGCCATAGTTATCGATGACATCACCACGTCCAACGTTAAATAGTAATGCGCCATTACAATCGTTTAACGTATCAATATTAAGTAAGCCAACGGTTTGTTCTGTTTTAGGTAACGTACTGACAATCACGTCTGCTTGCTTAAAAGCGCTGCTCATTTCAGTAATGTGAAATACTTTTTCAAAGGGAGAATCTTTGGGTGGAATGCCTAAACGATTAATACCATAAGCAGTAAAGCCTAATGCTTTCGCTGTTTTTGCAAGAGCGCAACCAATCGATCCCGTACCTAGAATGACCATGACTTTATCGGTGAGTGATGAGTAGCTATGAGGTTGCCATTGTTTTTTCTGTTGTTGCTGCTCATACAATGAAAAGTGACGAAAATATTGAATGCAATAACCCAAGACATACTCAGAGATCTGTTGACCAAAGATCCCTTTTACATTGGTCAGATCGTAGTCTTGTCGTAAGTCTGGGTGTGTTAAAGCGTCAATGCCCGTAAAGGTAGATTGAACCCAGTCGACAGATTCAAATTGGTTAAGTAAGTCCAGAATGAGTGGTGGATCGGCAAGAACAATGTCAGCCTTTCTAAGATCATGACAAATTTCGAGATCAGGAAGATCCGATTGCTTGAAAAGTGAGAGGTATTTCTCTTTTTCTTTTGAAATGATAAGTAATTTATTCATAACCTTCCTTTTGTCATTCGTGGTTATCAAGTACACTTAAAGCGTCATTTTTTTATAGTGTAGAATCGTATATGTTACGCAATCCTATCCAAGTTCGTTTAGAAAAGTTTGAACCATGGCAACAAATTACTTTTATGGCTTCTTTATGTGAGCGTATGTATCCAAACTATGCCCATTATTGTGAAGCAACAGGCTTTGCTGAACCTCAAACCTATCGCGTTATACTAGATAGTATTTGGGAATTATTGACCGTTAAAAATGCCAAGATTAATTTCGAACGTCAATTAGAAAAGCTAGAAGAAATGATCCCTGAGTTAGATGATGACTCAATTTATCTCACTTATCCTGCCATTGATGCTTGTGTTGCATTATCGACTTTCTTGCACGGGATCTTAGATCGTGATGTATTAGAAGAAGCTATGTTTAAGATCAGCCAATTATCAGTGATGACCGTTGCTCAATTAGTTGAAGCTGAAACGGGTGAAGAAGTAACAGACGAAAATCAAAAAGAAATTGAAGTGATTTGTGAAGAGTGGGATGTCCAGTGGGCTATTTTCCGTCCTCTTCGTGAAGCAGAAGAGCGTGATATTGATTTAATTAAAGATTTACGCCAAGAATTACGAGATGAAAATGTAAGTAATATTGGGCTTGAACTGAGTTACTAATATTCTTACTTGTATAAAAAAACCGATGATAATTCATCGGTTTTTTTGTTTTTATCTAAAGGGGCTTGCTAACACCTTTATTTTTAAATTTATTTAGTGTTCTTCTTTATCTGTATTATCAATAACACCGTGTTTAGTTTTCCAATTTGTCCAACGTTGTTGAGCAAGTTGCTGCATATCTGTTGTTTTGTCAGCTTCATCAATAATCTCTTCGCCAACCATGTATTCAAAGATATCTTCTAGAGTTAATAAACCCTGAACCGTGCCATATTCATCAATGACTAGAGCAAGCTGTGCTCTGTGCTTCATTAAGTGCTCAAATGCTTTTGGTAAGGTTGATGTGCTGATGACAACTTGAATTGGGCGCATAACAGAGCCTAGAGGGCGCTTCCCTTGTCCTTCATGCATTGCAGAGAACAATTCCAAGCGGTGAGTAAAGCCAATAATATTGTCACTGTCTTCGCTGTACACTAAAGGACGAGAGAATGGCGTATCCATGTGTTCTTTTAGGAAGTCTTCAACTGTCATTTCTGCATTTACGCGAAATAATACGGTTCTTGGTGTCATTATCTGCGTCACGGGAATATCTTTAATATTTAAAATATTAGTTAATATTTTTGATTCGCCTTCTGCAAACTCGCCATTTTCTTTTGCAAGGGTTGCCATTGCTGCAATTTCATCTCTTAACTTTGGTGCTTGATGACCACGAGCTAAACGTTTAGTCAGTTGTTCAGAGGCCCAGACAACAGGTGTAAGCAATAGAACCATCCAATAAAGCATTCTTGCTGCCATTGGAGCCAATTGACGCCAGTAAGTTGCCCCAATCGTTTTAGGTACGATCTCTGAGAATAATAGGATAGCGAATGTTAAAAACGCTGAGAATACGCCTAACCATTCACTACCAAAAACAATAGAGGCCTGAGCACCAGATGCAGCAGCACCAGCAGTATGGGCGATAGTATTTAGCGTTAAAATAGATGCCAAAGGGCGATCTACATTATTTTTAAGTTTCGTTAATCTTTCCGCTGAAGGGTGATTCTCCTGGCGCATTTGGGCTAAGTAGCTTGGACTAATACTAAGTAAAATAGCTTCAAGCACAGAACAAATGAAAGATACACTAATAGAAATGGCAATATAGATGGATAAAATAAACATTATTAATCTCAAAAAAGTAAGCAAGCCCTTATAAAATGGGTGCTGATTGACCAAAATACAATGACTCATAAATGAAAATTAGTAACAATTTGTGAGACGTTACTCAGTTTATGTTTAAAGAACACGCATTCCGTAGCAAGAAGTGCGACAAACCTTTGCCAGATGGGGGCTTTATGCATTAGAGTGAAGGGGATTTCAAAAAAATAGAAGGGAAACCCTAATGAATAAAACCCAGTTAATTGATGCTATTGCTGAAAAAGCAGATCTATCAAAAGCACAAGCAAAAGCAGCTCTTGAAGCGACTCTAGAAGGCGTAACTGGCGCACTGAAAGATGGTGATCAGGTTCAACTTATTGGCTTTGGTACGTTTAAGGTTAATCACCGTGCAGCACGCACTGGTCGCAACCCTAAGACTGGTGATGAGATTCAAATTAAAGCAGCTAATGTTCCTGCATTTGTTGCTGGTAAAGCACTGAAAGAATCAGTGAACTAAGATATACTTTGCCGAGTTACCCTAACTCGGCATTTTTATGAAGCGAATCCTCTCTACATTACTTCTCTCTACTTTTCTTTTTGGTTGCTCTTCTAGCCCACAAGATGAACAGCGCATTAAATCGACCATCTTAACTAGTGGTCAAATTCAAGGGGATGCAACTAGCTACTATTGGTATACCCGTCGATTACAACAATCAATTAGTGCATCTGACTATGTGACTATCGGTGATTATGGTTGGTATAAAACCACGTATCGCTGGGAAAAAAACATCTTGGTAGAAGCGGTTCGTGAAGGCGAAATGCTAGATAAGACGAATGAACTTACTCCTTATTTTATGCATGTTCGTTACAATGGTAATGGCGAGGCTGTTTATCAACGTTATCGTAAAGATGGCCGTATCTTTCCTTTAATGCCAAACCAATTAGCTCAATTCCAAGACCAATCTCAGTATTTAATTACTAAAGTGGAAAACTCAAATAAAGAGGGCATTTCCTTATATCAAGGTGAG
Organism: Aliivibrio wodanis; assembly: GCA_000953695.1. GTDB lineage: Bacteria > Pseudomonadota > Gammaproteobacteria > Enterobacterales > Vibrionaceae > Aliivibrio > Aliivibrio wodanis. The sequence continues at coordinate 2,830,942 of LN554846.1, read as the reverse complement.
TGGGATGGTGAAACGTTTTATTCATGCAATGGTGAGGAATATAGTGAAGTAGAGTTTAATCAAATATTGCCTGATTTTGTCGTTGCTAGGTTGTCGGGTTTAGACAGTTTTATTTCGTTTTTAGGTGAAGAAAAAAACAGGAATAAAAAGGTGCTGAAGATGTCTGAATTATTGTTATTAACCGATGACAGTTATAAGTGTGTAGAGCGCCCAAATCTTATTGAAGATTAATACCAGTTGTCGATTATTGTACAATAAAAAAGGCGCTATCATCAGCGCCTTTTTGCTATTTGTAGAAAAGTGATGTTTATTTACTTTCTAATTCACGAGCAATGGCACGGTAACCAATGTCATTGCGGTGGAACATTCCATTCCAACTAACTTGCTTTGTAAGCTCATATGCACGTTCCTGAGCTTCTAAGACGGTATTACCTAATGCAGTTGCACATAACACACGTCCGCCATTTGTAACTACATCACCAGCGTCGTTGTTTTTTGTGCCGGCATGAAATACTTTCTGGCCTTCAACTTCAGTCGCAGGAAGAGAGATGATATCTCCTTTTGCGTAATCTGAAGGGTAACCACCAGCAGCAAGAACAACACCGATAGACGCACGTGGATCCCATTTAGATTCTGCTTCATCCAGTTTCTCATCGATCGCCATTAGGCATAGCTCAACAAGATCTGATTCCATACGCATCATGATAGGCTGTGTTTCTGGATCACCAAAGCGACAGTTATATTCGATGACTTTTGGTGTGCCATCAGCATCAATCATCAAACCAGCATATAAAAATCCAGTGTAAGGCGCACCTTCAGCATCCATTCCACGAACCGTAGGATAGATAACTTCTTCTAGAATACGATTATGGATTTCAGGAGTAACAACAGGAGCAGGAGAGTACGCGCCCATTCCACCTGTGTTAGGGCCAGTGTCTTTATCGCCTACACGTTTGTGATCTTGGCTAGTCGCCATTGGTAGAACACTCGCGCCATCAACCATAACGATAAAGCTTGCTTCTTCGCCTTCCAGAAACTCTTCAATAACGACACGACTGCCGGCGTCACCAAAGGCATTACCAGCAAGCATATCTTTAATTGCGTCTTCTGCTTCTTCAAGCGTCATTGCAACAATAACGCCTTTACCAGCAGCAAGGCCGTCGGCTTTAACGACAATCGGTGCACCTTGTTCACGAACATAAGCTAATGCTGGCTCAATTTCAGTGAAGTTAGCGTAGTAGCCTGTTGGAATATCATGGCGAGCCAAGAAGTCTTTAGTAAACGCTTTAGAACCTTCTAGTTGTGCTGCCGCTTTCGTAGGGCCAAAGATAGGTAATCCTGCTTCACGGAATGCATCAACTACACCAATCACTAATGGACCTTCAGGGCCAACGATAGTCAGTTCAATTTCTTTTTCTTTAGCAAACGCAACAAGAGCAGTAATGTCTTCAACATCAATCGCCACGTTTTCTAATTTTGGCTCAAGCGCTGTACCTGCATTACCTGGAGCGATAAATACCGTTTCAACGTTTGGGTTTTGTGCTGCTTTCCAGCCAAGCGCGTGCTCACGACCGCCGGCACCGATGATCAATACGTTCATGTTTTAATCCTTAATACCATATTGTAATGGGAATAAATTATATAAATCGGTGAATACAAAGTTCACTTTACTAGAAACTATAAGAGCAATGTAAACTCACAAAGTGTGTTCTTTTGCTCTTATAGGAGCGCAGCGTTCTAGTTTCTAGAAGCGAAGCGCTCTCGTTACTGTATTCCCTAGTGGCGGAAGTGACGCATACCGGTAAAGATCATCGCCATACCATGTTCGTCAGCTGCAGCAATAACTTCGTCATCACGCATAGAGCCACCCGGTTGGATAACACATTTAATGCCAGCTTCAGCAGCAGCATCAATACCATCACGGAATGGGAAGAACGCATCAGATGCCATTGCACAGCCTTCAACCACAAGACCTTCGTCAGCGGCTTTAATTCCAGCGATTTTTGCAGAATAAACGCGGCTCATTTGGCCAGCGCCGACACCAATAGTCATGTCACCTTTAGAGTAAACAATGGCGTTAGATTTAACGTATTTAGCTACTTTCCAGCAGAACAATGCATCTTTTAATTCTTCAGCTGTTGGTTGGCGCTTAGAAACCACTTTAAGCTCATCTTCAGATACCATGCCTTGATCGCGATCTTGAACTAGTAAACCGCCGTTAACGCGTTTCACGTCAAAGCCAGTTGTTTTCGTCGTCCACTCACCACATTCAAGTAGACGAAGGTTTTTCTTAGCCGCTACGATTTCAATTGCTTCAACAGAAACAGAAGGAGCAATGATAACTTCAACGAATTGACGCTCAGTAATTGCTGTTGCTGTAGCTGCATCTAGTTCGCGGTTAAATGCGATGATACCGCCAAATGCAGAGGTTGGGTCTGTTTTGAAAGCGCGGTCATAAGCTTCAAGAACATCTTTACCTAGGGCAACACCACATGGATTTGCGTGTTTAACGATAACACATGCAGGTTCGTCGAATTCTTTCACACACTCTAGAGCAGCATCTGTATCTGCAATGTTGTTGTAAGAAAGCGCTTTACCTTGGATCTGGCGAGCAGTTGATACTGACGCTTCTTCAGGATTTACTTCAACATAGAATGCAGCAGCTTGATGACTGTTCTCACCGTAGCGCATGTCTTGTTTTTTCTCGAACTGTTGGTTGAAGGTGCGAGGGAACTTGCTCTCTTCATCACCTTCTTTGTTCTCTCCATAAGAAGGAACCATAGTGCCGAAGTAATTAGCGATCATGCCATCGTAAGAGGCCGTGTGCTCAAATGCTGCAATCGCAAGGTCAAAACGCGTTGCTTGAGTCAGTGATTTGTCGTTAGCGTCCATTTCAGAAATTACGCGATCGTAATCGTGAGCATTAACGACAATAGCAACGTCTTTATGGTTTTTAGCCGCAGAGCGAACCATTGTTGGGCCACCGATATCGATGTTCTCAACAGCATCAGCTAGAGTACAGCCTTCTTTTGCTACGGTTTCAGCGAATGGGTAAAGGTTAACAACAACAATATCGATTGGGTTGATACCATGCTGCTCCATGATGCCATCATCTTGACCGCGACGACCAAGAACACCACCATGCACTTTCGGATGAAGAGTTTTAACGCGGCCATCCATCATTTCAGGGAAGCCTGTGTAATCAGATACTTCTGTTACAGGGATATTTTTTTCTGCCAGCAAGCGAGCTGTGCCGCCAGTAGATAAAATATCAACACCACGTTCAGTCAGTGCTTGAGCAAATTCTACAATACCAGTTTTATCAGATACGCTAATTAGCGCGCGACGGATCGGACGTGGGTTATTCATTGCTACTTTCTTCCTTTAGAATTAAGTTAGGATTTTTGCCAAAAATGAACTTGTACTGTCTGTCATTATCACTTGATAAAGAAAACAAACAGCAATTGGCCAGTTTTGGGAAAGACCCTAATAAAAAGTAAAGCGTGAAACATCACATCAACGTTATGGCGCATATTCTAACTAAAGTTAAACAAAAAAGCTTCCGCAATCGATTGCATTATCAAAAAAAGATGCCATTTTTACTCAGAAAGAATGAAAATAGGCTGAAATAAAAAGGAATCACAGTTTATGAAAATGTATTTAATTGGTGAACTAGCAAAACAATGTAATGTAACCAGTGATACATTACGTTTCTATGAAAAAAATGGCTTACTTGTTCCATCAGGAAGAAGCAGTAGTGGTTATCGTCTTTATAATGAGGAAAACCGTGCTCAAATTCGCTTTATTTTAAAAGCTAAGCAATTAGGACTCACATTAGACGAAATCCAAGAGCTACTAGAAATAAGATTGGAAGCAACAAAACATAGTTGTGCGGAAGTAAAAGCCATTACTCAAGCTAAGCTTAATACCATTGATGAAAAGCTTGAACAATTAACTGAAATTAGAACGGCCCTAAAGAGTATTAATGATGCGTGTTGTGGTCATATTGATGACGATGCATCGCATTGTTCCATTCTTTCTGCATTAGCTGAGTTAGAAGAAAAAAAAGGGTAAAATATTTATGCGCCTTTTATTAAAGAAGTTGATAAAATAGCCGATATGGGATGTATAAGAATATGAGCGAAAGTTAGGTGAGAGCCGAATAATGGAAAAACAATACGTAATGAAATTGCTTTCCGCTCTGAAAGTTATCGATAAAAAAATCAGTGAGCAAGGCAAAGCGGTGATGGAGCTTGATGCTCGTATTAAGCGTATTGAAGCTCAGAACGCCAAGATCGCTCAAATGGTTGATGCTGGTGCTAAAGGTTCGAGTACTGCGGGAGCCGGAGCTGATTTAAGTGAACTTGATGAGCGTTTAAAAGGCATTGAAGAAAAAACAGCAAAAGCAGTTGAGCTTATTCGCTCGGGAGCTGGCGCTGGTGGTGGCAAGAAACGAGCTTGGCCGCCATAATAGAGTAAGAAGTTTAAAAGCCGGTATTACAGAAATGTAGTATCGGTTTTTTTATATCTATTGTCCGTAGAAAGGTATGAATATGTTTATCTTAGGTATAAAAAAAGCAGCGTTAATTGCTTAACACTGCTTTAAATTTTTCAATAAGATATGAATCTATATTAGTTCATGCCGTATTTTTTAAGTTTCTTACGAAGTGTACCACGGTTGATACCCATCATATTTGCTGCTTTTGTTTGGTTGCCGCGAGTATGCTGCATGATCATGTCTAGTAGAGGTTGCTCTACTTCAGCTAATACTAATTCATATAAGTCGTTAACTTCTTGACCATTTAATTGGCCTAAGTAGTTTTTCAGCGAAGCCTTAACAGAGTCACGTAGTGGTTTCTGAGTAATTTGGTCTTGTGCTGTAACTGTTGTAACTGTTAATGCTTCTGAAGTCATAGATTGATCGAACATATTCTGTTTAGCTCTTCTGTTATTATGATGCAACGTGGTCGAAATAGCTTTCAAGCTGATGGAGTTGCTGTGAGGCGTCCTCTATCGCATTAAAGCCGCGGCGGAACTCATTTGCTTGCTCATGCTCTTTTAAATACCAACCCACATGCTTACGAGCAATGCGAGGGCCTAAAAACTCACCATAAAACTGGTGAAGCGCATGAACATGGCCAAGTAAAGTGGCCTTCACTTCTTCAATTGGAAGAGGTGGCATAAGTTCGCCCGTTTCTAAATAATGTTGGATTTCTTGAAAAATCCATGGCCTACCTTGTGCAGGACGGCCGATCATTAAAGCGTCAGCGCCTGTGTAATCAAGCACAAAACGAGCCTTCTCCGGCGAGTCGATATCACCGTTCGCTATAACCGGAATAGAAATCGCTTCTTTTACCGCTTTAATGTTGTCGTACTCAGCATCACCTTTGTACATACAAGCTCTGGTTCGCCCATGGAGCGCTAAAGCTTGAATGCCACACTGTTCTGCCATTTTTGCAACCTGAACACAGTTTCTATTGTCTGGATCCCAGCCTGTGCGCGTTTTCAGAGTGACAGGAACATCAACTGCATTCACTACAGCCAGTAAGATCTCTTCAATCAAATCTGGTCGTTGTAGAAGCGCTGAGCCTGCAAGCTTCTTATTCACTTTTTTAGCAGGGCACCCCATATTGATATCGATGATTTGCGCACCAGTCTCAACACAGTGTTGCGCTGCTTCCGCCATTAACTTTGGATCTGCCCCTGCAATTTGTACTGAGCGAATACCAGATTCACCTTCATGTACCATGCGATTTTGGGACTTAGATGTTTTCCACAGTTTTGGATTAGAAGACATCATTTCGCTCACAGCCATGCCTGCGCCATAGCGCATACATAACTCACGAAAGGGCCTATCAGTTACACCAGCCATAGGAGCAACGATAAGATTGTTCTTTAATGTATATTTACCTATCTGCAAAACATCCACACACGTTTGTGTCAGCAAGGGCGCGCATTTTACGCATTTTTTGTCCGCCTGAAAAGAGCAAATTTTGAGCATTTACAAATACTTTATGCAATTTGTTTATATTTCAGTCAATTAGACGGTTTTATGCCTCAAATTTAGTATTGAGGCATTGAAGTTTTTTCTAGGAGGAGTAGGTCTAAAGCGACATTACTTCTTAATTCCTGAGATTCTACACCATTCTTGTTGCTCTGCAATTGCATCAAGAGTGAAGTTCTCAGAGTAATATGAAGCAACATCGAGAGCTTGAGTATCAAGTACCCCAGACATAGCTAGAGCGCCGCCAGGAGCAACATGAGCAGTGATGATGCTTGAAAGTTCACGTAGGGGAGCAGCAAGAATATTTGCAACTACAACGTCCGCAACAAGGTTCTCTGGTTGATCTTGAGGTAAGAACAGCTCAAGTTGGTCAGCTACACCATTACGAGTTGCGTTCTCTTTTGAAGCTGTAATTGCTTGAGGATCAATATCGATCCCAACCACTTTAGCAGCTCCTAGCTTGATCGCCGCGATCGCTAAGATGCCAGAACCACAACCAAAGTCGATAACGGTTTTACCAGTTAGGTCGATACTCTCTAGCCATTCAAGGCAAAGTGCGGTTGTTGCGTGTGTACCTGTACCGAACGCTAGACCAGGATCAAGCATTACGTTAATAGCATCAGGCTCAGGGATTTCAAGCCAACTTGGACAAATCCATAAACGTTCGCCAAACTTCATAGGGTGGAAGTTATCCATCCACTCGCGTTCCCAGTCTTTGTCTTCTAATTGTTCTACTTTATAGGCAAAGTTATCATCAAGAACTGAGCTTGCTTTTAACTGTGCAATCACTAAATCCATGTCGGTTTCTGCATCATAAAGAGCAACGATATCCGTTTCGCCCCATAAGCGAGTCTCTCCAGGAAGAGGTTCGAAAATAGGAACATCTTTCGCATCTAAAAAAGTTACTGAAAGAGCGCCTGTCTCTTCCATTAGCATGTCACTGATTTGTTCAGCATTTTCAGAGGTTGCGTTTAGTTTTACTTGAATCCAAGGCATGGGGATCACTTTGTTTAGTTGAAAATATCGGCGATTTTATCATAGAAAAAGGCCGTGAGTGTAATCGCTCACGGCCTTTATTTATTTCTTTAACTTAAGAGAATAAAACTGGAGTCTTATTGAAGACCTAATTTTTTCTCAAGGTAATGAATGTTAGCACCGCCGTGTTGGAAGTTCTCATCATTCATAATTGCTTCTTGTAGAGGTACGTTCACGTGAATACCTTCAACAATCATCTCACCTAATGCGTTCTTCATACGAGCGATAGCAACGTCACGGTTTTCACCATAAGTAATTAGCTTGCCTATCATTGAATCGTAATGAGGCGGTACTGTGTAGCCTGTATAGATGTGAGATTCCCAACGAACACCCATGCCACCAGGAGCATGGAAACGTGTGATCTTACCTGGAGATGGTAAGAATTTTACGGAATCTTCTGCATTAATACGGCATTCAATAGAGTGGCCACGTAGCTTAATGTCATCTTGGGTATAAGATAACGGTTGGCCAGCTGCAATGCGCAGTTGCTCTTTTACTAAGTCGATACCCGTTACCATTTCAGTAATCGTGTGCTCAACTTGGATACGAGTATTCATTTCTATGAAGTAGAATTCGCCATTTTCATATAGGAATTCAAACGTACCAGCGCCACGATAACCAATTTCGATACATGCACGAGTACAACGATCACCGATGTATTTACGCATCTCTTCAGTGATACCTGGAGCCGGAGCTTCTTCAACCACTTTTTGGTGACGACGTTGCATAGAACAGTCACGCTCACCAAGGTGAATAGCATTACCTTGGCCATCAGCAAGAATCTGAACTTCAATGTGACGAGGGTTTTCAAGGAATTTCTCCATGTAAACCATATCGTTGTTGAAGCATGCTTTTGCTTCTGCACGAGTCATTGCAATTGCTTCAACAAGATCTTTTTCTGCACGAACAACACGCATACCACGACCACCACCACCACCAGAGGCTTTGATGATTACAGGGAAACCAATACGCTTAGCATGAGCTTTATTCTTCGCGGCATCATCATCTAATGGGCCATCAGAACCAGGTACACAAGGTACGCCTGCTTTTTTCATAGAAGTGATTGCAGATACTTTGTCACCCATCATGCGAATAGTTTCCGCTTTTGGACCAACAAAGATAAAGCCAGAACGTTCAACTTGTTCTGCAAAATCTGCATTTTCAGACAAGAAACCGTAACCAGGGTGCACAGCAACTGCACCTGTTACTTCAGCTGCACTGATAATACGAGGAATATTTAAGTAACTGTCGATACCACGAGCAGGACCAATACAAATCGTTTCATCAGCAAGAAGAACGTGTTTTAAGTCACGGTCAGCAGTAGAGTGTACAGCTACTGTTTTGATGCCAAGCTCTTTACATGCTCGTAAGATACGTAGTGCAATTTCACCACGGTTTGCGATAACTAATTTATCTAACATAGAAACCTCTATTATTCGATGATAACAAGAGGTTGATCAAACTCAACCGGGTTACCATCTTCCGCTAGAATGGCAGTAACAACGCCTGATTTATCAGCTTCAATTTGGTTCATCATTTTCATTGCTTCAACGATACAAAGTGTATCGCCCACAGTTACTTGTTGGCCAACTTTAACAAATGGTTTTGCATCAGGGCTTGAAGCGCCATAGAAAGTACCTACCATTGGAGAGCAAACTTGGTGACCAGTAACTTGTGCAGGAGCTTCAACTACAGGGGCAATAGGTGCCGCCGTTGGAGCAGCAACCGGTGCAGCAACAGGAGCAGCAACTTGGTGTATAGGAGCCATTTGAGCTTGAGGTGCTACCGCACGACTGATACGTACTGATTCTTCACCTTCAGAAATTTCAAGTTCAGCAATACCAGATTCTTCAACGAGTTCGATCAGTTTTTTAATTTTGCGGATATCCATTGTGTAATCTCTTCTGTTTATATTCAGTGATCAATTTGAGTGCAAGCGTTTAGCTGCTGCACTCAAAGCAAATTCGTAGCCATCGGCACCTAACCCACAAATCACACCTACCGCTTTATCTGAAAGATAAGAGTGGTGGCGGAAGGGCTCACGTGCGTGGATATTTGATAAATGTACTTCTATAAAAGGAATACCAACCCCAAGTAATGCATCACGTAAAGCGACACTAGTATGCGTAAAAGCAGCAGGGTTGATAATAATGAAATCAATACGTTGATAAGCATTATGAATCGCTTCAATTAGCTCATATTCACGATTTGACTGTAAATGCTCCAGTTCGATATCTAAAGCGTTAGCTTGAATCGTTAAAGCATTAACAATTTGTTCTAAGTTTTGGCTACCATAGTGAGCCGGCTCACGTAGACCTAGCAAATTAAGGTTTGGGCCATTGAGAACTAAAATTCGTGATTGAGTAGACATTGTGATGCTAAATTCCTTGTTTTTACAGGTTAAGTAAAAAAAGCACACCTTTTATAGTAGATTTGGCGAGTTATTGCAATTTTTAGTCTTGCGAGCGTCGATAAAATGCAATTATAGACAATTCACAGCAAATCGCAGCAAAATACTGGTCTTATCAGCTCTAAGTTCTATCTTACTCGGAGTTAATTGAGTCTATTTTGCTGTAAATATGGTAATTAGAATGAAAGAGAAAAACTAAGTTCAATTATTTTAATTTGTTGGTTAATAAATACTTTCTAACTTGTTGAACAATTATACAGTTTTTTATTTTGTTTATTAGTCGGTTATGTTGAAAAGAGAGAAAACTTCTGTCAATTTGGGCTAGAAGTCACAAGAAAAAAGCCGCTATTATTGCTAATAGCAGCTGATCTTCTGAATCAGAGTTTTTACTCTATGAGGGGGAGGGTTAATTCTATTTTGTTAAGCAATATTTCTTTGCTCTTCAATTAGCTTATCGACCACACTTGGATCTGCGAGTGTTGATGTATCACCTAGATTCGAGGTATCTCCCGTCGCTATTTTACGAAGAATACGACGCATAATTTTCCCTGAACGAGTTTTTGGTAGAGAGTCTGTCCAGTGTAGAAAATCAGGAGTTGCAATCGGTCCAATTTCTTTTCTTACCCAATCTTTGACTTCTTTATGTAATTCAGCGCTTGGAATTTCACCTGAGTTTAATGTGATATAGGCATAAATGGCTTGCCCTTTAATATCATGAGGAACGCCAACAATCGCGGCTTCTGCTATTTTGTCAAAAGCGACTAATGCGGATTCCACTTCAGCAGTTCCCATTCGGTGGCCAGATACATTTAATACGTCATCAACACGGCCAGTGATCCAATAATACCCATCCTCGTCACGTCGAGCGCCATCGCTGGTAAAATACATTCCCTTAAAGGTTGAGAAGTAAGTTTGTTCAAAGCGGTCATGATCACCGTAGATGGTACGCATTTGTCCCGGCCAAGAATCAGTAATAACCAAGTTACCATCGGCAGCCCCTTCAATGAGATTACCCATGTTATCAACCAAAGCAGGTTGAACACCAAAAAATGGACGAGTTGCAGAACCAGGTTTTAATGCGGTTGCACCTGGAAGAGGAGAGATTAAAATCCCGCCAGTTTCAGTTTGCCACCATGTATCAACGATAGGGCAACGGGCATCACCAATGGTGTTGTAATACCATTCCCATGCTTCAGGGTTTATAGGTTCGCCTACCGATCCCATAACTCGAAGAGAGCTTCTTGATGTACCTTCTATTGCTTCTTTACCGTGAGCCATTAATGCTCTGATTGCGGTAGGTGCAGTATAAAGAATATTTACGTTATGTTTATCAACCACTTCACTCATGCGACTCGTGCTTGGGTAATTAGGAACGCCTTCAAACAAAATGGTTTTTGCCCCATTCGCTAATGGACCATAAATTAGATAAGTATGACCTGTGATCCAACCTACATCGGCAGTACACCAGAATACTTCGCCTTCTTGGTAATCAAAAATATATTTGAAGGTCATTGCTGCATAAACAAGATAGCCGCCAGTGGTATGTAATACGCCTTTTGGTTTTCCTGTTGAGCCAGAAGTATAAAGAATAAATAGAGGGTCTTCTGCATTCATCGCTTCAGGTTCACAATGTGAAGAAGCAATCGCGGTTGCTTCATGCCACCAAACATCACGACCTTCAGTCCATTCGATGTCATTACCTGTACGTTGGAACACAACAACTTTTTCAATCGTGGTAACTGCTGGGTTATTTAAAGCATCATCCACGTTATTTTTTAGTGGAACCGTGCGTCCGCCACGAACGCCTTCATCTGCCGTAATCACGACTTTTGCATCGGAATCAACAATTCGTCCTGCTAGTGCTTCAGGGGAGAAACCGCCAAAAACAACGGTATGGACCGCGCCGATACGGGTACAAGCAAGCATTGCGACTGCGGCTTCTGCCACCATCGGCATATAAATACAGACCACATCGCCTTTGCGTACCCCTTGGCTTTTTAGTGCATTTGAAAATTTACATACTTGTTCATGAAGTTCATTGAAGGTAATTGAGGCATCATCTTGAGGATCATCGCCTTCCCAGATAATAGCAACGTCGTCACCACGAGTAGCAAGGTGGCGATCAATACAGTTTGCTGAGACATTTAACTCGCCATCTTCAAACCATTTAATGTCTACATGACCAGTATCGAAAGAGGTGTTTTTTACTTTGGTATAAGGAGTCATCCAATCCACAATTTGTCCATGTTCACGCCAAAATCCTTCGGGATTAATCACGGATTGCTGATACATTTCACGGTATTTATCTTCATCGGCATGGGCATTGATTGCGATGTCTTGATTGACTGGGTATACGTGAATGTCACTCATGTTGTTTCTCCTTGTGAATACAGCAAATATCCAATTTATGACTGGATTTCATTGCAGCACCGTCATTGGCTCTGCTTTTTTATTGGTAGGGTTGATATTACTTTCGGTTAGAAATGGTTTTTCAACAATTAGACTTTAGTCAGAGAAAGAAGGGTTTACTGAATTTTCAGGGCAGTGAGTGTTGATTTTTGAGACGCAGATCAGTAACTGTGTGCATTTCTTATTTTAGGTAAATCAGGAAAATCCCCATGAGTTAAGCGAACATAGATTAGTGCGGCGGCAATGGCATCTTCCAATGCGTCATGGCGTTCGGCCTGCGGTAGGTCTAAATGTCTAGAAATAGCTTCAATGCTTAGGTCGTAATAGGCGTTTGGTAATAGTCGTTCTAATTTATGATGGTAGATATGACACACTTCAACGAGTGCATTAGGTAAAGGATGAGCAAAGTGGCGTAAGCAAGCACGATCTAAAATCTTTTTATCATAGTGAATGTGATAGCCGACGATTGGTCGATTGCCAATAAATTGAATTAACTGATTGAGCGCTTCTTTTTCTGATAGGCCATAAGTGAGATCTTGATGTCTAAGTTGATGAATTTTAATGGAATCAGAGTTCAAACTTTGTGGTGGTGTCAGCTTCAAATGAATTGTTTGGCTGGTTAATACTCGATTATGTTTAATTTTAATGGCCGCGATCGAAACTAATTCAGCATGATTAGGGTCAAGACTGGTGGTTTCACAATCAATAGAGACTAACTCATCACCAGAATAGGATGAAAAGAGAGGGTGGTGTGCATGATTTTGTAATTTATATCGCCACCATAATCGTTGCAGAATATTCATCGCTTAATCCCTTATTTGATAATGGTAACCAAGCCACTCTTTAAACTTTTTCACCACATGTAAGCTATGGCGCAGTAAGTCTCTTTCTGTTCTATCTAGCTGTTCAATATGAATATAATTGGAAACTCTATTTTGGCTTTCTTGCAGTTGATGACGAAGTCGCCATTTAAAAAATAATTTCAATGCTTCAGTTAAATTATCGGCGGTTGATGGCTCTAATACTCTGCGTGAACTTAATTCTTCAATACGTTGGAAGGTGTTGGTTTTTTCTATTCCTTGCTCTAAAGAAAGGGCGCGAATGCCATGAACAATAGGGAAAATCCCTCCTTGCTTAATATCGATACCTTCTTTTTTATTTTTGACGTTACCAAACAGGGTGAGTGGCACTGTGAATTGCAAGGCGGGTCGAGTAAAAAGACTTAATGCAAGTTCGTTGTCTTTTAATTTCTCACTGAGGCTCTGTTTTAATGGAGAGAGTAAAGCTCGGTTACCAGCAATGGCTTGGGCATCAGAAAAAATGGCTAAATGCATCATATTATCGCCATTATGTTCAGTGCATATTTGATGAATATAATGCTGCCACCCTTGTTCTGTTTTTACCCAGTGGGGGTTACTGACCATGACGTTGCCTTTGCATAAAGGGTAGCCAAGTTGCAGTAATGTCTGGGTAAATTGTGTCATCAGCTCACCAACTTGATGCCATTCCAATCCGTTTTTAATGATTAAGGCATTATCTTGATCGGTTTTTAAAATTTGTTCCCCACGTCCTTCTGATCCCATAACCAGTAAACAGCAATGATCATGAAGGCTTTTTGGAATCGTTAACGTAAACGCCTTTTCAATGATCTGTTCATTAACGGTAGATATTAGCTCCATAATAAATCGTGTACGAATGCCATTATTTATTAAAGTATTAATGAGTTGAGTTTGACTATTGGCTGCTATTGCTAGCTCTTCAATGCTTTTTGAGCGGGCGATACGCAGAGTTAATACATGAGAATGAGTAGAAAAAAGACTCAATACCTGTGTCATATCGAGCATACCAATTAATTTGTTTTCCTCTAACACTGCAACTCTTTTTACGTGGTGGCGAGTCATAAGGGTCATGGCATTAAATAGATAGTCATGTTTTTGAATATGCACGATAGGGTAGGTTGCTATTGGGCCGACAGGATGATTTTGTTCATGATCACCAAGTACCAACGCGTGTAATAAATCGGTACGAGTAATGATCCCGATGGGTAACGGACTTTCACTTTCTTTATGTCTTGGATCATACTGATTTAATGCTACAAAAAGCGCATCAATATTATTTTCTTTAAGCAGGTGAGTTACTTGTTTTAATGAGGTATTCCAATCTACCGTAATTGATTTGTGAATCGTATCATCATCAACTTTTGTGAGAATAAATTCAGCCAAATTTTGTTGTTGATTTGCTAGGGCTAGAAGCGCTTTTCGTTTTGCTAAACTGCCATTGAAGTAAGCGGAGAAATCTGGATTCTCATGATAAATAGAGAGAAATAGTTCAGTAGGAATAAGGTGACATAAGGTGTCTTCAAGGGCGTGATAATTGTGTTTTACGCAGTGCTCTAATTGAGAACGAACATCAAAAATATCATCATGAGTATAATGAGCATAGATCTCCCCACTGTCATTAGATCGCTCTTCAACTACGCCTTTTATTATAATGTATAAGCTTTCTGAGGATTGCCCTTGATGCAAAATAATGTCATTTGAGCGAAAGTAAGCGATATCGACATGACGAGATAATTGTTCTTGTTGTGCAGCTGTCAGAATATTGAATGGGGCTATTGAGAAATTGAGTTCAGTTGGCATAACTCCATCCTTTAATCGACGATTTTTTCTATTCTCGCTAGAAATGAACTAAGAATGAAGACGACTTTAGTCTAGAGTTTTCATAAAAGGTGTGAAATTTGAAGGCGAAGTCACATTTTAAAAGGTGCACTTTTCTTCTCTTTTGTTTTCCCTTTTTATAAACAAATACAATGCCATAATGAGCGTCTCTTTTTATTCCCTTTGGACATTGTCATGTTTCGCGTTTCTCCTTTTGCTTGGATCTCTCAATATTTTGGTGGGTTCTTTTTCGCCTATGGTGTCTATTTACCATTTTGGGCGCTGTGGTTTGAAGACCAAGGCGTATCTGCTGGAGATATCGGAGTCTTAATTGGTTTAGGTTTTGCGACGCGTTGTGTAGCGAACTTGGTAATAACTCCTCGTTTGCATAAGGTTGAATACTTAATTCCCGCGTTACGAATTCTTACTTTCGCCTCGTTAATTGCACTTGGTCTGTTTTTAATTAATGGGGGAAGTTTCTGGTGGATGGCATTTGTCACGGTGCTCTTTAATTTATCCTGTGGTCCTGCAGTTCCATTGTCTGATGCGATGACAAACTATTACGCGAAGAATAATTTACTAGATTACGGTCGAACTCGTTTATGGGGTTCGGTGAGTTTTATTGCCGGCTCTACGGTAGTGGGTTATTTAGTGTCAGGCTTTGGTACCGATATGATCGTGTATACCGCGATTGCTGGGATATTAGCGGCACTGTTTTTAGTGATGCGAAACCCTAACCCAATGCCAGTATCGGTTTCTGAAGAAGATCAAACTCGTCCACCATTGCTTGCATTATTAACAGAAGCACCAGTATTAAAATTCATTATTTTGGTTTCTTTAATTCAAGGCAGTCATGCAGCGTATTACAGTTTTAGTTCTATCTACTGGAAAGAGTCGGGCTATCAAGAAAGTACCATTGGTTATTTATGGAGCTTAGGTGTTGTTGCTGAGGTAATGGTATTTGCTTTTAGTAAGCAATTGTTTTCAGGATGGAAGATATCAACGTTATTTAAAGTCGCTGCTGTTGGTGTAATGGTTCGCTGGGGATTAACTGCAGCAACGACGGATTTATTTGCCTTAGTGTTAGTTCAAGCATTGCACGGTGTTACATTTGCTATGGCGCACCTAGCTGCAATCCAATATATACAAAAATTTCCTCAAAACAAAATGATCCCTCTACAAGCCTTATATAACGCGATTCCTTTAGGTGCTTTTATTGCATTAATGACGACATTAAGTGGCTGGGGTTATGAAGTATGGGGAGCGAATATTTTCTGGATAATGGCAGCAATGGGGATTTTTGCTCTAATGATAAAATTGGATAAAGTAAACGATAAATAACTCATCTAATTAATTACATTGTTACAGTCACATTTGTTGGCTTGTATAAAAACGAAGTAATAATAAAACGCTAGAATGGTGCTACAGAGTATTTGTACCCTTCTAGCGTTTTTTATGGCACTAGAGTGGTATCACCAAGGATGAGTGATGACACAAGGATGGATTGTGGTGCCAGTATCGCTGGCATATTTAGGATTATTATTTTTAATTGCCTGGTATGGTGATAGGCAAAAAGGGTGGCTAGCTCGTTATCGTCCGTGGATTTACAGTCTTTCGATTGCAGTTTATTGCACCTCATGGACCTTTTATGGCACCGTAGGCCAAGCCACCAGTAACCCGTGGTCTTTCCTTCCCATTTATCTTGCTCCCATTTTTGTGTTTGTTTTTGCATGGCGTTTTTTAGCCAGAATTATTTTAATAGCAAAGCGTGAACACATTACTTCTATTGCTGATTTCATTGCTGCCCGTTACGGTAAATCCCAAGGATTAGCTGGGGTTATCACCATTATCGCGGTGATTGGCATTTTACCCTATATTGCTTTACAGCTACGGGGGATAACTATGGGGTTAGATTTTGTTGCTCCGAATTTGGCTCAAGATTTAGGGTATCAAGAAGGCCATATTTCTTGGTTTGTTGGCGGAGCACTAGCGATTTTTACTATTCTTTTTGGTACTCGCCATATTGATACTACAGAGCATCATCGAGGCTTGATGATGGCGGTCGCCTTTGAGTCGCTTGTTAAGCTGATTGCTTTTTTTTCTGTGGGGGGATTTATTGTCTATTTGGCTTATTCAGAACCTAATATAGATCTGATAAAGGTAGCTAAAGAAACTTATCAATCACCAAATCTCATTACGTTATTATTTCATACCTTACTGACTATGGCTGCGATCATCTGCTTACCTCGTCAGTTTCATACCATTGTTGTTGAGAACGAACGAGCGCAAGATCTACGTACTGCTCGTTGGCTATTCCCTCTTTATCTCTTATTAATGGGGTTATTTGTGCTGCCTATTTCATGGGCGGGACAAGCATTACTTTCTGATGCTTCTAGTGATGCCTTTATTATCAGCGTCCCTTTATCTATGGGGTCTGAATTGATGGCTTTATTGGCTTTTGTCGGAGGAACATCAGCCGCTAGTGGTATGGTAATTGTTTCAACGATTGCATTGGCTATCATGGTATCTAACGATTTAGTTTTGCCTCTATTATTACGTCGAGTAAAAACCACAGCACATTCATTTGGTCATTTTTCTAAATTATTAGTAACAATTAGACGATTGCTGATAGTTTTATTATTAATGGGTGCGTGGGGGTTTTATCAAGCATTAGACACAATAGAATCGTTATCTGTTATTGGATTATTAGCTTTTGCTGCCATAGCACAGTTTGCTCCTGCATTAATTGGAGGTCTGTATTGGCGGCAAGGAAATAAAAAAGGAGTATATGCAGGCTTAGCGATTGGTTTTGTTGTTTGGTTAATTACTTTAATGAGCCAAACTCAGATGTTAGCAGGCAGTGCCGAAACTAATTTTTTATTATGGGTAATTACTCCGCCAAACTGGTTAGCTTCATTAGAAGTAAAAACGTCTGATTGGGGGATGATGACGAGTCTAGGCTTAAACTCTATGCTTTTTATTCTTGTATCTTTAGTGACTAGAGCATCGTTAAGTGAACGATTACAAGCGGCGTCTTTTATCGGTGCGCCATTACCTGAAAATGAAGATGTCAGTGTTTATCAAACTCGCGTCACTGTTGGGGAGTTAGAAATGTTAGCGTCTCGGTTTGTCGGGCGCCGCCGAGCTCAGAAAGCATTTCAGCAATTTTCACAGCAGCAAGGTGAAGAGTTACTTCCACAACAACAGGCTAATTCTCAATTAATTCGGCATACTGAACGCGTATTAGCGGGAGTATTTGGGGCTTCGTCTTCTCGTCTAGTACTTACTTCCGCACTTCAGGGAAGAAATATGCAGTTGGAAGAAGTTGCGACTATTGTAGATGAAGCCTCTGAATTGTATGACTTTAGCCGAGGGTTATTACAAGGTGCGATTGAGCATATCAGCCAAGGAATTGCAGTAGTAGATAAGCAGATGAAGTTGGTCGCATGGAATCAACGGTATTTAGAGTTATTTACTTTTCCTCCTGGATTAATTCAAGTAGGTCGTCCGATTGCAGATGTAATTCGGCACAATGCGGAACAAGGTCTTTGTGGTCCTGGAGATCCAGAAATTCACGTAAAGCGGCGTGTAGAACATTTAGAACGAGGGACTCGGCACGTATCTTCACGAATTCGTCCAGATGGTCAAGTAATTGAAGTACAAGGAAACCCTATGCCTAATGGTGGTTTCGTAATGAGTTTTACTGATATTACGGTTTTTAGGCAAGCAGAAAAAACACTAAAAGAAACCAATGAGACTTTAGAATCTCGGGTACATGAAAGAACAAAGGAACTTGAAAAGTTAAATCAGCGTTTGGTTAGTGCGACTCAAAATGCAGAATTAACATCTCAATCTAAAACTCGTTTATTAGCCGCAGTTAGCCACGATTTAATGCAACCTCTTAATGCTGCTCGTTTATTTGCATCATCGTTAAGTGAAGTAGCCAAAGATCCTGAAACAGAAAAAATATCAGGACATATTGAAAGCGCCCTTGGAGCTGCGGAAGAGTTGATTGGTGATTTGCTTGATATTTCTCGTTTAGAGGCAGGTAAATTAGAAACTCATGTTCATGGGTTTTCATTGAGTAGTTTATTCTCTAATTTAGAAGCAGAATTTGGTGCATTAGCAAAACAGCAAGGTATTGAATTTTCAGTGATTCATTCTAACGTGGTCGTGGATTCTGATCCTAAATTGTTGCGTAGAGTGGTTCAGAATTTTTTAACAAATGCATTTCGATATAATCCAAAAGGTAAAGTTATTTTAGGGGCGAGACGAGTCAAAGAACAAATCCGCATTGATGTTTGGGATAATGGCATTGGGATACCAGAAGAAAAACAACAAGCTATTTTTGATGAATTTACTCGGGTGGATCAAAGTCGAGCAGATCAAGGGTTAGGGCTTGGGCTAGCGATAGCAAGAGGTATTTCTCATGCTCTTGGGCATACTATTTCTTTAAGATCTTGGGTGAGTAAAGGTTCGGTATTCTCAGTAGCTTTAGAAAGAGGGGTAATGGTAGAGAGTCATATTTCGGATGTAGTTGAAAAAGAAGAACTGCCATTAAGCCATCTACGTGTTTTATGCGTTGATAATGAACCTGATATTTTAGTTGGAATGGAATCATTACTTGAGCGCTGGGGGTGTGAGGTAAAAATCGCGACTGATCTGATGGGAAGTTTACGCAGTTTAGAAGGTGGTTGGATCCCTGATGTTATTTTTTCTGATTATCGTCTGGATAACGAGCGTACTGGCTTAGAAGTATTGCAGCAATGTCGTTTACGTTTAGGAAATACGTTTGAAGGTGTGATGATTAGTGCAGATAAAACAGATGATTTATTAGAGTGTATTAAAAGTAACGGCTTTGGTTTTATTTCAAAACCAGTAAAACCCTTAAAACTTAGAGCGGTGTTAAACCGTCATTCTTAAAGCAATAATGATGATATTACAGCCATGCGGCGCATTGTTTTTGAAAATGATATAGTGTCACTATATAAATTATAACAACGGACTGATAATGAACTACGATATTTTTAATGGTGATGCTGACGGCATTATCGCACTGCTTCAATTACGCCTTGCTTCACCTTTGGACTCTCAGTTAGTGACTGGTGTGAAACGAGACATTAATCTTGTGGCAAAAATAGAAGCTAAATCGGGTGATAAACTTACGGTATTAGACATCTCGATGGAAAAGAACATGGTAGGTCTAGAGCTTGCTTTAAGCTCTGGCGCTGAGGTGTTTTATGCTGATCATCATCGTGCGGGTGAGATCCCTGAGCATGAGAACCTATCTGCTCATATCGATTTAGATGCCAATACGTGTACTGCATTGATTATCGATCATCTATTAGATGGCCAGTTTCATGAGTGGGCGATTACCGCTGCTTATGGTGATAACTTAATTGCTAAAGCGGATGACTTGGCAGACGCTGCCGGTTTATCTGTTGAGCAAAAAGAACAGCTAAAAGAGTTGGGTACCTTAATCAACTATAATGGTTATGGAGCTAAGGTTGAGGATTTACACTTTGATCCTGCTGACTTATATCAAGCGTTATTAAAATACTCTTCTCCTTTTGATGTAATTGCCGATAAAGCCTCTCCTTTTTATCAGCTTCAAACTGCCTATCAATCGGATATGGATAATGCCCTTGCGATTCAAGCACTGCATAAAAGTGAGAAACTGGGATTATTTGAATTACCAAACAAGGCATGGGCACGTCGTATTAGTGGTGTGTATGGTAATCTTCTTGCAAATCAAAACCCCGATTCAGCTCATGCGGTATTAACGCAAAATATAGATGGCACGTATATGGTGTCACTGCGAGCCCCGTTGAATAATAAGCAAGGTGCGGGCGAGATCTGTAGCTCGTTTGAAACCGGTGGTGGACGTGAAGCGGCGGCGGGAATTAATGCGTTGCCGAAAGAGTCTATTGCAGAGTTTGTTAAAGTGGTTGAAGGTAAATATTAAGATCGTAAGCAAAAGTGTAGGGTTCAGGACTCAGGTTTCAGGAAGATCAAAAGCGAATGCCCCTGAAGCCTGCAAGCGAAGCGCCCTGAAACCTAGTTTTTAGTTAGCGTAGCGTATAGGCTCTTCTTTCTACAATTAAAAATAGAGAACAAAATGAACATATTAGTCACTGGCGGAATGGGTTACATCGGTAGCCACACATGTGTACAAATGATTGAAGCAGGCTTAACGCCAATCATTCTCGATAACTTATACAACAGTAAAGAAGTGGTGCTTGATCGTATCGAAGCTTTGGTTGGTGTGAAACCTAAATTTTATGAGGGTGATATTCGTGATCCTAAAATCTTAGCGACCATCTTTGCTGAAAACCAAATTGATAGTGTGATCCACTTTGCAGGCTTGAAAGCGGTAGGTGAGTCGGTTGAAAAGCCTATCATGTATTACGATAACAACGTTTCAGGTACTTTGGTATTAGTTGAAGAAATGCGTAAAGCGGGCGTGAATAGTATTGTATTTAGTTCATCTGCAACCGTTTATGGTGATCCTGCATCAGTGCCGATCAATGAAAATTTCCCTACATCAGCAACGAACCCATATGGTCGCAGTAAACTAATTGTTGAAGAGTGCTTAACGGATATTCAAAAAGCATATCCAGAAATGAGCGTGACATTATTGCGTTACTTTAATCCTGTTGGCTCTCATAAATCAGGCAGCATGGGTGAAGATCCTCAAGGTATCCCAAACAATTTAATGCCTTTCATCTCACAAGTCGCAGTTGGTCGTCGTGAGTTTTTATCGGTATTTGGTGATGATTACCCAACCGTTGATGGCACTGGTGTTCGTGACTATATCCATGTGGTGGACTTGGCTGATGGACATTTAGCCGCACTGAAGTACAAAGGTAAAGAAGCCGGCCTTCATATCTATAATTTGGGTACAGGTAAAGGCTACAGTGTTTTACAGATGGCTGAAGCGTTCTCTAAAACAGCAGGTGTTCCGGTTCCGCATAAAATTGCCCCACGTCGTCCAGGCGATATCGCAGAATGTTGGGCAGACCCAGATAAAGCGCGTGAAGAGTTGAAGTGGGAAGCGAAGTTGTCTCTTGATGATATGACAGAAGATACGTGGCGCTGGCAGTCGAATAACCCGAAAGGGTACTAAAAGCAGGACGCTTCGCTACGAGGACGGACTTCGTCCTCGAGGGGTGAGTAAGAGCGAAAAAGCAAGGCTCAGGTTTCAGAATTCAGGAAGATTAAAATGAGTATGGTATTAGCTCTTGCTCTTATAGGAGCGAAGCGGTCTAGTTAGCGCAGCGTATCGTTTCTAGTTATATATAACCAACCCCTCCCTGCCTCCCCTTATATTGATGTTTTCAGCCAAGTGACTATAGCGATAAAGGGGAGGAGCTATATTGTGGTCGCAGTTATTTCAACAACCACTCCTGAATTCTGCCAGCGAAGAGATCTGAGCTCTTTTTCGACTAAAACAAAAAATGCCCACAGACTATAAAGCCTGTGGGCATTTTACTATTTGCAGAACTAGAAACTATACGCTGCGCTAACTAGAGACTATAAAATCAAAAGCGAATACAGCGATTGCTTTTGATTTTATAGAAGCGAAGCGGTCTAGTTTCTAGTCAGCAAAGCGTATAGTTCTACTTAAAAAGAACTTCACCAGACATCTCAGAAGGAATTGCTGTATCAGTTAGCGCTAGCATAGTAGGAGCTAGATCAGACAGTTTACCGCCTTCTTTAAATTCAACCGCTTTGCTACCAACGTAGATAAGAGGTACTGGAAGGTTAGTGTGAGCAGTGTGAACGCCGCCTGTTTCAGGGTTGATCATCATTTCGGCATTACCATGATCGGCAGTGATAAGCATTTGGCCATCAACTTCTTTGATAGCTTCAACGACTTTACCAATGCACTCATCAAGTGCTTCCATTGCTTTAACTGCAGCTTCGTATACGCCAGTGTGTCCAACCATGTCACAGTTAGGGAAGTTACAAACGATAGCGTCGTACTTACCAGATTTGATTGCAGCAACTAATTTCTCAGTTAGCTCAGGAGCGCTCATTTCAGGTTGTAGGTCGTAAGTTGCTACTTTTGGAGAAGCAACCAGTTGACGTTCCTCGCCTTCAAACTCGTCTTCGATACCGCCGTTGAAGAAGAAAGTAACGTGTGCGTATTTTTCAGTTTCAGAAATACGTAGCTGAGTTTTACCTTCTTTAGATAACCATTCGCCGTAGGTATTTTCTAGAGACGCAGGAGCGAATGCACAAAGAAGAGGGATGTTTGCAGCGTATTGAGTTAGCATAACAAAATCGATTGCTGGGAATACGTTACGAGCAAAACCATCGAAATCAGGAACGAATGCACGTGTGATTTCACGAGCACGGTCAGCACGGTAGTTCATGAAGATTACTGCATCGCCATCAACGATTGCTGCTGATTCTTCGCCTTCTGCTTTGATTTCAGTTGCTTGTACAAACTCATCGTTCTCTTCACGAGCGTAAGCTGCTTCAAGACCTTCAACAGCAGAATCAAAAGTAAATTCACCTTTTGCTTCTGTCATTAGCTCGTAAGATTTTTGTACGCGATCCCAGTTGTTGTCACGGTCCATTGCGTAGTAACGACCAATTAGAGAAGCAACACGGCCTTTGCCTAGCTTAGCGAATAGCTCTTGGAAGTTTTTCAAAGAGTTTTCAGCTGAACGAGGTGGAGTATCACGTCCGTCTAAGAAGCAGTGTAGGTAGATTTTTTCTGCGCCACGTGCCGCTGCCATTTCTACTGCTGCGTAGATATGATCTTCATGAGAGTGAACGCCACCTGGAGACATAAGGCCCATGATGTGAACAGCTTTGTCTGCTTTAACTGCTTTGTCGATAGCGTTAACAAGTGTTTCGTTCTCTTGGAATTCACCATCAGAAATTGCTTTAGTGATGCGAGTAAGATCTTGATATACAACACGACCAGCGCCGATGTTAGTGTGACCTACTTCTGAGTTACCCATTTGACCATCAGGTAGACCAACGTCCATACCAGATGCAGAAATTAGTGTGTTTGGTTGAGTAGCCATTAGGCCATCAAGAACTGGAGTATTTGCGTTTGTGATTGCGTTATCTGCTTGAGCTTCACGGTGACCGTAACCATCAAGAATAACTAGAGCCATAGGCTTTTTAGCTGACATAAAGGTGTTCCTCGTCAATAACTTAATAAATTTGAATAAATAACTTTGTGTAATTTTACTACAAAGTTTGAAAATGGGCCAGAGACTATACACTGCGCTAACTAGAGACTAGACCGCTTCGCTCCTATAAAAGCAAAAGCGAAGAGCAAAGAGTTCAGTTCGCTTCGCTTGCAGAATTCAGAGGTGATCGTGGTGGCTACAGTGATAGCAATACTGTTCCTCCCCTTGATAGGTGTATTGCTGAGATTGGAAATAATGTAAATATTGCATAACCAACCCCCTCTAACTCCCCCTTGTGTAGGCTATATCAATCTCATAATCATCAGCGTTCAAAGGGGGAGAACCATCTTTGTCGTTGCAATTACAACGTTCACCTCTGAACCCTGTAAGGGAGCTTGCGACCGATCTGAAACCTGAACTCTGCTCTTCCTAGCTCTTCGCTTTTCCTCGTTCCTCGAATCTCGCCCCTGCTTTTAAATACCAAAAGGCGCTAATTCCACCCAACACATTCCCTATCGCTATCCCAACAAACAGTCCTTCCATTCCGTAAAAATGACTACCAACCCAAGCCGTCGGCAAGGTAAATACAAACAATCTCATGAAACTCCAACTGAAAGAATGTAACGGTTTTTGCATCGCATTTAGGCTACTAACAAGCACCATCACAATCCCTTGGAATCCATAACTGAAGGGCACACAAATCAAATACATCCAGAGGCCGTGTTGTACGGCGTCATCTTGGCTGAATAAATGTGATAGCGGAATACTCAATGGAACAATCAAAATATAAAGAAACAGTTGGAAAAAGACGGAGAACTTCATTGCTAAGAAGATCGCTTCTTTGACTCGCTCTGGCTGTTTCGCTCCGAGATTTTGCGCTACAAATGGGCTTAGTGAAGAGGTCAATGCCATTATCACTAATAGCATTAATGACTCGACCCGTTGCGCTGCACCATAAGAGGCAACCGCGACGGTACCTTGGCTAGCAAGCATCATCATTAAAATAGCCCCTGAGATAGGATTTAATGCATTTGATAGTGCAGCTGGTGAGCCGATTTTTAAGATCTGTTGCCAGTCTTGTTTCATTTCTGATGGCTTTGGTGGTGCGAGTAGTTTTACTTTTCGAGTGAGTACATAGAAAGAACCAAGCAATGCACCAAACCAACTCACGCCACTGGCTATTGCAGCGCCTTGAATACCCAGTTCAGGAAAAGGGCCATAACCAAAGATAAGTAGAGGATCGAGTACGCCATTGATTAGCCCTGCCAGCATCATGATTTTGGCGGGAGTGGTGGTATCGCCGGTTGCTCGAATAGCACTGTTGCTCGACATTGGAATAACAAGCAGCGGAATGGTGAGATACCAAATGGACATATATTCGTGAATAAGAGGAAGTAGCTTATCTTCTGCTCCTAATAATCGGAATAGGGGGTTAATGGTGAAAAATCCGATGCTACAAGCAATAAGAATAAGAATGACCGCTAAGATTAATCCGTGCGTGGTTAATTGAGCTGCGTGCTTACTGTTGCCTTGTCCGAGTAAACGCCCGATAGAGGCTGATAATCCAACCCCAATGCCCATCGTAATGCAGTTAACAGCGAAAGTGACGGGAAAGGTAAAGCTCACTGCGGCAAGGGCATCTGTACCAAGCAATGAAATAAAGAAGGTATCCACCAAGTTGAACAGAAGAATCGCGACCATGCCGAACACCATTGGGGTGGTGAGTTTTTGTAATACGTCGGCGATAGGTTGGGTTAGTAAACCGTGTTTATCTAGCATGGTTTTCTCGAGTGGTGGTGGGATGGGTAGTGTATCGGAAATAGGGACGAGATTCGAGGACGCTTCGCTCGAGGGACGAGTAAGGGTAAATAGAACTAGAAACTATACGCTGCGCTAACTAGAGACTATAAGATCAAAAGCGAGTATGGTGCTGCTCTTGCTCTTATAGAAGCGAAGCGGTCTAGTTTCTAGTTAGCGAAGCGTATAGCCTTCAGCGATCACCTCTGAATTCTGCAAGGGAGCTTGCGACCGATCTGAACTCTGCGCTTTCTTCAAAAATTTAGCCATAAACCCTTGCAATCCCCCCCTAAAAACCCCATTAATAAACCAAAGCCAAATCATGGCACTTTATTCTTAAATGGAAAATTATCAGGAGACGCCCAATGAATATCCGTCCTTTACATGACCGTGTGATCGTTGAACGCCAAGAAGTTGAATCAAAATCTGCAGGTGGCATCGTGCTAACTGGCTCTGCGGCTGAAAAATCAACGCGCGGTACGGTTCTAGCTGCTGGCAAAGGCCGCATTCTAGAGAATGGTTCTGTACAACCATTAGACGTAAAAGTTGGCGATTCAGTGATCTTTGCAGAAGGCAACATCAAGGTTGAGAAGATCGAAGGCAAAGAAGTATTGATCATGTCTGAATACAACATTCTGGCTATTGTTGAATAATCAGCTCTCGTTGAGTAATTCGTTGTTCGAAATCTGCTATTTTCGATATTAAAGCGATATTAAGAAAAGAATTTAAAAAGGAAAGTAAAGATGGCTGCTAAAGACGTTAAATTTGGTAATGACGCACGAATCAAAATGCTAGAAGGTGTGAACGTTCTGGCTGACGCGGTAAAAGTAACTTTAGGCCCTAAAGGCCGTAACGTTGTTTTAGACAAATCATTTGGCGCACCAACTATCACTAAAGATGGTGTTTCTGTTGCACGTGAAATCGAACTTGAAGATAAGTTCCAAAACATGGGCGCACAAATGGTTAAAGAAGTGGCTTCGCAAGCGAATGATGCGGCGGGCGACGGAACAACAACTGCGACAGTTCTTGCTCAAGCTATCATTGCTGAAGGCCTAAAAGCGGTTGCTGCTGGTATGAACCCAATGGATCTTAAACGTGGTATCGACAAAGCTGTAATTGCTGCGGTTGAAGCACTAAAAGATCTATCTGTTCCATGTGCTGATACAAAAGCTATCGCGCAAGTAGGTACTATCTCTGCAAACTCTGATTCTACTGTTGGTAATCTTATTGCTGAAGCAATGGAAAAAGTAGGTCGTGACGGTGTTATCACTGTTGAAGAAGGCCAAGCACTTCAAGACGAATTAGACGTTGTTGAAGGTATGCAGTTTGATCGTGGTTACCTATCTCCATATTTTGTAAACAACCAAGAAGCGGGTTCTGTTGATCTAGAAAGCCCATTCATCTTGCTTGTTGATAAAAAAGTATCAAATATCCGTGAATTGCTTCCAACTCTTGAAGCAGTAGCGAAAGCATCTCGTCCTCTTCTTATCATCGCTGAA
Organism: Aliivibrio wodanis; assembly: GCA_000953695.1. Taxonomy (GTDB): domain Bacteria; phylum Pseudomonadota; class Gammaproteobacteria; order Enterobacterales; family Vibrionaceae; genus Aliivibrio; species Aliivibrio wodanis. Next base: position 2,803,979 of record LN554846.1, on the reverse strand, counting down.
GATGTTGAAGGCGAAGCGCTTGCTACTCTAGTTGTGAACAACATGCGTGGTATCGTTAAAGTTGCTGCTGTTAAAGCTCCTGGTTTTGGTGACCGTCGTAAAGCTATGCTACAAGACATCGCGGTTCTAACTGCGGGTTCTGTGATTTCAGAAGAGATTGGTCTAGAGCTTGAAAAAGTAGTTCTTGAAGATCTTGGTCAAGCGAAGCGTGTAACTATCACAAAAGAAACAACAACTATCATCGATGGTTCTGGTGAAGAGACTATTATCTCTGGCCGTGTTACTCAAATTCGTCAACAAATCGAAGACGCAACGTCTGACTACGATAAAGAAAAACTTCAAGAGCGTGTAGCTAAACTGGCTGGCGGTGTTGCAGTAATCAAAGTTGGTGCTGCTACTGAAGTTGAGATGAAAGAGAAGAAAGACCGTGTTGAAGATGCACTTCACGCAACTCGCGCTGCGGTTGAAGAAGGTGTTGTTGCTGGTGGTGGTGTTGCACTTATCCGTGCTGCATCTAAAGTTGCTGGCCTTGAAGGTGACAACGAAGAGCAAAACGTAGGTATCCGTGTAGCACTTCGTGCAATGGAAGCGCCAATCCGTCAAATCACTAAGAATGCGGGTGAAGAAGATTCAGTAGTTGCTAACAACGTTCGCGCTGGTGAAGGTAACTACGGTTACAACGCTGCAACTGGCGTTTACGGCGACATGATCGAGATGGGTATTCTTGACCCAACTAAAGTTACGCGTTCTGCACTTCAGTTCGCTGCATCTGTTGCGGGTCTTATGATCACAACTGAAGCGATGATCACTGACAAGCCACAAGATTCTGGTCCTGCTATGCCTGATATGGGCGGCATGGGTGGAATGGGCGGCATGATGTAATCATCCCCTGAACCTATTGTCTAAATAGACAAACGTTCAAATTGAGAGCCGAGGTTAACTTATTCGTAAGTGCCTCGGTTTTTTATGCTTTGAAGCTAGAGGCTATACGCTGCGCTAACTAGAGACTATAAGAGCGAGTATGATTGGCGTGGCAATGAATTAGGTTTCAGGAAAAGCAGAATTCAGATCGCTGCGCTTGCAGATTTCAGAGGTGATCGTGGAAATTACAGCGACCACAATACAGTTCCTCCCCTTGAGTGATTATTTATTGAGATTGATGATGTTGATATAAGGTGAGGTTAGGAGGGGTTGTTAGTAATGGGTTTAATTTATCTTCATAATTAAGAAAATATGAGCAACCCCCTCTAACTCCCCCTTATATTGACTATACAGATCTCATAACCATAGTAATTAAGGGGGAGAACCGTTCTTTGTCGCTGTAATTTTAGCGATCACAATACAGTTCCTCCCCTTGAGTGATTATTTATTAAGGTTGATGATGTTGATATAAGGGGAGGCTAGGAGGGGTTGTAAATAATGTTGAATGTGATCGCAATTACTCTGATTTTTTTATCGTATCCACTCCTTTTTCTCTATTGTTTATTGAGATTAATTTTCGATAAGTTATCAATATGGCAAATGTTTTTAACCAGAATAAACAAAGAATACTAAGACAAAATCTACGAAATGATATGCCACATGCAGAAAAAGAATTGTGGTTTTACCTAAGGAAAAATCAGTTAGGGGTTAAGTTTAGAAGGCAGCATGGGATTGGAAATTATGTTGTTGATTTTTTTTGTAGTGAAAGAAAGTTAGTTATTGAGATTGATGGAAACAGCCATTTTTCTATTGAAGCCCAGCAGTATGATGAAGCTAGAAATTTGTTTATGGAAAATTTAGGAATAAAGGTCATTAGATTTACGAATCAAGATGTTTTAGATAACTGTGATAATGTGCTTCTTTGTATAAAAAAGTATATTTAGTTACAACCCCCTCTAACTCCCCCTTGTATTGACTATATTGATCTCATAACCCTAGTGATTAAGGGGGAGAACTGTTCTTTGTCGCTGGAATTTTAGCGGTCACAATTCTGCCTGAAACCTCGCTTTTGATCTTATAGTCTCTAGAGCAAAGCGTTCTAGTTAGCGCAGCGTATAGTTTCCCAATCAATAGATACAAAAAAGGCCAACCGAAGTTGACCTTTTTACAATTTAAACTCTAAAACGAGAATTTAAAAATTAAGCTTTTGCTTCAGCTGCTGCTTTAGCGATAGCTGCAAAGCTTTTCGCGTCAAGAGCTGCGCCGCCAACTAGAGCACCATCGATGTCTGGTTGTGCGAAGTAAGCTGCTGCGTTTTCAGGTTTAACAGAACCGCCGTATTGGATAACAACGTTCTTAGCAACTTCTTCTGATTTCTCAGCAATGTGAGCACGGATTTGAGCGTGGATGCGTTGTGCATCGTCAGCTGTAGCTGCTTTACCAGTACCGATAGCCCAGATTGGTTCGTAAGCGATGATAGCGCCTTCAAGAGCGTCAACGCCTTGAGTGTTGATAACAGCGTCAAGTTGACGTGCACAAACTGCTACCGTTTCGCCAGCTTCGTTTTGTGCTTCAGATTCACCGATACAAAGAACAGGAGTTAGGCCGTTTTCTTTTAGGAATGCGAATTTCTTAGCAACAAACTCGTCAGACTCAGCGTGGTATTCACGACGCTCAGAGTGACCGATGATGATGTGAGAAGCGCCGAACTCTTTAAGCATAGCTGGAGACATGTCGCCAGTGAAAGCACCGCTGTTGTTTAGGTCAGTGTTTTGAGCACCTAGGATGATTGCGCTGCCAGCTTCAGTAAGCGTACGCTCAGCAAGGTCAACGAAAAGTGCTGGTGGAGCAACTGCAACGTCTACGCCTGTAACGCCTTCAAGTTCAGCGTTAAGACCGTTTAGTAGATCAACAACCATTTCTTTGCTGCCGTTTAGTTTCCAGTTACCCATAACTACAGGATGACGCATAGGATTCTCTCCAATTCAAATTAATGTAAAAAACTTGCGTAAAAATATAACAGATTTTGCGACAGATTTAGTGTCTAAAATCATTTTTATGCATAATTTTAGTGCTTTTATTTCGAGATGCGAAAAATTATTAGCTGTAATGTAGAAATATGGGGGTGATCTTAAATGTGATTCATTAGGCACTTTTTTATTGAGGAGATTGTAACTTATCCTCTTTGCCCTAATGATGGAAAAATAATCATTTATTCAGTCGTATAATAAAAGGAAGTAACGATGCCGCATTTAGTTATGGAATACTCAAACTCAGCAGAAGACCGTTTAAATATGCAGGGGCTGCTAGAAGATTTACATCAGGTGATGATTGATTCGGAGTTATTTTCCAGTAAAGATGTGAAATCTAGAGCCATTAGAGTTCACTCTTGGTTAGTGGGGGATAAAGGAAATAGTGCTGATTTTATCCATATTACTGTAGATTTATTATCGGGCAGAACTATGGAACAGAAAAGAGAGTTAAGTCGTCGATTAATGGGTATTTTAGTAGAGCAAGCAAGTCACATTGACAGTTTAACTATCAATGTGCGAGATATGGATCAAGAAAGTTTTCAGAAAGTAGGTTAATTTCTACTGAGCACCAATACTGAGTAATTAATGTTTTGTGTTATTAGAAACGCGATTATTTGCATCTGGGAATTGAATAATTTCTGCGGTTTGGATTTCACCAAGTGGATTATTGAGTGAATCGCTAAAGCGTACAAATTGTTTACTAAGCTCTTGTCCTAATAAAATATTAACATGATTTGGGTTGTTACCTCTTTCAATAATGCGGTTGATACGATTTTGTTGTGCTCGCAAATATTCCTGATGATTCTCTGGTAAGCTATCAATCAATTCCATACTGAGCTGATGACGCAATTGCTCTAGTTGGTCTAGGTCGGTTTCGGCTAATGTTTTCAGTTCATCGAAAGAAGGTAAGCTAGTGTGATTAGGTGAACATGGCATTGGCTAATTCCTCATGTTTGCATTAATGAATTTAGCTTAGTTGGTGTTTTGTGATTTTGAGAAGATGGAATGGGGGATATTGAAGGGCTGTCTCGTTTGTGAGATAGCTATACGCTGCGCTAACTAGAACGCTTCGCTCTAGAAACTATAAAATCAAAGCACTTACGTTTTAATATATTCGATCTCAAGTCAATTATATATGCACTTATAGTCTCTAGTTAGCGCAGTGTATAGTTTCTAGTTTAAAAAAACCGCAGATGCTCTCACACCCACGGTTTCAAATTTATTCAAAGAACTTAGCTCTTCCTCGCTCCTCGAGTGAAGCGTCCTCGCCTCTCGTCCCTGATCTTAAAGAATAAAATCTCTAACTTCTTTGTCTTTACGCTCTAGATAATGAATCGACTTAATACGACGAATTGTACGACAGCGACCACGAATAAGCAGTGTCTCAGTTGTTGCAATATTACCTTGGCGAGTAATACCTTCTAGTAAATCACCCTTGGTGATACCAGTTGCTGCGAAAACAACATCATCGCTGCGTGCCATGTCTGTCATTTTTAAGATAACGTTCGCTTTCACGCCCATTTCTTCACAACGCTTTAATTCTTCTTCACCGTGAGTACGGTTTTCTTCCGTATCGCCTTTTACTTCATGACGAGGAAGAAGACGAGCTTGCATATCACCATCTAAAGCTCGAATAACTGCAGCAGAAACCACACCTTCAGGTGCGCCACCGATGCAATACATTACGTCAACTTCGCTATCTGGCATACACGTTAAGATCGATGCTGCTACATCACCATCAGGCACAGCAAATACACGAACACCCATCTTTTGCATTTTAGAAATCGTCTCATCATGACGAGGTTTAGCAAGCGTGGTTACTACTAGTGTATCCAGTGTTTTACCTAGTGCTTTTGCGATGTTTTCTAGGTTTTCTTCTAGAGAAAGAGCTAAGTCGATAGCGCCTTTAGCAGCAGGACCAACAACCAATTTCTCCATATACATATCAGGTGCTTTTAAGAAGCTACCTTTTTCACCAGCAGCCAATACAGCAAGAGCATTTGATTGCCCCATTGCTGTCATGCGAGTACCTTCGATAGGGTCAACCGCGATATCAACCGCGTCGCCGCCAGTACCAACGTGTTCGCCAATATATAGCATAGGTGCATCATCGATTTCACCTTCACCAATAACAATCTCGCCACTGATATCAGTTTTGTTAAGAAGTGTACGCATTACTTCAACAGCAGCACCATCAGCAGCGTTTTTATCGCCACGGCCAAGCCATTTGTAACCAGCCAGTGCGGCACCTTCAGTAACTCGAGAAAAAGCCATTGCTAAATCGCGTTTCATATTTGCTCCGAATAAATCGATGAATTTAAAAATCGCGGAGATTTTATCACAACAAAAAGGGAAACGTTTGCTTTTTGAGTGGTGAATATGCTTTTTTAAAAAGAGTAAGATGACTTATAAGAAAAACCTGCTGTTTTTACTCATAATAATAGGAAAGAAATTCTGGTGTAAGAATGAAGTTCGTTTTAATCTTAAGAAAGTAAGTCAGCAGTAAGTAAATTCTGCTGTTTTTTTGTTCATGTGGTGTGTTTTAATGAATAACACTATGGCAGAATTTCAATTGCTGAGTAAAATAGAAAATAAGTCAGCAGAGAAAATATTCTCTCTGCATTCCAATGAAGATTACAGTTAAGGTGGCAGGAATGTCTTTAGAAATATTAGAACAACTAGAAGCTAAAGTTCAGATGGCAGTAGATACAATCGCACTGCTACAAATGGAAGTTGAAGAATTAAAAGAAACGAACGCAGCGCTTACTCAAGATCTTGAGCAAGCAAATAACGGTCGTTCTGAAGTTGAGCAAGAAGCTCAACGTGCACGTGATGAGCAAGCGCAATTCGAAGCTCGTATTCGTGGCCTACTAGGTAAAATGGACGAAGTAGAGTAATTCTACTTTTGTCGTCATAGCTTTCATTATTTCTGCGTTGTCGATGCTCACTTACTATCGTAAGCTCCGCGTCTCCGCCTTGAACTAATGGAATCTATTTAGCCAAAATTTAGAATTGGTTAACGAATAAGTTTGAAACCGTAGGTGTGAAAGCATCTGCGGTTTTTTTATGCTAGAAACTATACGCTGTGCTGACTAGAGACTATAAAAGCAAAAGCGAGGGTCTCAGGTGTCAGGAAGATATGGGCTAGCGCTTTGGCTTTTAGCTCCTCCCCTTTATCACAACTGTTACTTGGTTGTGAGTATCAATATAAGGGGAGGCTGGGAGGGGGTGTAATTAATGAAGTTGAGTTTATCCGCATAACATGAACATGGCATAACCAACCCCCTCTAACTCCCCCTTGGATTGACTATGTAGATCTCATCGCAATGGCAATAAAGGGGGAGAACCATTCTTTGTCGCTATAATTACAACGATCACCTCTGAACTCTGCAAGGGAGCCTGCGACCGATCTGAATTCTGCTCTATTCTTCCTCACCCATCTCTTCTAACGGCTCTTGAGAAATAATCGTCCCCGTCGAATCCGCATACAGATGATCTTCAGGCAAAAACGTCACGCTACCAAAATTAACTGCCACATCAACTTCACCGATGTTCTTCTTCGCAGCGCCTACAGGAATAGATGCCAGAGCTTGAATACCAATGTTGATCTCTTCTAAATAATCCACTTCACGAATACAACCGTAGATAACCAAACCTTCCCAACCATTATGAGCGGCTTTAGAGGCTAAGTCGGCATCAACCAAGGCTCGGCGTAATGAACCGCCACCATCAACAAGTAATACTCGGCCTTCGCCTTTCTCATCGAGAACACGACTAATTAAGCCATTATCTTCAAAGCACTTGATTGTCGTGATTTGGCCGGAAAAAGAGGTTTTGGCACCAAAATGGCTGAACATAGGTTCAACAACATCAACTTGGTCTAAATAAATGTCACAAAGGGCTGAAGTGTTATATTCCATGATGATGTCTACCTTTTGGTTGGTGTAAGGATATTCTAGTAATGACTTAATATACGTGCTTAATAAGTCATTACTATGATGGGCAACAAGTTATACGAACTTTACTATGTAGTTATTCGGACAATGTTGTCGTTGGAGCTATATCGATAAATATAGGCCAATAGAGAAGAAAATATTAGTGAATAAAGCACACTGAACTACCGTTCCCATCATTGGTCGGATGGCTTCGCCATTAGGCGCGCGCAGTACAGAAACTACATGATAAAGTGCAAATGGACCAGCCAGTAAAAATAACCAACCAGCAAGTGAGTGGATTTGAGTGGCACTAAAAATGGCAAGACAGATAAAGCTAACTGCCATTAATACAGCGTGATATTTACGACCCCAGTCACCACCCATACGAACCACTAGTGTCATTTTTCCACAGGCTTCGTCGTTTTCAATATCACGCAGGTTGTTAATATTTAATACGGCGACGGCTAATAGACCACAAGCTACCGCAGGCAGTAGCAATGCAGAGGATAGATGACCAGTATGCAGATAATAAGTACCCGCTACGCCCAATAAACCAAAGAAGATGAATACTGAAATATCACCCAAACCGCGATAACCATAAGGTTTGTCACCCATGGTATAAGCGATGGCGGCACCAATAGCCAGTAAACCCAGAGCGATAAAACCGATGATATCCATGGTTTGATGTAGAGAAGTAAACACCAGAATTAAACCACTAATGATGGTTAAAACGATATTAATGCCAATGGCTTTTTTCATCGTATCTTGCGTGACAAGACCTGATTGCATGGCACGTTGTGGCCCAAGACGATCATCGTTGTCCGTGCCTTTAACTGCATCTCCGTAATCATTAGCTAAGTTAGATAAAATTTGTAATAAGGTTGCGGTAACAAACGCCATGAGAGTGATAGTGGCAGAGACGTGATTGTTCCAATAAGCCAATGCTGAGCCTGTCATAATAGAAGCAAGAGCAAGAGGCAGTGTTTTTGGACGTGCAGCACTGAGCCAAATAGAAAAAGGAGAAGTTTTCATAGCATCGCAAAAAATAGTGAATAGAGTCTCTATTATTCACTATTTTTGGAAGAACCCCAAATTTGAAAAGAAAAAGAGAGGCAGTTTAGAACTGTTAGCCTATTTTTCCAGTATCAATCAACTGTTGTAGTAACGGGCGAATGATCAATTCCATCGCAAAACTCATTTTTCCACCTGGAACTACAAGTGTGTTGTGACGAGACATGAAAGAGCCATCAATCATGGCTAGCAGATAAGGAAAGTCTACATTACGGATCCCACGGAATCTGATCACCACAAAGCTTTCATCTAAGCTTGGAATGCCTTTGGCGTTGAGTGGGTTTGAAGTATCAACCGTAGGTACGCGCTGAAAGTTAATGTGAGTACGAGAAAACTGCGGCGTGATGTAATTGAGATAATCATCCATTGAGCGAACAATCGAATCCATTACTGCTTCTCGTGAATGACCGCGATCACGAGTATCTCGAACGAATTTTTGGATCCACTCAAGGTTTACAATTGGCACCATGCCTATCAATAAATCGACGTGTTGTGAAACATCAATATCGCCATCAACCACACCACCATGTAATCCTTCATAGAAAAGTACATCGGTGTTTTCAGGCAAATCTTGCCATGGAGTAAAAGTCCCCGGCATTTGGTTGAAGGGAACGGCCTCATCAAACGTGTGTAGATAGCGACGATATTGCCCTGTGCCATCAAGACCATATTGACGGAAGAACTGTTCGAGTGCTGGAAAGTCATTTGCTTGAGGACCAAAGTAGCTGATGTGCTTACCTTGTTCTTTGGCTTTACGGATCTCTACATCCATTTCAGGACGCGTAAATCGATGAAAGCTATCTCCTTCAAGCCATGATGCTTTAATGTCCATCATATTGAACATTTTACGAAAGGCTTCAGAAGTCGTAGTAGTACCTGCACCGGATGAACCAGTAACGGCGATAATTGGATGTTTAGCGGACATGACAAACCCTGTCGGTTATTCTTGGCATCAAGCCTTAATGTCAGAATGTTATAACAGGGTTGTGTTAAATGATACGTTATCGTTTAAAATTTGTGATTGATTGAAAACGATTATTCAAATTCATGATTGGTGAGATTAGGATTAAAACGCGCTTTGGTTTGAATATCGACCGTTTCATGTAACTCTGAAAACACGACCATCGCTTCGCCACTGTTAAGTAATAGCTTAATTTGTTCTACTTTATCTTGATGGCTGCATTCCATCTCACCGTAATCTGTCCCTTCTCGAAGTACAAATTCTGAAATTAAATTCTCTAGTGTGTCTGGTGCGATGTCTTGCCAAGGAATGATCATACTACTTATCTCATCCGTTTAATGAATAGCCATGAGTGGCGTTAGGATTATAGAACGTGTTGAAACCACTGATTTACGGTGGTCTCTAACCAAAAATTGGGTTTGGTGAATGAACCATTAATAAAGCCCACATGACCACCATGCTCTGTTAGTTGATAGTGTACACAGTTAGGCAGAGGATGAGTAGGGATCACCGCTTTTGTCATAAATGGATCGTCTTTAGAGTGAATAATTCGTGTTGGAATATCTATGTTATCTAAAAACTGCAAACCACTGCATTGTTGATAATAGTCTTGTGCGTTCTCGTAGCCGTGCATTGGGGCGGTGAGTAAATTATCAAATTGCAGGAGATCGGGAATGGCAGCAATCATCGTTTTATCTAAACCGACGATCGCTTTTCTACTTCCGTTGATCTTTTTGATGCTACTGGCTTTCAATGAACGTAATAAATAGCCTTGATAGACTTGGGAAAAGCCTTGTTGAATACGCTCTGAGCAAGCGGCTAAATCTAAAGGCGCAGAAATAACGGTTGCTGCATTCAATAATGTTTTTGTTTTGTACTTAGCAAGATAGTTTACCAACATATTGCCACCCAGAGAGATCCCAGTAGCCACTTTAATTTGTTGTGGAAAGCGGCTATCTAACATTTGAATAAAGAAACGTGCGTCTTCGGTTTCCCCTGAGTGATAGGCTCTGGCTAAACGGTTTGGTACGTCACTGCACCCTCGGAAATGCATCATTACGCCTAACCAACCTTGCTCTTTAGCGGCGGCGAGTAATCCATTCGCGTATGGACTTTCAAAGCTGCCTTCTAAGCCATGAAATAAAATGAAGATGGGTTTATCTCCGGCTTTATTTGGATTTTCACTCCATGCTAAATCTACAAAATCACCATCAGGCAGTTCAAGGCGCTGCCAATAAGCATTGAATAGTGGATTTCTACGTATCAAGCGAGGCAGAAGGGTTTGAATATGGCAATTGGATAACCCTGTAGCTGGTGTAAATTGGTCCATCATCGAGATATACCTTAATTAGCTTAGTTAGCTTGTAAGTTGAAAATGAGTGTTTCTGCGTTCAGTGAAAGACAGTAATTGAGTAATAGAGCGGGAGTGTCGATTGTTGTCACTTGTTTTAATGGAATACGTAATAAAGCTTCAATAAGATCAGCTTGCTGTTGTCGTTCGAGTTGAAGCTCAAAGTTAAGCGCATCTTGATAAAGAGAGATATTGGCCGATTTTTTGATCGCTTTGCGTAATTTACGATAAGAAAACAGCAAGGTGTCAGTGCTGATAAGAGCCGTTTCGAGAGTCTTTATATCTGGTGTTGGAAAGCCAATGCTAAGGCTATCAAGCCAAATTAAGAGTAATGCTAAGTTAACATTGCCATGATGTTTGTCTTGTAGGGTCAGCGCGCCTTGTTGTACACCTTCTTCATTGTAATGGGATAACGAGAAGGACCAAAAGGCTTCGCCGGTAAGCAAAGCCTTTTGTTGTTTACTGACTGGAGGATTACAGCTGAGAGGCATTCTCTTTTTCTTCAATTTGTTCTTGAAGATCCATCCATTCCATCTCTACGTCTTCAAGCTCTGATTTTGCAGAGGCTTGAATCGCTAAGACTTCCGTTAAGCGCTTTTTGTTTTCTGCTTCATACAAAGAAACATCACCTAACTCTTCTTCCGCTTGGCTTATGGCTTCATTCAGTTTGTCCATTTTCTTTTCAAGCTTAGTCACTTCTTTACGTAGTGGCGCTATCTGTTTTCTGAATTCGGCTTCTTTACGTTTTTGCTCTTTTTTGTCTGCCGCACTTAAGCTGGTAGAGGTGCTTGGGCTATCTTGTTTGTCTTGTTGCAGTTGTTCTTTACGCTCGGTCTTATTTTGTTCTGTTAGCCATTTGTAGTAATCCGTTAAGTCACCATCAAAAGGAACCACTTGGCGATCATGAACTAAGTACAGATCATCTGTGGTAGCACGAAGTAAGTATCTATCATGACTGACGATAACCATTGCACCTTCAAAGGTTTGTAGTGCCATGGTTAAGGCTTGGCGCATATCTAAATCAAGGTGGTTGGTCGGTTCATCGAGTAGCAACATGTTTGGTTTTTGCCATACTACCAGTGCTAATACCAAACGGGCTTTCTCGCCACCTGAGAACGGACCTACTTTATCTAAAGCTTTTTCGCCTTGAAAACCAAAGCTACCTAAGTAATCACGCAGTTGTTGCTCGGTGTGATTAGGAGCAATTTGCATTAAGTGTTGTAGTGGCGTTTCTTCTATGTGCAGCGTTTCTAATTGATGCTGTGCAAAGTAGCCAATTTTTACGCCTTGGGAGTAGCTGAAAATGCCACTTTGTGGTGCTAACTCACCTGAGAGTAATTTAATTAAGGTAGATTTACCGGCACCATTTCGACCCAGTAGACCAATACGGCTGCCCGGAACAAGGTTCAAACGAATTTGTTCTAGAATGGTGTTGTTTTCATAGCCGGCACTCACTTCATCCATCATTAGAATTGGGTTTGGCAGAGCATCAGGTTCTCTAAAATTAAAGCTAAATGGGTTATCAAGCTGTGCAGGTAGCACTTTTTCCATCTTCTCTAACGCTTTAATTCGACTTTGTGCTTGACGTGCTTTTGATGCTTTGTAACGGAAGCGGTCAATGTATGACTGCATGTGTGACATGTTCTTTTGTTGCTTTTGGTATTTCGCTTGTTGCAGCACTAATTTCTCAGCACGTTGCACTTCAAATGACGAGTAGTTACCTGTGTATTCGTTTAACTGTTGGTTCTCTACATGAATAATACGATTGATAACAGGATCAAGAAAATCACGGTCATGAGAAATAAGCATTAAGGTGCCAGGATAGTTTTGTAACCAACGCTCTAACCACATTACTGCATCTAAATCTAAGTGGTTGGTTGGTTCATCGAGCAGCAATAAATCTGAGCGACAAATCAGGGCTTGAGCCAAGTTTAAACGCATACGCCAACCACCAGAGAATTGAGTTAAGTTCCACTCCATCTGCTGTTGAGAAAAGCCTAAACCATTTAGTAATTCAGCCGCACGTGAGTTAATGGTGTAACCACCAGCAATGTCTATTTTGCTGTGAAGTTCAGCAACCAAGGTGCCGTTATCTGCATCTTCTGCTTTACGTAACTGTTCTTCTAAGCCTCGAAATTCACGATCACCATCGATAACATAATCAATTGCTTTGCGCTCTAAAGCGGGTGTTTCTTGCGCTACCCATGCCATTTCCCAGTTTTGAGGAACACGGTTTGAACCGGCATCAACGCTTAATTCGCCTTTGATTAGGGCAAAAAGAGTGGATTTACCACAGCCATTTTTTCCGACCAAGCCGACTTTGTCACCCGGGTGAATGGTGGCAGAGGCTTGTTCTAATAATGGCTTCCCGCCACGAAGTAATTGAATGTCTGAAAACGTAATCATGCTGTGGTGTTCTTCTCTTGTTGGCAAAATAGTGAATACGAAGAGCATAGTAGGCGTAAGAGGGAAGATTGTCGATATGGAAATAGTCTGTATGATGGAGAAGATAACAACAAAAAGAAAAGTCTAGAAAGGAATTTATGACTCAGTTGCCTAAAATATTAGTGATCCTCGCTCATCCTGATCCTGAACATTCAGTGGCCAATAAAGCCATTTTAACGGCTTATCAAAACCTCTCTCATGTCACTGTGCATGATCTTTATGCCCAATACCCAGAGTTTTTCATTGATGTAGTTTATGAGCATGAGTTGATTGCTCAGCATGACATTATTGTTTTTCAACATCCTCTTTATCTCTACTCATGTCCGGCACTGTTAAAAGAGTGGATGGATTGTGTCCTTGGAAAGGGATTTGCCTATGGTGAGGGCAATGCTCTAAAAGGGAAGCAATGGCGCAGTGTAATTACCGCAGGTGGTATTGAGGAGGCATTTTCTGAGAGGGGTTATAATCAACATACAATGGATGAAATTTTAATTCCTTTCAAGATCACCGCTGCGTTATGTCAGATGGAATGGTTAACGCCATCAATTCAATATTGGGCTCGAAAAATTACGGTAGAAAAACGTCAGCAGTTTATTGATGAGTATAGAGACTGGTTGTTGAATCCCAAAGGAGGCATCTAATGGCGGGTGATTGGCTACATACCAGTTCAATATTTTTAGCGGCGGCAGTGGTTACGGTTCCGTTGGCCCAACGATTTGGTTTAGGCGCTGTGCTTGGTTATTTATTGGCGGGAATTGCGATTGGTCCATGGGGGTTAGAGCTAATCTCGGATGTAGATGCGATTTTACATTTTTCTGAATTTGGCGTGGTATTGTTGCTCTTTTTGATTGGCTTGGAGTTAAACCCAAACAAATTATGGAAGATGCGAAAACCGATCATAGGACTAGGTGGCAGCCAAGTGGTGGTGACTTCCTGTGTGATAACTGCTGCGATGATGCTGTTTGGTCTGACGTGGCAAGTGAGTCTGGTGATAGGCATGGGCTTGGCTTTGTCATCAACCGCGATTGCTTTGCGAGTGATTGAAGAACGCAAATTATCCTCTTCTGAGAGTGGTCAATCGGGCTTTGCTGTGTTGTTGTTTCAAGATATTGCAGTGATCCCAATGCTGGCGGTATTACCTGTGCTAGCTGGGGGCGCGAGTGGCAATTGGCTTGATGGCTTATGGATACTGGCAGGTGTGATCGGTATTTTCACCTTAGGTCATTTTTTATTACGACCACTATTTAACTATGTAGTGAAAAGTGGTGCGCGTGAATTGTTTACGGTTGCGGCACTGCTTTTAGTGATTGGCGTGTCTGCTGCGATGAAACAGTTGGGATTATCGATGGCGCTTGGGGCATTTCTAGCAGGGGTGTTACTGGCTGAAAGTGAGTTTCGTCATGAATTAGAAGTGGCGATTGAACCCTTTAAAGGTCTGCTACTTGGTTTGTTCTTTATTGCGGTCGGTATGTCGGTCAATTTAGGATTGTTACTGCAATATCCATTAGAAATATTGGCCGCTGTCACTCTACTGGTTACTTCAAAAGGGATGCTGCTTTATAGCTTAGCTCGAACGTTTGGTACTCAAGCTAAAGCGCGCAGTCAGATGGCGATGATTTTAAGTCAAGGTGGCGAGTTTGCTTTTGTGTTGTTTACGGCAGCGCAAATGGAAGGCTTGTTAAGTCGAGAGTTAACCGCCTTTTTATTGGTGGTGGTCAGTTTATCGATGATGACGACGCCGTTATTACTGATAGGTCAAGATTGGTGGTTTGGTAGAACATTGAACGGTGAAGAAGAAATGCCACAATCGGATTTCACTCATGCTACCCAGCCAAAAGTAATTATCGCGGGCTTTGGTCGATTTGGACAAATTGTTGGGCGTCTGTTGTTTGCCAATAAAATTAAGTTAACCATTCTTGAAGGTGACCCAAGCCAAATTCGTTTACTGAGAAAGTTTGGCTATAAGGTCTATTATGGCGATGCTACTCAAGTCGAGTTATTACGCGCAGCAGGAGCTGAAAAAGCCGAAGCGATTGTGATTTGTAAGACCGATCCGCAAAAAGTGATGGAGATAGTTGCTTTATGTCAGCAGCATTTTCCACATTTGAAAATTCTAGCGAGAGCGAGAAGCCGAGTTGAGGCGTATGAGTTGTTAAGTGAAGGGGTGGATCACTTTTCACGAGAAACTTTTTATGGAGCCCTTGATTTAGGCCGACAAACCCTCACATCTTTGGGTATGCATCCGTATCAAGCCAAACGTGCAGAGTCGCATTTTAAAAAGTTAGATGTTGCTATGCTAAAAGAATTGTTACCATTGCACTCAGATGACAAGGTTCTGGCTTCTAAGGCGAAAGCGGCTCGAATAGAGTTAGAAGAGATCTTTGGCTTAGAAATGGAAAATGAACGATCAGATCAGAACCATTGGGATTGATGTGAGGCAGAGTTAATTAGCACAAGGATAATAACCGTGAAAAAACGATTTATTGCAGGTGCGGTTTGCCCATCGTGTAGCACTACGGATACGCTACGTTGGTGGGAAGAAAGTAATATTGAACATGTCGAATGTGTGGAGTGTGGTCATACCGACCGCAAAACGCCAAAATCGATAGAAAAAACCAAACATGCGCAAGATGATGTTATTGGCGTTTTTAAGCCTGAATAGTATTATGTCGCAACACTGAATACCATCCACTAATGCCAAGTGCATCCGGAGTTAAAATGAAAATTGAAAAGAATGTTGTTGTAAGTCTTGCTTACCAAGTAAAAACTGAAGAAGGCGTAGTTGTTGATCAATCAACAGTTGAAGCTCCTCTTGATTACCTACATGGTCACAACAACCTAATCGTTGGTCTTGAGAAAGCGCTTGAAGGCAAAGTTGCAGGCGATAAATTCAGCATCACTGTTACTCCTGAAGAAGCATACGGCGAGCACATGGATGAGATGGTTCAACGTGTTCCTGCGAACGTTTTCCAAGGTGTTGAGCAAATTGAAGTTGGCATGCGTTTCCTTGCTGATACAGACCAAGGTCCAATCCCTGTAGAAGTGACTGAAGTTGACGGCGACGAAGTTGTTGTTGATGGTAACCACATGCTTGCTGGCCAAACGTTAGGTTTTGACGTTGAAGTGGTAGCACTACGTGAAGCTACTGAAGAAGAAGCTGCACACGGTCATATCCACCAAGAAGGCGGCTGTGGTCACGATCACGGACACGACCATGATCACGAAGGCGGTTGTTGTGGTGGCGAAGGCCATTCTCACGATCACAAAGAAGATCACGAATGTTGTGGTAGCGGTAACTGTTCTAAGTAATTTTCTAGAGCAGGGTTCAGATCGCTACGCTTAAAGGGTTCAGGGGTGTATGTGGTGAGGTTTCTATTATTAATTAGAAACTATACGCTGCGCTAACTAGAGTCTATAAGAGCGAATGTAGAGTTGAATGTTGTGCTTAGAATTAGAAAGACCACAGGTGTTGAGCTTGTGGTCTTTTTGTTTGCTAGAAACTATACGCTGCGCTAACTAGATACTATAAAAGCGAGTATGGTAGGTGTTTTGAGTTTTAGGTTTCAGGGCGCTGCGCTTGCAGGTTTCAGGTGTGCTCGCTTTTGATTTTCCTGAAACCTGAAACCTTCGTTTTTGCTCTTATAGGAGCGAAGCGATCTAGTTAGCGCAGCGTATAGCCTCTAGCATTCTAGTAATGCGGTGGTGGTGTCTCTTCTGACGCATCAGCCATGCTCGACGTATCCATAGTCTTCATCTTACCAACCATAAACTTCATCTGAACTTGCATATTCGTGATCAATAATTGTTGCTGAGATAACGCATCGTTTAACTCTTCGATCGTTTGCTCTTGAAACGCTATTTTGTACTCTAAATCACTGATTCTATCGTCTAATTTTTTAATATCTGTCGTCATTATTCTATCAACCAAGCTTGAGCTATTCCGGCTGAAGTAGCGGAAATGACTCGTTGTTTTTTATCAATGGCGACATCATACACTACCGCTGTTGGTGGACGTGCATCTTTTAATGGTTCAGCACGCCATTGTTCTTGTTTCTTACCTGAGAGGGTATCCCACAGCATGATGGTACCAGCGGGTGAGCCTGTCATTAATAATTTACCATCATCGCTAAAGCGGGCACTAGAAAATACTTGTTGGCGAGCGAAGGTACTTAGCTTTGTCATCTTCTTCCCTGTTTTCAAATCCCAAATAAAGGCATCATTGCCTCCATCCGCAGTGAGTGCGTATTTACCATCCCGTTGAAGTGCGATTCGGTTAACGCGCTTTTCATGCTCGAATGTACGTAGAATTTGACCTGTTTGAGTATCCCAGAGGTAAGCGAAGTGATCATTACCACCAGAAAGTGCAAATTTACCATTGGCAGATAAGGCGACTGAATTCACTTTTTCTCGATGAGCAAGAAACTCTAATCTGCGCCCTGTTGCTAAATTAATGTAAATAGCTTTACCGTTAGATAAACCAAGCAACACTTGTTGCCCATTACTTGAAATATCGACATCACGAATAATGCCATCAGAGATAGACCATAACCCTTCTGATATTCCCATACCTAAATCCCAAATAGCAAAATTGGTTTGAGTTGCGGTAATGGCAAAACGAGAATTATCGGCGATCGTAATGTGTGAAACGGTAGAGTTATTTTGGTCTTGAGCTCCAAAATAGGTCAGTTCTTTATTCTCGACCAGATCCCAAAAATGCAGTCCGCTTTTAATTTCGCTGTCAGTATTGGCTGCATTGGATCCTTCTTTGACAAAGAAGAGCCCAAAGCGGGCATCACGACTTAAGGCAAAACTAGTTGTGCCTTGTGTGGCCATTTCCCAACGTTGAACGTCAGAATTGTTAAAGAAACAGCCGGATAATGTCAACATAATGACAAAAATTGCAATGTATTGAGAGATTAGGCGCATCAAATTGAACTACTCGTTTGTAATGTGTCTATAAGTACTAGTATATTGTGATGAATGTAATTTGCATCATTATCTAAAAAATTGAATAAGAAATTGAGGCAAAGCCTCAAATAATCGGAGTTTTGAAATGAAATCTATTTTTAAAGTGTCGCTACTTGCTGCGACTGTTGCGTTCGTTGTTGGTTGTCAAAAAGAAGAAGCACCTAAAACAGAAGCAACTACGTTACCTGCAACAGTTGAAGCATCGGTAGAAGGCGCAACCGCATCAACGTTTGCATCTGAAGATGAAAAAGCAGGCTATGCAATTGGTGCATCACTAGCTAAATACCTAAACTCTAATTTAGAGAAACAAACAGAACTTGGTTTAGACCTTAAGAAAGCAGATGTACTTGCAGGTGTTACTGACGTATTCAACGGTAAAGAACGTTTAACTGACGAAGAAATCCAAGGTGCTCTACAAGCGCTAGATCAACGCGTTGCTGAAATCGCACAACAAAAAGCAGCCGCTGAATCTGAAGCAAACATTAAAGCCGGTGCTGATTACCGTGCAGAGTTTGAAAAACAAGACGGCGTAATGAAGACTGAATCAGGCCTTCTATACCAAGTTGAAACGCCTGCAGAAGGTCCTAAACCAAAAGCAACGGATACCGTAGTTGTTCATTACTCTGGTACATTAATCGATGGTACTAAGTTCGATAGCTCTTACGATCGTAACCAACCTGCGACATTCCCATTGAATGCAGTAATTCCTGGTTGGACTGAAGGTGTTCAGCTTATGAATGTTGGCTCTAAATATAAGTTCGTTATTCCTGCTGAGTTAGGTTACGGCGCTCAAGGTAATCAAGCGATCCCTGCAAACTCAACATTGGTATTTGATGTTGAATTGCTAGAAATTAAAGATGCAGAAAAACCTGCAAAATAATTCTCTTGAAGATTAAATAATCTAAACTTTGTTTTAGATCACTGAATTAGCCCCGGCACTTGCTGGGGTTTTTTATTTTCATGCAAATATTCTGATAAACTTGATGTAATTATTTTAAGCGTAGGTCTTAACGCATGTGTTAAGCAGCAAATATTAAGTTGGTAATTATGAATATAGCAAAGACCACAGAAGAAGGTTTATCTGCGGTAGTGCCATTTACTGAATTTGATCATCATATTCTGCGCTCTTACGAAGCCGTCGTTGATGGTATTGCTAGTTTAATCGGTAGCTATTGTGAGATTGTTCTGCATTCATTAGAAGACATTAATAAGTCGGCTATCCGAATTGCCAATGGTGAGAATACAGGCCGTAAAGTTGGTTCACCTATTACTGACTTAGCATTACAAATGTTGAAAGATATCCAGCGTTCAAAGCGTAATTTCTCACGCTCATACTTCACTCGCGCGAAAGGTGGGGTATTGATGAAGTCGATTACGGTGGCGATCCGTAATGGTGATGAACGAATTATTGGCTTACTTTGTATTAACATCAATTTAGATGCGCCTTTCTCTCAAGTTCTGCATTCT
Organism: Aliivibrio wodanis; assembly: GCA_000953695.1. Taxonomy (GTDB): domain Bacteria; phylum Pseudomonadota; class Gammaproteobacteria; order Enterobacterales; family Vibrionaceae; genus Aliivibrio; species Aliivibrio wodanis. The sequence continues at coordinate 2,784,827 of LN554846.1, read as the reverse complement.
TTCATGCCAAGTGAAGAAGCGAATGAAGCAGCGTCAAGTGTCAACTTTGCTAGTGATGTGGATGAACTTGTTGATCAGACGGTTAAGCGTACTATTGACGAGGTCAATGCAGATAAAGAAGTTGGCAATAACGCTAAGAATAAGCAGATCGTAATGGATTTATACGATAAAGGTATTTTTGATATTAAAGATGCGATTAACCGTGTTGCTGATCAGCTTAATATTTCAAAGCATACGGTTTATCTCTATATTCGTCAGAGAAAAATAGAGGATGGTGAGAAATGAGTTTGCGTTATGGGTTAGTCGTTAATGGCTCGGCGTATGGAACTCAAGCATCAAGGCAAGCTTTTCAATTTGCACAAGCATTGATTGAGCAGGGACACAATTTAGAAAAAGTATTCTTCTATCAAGATGGAGTGTTGAACGCCTCTTCATTGATCTTACCTGCTAATGATGAATTTGATATAACTAAAGCATGGCAAGCCTTGGCACAAGAACACAATGTAGAATTAGAAACTTGTGTTGCAGCGGCATTACGTCGTGGTGTCATCGGTCAAGAAGAAGCAGAGCAGCATAAGATAGAGCAACATAACTTAGCGCAAGGTTTTCAACAAGCTGGTTTAGGTGGTTTAACGACAGCGCTGCTGAAATTTGATCGTGTTATTCAGTTTTAATAGCTTGGATCTGAAAGAGAATAGGTAGGTCATGAATCGCATTGGATTTGTATTTCAAAGTTCACCACACTCAACCACTAAAGGTAGGGAAGGCTTAGATGCCATCCTAGCAGCGTCGGCATACAGTGAAGACATTGGTATTTTTTTATTGGTGATGGTGTGCAGCAGTTACTTGAGGCTCAGCAACCGGAACAAATATTATCTCGCGATTATATTGCTGGATTTAAAATGTTGCCTTTATACGATCTTGAAGAGATCTTTGTGTGTCAGACGGCGCTATTAAATCGTGGATTAAAAGCTCATAATCTGAACATTGATGTTGAAGTCATCTCAAATCAACAAATTAATGAGAAGTTAGCACAATGCGCTCAAGTGATGGTGTTTTAAGTTATGCTGCATATTTTAACCAAAACAGACAATTTACACGCGCTTTATAAACAGGAATTACCGGTAAATGTAGATAGTGATGTGTTTTTATTAACACAAGACTGTGTTTATGCCGGAATATTGGATCATAAAGATCATTTATTGATCCTTTCTCTTAAGCAGTGCTATTTTTTACAAGAAGATGTAGACGCAAGAGGTGTTAAGGGATTAATTGATAATAAAATTCAATTAGTTACTTATGCATCTTTTGTCTCTCTAACCCAAGAATATTCCCCCGTGGTGACTTGGTAATTGAGTGTTATGGCCAAGAAAGAGGGACTATTTTAAAATTGTTTATTAATAGTGCTGTATATTTCTTGACACATATCACGTTCAGCCTTAGAATTTCGCGTCCCTATTTCCATAGGGATATAGATTTTTCAAAAGTTTTCGAACCTCTAATCAGGAGCTATTTTAATGGCAACTATTAACCAGCTGGTACGCAAGCCACGTGCAAAGCAAGTTGTTAAAAGCAACGTGCCTGCGCTAGAAGCGTGTCCACAAAAACGTGGTGTATGTACTCGCGTATATACTACTACTCCAAAAAAACCGAACTCAGCATTACGTAAAGTATGTCGTGTTCGTCTAACTAACGGCTTTGAAGTTACTTCATACATCGGCGGCGAAGGTCACAACCTTCAGGAGCACTCAGTTGTTCTTATCCGTGGTGGTCGTGTTAAAGATTTACCAGGTGTGCGTTACCACACTGTTCGTGGTGCACTTGACTGTGCTGGCGTAAACGATCGTAAGAAAGGTCGTTCTAAGTATGGTGTGAAACGTCCTAAGTCTTAATGCCTTGTTTTTAAAACAAGCGCTTAAGTAAGGCCAAACACTAAATAATTTATTATTTTTGATAAAACTGAAAAGTTTTGGATAAAACCTGAAGAAGACAACGGAGAAATTCCATGCCACGTCGTCGCGTAATAGGCCAACGTAAGATCCTTCCAGATCCTAAGTTCAAATCTGAGCTGTTGGCAAAATTTGTAAACATCGTAATGGTTGACGGTAAGAAATCAACTGCTGAAAAAATCGTTTACGGTGCACTAGAAATCATGGCTGAGAAATCTGGTAAAGATCACTTAGCTGTATTCGAAGAAGCTCTTGAAAATGTTCGTCCATCGGTGGAAGTTAAATCTCGCCGTGTGGGTGGTTCAACTTACCAAGTTCCTGTAGAAGTACGTCCGGTTCGCCGTAACGCACTTGCTATGCGTTGGATGGTTGAAGCTGCGCGTAAGCGTGGTGAAAAATCTATGGCTCAACGTCTTGCTAATGAAATGGTAGACGCGTCTGAGAACAAAGGTACTGCGGTTAAGAAACGTGAAGACGTTCACCGTATGGCTGATGCTAACAAAGCATTCGCTCATTACCGCTGGTAATACCGAAGGTGCAGCAGTCCTTGCTGCACCTTACTTCTTTCTTTCCCATTTAGTAAAATACTTAGCCATTATCGCTATTTCAATGCGTGTGCGTTGGGAAATAGCAATAATCCCTAAGATAAGAGGATACAACCGTGGCTCGAAATACACCTATTGAGCGCTACCGTAATATCGGTATCTGTGCTCACGTAGATGCAGGTAAAACTACAACTACTGAGCGTATTCTGTTCTATACAGGCCTTTCTCATAAAATCGGCGAAGTTCATGATGGTGCAGCTACCATGGATTGGATGGAGCAAGAGCAAGAGCGTGGTATTACTATTACCTCTGCCGCTACTACGACTTTCTGGCGTGGTATGGATGCACAATTCCAAGATCACCGTATTAATATCATCGATACTCCTGGGCACGTTGACTTCACCATTGAAGTAGAACGTTCTTTGCGCGTACTTGATGGTGCGGTTGTTGTGTTCTGTGGCTCATCGGGTGTTGAACCTCAATCTGAAACAGTATGGCGTCAAGCGAATAAATACGGAGTTCCTCGTATTGTTTTCGTTAATAAGATGGACCGTGCTGGTGCAGATTTTTTACGCGTTGTAGACCAAATTAAAAATCGTCTTGGTGCAAACCCTGTTCCTATCCAGTTAAATATTGGTGCAGAAGATGATTTCAAAGGTGTTGTTGACCTTATCAAGATGAAAACCATTAACTGGAACGAAGCCGATCAAGGTATGACCTTCTCATATGAAGACATTCCTGCAGATATGGTTGAACTTGCAGATGAATGGCGTCAAAACCTAGTTGAAGAAGCCGCTGAAGCCTCTGAAGAACTGATGGAAAAATACCTTGAAGGTGAAGAACTATCAGAAGAAGAGATCAAAGGTGCATTACGTACTCGTACATTAAATAATGAAATCGTACTAGCAACTTGTGGTTCTGCATTTAAAAACAAAGGTGTTCAAGCGGTACTTGATGCTGTTATTGAATTCTTACCTGCACCAATTGATGTTCCTGCAATTAAGGGCGTTGATGAAAATGATAATGAAGTTGAACGTCACGCAGACGACAACGAACCATTTGCAGCGTTAGCATTCAAAATCGCCACTGACCCATTCGTAGGTACGTTAACTTTCATGCGTGTTTATTCTGGTGTTGTTAATACTGGTGACGGTGTTTATAACTCAGTAAAACAAAAGCGTGAACGTTTTGGTCGTATTGTTCAGCTTCACGCTAATAAACGTGAAGAAGTGAAAGAAATACGTGCTGGTGATATCGCAGCAGCGATTGGCCTAAAAGACGTGACTACAGGTGATACGCTGTGTGATCAAAACGCAAAAGTTATTCTTGAGCGTATGGAATTCCCTGAACCGGTTATTCAAATTGCAGTTGAGCCAAGAACACTCGCTGACCAAGAAAAGATGGGTATCGCACTAGGCAAACTAGCAGCAGAAGATCCATCTTTCCGTGTAGAAACGGACAAAGAATCAGGACAAACACTGATTTCTGGCATGGGTGAGCTACACTTAGACATTATCGTTGATCGTATGAAGCGTGAATTCAGCGTTGAATGTAACGTTGGTAAGCCTCAAGTTGCATACCGTGAAACTATTCGTGGTAGTGCGGAAGTGGAAGGTAAATTCATACGTCAATCTGGCGGTCGTGGTCAATATGGTCACGTATGGCTTAGAATCGAACCATCAGAACCTGATGAGGGTTTTGTTTTTGTTGATGAAATTGTAGGTGGTGCTGTTCCTCGTGAATACATCAGCTCAGTAGCAAAAGGTATCGAAGAGCAAATGAATAACGGCGTACTAGCAGGTTATCCTGTACTCGACGTTAAAGCTACGCTATTTGATGGCTCATACCACGATGTTGACTCCAATGAAATGGCGTTCAGGATCGCAGGTTCAATGGCGTTCAAGAATGGTGCACTAGAAGCGCAACCAGTTATTCTTGAGCCAATGATGAAAGTTGAAGTAACCACTCCAGAAGACTGGATGGGTGATGTTGTTGGTGACTTAAACCGTCGTCGCGGCATGATTGAAGGTATGGACGATGGGATTGCAGGATTGAAAGTAATCCGCGCTCAAGTTCCACTTTCCGAAATGTTTGGTTATGCAACATCTCTACGTTCTGCGACACAAGGTCGCGCGTCTTATTCTATGGAATTCTCCGAATATGGTGAAGTTTCTAAGAATGTTGCCGATAGAATCATCGCTGAACGCGGATAAAACACTCAATACCCTTGCGTCAAGAGCAATTGACGCATAAAATAGCAAATTCTGGCGCGCCTTATCACTGTTCGATAAGGCGAATCATAACTAGGAAGGAACACGATCGTGTCTAAAGAAAAATTTGAACGTACGAAACCGCACGTAAACGTTGGTACAATTGGCCACGTTGACCACGGTAAAACAACTCTAACTGCTGCTATCTGTACTACACTTGCAAAAGTGTACGGTGGTGTTGCTAAAGATTTCGCATCAATCGATAACGCTCCAGAAGAGCGCGAGCGTGGTATCACAATCTCAACTTCTCACGTTGAGTACGATACACCTGAGCGTCACTATGCACACGTTGACTGTCCTGGACACGCCGATTATGTTAAAAACATGATCACTGGTGCTGCTCAAATGGATGGTGGTATCCTAGAGCTTCTAGAGCTAGTAGAAATGGAAGTTCGTGAACTTCTTTCTGAATACGATTACCCAGGTGATGATTTACCAGTAATCCAAGGTTCAGCTCTTGGTGCTCTACAAGGCGAAAAACAATGGGAAGATAAAATCGTTGAGCTTGCAGAAGCACTAGATTCTTACATTCCTCTTCCAGAGCGTGCTGTAGACATGCCTTTCCTACTTCCTATTGAAGATGTATTCTCAATTCAAGGTCGTGGTACTGTTGTTACTGGTCGTATCGAACGTGGTATCCTACGTGTAGGTGACGAAGTAGAAATCATTGGTATCAAAGAAACTACAGTTTCTACATGTACTGGTGTTGAAATGTTCCGTAAACTGCTTGACGAAGGTCGTGCTGGTGAGAACGTTGGTGCACTTCTACGTGGTACTAAGCGTGATGACGTTGAACGTGGCCAAGTACTTGCTGCTAAAGGTTCAATCAACCCACACACTAAATTTGAGTCAGAAGTATACGTTCTTTCTAAAGATGAAGGCGGCCGTCATACTCCTTTCTTCAAAGGCTACCGTCCACAGTTTTACTTCCGTACAACGGATGTAACTGGCGATATCACACTTCCTGAAGGTGTTGAAATGGTAATGCCTGGTGACAACGTTCAAATGACGGTTGAGCTAATCGCTCCAATCGCTATGGACGAAGGTCTACGCTTCGCAATCCGTGAAGGTGGCCGTACAGTTGGTGCTGGTGTTGTTGCTAAAATCTTCGCTTAATAGCTAAAGATTTTGCGATAAATCGCATGACTAAAAAAAGGGAAGCTTAGGCTTCCCTTTTTGTTGCCTGTAAGAAAATATAATTTTTTCGTTTGTTTTTCAAACAACGCTTGCATCTAAAAGTGTGATCTGTATAATGCAACGCACTGGCTTAAGTCAGTTTGTGAACCAATGAGCAGCGAGGAAAGTGCTGATTCCTACCGAGTAGGGTTAGTGTTTAGAATGAATACTCAGCTTATGTTCGCGGTTAACATTATTAGAATTATCCCAATGACTTGTCACTGGTTAAACTTCTAATATAAGTTAACTGACAATGTGTCCTAATTTTGGACCTATGGTTTCACATAAATCAATCGGCATTCTCTCGTTTTAACGGGATTGAGTGGCGATATTGTTTGTGTATTTTATTATTGGAGCTCTGTCTCATGCAGAACCAACGTATTCGTATCCGCCTAAAGGCTTTTGATTATAAATTAATCGACCAGTCTACAGCGGAGATCGTTGAAACAGCTAAGCGCACTGGCGCTCAGGTTCGTGGTCCTATTCCACTACCTACTCGTAAAGAGCGTTTTACTGTTCTTACTTCTCCTCACGTTAACAAAGACGCACGTGACCAGTACGAAATTCGTACTCACAAGCGTTTAATCGACATTGTTGAGCCAACAGATAAAACTGTTGACGCACTAATGCGTTTAGACCTTGCTGCTGGCGTTGATGTTCAAATTAGCCTAGGTTAAGGGGAGATTATTATGATTGGTCTAGTCGGTCGTAAAGTGGGCATGACCCGCATCTTTACCGAAGAAGGCGTTTCTATCCCAGTAACAGTAGTTGAAGTTGAAGTTAACCGTGTTTCTCAAGTGAAAACTGTAGAAACTGATGGCTACAACGCAATTCAAGTTACTTGTGGTTCTAAGAAAGCTAACCGCGTATCTAAGCCTGAAGCTGGTCACTTTGCGAAAGCAGGTGTTGAAGCAGGTCGCGGTCTTTGGGAATTCCGTTTAGAAAGCGGTGAAGAATTCGCAGTTGGCGCTGAGCTAAGTGTTGAAATCTTTAACGAAATCAAAAAAGTAGACGTTACTGGTACATCTAAAGGTAAAGGCTTCCAAGGCGCAATTAAGCGTTGGAATTTCAGTACTCAAGATATGACTCACGGTAACTCTTTGTCTCACCGTGCTCCGGGTTCAATTGGCCAATGTCAAACTCCAGGTCGCGTATTTAAAGGCAAAAAAATGGCAGGTCACATGGGTGCTGAGCGTTGTACTACTCAAAACCTAGAGATCGTACGTGTTGACGCTGAGCGCAATCTGCTTCTTATTAAAGGTGCAGTACCAGGCTCAACAGGTGGCAACGTGATCGTTAAACCAGCTGTTAAAGCATAACGTCTTAGGAGTATGTAATGGAACTAATGGTTAAAGGTGCTGCGGCACTAACTGTTTCCGAAACTACTTTCGGACGTGAGTTTAACGAGGCTCTTGTACACCAAGTAGTTGTTGCTTATGCAGCAGGTGCTCGTCAAGGTACTCGCGCTCAAAAAACACGTTCAGAAGTATCTGGCGGTGGCGCTAAGCCATGGCGTCAAAAAGGTACAGGCCGAGCTCGTGCGGGTACGATTCGTAGCCCAATCTGGCGTTCAGGTGGTGTTACTTTTGCTGCGAAACCACAAGATCACAGCTTAAAAGTAAACAAAAAATGTACCGCGGTGCTCTAAAGAGCATTCTTTCTGAGTTAGTTCGTCAAGATCGTTTGATCGTTGTTGATAACTTCTCTGTAGAAGCACCAAAGACTAAAGAGCTAGTTGCTAAGCTTAAAGAACTTGAGCTTAACGATGTTCTTATCGTAACTGGCGAAGTAGACGAGAATCTATTCTTAGCTGCTCGTAACCTATATAAAGTTGACGCACGTGATGTTGCTGGTATTGATCCAGTAAGTCTTGTTGCATTCAACAAGGTTCTAATGACTGCTGCTGCAGTTAAGCAAGTTGAGGAGATGCTGGCATGATCAGTGAAGAGCGTCTACTAAAAGTCCTACGTGGCCCACATATCTCTGAAAAAGCAACGATGGCTGCTGAAGGCAATAACACTATTGTTTTCAAAGTAGCAATCACTGCAACTAAGAAAGAGATTAAAGCAGCTGTAGAAAAGTTGTTTGAAGTTGAAGTTAAGTCTGTAAATACCCTTATCACTAAGGGCAAGACCAAACGTCAAGGTGCACGCCAAGGCCGTCGTTCAGACGTGAAAAAAGCGTACGTAATCTTGAAAGAAGGTCAAGACCTAGACTTCGTTGGCGGCGCGGAATAACAGGAGTAGTTAAAAATGGCTATTGTTAAATGTAAGCCGACTTCCCCTGGTCGTCGTCACGTTGTAAAAATCGTTAACGCTGACCTACATAAGGGTAAGCCATACGCACCTCTTTTAGAGAAAAACTCTAAATCTGGTGGTCGTAACAATAACGGTCGTATTACAGTACGTCACGTTGGTGGTGGTCATAAGCAACACTACCGTCTAATTGACTTTAAACGTACTAAAGATGGCATTCCAGCTATCGTTGAACGTTTAGAATACGATCCAAACCGTAGTGCAAATATTGCACTAGTTCTGTTCGCAGACGGTGAGCGTCGTTACATTATCGCACCTAAAGGCATTCAAGCTGGCGATACAGTATTATCAGGTGTTGATGCGCCAATCAAAGCAGGTAACTGCTTACCATTGCGCAACATCCCAGTAGGTTCTACTGTTCACTGTGTTGAATTAAAACCTGGTAAGGGCGCGCAAATTGCACGTTCTGCTGGTGCATACGCACAAATCATTGCTCGTGATGGCGCTTACGTGACATTACGTCTACGTTCTGGTGAAATGCGTAAAGTTCTTTCTGAAGGTCGTGCGACTATCGGTGAAGTTGGTAATTCTGAACACATGCTACGTGAGCTAGGCAAAGCCGGTGCTACACGCTGGCGCGGTGTTCGTCCAACTGTACGTGGTGTTGCAATGAACCCAGTTGATCACCCACATGGTGGTGGTGAAGGTCGTACATCAGGCGGTCGTCACCCAGTATCACCTTGGGGTATGCCAACTAAGGGCTTCAAGACTCGTAAGAATAAATCTACTGACAAGTACATTGTACGTCGTCGTAACAAATAATCTATAAAGAGGAATCGCCATGCCACGTTCTCTCAAGAAAGGTCCTTTTATTGACCTACACTTGCTGAAGAAGGTAGAGAAAGCGGTGGAAAGCGGAGACAAAAAGCCTATTAAGACTTGGTCCCGTCGTTCAATGATCATTCCAACTATGATCAACTTGACCATCGCTGTCCATAATGGTCGCCAGCATGTACCAGTTTTCGTTACAGAAGACATGATTGGTCACAAGCTGGGCGAATTTGCACCTACTCGTACTTATCGCGGCCATGCTGCAGATAAGAAAGCTAAAAAGCGTTAGGAGGTAGAATATGGAAGCTATTGCTAAACATCGTTTTGCCAGCATTTCTCCGCAGAAGGCTCGCTTAGTTGCGGACCAAATTCGTGGGAAATCAGTAGACCAAGCTCTTGAAATTCTTACTTTCAGCAACAAAAAAGCTGCAGTATTAATTAAGAAAGTTGTTGAGTCTGCTATCGCAAACGCTGAACACAACGAAGGTGCAGATATCGACGATCTAAATGTCGCTAAAATCTTCGTAGACGAAGGCCCTATCATGAAGCGTATTATGCCTCGTGCTAAAGGTCGTGCAGATCGCATCTTGAAGCGTTCAAGCCACATCACTATCGTTGTAGCTGATCGTTAAAGACTAGGAGATTAAGCAAATGGGTCAAAAAGTACATCCTAATGGTATTCGTCTTGGCATCGTTAAGCCTTGGAATGCTACATGGTTTGCTAGTAGCCAAGAGTTCGCTGACAACCTAGACGGCGACTTCAAGGTACGTCAGTATCTTACTAAAGAACTGAAAAAAGCATCTCTATCTCGCATCGTTATCGAGCGTCCTGCGAAGAGCATCCGTGTGACTATTCACACTGCTCGTCCAGGCGTAGTAATCGGTAAGAAAGGTGAAGACGTAGAAAAACTACGCGCAGGCGTAGCTAAAATCGCAGGTGTTCCAGCGCAAATCAACATTGCAGAAGTTCGCAAGCCAGAGCTAGACGCTCAACTTGTAGCTGATAGCATTGCTTCTCAACTAGAACGTCGTGTTATGTTCCGTCGCGCTATGAAGCGTGCGGTACAAAATGCAATGCGTCTAGGCGCGAAAGGCATCAAAGTACAAGTAGGCGGCCGTCTTGGCGGTGCTGAAATCGCACGTTCTGAATGGTATCGTGAAGGTCGTGTACCTCTACATACTTTACGTGCTGACATTGATTACGCAACTTCTTCGGCTCACACTCAATATGGTGTGATCGGCGTTAAAGTTTGGATCTTCAAAGGTGAAGTTCTAGGCGGTATGCCAGCTGCTAATGCAGTAGAGCCTAAGGCTGACAAGCCTAAGAAGCAGCGTAGAAGCCGTAAGTAAGGAGCTGACTGATGCTACAACCAAAACGTACTAAGTTCCGTAAGGTTATGACTGGTCGTAACCGTGGTCTTGCTAAAGGTACTGAAGTGAGCTTCGGCGAATTCGGTCTTAAAGCTGTAGGCCGTGGTCGTCTAACTGCTCGTCAAATTGAAGCGGCACGTCGTGCTATGACGCGTCACATTAAGCGTCAAGGTCAAATCTGGATCCGTGTGTTCCCAGACAAACCTATCACAGAAAAACCGCTTGAAGTTCGTCAAGGTAAGGGTAAAGGTAACGTTGAGTACTGGGTAGCCCAAATCCAACCTGGAAAGGTTATGTACGAAATGAACGGCGTACCTGAAGAGTTGGCACGTGAAGCGTTCCGCCTAGCGGCACGTAAACTGCCTATCAAAACTACTTTTGTAACTAAGCAGGTGATGTGATGAAAGCACAAGATCTACGCGAGAAAAACGTTGAAGAGCTAAATGAAGAGCTTTTGAATTTGCTACGTGAACAGTTCAACTTGCGTATGCAAGCTGCGACTGGTCAACTACAGCAAACTCATACTCTGAAAGCTGTACGTCGTGATATCGCACGTGTTAAAACTTTACTGAATGAGAAGGCTGGCGCATAATGAGCGAGAAAATTCGTACTATGCAAGGTCGTGTAATTAGCGACAAAATGGATAAGTCTATTGTTGTTGCTATTGAACGCATGGTGAAACACCCGATCTACGGTAAATACATCAAGCGTACGACTAAGCTTCACGCACATGATGAAAACAACGAGTGTGGCCTAGGCGACCTAGTTGCGATTCGTGAATGTCGCCCACTGTCTAAGACTAAGTCTTGGACTCTGGAAAACATTATTGAAAAAGCAAAAGCTTAATTTTTGCTGATTCGATAGCGATACATGTAAGCAGCTCCAATAATTTTTTTTGGAGCTGTTTATTTTTTGACTACCTTTATTAAAAGAATGGTGATACACTCCCCATCCTCTTTTGAAGAGGCAGTCCGACCCGTGATGGGTCTATTTAAATATTTAGCGGAGCACTAACAATGATCCAAATGCAAAGTACACTTGACGCTGCAGATAACTCTGGCGCGCGCAAGGTAATGTGTATTAAGGTCCTGGGTGGCTCTCACCGCCGTTATGCACATATCGGAGACGTCATTAAAGTTACTGTTAAGGAAGCAATTCCTCGCGGTAAAGTTAAAAAAGGTGATGTTCTGAAGGCGGTAGTAGTGCGCACCCGTAAAGGCGTTCGTCGCCCAGACGGTTCTATCATTCGCTTTGACCGTAACGCTTGCGTATTGTTGAATGACACTACTGAGCAACCAGTCGGTACACGTATCTTTGGTCCAGTGACTCGTGAACTTCGTAACCCGAAATTCATGAAAATTGTCTCACTAGCACCAGAAGTTCTGTAAGGAGCGGTCAGATGGCAGCTAAAATCCGTCGTAATGACGAAGTAATCGTTCTTGTCGGTAAAGATAAAGGCAAGAAAGGTAAAGTAACTAAGGTTCTTGAAACTGGTAAAGTTATTGTTGAAGGTATCAATCTTGTGAAAAAGCACCAAAAGCCAGTTCCGGCTCTTGGTCAGCAAGGTGGTATTGTTGAGAAAGAAGCAGCAATTGATGCTTCTAACATCGCAATCTTCAATGAAGCTACTGGTAAAGCGGACCGTATCGGTTTCCGTTTTGAAGAAGGCAAAAAAGTGCGTTTCTTCAAATCAAACGGCGAAACCATTTCTAACTAATAGATAGAAGCAATTTGGAGTTCTACTATGGCGAAACTGCATGATTACTACAAGTCGTCTGTAGTCGCTGAGCTTACCAAAGAGTTCAGCTACTCGAGCGTCATGCAAGTCCCTAGGGTTGAAAAAATTACCCTAAACATGGGTGTTGGTGAAGCAATCAACGATAAGAAGCTACTAGAAAACGCTGCTGCCGATATGGCAATTATCTCTGGCCAAAAGCCATTGATTACAAAAGCACGTAAATCTGTTGCTGGTTTCAAAATCCGTGAAGGCTACCCAATCGGTTGTAAAGTAACCCTGCGTGGCGAACGTATGTGGGAATTCTTAGAGCGTTTAATCTCTATTGCACTTCCACGAGTACGTGATTTCCGTGGTGTTAGCGCTAAGTCTTTTGACGGACGCGGTAACTACAGCATGGGCGTTCGCGAGCAAATCATCTTCCCTGAGATCGACTATGATAAAGTTGATCGTGTACGCGGTCTTGATATTACTATCACGACGTCAGCGAATACAGATGCGGAAGGGCGTGCTCTGCTGACTGCCTTTAACTTCCCATTCCGTAAGTAAGGTGAAGGGTTACTGTTATGGCTAAAAAATCTATGAAAGCACGTGAAGCTAAACGTGCAAAACTTGTTTCTCAGTTCGCTCAAAAGCGTGCTGCGTTAAAAGTTCTAATTAGCGATGTAAATGCTTCTGAAGAAGAGCGTTGGGATGCAGTTCTTAAATTGCAAGCTCTACCTCGTGATTCAAGTGCATCTCGTCAGCGTAATCGTTGCAACCAAACTGGTCGTCCACACGGTTACCTACGTAAATTCGGTTTAAGCCGTATTAAGGTTCGCGAAGCTTGCATGAAAGGCGAGATTCCGGGTCTTCGTAAGGCTAGCTGGTAATTGCCACTTAATCATTTGGAGTAAATCTTATGAGCATGCAAGATCCGATTTCGGATATGCTGACCCGCGTTCGCAACGGTCAATCAGCAAATAAAGTTGCTGTTAAAATGCCTTCTTCAAAGCTTAAAGTTGCAATTGCTGCACTTCTTAAAGCTGAAGGCTACATCGCTGAATTCGCTGTTGAAGGCGAAATCAAACCTGAGCTAGAAATCACTCTTAAGTATTTCCAAGCTAAACCAGTTATCGAGCAAATCCAACGAGTTTCTCGTCCAGGTCTTCGTGTATACAAGAAGAACGACGCGTTACCATCTGTTATGGGTGGTCTTGGTATTGCTGTTGTTTCTACATCAAAAGGCCTTATGTCTGACCGCGCTGCGCGTAAAGCTGGTCTTGGTGGCGAAATTATCTGCTACGTAGCTTAATAGGAGTAGGATATGTCTCGTGTTGCTAAAGCACCTGTGGTTCTTCCTGCTGGCGTAGAAGTTAAACTGAACGGCCAGGAAATCACTATTAAAGGTGGTAAAGGTGAACTAACTCGCGTACTAAACGACGCTGTAGTTGTTTCACAAGAAGATAACTCTATTGTATTTGGTCCACGCGAAGGCGTTACCAATGCTTGGGCACAAGCTGGTACAGCTCGTGCACTAGTAAACAATATGGTTGTTGGTGTAAATGAAGGCTTTACTAAGAAGCTAACTCTTAAAGGTGTAGGTTACCGTGCTGCTATGAAAGGCAACGCTGTAGGCCTTACTCTTGGCTTCTCACATCCAGTAGAGCACGCTCTTCCGGAAGGTATTAAAGCTGAATGTCCAACTCAAACTGAGATCATCATTACTGGTTGCGATAAGCAAGTAGTAGGTCAAGTTGCTGCGGATATTCGTTCATACCGTAAACCTGAGCCTTATAAAGGCAAAGGTGTTCGTTACGCCGATGAAATCGTGCGTACTAAAGAAGCTAAGAAGAAGTAGGGTATCACTATGGATAAGAAAGCATCTCGCATCCGTCGTGCTACACGTGCACGTCGTAAGATCGCTGAACTGTGTGCAACTCGCCTTGTAGTGCACCGTACTCCGCGTCATACGTATGCTCAGGTAATCGCACCAAACGGCTCAGAGGTTATCGCTGCCGCTTCTACTGTAGAAAAGGCAATCCGTGAGCAAGTTGGAAATACTAGTAACAAAGCAGCTGCTGAAGCAATTGGTAAACTAATTGCAGAGCGCGCTATCGAAAAAGGCATTACTAATGTTGCTTTCGATCGTTCTGGTTTCCAATACCACGGTCGAGTAGCGGCGCTAGCAGATTCTGCTCGCGAAGCTGGTCTGAAATTCTAAGGTAGGGTTGGAAGATGGCTAAAGAACAACAACAAGCTACAGATTTGAACGAAAAGCTAATTGCTGTTAACCGTGTTTCTAAAACGGTTAAAGGTGGTCGAATCTTTAGTTTTACTGCACTAACAGTTGTTGGTGACGGTAATGGTCGTGTAGGTTTCGGTTACGGCAAAGCTCGTGAAGTACCTGCAGCGATTCAAAAATCAATGGAAAAAGCACGTCGTAACATGTTTACGATTGCACTTAACGAAGGTACTCTTCACCATTCTGTAAAAGGTCGCCACACTGGTTCTAAAGTGTACATGCAACCTGCTTCAGAAGGTACTGGTATCATCGCCGGTGGTGCTATGCGTGCAGTGTTAGAAGTTGTGGGTGTCCGCAACGTACTAGCTAAAGCTTATGGCTCTACTAACCCAATCAACGTTGTTCGTGCAACGATTGCGGGTCTAAGTAGCGTTAAGTCACCTGAAATGGTAGCTGCTAAGCGTGGTCTAACTGTTGAATCTATTTCGGAGTAAGTACCATGTCTAAAACTATCAAAGTAACTCAGACTAAAAGCTCTATCGGTCGCCTACCTAAGCACGTTTTGTGCCTTAAAGGTCTAGGTCTTCGTCGCATCAACCATACAGTAGAAATTGCTGATACTCCGTGTAACCGCGGTATGATCAACAAAGTTCGCTATATGGTTAATATTGAGGAGTAATCAGTAATGTTTTTGAATACTCTATCACCGGCTGCTGGTTCTAACGCTTCTAAGAAGCGCGTAGGTCGCGGTATCGGTTCAGGCCTAGGTAAAACTGGTGGCCGTGGTCACAAAGGCCAAAAATCACGTTCTGGCGGTAAAGTTCGCGTTGGTTTTGAAGGTGGTCAAATGCCTCTGAAACAACGTTTACCTAAATTTGGCTTTACTTCACGTAAGAGCCTAGTGACTGCAGAGGTTCGTTTAAGCGAACTTGCTAAAGTTGAAGGTAACGTTATCGATCTAAACAGCCTTAAAGCTGCTAACGTAATCACTAAGAACATTGTGTTCGCGAAAGTTGTACTTTCTGGTGAAATCGCTAGAGCTGTAACTGTTAAAGGTCTACGCGTAACGAAAGGCGCTAAAGCTGCGATTGAAGCTGCAGGCGGTAAGATCGAGGAATAATCCTCGAAGGATGAGGTACAATGGCAAAGAAACCAGGAAAAGAAGTAAATAGTGCTCAGAACGGCCTAGCTGAACTGAAATCGCGTCTGTTATTTGTTATAGGTGCGCTTTTAGTGTTCCGAGCAGGCTCATTTGTGCCAATTCCTGGGATTGACGCTGCTGTCCTTGCTGATCTTTTCGAACAGCAGCAGGGTACCATCATTGAACTGTTTAACATGTTCTCTGGTGGTGCACTGTCGCGTGCCTCAATTCTTGCTCTAGGTATTATGCCGTATATTTCGGCATCTATCGTTGTTCAACTGTTAACAGTTGTTCATCCACCTTTAGCTGAATTGAAAAAAGAAGGTGAGTCTGGTCGTCGTAAGATTAACCAGTACACACGTTATGGCACCTTGGTTCTGGCTACATTCCAAGCAATTGGTATTGCAACCGGTCTACCAAGCATGATTCCAGGGTTAGTTGCTAACCCTGACATGATGTTCTATCTGACAGCTACAGTAAGTTTAGTAACTGGTACCATGTTTTTAATGTGGTTAGGCGAACAAATTACTGAGCGTGGCATCGGTAACGGTATATCTTTGATTATTTTCACAGGTATCGTTGCAGGTTTACCACCAGCTATCGGTGAAACGATCCAGCAGGCGCGTCAAGGTGAACTGCACGTGCTTCTTCTATTACTAATTGCAGTGTTATCGTTTGCAGTTATTTACTTTGTAGTGTTCATGGAGCGTGGTCAACGTCGTATTGTCGTTAACTATGCAAAGCGTCAGCAAGGCCGTAAGGTATTTGCAGCTCAAAGTACTCACTTGCCACTTAAAATTAATATGGCTGGTGTAATTCCTGCAATATTTGCATCTAGTATTATACTATTCCCTGGGACATTGGCTCAGTGGTTTGGTGGTAATGGTGAAGGAACATTCGGTTGGTTAACTGATGTTTCCATGGCGTTAAGCCCTGGTCAGCCATTATATGTAATGCTATATGCAGCAGCAATTATCTTCTTCTGTTTCTTCTATACAGCGTTGGTGTTTAATCCACGTGAAACAGCTGATAACTTGAAGAAGTCTGGTGCATTCGTACCCGGAATCCGCCCAGGCGAACAGACGACGAAATATATTGATAAAGTTATGACTCGATTAACCCTAGCGGGTGCGATGTATATTACCTTTATCTGTCTGATCCCTGAGTTTATGATGATTGCATGGAACGTACGCTTCTATTTTGGCGGAACCTCCCTACTAATCGTAGTTGTAGTTATCATGGACTTTATGGCACAGGTTCAGACTCATCTGATGTCTCAGCAGTATGAGTCCGTTTTGAAAAAAGCTAATCTGAAAGGCTACGGCCGTTAATTTCAGACCCATTTACGGAGTTTAGCAATGAAAGTTCGTGCTTCCGTTAAGAAAATCTGCCGCAACTGTAAAGTTATTAAGCGCAACGGTGTTGTGCGTATAATTTGTGTTGAACCAAAGCATAAACAACGCCAAGGTTAATTAGCAGAAATTTTTACTTGATATATTAAGTTAGGCCGAGTATTATTCTCGGCCTACCTTTTGTGTGCAAAAGAAGTAGTTATAGTCGCAACGTATCCTCATCGGGCTTTGTTGCGGCTCTTCTTAAGAAAAAGTACTAGGAGTGAATAGTGGCCCGTATAGCAGGCATTAACATTCCTGATCATAAACACGCTGTAATTGCATTGACTGCAATCTACGGCATCGGTAAGACTCGCTCGCAAGCTATTTTAGCTGCAGTTGGTATTGCTGAAGATGTTAAGATCAGTGAACTGAATGATGAGCAGATTGATATTCTGCGTGATGGTGTTGCCAAATACACTGTCGAAGGCGACTTACGTCGTGAAGTATCGATGAACATTAAGCGTCTTATGGACCTTGGTTGTTATCGTGGTCTTCGTCACCGTCGCAGTCTACCATTACGTGGACAGCGTACTAAAACCAACGCACGTACCCGTAAAGGTCCGCGCAAGCCGATCAAAAAATAATCGGATAAGGTAGAGAGTACAATGGCAAAACAACCTACTCGCGCTCGTAAGCGCGTTCGCAAGCAAGTAGCGGATGGCGTAGCGCATATCCATGCTTCTTTCAACAACACAATCGTAACCATTACTGACCGTCAAGGTAATGCACTAGCTTGGGCTACTGCAGGTGGTTCTGGTTTCCGTGGTTCTCGTAAATCTACACCGTTTGCTGCGCAAGTTGCTGCTGAACGTTGTGGTGAAATGGCCAAAGAATATGGCGTTAAGAACCTTGAAGTTATGGTTAAGGGCCCTGGTCCTGGTCGTGAGTCAACTATCCGTGCGTTAAACGCTGCTGGATACCGCATCACAAATATTGTAGATGCTACTCCGATCCCTCATAACGGTTGTCGTCCACCTAAGAAACGTCGCGTTTAAGTTTCGTTTCTAGGAATATTGGAGAAAGAACATGGCAAGATATTTGGGTCCTAAGCTGAAGCTTAGCCGTCGCGAAGGCACTGATTTATTCCTTAAATCAGGCGTACGTGCGATCGATACCAAGTGTAAGATCGATAACGCTCCAGGTGTACACGGCGCTCGTCGCGGTCGTTTATCTGAGTATGGCGTTCAGCTTCGTGAGAAGCAAAAAGTTCGTCGTATGTATGGCGTACTAGAAAAACAATTCCGTAACTACTACAAAGATGCTGCTCGTATTAAAGGCAACACAGGTGAAAACCTACTTCAACTTCTTGAAGGTCGTCTAGATAACGTAGTTTACCGCATGGGCTTTGGCGCTACACGTGCTGAATCTCGTCAACTAGTTAGCCATAAGTCTATTCTAGTTAATGGTAAAGTAGTTAACGTTCCTTCTTTCAAAGTTGCGGCTAACGACGTTGTTTCAATTCGTGAAAAAGCTAAACAGCAATCACGTATTAAAGCTGCTCTAGAAGTTGCTGAACAACGCGAAAAACCAACTTGGATTGAAGTAGATGCTGGCAAAATGGAAGGTACGTTTAAGCGTCTTCCTGAACGTTCTGATTTGTCTGCCGACATCAACGAACACTTGATCGTCGAGCTTTACTCTAAGTAAAGCTTCAATATAGAGAGGACACAATGCAGGGTTCTGTAACAGAATTTCTAAAGCCGCGTCTAGTTGACATTGAACAAGTTAGCCAGACTCACGCAAAAGTAACTCTTGAGCCGTTAGAGCGTGGTTTTGGCCACACTCTAGGTAACGCTCTACGTCGTATTTTACTATCTTCAATGCCGGGTTGTGCCGTAACTGAAGTAGAAATCGAAGGCGTATTACATGAGTACAGCACCAAAGAAGGTGTTCAGGAAGATATCCTTGAAATCCTTCTAAACCTTAAAGGCCTTGCCGTTAAGGTTGAGGGTAAAGATGAAGTTATCATTACTCTTAACAAGTCTGGTGCAGGCCCTGTTGTTGCAGGTGACATCACCCATGATGGTGATGTTGAGATTGCGAACCCAGAGCATGTAATCTGCCACTTAACTGATGACAATGCTGAAATTAGCATGAGAATCAAGGTAGAGCGTGGTCGTGGCTATGTACCATCAACAGCGCGTATCCATACTGAAGAAGATGAGCGTCCAATCGGTCGTTTGCTTATCGATGCAACTTACAGCCCAGTAGATAAAATATCTTATGCGGTTGAAGCAGCACGTGTTGAGCAACGCACTGACTTAGACAAGCTTGTTATCGATATGGAAACAAACGGTACACTTGATCCTGAGGAAGCTATCCGTCGTGCAGCTACAATTTTAGCTGAACAACTGGATGCATTTGTAGATCTTCGTGATGTACGAGTTCCTGAAGAGAAAGAAGAAAAGCCAGAGTTCGATCCGATCCTACTGCGTCCTGTAGACGATCTTGAACTAACGGTTCGCTCTGCTAACTGTTTGAAAGCAGAAGCGATTCACTACATTGGTGATCTGGTGCAGCGCACTGAGGTTGAGCTACTTAAAACGCCAAACCTTGGTAAGAAATCTTTAACTGAAATTAAAGATGTTCTAGCTTCACGTGGTCTTTCTTTAGGCATGCGCCTAGAGAACTGGCCACCAGCGTCTATCGCTGAAGATTAATCAGTTCACTAATTATCTAGTTAGAAGGATTAGGTCATGCGCCATCGTAAGAGTGGTCGTCAACTCAACCGCAACAGCAGCCACCGTAAAGCTATGTTTAGCAATATGGCTTGCTCTTTGGTTCGTCACGAGATTATCAAGACGACTGTACCAAAAGCAAAAGAGCTTCGCCGTGTAGTTGAGCCTTTGATTACATTAGCTAAGACAGACAGTGTTGCTAACCGTCGTCTAGCATTTGCTCGCACTCGTGATAACGAAGTTGTAGCAAAACTATTTACCGAGTTAGGTCCACGCTTTGCACAACGTGCTGGTGGTTATACTCGTATTCTGAAGTGCGGTTTCCGTACAGGTGATAAAGCGCCAATGGCTTACATTGAGCTTGTAGATCGCCCAGAAGTAGAAGCTGTAGCTGAGTAATCAGTAGTAGTTTCATAAAAAAACCGAGTCTTAGGACTCGGTTTTTTTATATTCTGAATTTAATACCTATGCCAGTAATTATCTAATTAATTACACAGGTTTAAGAAAACTTATTTCTGCCACTCATCAAGAAAATCCTGAACCTTATCAACCATATTGGTAGAGCCAACAAAAAATGGCACTCGTTGATGTAATTCGGTTGGTTTAAGATCTAGGATTCGCGTTTCTCCATCTGTCGCCTTACCTCCCGCCTCTTCAATCAACATTGCCATCGGGTTACATTCATAAAGTAATCGTAATTTACCGTTTGGATAAGCTTGTGTGCTTGGGTATAGATAAATACCACCTTTCAATAAATTTCTATGGAAGTCAGCGACCAACGAACCAATATAGCGTGATGTATAAGGACGATTGTCTTCAGGGCTAATTTCTTGGCAGTATTTTAGATATTGTTTAATACCTTCAGGGAAACGAATATAATTCCCTTCGTTGATTGAATAAATATTTCCATCCTGTGGGATTTTCATATCTTCATGAGATAAGCAAAATACCCCTAATGATGGGTCATAAGTAAAACCATGAACTCCATTACCAGTACTGTAAACAAGCATAGTAGATGAGCCATAGATAATATAACCAGCGGCTACTTGTTGGTTTCCTGGCTGAAGAAAGTCTTCTTCGGTCGGTGGTGTTCCAATTGGTGAAATACGACGATAAATAGAGAAAATAGTCCCGACAGAGACGTTAACATCAATATTTGATGAGCCATCTAATGGATCCATTAGAACTACGTATTTTGCGTCTTTGTTTAGCGCCTTGTTAAAAGCAACGGCTTCGTCTTCTTCTTCACTTGCGACACCACAAACCTGTCCACGATTCTCTAATGCAGCTTTGAACTTATCATTGGCATACAGATCCAATTTTTGTTGTTGCTCACCTTGGATATTTTCTTCACCAGAAGCACCAGTGATATCAACAAGTCCTGCTTTATTTATTTCGCGGTTTACAATTTTAGCTGCCAACTTAATTGAACCAATAAGTGAGGAAAGCTCTCCGCTTGCGTGAGGAAAGTCATGCTGCTTAGCAACAATAAACTCACCTAGGGTTCTCATTTCAGACATAGTTATTCCTTTATTTTTTGTTAATAGATATCAACGATAAGTAGGGTTAGGTACTGATTTATTTTTATAATAGTTGTGTTACTGTTTGCTGTAATTCATTCTATAGCATAGAACTTTTTAAGAGTATTGAAGTAACTTTGAATTGAGGTTACTCACTAATTAAATAATAAGACGGTTGTAATTATGCATATTCATATCCTTGGTATCTGTGGCACCTTCATGGGAGGCGCTGCTACATTAGCTCGTCAGCTTGGGCATAAAGTCACAGGATGCGATGCTAACGTTTATCCACCAATGAGTACGTTATTAGAATCTCAAGGTATTGAGATCATCCAAGGCTTTGACCCAAGCCAACTAGAACCTGCGCCAGACCTTGTTGTGATTGGTAATGCAATGAGCCGCGGTAACCCGTGTGTTGAATATGTATTGGATAAAAATCTGAAATACACTTCAGGACCACAATGGCTTCAAGAGTTCTTATTACAAGATCGCTGGGTGATGGCGGTTGCAGGAACTCACGGTAAAACGACAACAGCGAGTATGCTTACATGGGTGCTTGAAGAGTGTGGTTATAAACCGGGATTTTTAGTCGGTGGCGTACTTGGTAACTTTGGTGAATCCGCTCGTTTAGGTGAAAGCATGTTTTTTGTCGTAGAAGCGGATGAATATGACAGTGCTTTTTTTGATAAGCGTTCTAAGTTCGTTCATTACCGCCCTAGAACTCTTGTTCTGAATAACCTTGAATTTGATCATGCTGATATTTTTGATGATCTTGCTGCAATTCAACGTCAGTTCCATCATTTAATTAGAACGGTTCCTAGTACTGGGCGTATTTTTGCTCCAAAACAAGATAAGCCATTAGAGCAAGTATTAGAGCAAGGTTGCTGGAGTGAGCTTGAATTTACCGGTGAAGATGGGCAATGGAAAGCCAATAAGCTTAAGAAAGATGGCAGTATATTTGATATTTACTTTGAAGATGAGAAAGTTGGTCAGGTTGATTGGAACCTAGTCGGCGATCATAATGTCAGTAACGCATTGATGGTTGTAGCATCAGCTCGTCATGTGGGCGTGACTCCTGATTTAGCTTGTGAAGCATTAGGTAAGTTTATTAATACTAAACGTCGCCTTGAACTTAAAGGTGAAGTAAATGGAGTCACAGTGTATGATGATTTTGCTCATCACCCAACAGCGATTGATCTAACACTAGGTGGCTTACGTAATAAAGTGGGCGATAAGAAAATTATTGCGGTACTAGAACCTCGTTCAAGCACCATGAAATTAGGCGTTCACAAAGATACGTTGGCGGCTTCTCTGCATGCAGCCGATTCGATTTATCTTTTCCAGCCAGATAATATCACTTGGTCGGTAGATGATGTTGCACAACAATGCACTCAGCCCGCTTATACCCATAATGATATTGACTGCTTTGTTGATATGATTGTGGCCGAAGCACAACCAGATGATCAGATATTAGTTATGAGCAATGGTGGCTTCGAAGGCATTCACGGTAAATTACTTGATAAGTTGAGCTAATAAATGAAATCTAAAAAGAAAGCGATCACATTAGCTATGACCGGAGCCTCTGGTGCTCCTTATGGTCTCCGTCTATTAGAGTGTCTATTGGCCGCGGATTATCATGTTTACTTTCTTATCTCCTCGGCAGCTCGTGTGGTGATGGCAACAGAGCATGATCTGAAGTTACCAAGTGGCCCTGATGCGATGAAAGCGGCACTGGTTGAGCATCTTGGCTGTAATGCTGATCATTTAACGGTTTGTGGTAAAGAAGATTGGTTCTCGCCGGTCGCTTCTGGTTCTGCTGCACCAAAGCAAATGGTAGTGTGTCCGTGCTCTGCCGGTAGTGTTGCTTCTATTGCTCATGGTATTTCGGATAACTTAATAGAGCGCGCTGCGGATGTGGTGTTAAAAGAGCGTGGTCAATTAATTCTTGTTGTTCGAGAAACCCCATTTTCAACGCTGCATTTAGAAAATATGTTAAAGCTCTCTCACATTGGTGCGACGATCATGCCTGCCGCGCCTGGTTTTTATCACCAACCAAAGTCGATTGAAGATTTAATTGATTTTATGGTCGCTCGAATATTAGATCATTTAGGTGTGGAGCAAGGGTTAGTCCCTCGCTGGGGTTACGATCACCGTTGATATAATGAATGAGTCTAGAGAAAACCTCTGGCTCATTGCTTGATTCACACATACAATATGGCCTCTCATCGGGGAGCAACCGATATCAACTAGTTATCTAGAGTGGTATTCGCTGAGATTAGTAAGCATTGGATAATGCTCGCTTAAACCCGTACAACCTGACTCAGATAATGCTGGCGTAGGGATTGAGATGACATCCTCTTAGAGAATATCACCTTAATTCTGTGCCGCTCAAAAGGATGTAAGCGCACACAATGAACACTCTTTCTATTTCCTCTCCATTTAAACTATTGCCGACAGCGTTAGCTATCGTCGCGGCGTCTTCTTTTTCTGTTTCTGCTGCAGATACAGAGACTCTAACCGTTTACACCTATGACTCTTTTGCGGCCGATTGGGGCCCAGGACCAACGATTGAGGCGGCTTTTGAGGCTCAATGTGGCTGTGATTTAAAATTAGTAGCACTTGATGATGGTGTTTCTATTTTGAATCGACTTCGTCTCGAAGGAAAAAATGCCAAAGCAGATGTGGTGTTAGGTTTAGATAATAACTTAATGGCAGAAGCGAAGGCGACAGGGCTATTAGCTCAGCATCAAGTAAATACCGATTCTGTCACTTTACCGGGTGGTTGGAATGACACGACATTTGTTCCTTATGATTTCGGTTACTTTGCGTTTGTTTACAATAAAGAAAAAGTGACAAATCCGCCAAAGAGCTTAAAAGAGCTAGTAGAGCAGCGTGATGATCTAAAAGTAATTTATCAAGATCCACGAACCTCGACACCAGGGCAGGGATTATTACTGTGGATGAAGTCTGTTTATGGTGATGAAGCACCAAAAGCGTGGAAGCAACTCGCTAAGAAAACGGTCACAGTAACCAAAGGTTGGTCTGAAGCTTACAGTATGTTCCTAGAAGGCGAGTCTGATTTGGTTTTGTCTTATACCACTTCTCCAGCGTATCATTTGATTGCTGAAAAAGACGATAGATTTGCTGCGACTAATTTTTCTGAAGGTCACTACACTCAAGTAGAAGTGGCAGCGAAAGTAAAAAATACATCAAATAATAAACTTGCTGATGAGTTCCTTACTTTTATTTTAACTGATAAGTTTCAATCAGCGATGCCAACAGGTAACTGGATGTACCCTGTGACCGATGTTGCTTTACCTGAGGGTTTTGATAGCTTAACTGTGCCGAGTAAAGCGCTGTCATTTGATTCACAAGCGATTTCACAACAACGTAAATCATGGATCCGTGAGTGGCAACACGCCCTGACATTCTAATTTGAAATAAGGGGCACCGTTGTGCTCCTTTCTTTTGGCAATTATGAAAAATACCTCTTCTTATCATTCAGTTCCTTTATTGGGATATTTAATCGCGATTGTCATTATTGGCTTTGTTGGTGGGGCGATCAGTGCTCTGCTTTTAGAATCGCCAAGTTTGGATTTAAGTCTCGTTTGGTCAGATCCTTATTATCGCTATATTACTCAGTTCAGTTTATACCAAGCATTCCTTTCTACTGTATTTAGTATCAGTCTTGCGATCCCTACAGCGTATGCCTTATCACGACGTCAGTTTAAAGGACGAGGCTTACTACTGAAGCTTTGTGCAACCACACTTGTGCTTCCTGTATTAGTGGGTGTTTTTGGTTTACTTTCTATTTATGGAAATAGCGGCTTAATCGCTGATCTATTTCAATGGTTTGGTTATTCTCTGCCATTTTCAATTTATGGCTTAAATGGCATTTTACTCGCGCATGTTTTTTTCAATTATCCTTTCGCTACTCGGTTGTTTCTACAAAGTTTGGATTCTATTCCTACAGAGCAACATCAACTTTCGGCTCATTTAGGGTTAACGGGTTGGAGTAAATACCGATTGGTGGCATGGCCGAGAATTAAGCAGCAATTACCTCATGTCGCAGGCCTCGTATTCATGCTTTGCTTCACTAGTTTTGCTACGGTAATGGCATTAGGTGGCGGTCCAAAATCAACCACGATTGAATTGGCAATATATCAGGCGATCAAGTTTGATTTTGATTTGCAGGCGGGCGCTATTTTAGCCTTATGGCAGATGTTGCTATGTGGCGTGCTTTCTTTATCAATTCAACGTTTTTCTAAATCGATTGCTGTTGACTCGGCATCCATTTCTCAAGCAGTGCTGTATCAAGATTCAACCCAAGAAAAGTGGTGGGACAGAGGGTGGATTATATTACTGATACTCTTTTTATTACCGCCGTTACTGATGGTAGTGCTTAGTGGCATCAATTCTGAATTGATGACGGTGTTTAGTTCATCTGATTTCTGGGTAGCGTTAGCAAACTCATTAATAGTGGCTTTAGGGGCTGCGGTATTAGCAATGATATTTGGCGTTATCTTGTTGCATACAACTCGTGCGTTGAGATTAAAACAGAAGCGATTATGGGCTGATAAATTAGATCTGATAGGAACGATGATCTTAGTGACTCCGGGCTTGGTGATCAGTACTGGGTTGTTTTTATTACTTAGAAATATGACAGATGTGTTTTCAATCGCGATTTGGATAGTCGTCGTCGTGAATGCACTGATGGCTCTGCCGTATGTGATAAAAACACTCGCGCAGCCTCTGTTGCATATAGCGCAACAATACCAATTGTTATCAGCAAGTTTAGGTCTTTATGGCTTTACTCGTTTTCGATTGATTGAATGGCGGGCATTAAGAAAGCCAATGGCTCATGCATTTGCGATTGCCTTTATTATGTCGATTGGTGATTTAAGTGCGATTGCTCTGTTTGGTAGCCAAGAGTTTCGAACCTTGCCTTTGTATCTGTTTCAATTATTAGGCAGCTATCAAATGGAAGCCGCCGCAGTGGTTTCCTTAAGTTTATTGCTATTAAGTGTTGGTGTATTTGGCGTGGTGGAGTGGTTATTCTCTTCTAAACACAATCATAAAGGTGGAGCGTAATGCTGAGTTTTTCGGATGTAAAATATCGTTATCATTCAGAATTATTTGAATTTGATTTAGATATAAAACAAGGTGATGTTGTCGCTGTTCTTGGTCCTAGTGGGGCAGGGAAGAGTACCTTGTTGAGTTTATTAGCAGGATTCATCAATCCAGAGTCGGGTGATGTCACGATCAACAACACGTCGCTACTATCAAAAGCGCCACATCAGCGTCCATTGTCGATGCTATTTCAAGAGCACAACTTATTTGCTCACCTCTCGATTGCCGATAACATTGGTTTAGGTATTAAAGCGAATTTGCGCTTAAGTGAGATCGAGAAAGGGCAAGTTATTCATGCTGCTCAAAAAGTCGGTGTCGATGAATTATTACATCGCTTACCTGAACAGTTATCTGGTGGGCAAAAACAGCGAGTAGCATTAGCTCGATGTTTAGTACAAAAAAACCAGTATTGCTATTAGATGAACCTTTTTCTGCACTGGACCCTATGTTGCGTGAAGAGATGATAGTTTTAATTAATCAACTCATTAAGTCTCAAAATCTTACGGTGATGATGGTGACTCATAGTTTGCAGGATGCAAAAGCATTGGCCTCTCATTACGCCTTTGTGTGTGAGCATAAAATATTGAGTTTTGGAAAAGTATCTGAACTAACAACGCAAGATAATCCGCCGCAATTAGAGCGATATTTGCAAGCGGTAAAGTAAACTTTTCCCCCTCAAATTGGGTATAATCTACTACACTCAGTTTTATGATAAATAGGCGTGACCTAATTGCTGTCATACAGTAAGATTGGCGCCCTTTTGAACCTCGCCGTTTAAGGCTGTCTATTCTCGGTTCATTATGAAACTCTCACTCTATATAAAATAAATAAACTAATTTTGAGGTGTATTACTACTATGTCATTTGCTTTGGGCCAACGTTGGATCAGTGATACAGAAAGTGATTTGGGTTTAGGAACAGTTGTTGCTGTTGATGATAGAACCATATCCGTACTTTTTGCCGCATCAGAAGAGAACCGTTTATACGCAAAACACGATGCACCCGTTACCCGAGTGATGTTCAATAAGGGAGATACAATTGAAAGCCATGAAGGCTGGTCACTTGAAGTAGAAGAAGTTATTGAAGATGGTGGACTATTAACTTACATCGGTACGCGAGTAGATACAGATGAAGTGAATGTTGTTCTTCGCGAAACGTTACTAAGCCATCAAATTCGCTTTAATAAGCCTCAAGATAAATTATTTGCAGGTCAAATTGATCGTATGGATCGCTTTGCATTGCGTTTTCGTGCTCTCAAAAACCAGTATGAGCAACACAAAAATCCAATGCGCGGTTTGTGTGGTATGCGTGCAGGTTTGATCCCACATCAATTATTTATCGCTCAAGAAGTTGGTCGTCGTTACGCACCGCGTGTTTTACTGGCTGATGAAGTTGGTTTAGGTAAGACAATTGAAGCCGGTATGATCATTCACCAGCAAGTGCTGTCTGGCCGTGCTGAACGTGTGCTTATTGTGGTTCCTGAAACCCTGCAACACCAATGGTTAGTTGAAATGATGCGTCGTTTCAATCTGCATTTCTCTATCTTTGATGAAGAGCGTTGTGTTGAAGCTTATGCGGATTCAGAAAACCCATTTGATACGGCACAGCTTGTTTTATGTTCATTAGATTTTATTCGTAAGAGTAAGCGTCGTTTTGAGCAAGTGGTTGAAGCGGATTGGGATCTTCTTGTTGTCGATGAAGCGCATCACCTTGAGTGGAATCAAACAAAACCAAGTCGTGAATATCAAGTAATTGAAGCGATTGCAGAAGATACAGCTGGTGTTTTACTGCTTACTGCGACACCTGAGCAGCTAGGCCACGAAAGCCACTTTGCTCGTCTGCGTTTGTTAGATCCAGATCGTTTCTATGATTACGATGCATTTGTTGAAGAAGAGCGTCAATACCAACCGGTTGCTGATGCAGTCACTGCACTAATGAGTGGGGATAAGCTGTCGAGTGAGGCGAAAAATCGTATTGCAGATCTGCTTTCTGAGCAAGATGCAGAGCCTCTATTTAGAATTATTGAATCTTCTACATCAGAAGAAGAGCAAGCACAGGCACGTCAAGAGTTAGTTGATAACTTGATGGACCGCCATGGTACTGGTCGTGTGTTATTCCGTAATACACGTGCAGCGATTAAAGGGTTTCCATTACGTAACCTGAACTTAATGCCTATGCCTCTACCATCACAGTATGCAACGTCAATGCGTGTAGCGACTATGATGGGCGGTCGTATGAGCGATGAAGCTCGTGCAATGAAAATGCTTTATCCTGAAGAGATCTTCCAAGAATTTGAAGGCGATAGTGCTACGTGGTGGCAGTTTGATCCACGAGTTAACTGGTTACTTGAATTATTGAAAGAAAACCGTAATGAGAAAGTATTAATTATCGCTTCTCGCGCTTCAACCGCACTGCAATTAGAACAAGCGTTACGTGAGCGTGAAGGCATTCGTGGGACGGTTTTCCATGAAGGTATGTCTATCATTGAACGTGATAAAGCAGCGGCTTACTTCGCACAAGAAGAAGGTGGCGCACAAGTACTTATCTGTTCTGAAATTGGCTCTGAAGGTCGTAACTTCCAGTTTGCTAACCAATTAGTGATGTTTGATTTGCCTTTCAATCCCGACTTACTTGAGCAACGTATTGGTCGTTTGGACCGTATTGGTCAAAAGCGTGATATCGATATTCATGTGCCGTACTTGCAAGGTACCTCTCAAGAGCTATTAGCGCGTTGGTTTGATGAGGGTTTAAATGCCTTTGGTGAAACCTGTCCAACAGGTCGTGCTGTGTATGAAAAATTCGCAGATACGATTATTGCCATTTTGGCGACGGGTAAATCAGATGGATTAGAACCTCTGATTGAAGAGTCTGCAGCACTAAATAAAGAATTAAAAGCGCAATTAGAGCAAGGTAGAGATCGCTTATTAGAAGTTCACTCTAATGGTGGTGATAAAGCAAAAGCACTTGCTGAGAAGATTGCCGCAACGGATGGTGATACAAACTTAGTTAATTTTGCATTAAACCTATTTGATACTATTGGCTTAAATCAGGATGACAAAGGCGAAAATGCCATTGTTGTTACTCCAGCAGAAAATATGTTGGTATCTAGCTATCCAGGTCTGCCTTATGAAGGTTGTACGATTACCTTTGATCGCGAAACGGCACTCTCTCGTGAAGACATGAATTTGATCAGCTGGGAACACCCAATGATCCAAGGTGGTATTGATTTAGTTTTAACCGAAGGCGTGGGTGCTACAGCGGTTTCTTTATTGAAAAATAAAGCGTTGCCGGCAGGGACGTTATTACTTGAATTGGTTTATGTAGTGGATGCACAAGCGCCTAAGCAAAGTGGTATCGGTCGCTTCTTACCTAAAACGCCAATTCGTTTAATGATGGATGGTAAAGGTAATGATCTTTCAGCTCAAGTTGAGTTTGAAAGCTTTAACCGTCAGTTAAGCCCTGTAAACCGTCACATGGCAAGCAAGCTTGTGAACTCTGTTCAAAAAGAGATCCATGCGCTAATTGATACGGCTGAAGTAAGCATTGAAGATCGTATTGAAGCGGTTCGAGTGGATGCAAACGCAGAGATGAAAGCAGCATTAAATGCAGAGCTAGAGCGTTTACAAGCATTGAAAGCGGTAAACCCAAATATCCGTGATGAAGAGTTAACTCAGATTGAAACCCAAATGAGTGAGCTTTCAGGATACATAGGTAAAGCGCAAGTTCAGCTTGATTCACTGCGTTTGATCGTTGTGAGCCATAACTAATCATGGCAATGCTTGAATACAATCCACCAATGGAACCGCTTGATATTGTCTATCAAGATGAAGCGATTCTTGCGGTGAATAAACCTGCGGGATTACTCTCTAATCCCGGCAGGGCTCCAGAGCACTATGACAGTGTATGGTCCCGTGTTATCGCAGAGTTTCCAGAAGCTCAGCTTGTGCACCGCCTTGATATGTCGACGTCTGGGCTAATGATTTTTGCTTTATATAAAGAAGCCGAAAGGCACATTAAAAAGCAGTTTCAGTATCGCTTAACTCATAAAGTGTATTACGCACGAGTATGGGGGAAAGTCGAGAAAACAGAAGGGCATATCGATTTACCGTTAATTTGTGATTGGCCAAATCGTCCACGCCAAATGGTGTGTTACGAGCATGGAAAACCATCACAAACGGGGTATCAAGTGATACAAGTTGAAGATAAGACAACACTAGTTCGTTTATTACCGATCACGGGTCGCTCTCATCAATTACGTGTGCATATGATGGAAGAGGGGCATGAGATTGTCGGTGATGAGTTTTACGCGTGTGAAGAGGCTCTGGCGTTTTCTGAGCGTTTACAATTGCACTCTGCTGAGTTGAGTTTTTATCATCCAGAAACCGATAAGTTCATCAGCTTATTTGCACCTTGTGAGTTTTATCCTGAGGCGAAATCAGGCGTATTAGATTCAATGAATATTGTGTCGGTGAGACCTGATTATAAGACCTTACCTAAGCAGTAGTTTGAGTTTATATAAATAATAAAAAGGAGCCAAACGGCTCCTTTTTTATTGAGAGTAATAGTAGAACATAATGATGTAAAGTCAGCCTTGTGGCTTAACTACCATTACGTTGATAGGTGAGTTCTCTACCACTTTACTCGCCACAGAGCCCAGCATTACTTTATCTATTTTTGAGCGCTTATGGCTTGGCATAACGATTAAATCAGCACCAAGACGTTCTGCGTAATCTAAGATAGTGACGTAAGGTTTACCTTCAGACACATGAACTTTGTATACCACTTCTTCATCAACAAATTTAGCTGCAAATTCGTTTAATTGAATAGAGACATCTTCTTTCATCTTCTTCGCGGCATCTTTAGGAAAGTAACTAGAGACCATCGACATATGAATACCTGGTAAGACATTCAATAAATGCAGTTCTGCATTGGATTGTTTTGCATGCCAAACGGCTAACTCAACCGCTTTATCAGCAAAGCCTTTTTCATTTAAATCTACTGGAACCAATATTTGTTTATACATGATTTTTATTACCTAATTAGGGGAGGATTACTCCCCTAGATTCCATTCATTAATTTATGCCACCAAGTTTTCCTTTTTCGCTCGGCGACGCTGATTAAAGCCTAGTGCAAACAGTAGAAGTAGTGTTGGTACAAATACCCACTCTTTTAGAGGGCGCTCTGCATCAAGCACAACATTCTTTATTTCCCAGTCAAAATCAATTCCAGAAGCTTCGGCTGGACTGCCAAATTCAACCATATCTACAATCATCTTGTTATCTACTTTAGATAGCATTAGACCCATAGAGCTTACACGTTCATCACCAGTGATTGCTCGATCTTCAAAAGGTAAGCGAACCGTTTTGCTAATGACATCGCCCTCTAAATCTTGTCCTGTCACTTCTAATGTCAGTGATTGTCCCACATTTAATCCTTCAGCAATTTGAGCAATCTCAATACCTTGGTGATAATCTTTCGCTGGATAGACTTGGTCCCACCAGAAACCAGGGCGGAATAGTGAGAAGGTGATCAATAGTAGTAATGCAACTTCCCACCATTTTGTTTTAGTAAACCACCAGCCTTGCGTTGCAGCAGAGAAAGTCAACATAGCAATGATAGAAGACATAATTGTTAATGCTAAATGCCACCAAGAATCAATCCCCATTAACAGTAGTTGAGTATTGAAAACAAACATGAAAGGCAGTATCGCGGTACGAATATCGTAGGTAAAACCTTGAATACCAGTACGGATTGGATCTGACTTTGCAATTGCTGCTGCTGCAAAAGCTGCAAGGCCTACAGGAGGTGTATCATCGGCAAGAATACCAAAGTAGAACACAAATAAGTGAACGGCAATTAATGGAATGATCAGACCATGAGCAGCACCTAAGGTAACAATTACCGGTGCCATCAAAGTAGACACAACAATATAGTTAGCAGTTGTAGGTAAGCCCATGCCCAGAATCAAACTGATCACCGCAGTAAATAGCAGCATAAGAATGATGCTACCGCCAGAGATAAACTCTACAAAATCAGTCATTACTAGTCCGATACCTGTTAAGGTTACGACACCAACAACTGTACCAGCAGCAGCGGTAGCTACGCCAATACCAATCATGTTTCGAGCACCTGATACTAGGCTTTCTAGTAAATCATTAAATCCTTGTTTTACGTGTTCAGTTAGATTGTCTTCTTTAGCAAAAAAGCCAATTAATGGACGTTGAGTCAGTAGAATGAAAATCATAAATACTGATGCCCAGAATGCAGATAAGCCTGGAGAGAAGCGTTCTACTGTTAAACACCATACCAATACGACGATAGGCAGTAAGAAGTGCAGACCAGATTTAATTGTTGGGCCTGGATCGGGAACTTCAGTCAGCTCTTCATCAATCGCCATCATGGCATGTTCCTGATATTTTGCTGAAATGCTAACTAAGCCTACATAAGCAAGTAATAGAGCAATGGTTACAATTGGCGTTGCGGCATCACCGAAGACATCTTTAGTCCAACCAATGCCGTAATAAACGGCAGCACTCATAACACAAAGACCTAAAATAGTTCCAGTGAAAGAAAGTAAGCTGTGAAGTAACTTTGGTGTATGACGGCGAGGAAGACCTGTCATTCCCGCTTTACATGCTTCTAGGTGCACAATGTAAAGTAGAGCGATATAAGAGATTAGAGCAGGTAATAACGCGGCTTTAATAACTTCAACATAAGAGATACCAACGTATTCAACCATTAAGAATGCCGCAGCACCCATAATTGGTGGAGTAAGTTGACCATTGGTAGATGCAGCAACTTCGACTGCTCCCGCTTTTTCACCAGAGAAGCCAACACGCTTCATTAGTGGAATAGTAAAGGTACCGGTTGTTACTACGTTAGCGATAGAAGAGCCAGAGACTAGGCCTGATAAACCTGAAGCAACTACCGCCGCTTTTGCTGGGCCACCTTTCATATGACCAAGTAAAGAGAAGGCCACTTTAATAAAGTAAGCACCTGCACCTGCTTTTTCTAGCATGGCACCAAATAAAACAAATAAGAAAACAAAAGAAGTCGATACGCCTAGTGCAACACCAAAAACGCCTTCAGTTGTTAACCATAGGTGTGACATTGCTTTGTTTAGACTTGCGCCTTTGTGTGCAATTACATCTGGCATATGAGGGCCAGCAAAGGTGTAAAGTAAGAATACAGCAGCAACCACCATCAGTGGTGGACCCAAAGCACGACGTGTTGCTTCAAGTAACAAAACCATACCAGTTACAGCAGCTACAATATCAAAGGTCGTAGGTGCACCTGAACGATCAGCTAGTTGTGCATAGAAAATATAGATATAAGCAGCAGCAAAGCTGCCAGCAAATGCAAGAGCCCAATCGACAACGGGTATATGATCTCTTGGTGAGTTTTTAAGAGCAGGGTAAGCGGTGAAAGCTAAGAAAATAGCAAACGCTAAATGTATTGAGCGTGCTTCAGTATCATTGAGTATGCCGAAATCAAAAATGAACGGTAAAGGGGAGGCATACCAAAGTTGGAACAGAGACCAACATAGTGGAACAAACCATAGAATACGGCCAGATAATCCTTGCGGTGAACGTGCACCAGTATCAGATTGGGCCACCATTTCTTGCACATCTTGTGACGTATTTGACGACTGCGTCATGTACTTTTCCTTAGTGATGGTCGAACCTAACACTCAATCATTAAGTATTAGATTACTGAATATAAGCCAATATATAGGCTAGAAAGAACCGATCTTTAAATCCGTTTTATTATTGATTGTTATCCGTTGCATGGAAAGATCAGGGATATTACGAAGAAACGAAGAGACCTGCTGGCCTCTTCGATTTATAACAACACTATGTATAAAGAATAGTGTGATTTATAAGAAATACTATTTTAGTAGGCCAACTTCTTTGTAGTATTTCACTGCACCTGGATGTAGTGGAATAGAAAGACCTGCTTTTACCATATCTTCTTTTTTCAGTGTCGCAAATGCTGGGTGTAGGCGTTTGAATGTATTAAAGTTTTCAAATACCGCTTTTGCTACACTGTAAGCCACTTCATCAGAAACATCAGATGTTGTAACCATAGTTGCTGCAACACCAAAGCTGTTTACATCACCTTCAGTACCGCGGTACATACCTGCTGGTACTGTTGTATTGGCATAATAAGGGTTATCAGCAACGATCTTATCCATTTTAGGACCCGTAGCAGAGACTAACTTAGCATCACAAGAAGTTGTTGCTTCTTTGATTGAACCATTTGGGTGACCAACCATGTAGATGAACGCATCAATTTTGTTATCACAAAGTGCTTGCGAACGCTCTGAACCTTTTAGTTCAGAAGCCAGCTTAAAGCTATCGTTAGTCCAACCCATAGCGTCCATTACAACGCTCATGGTTGCACGGTCACCAGAACCAGGGTTACCAATGTTTACACGTTTTCCTTCTAAATCAGCAACGTTGTTGATGCCAGAATCTGAGCGAGCAATGATGTTAAAAGGTTCTGTATGAAGAGAGAACATAGCACGCAGTTTTTTGTAAGGGCCTTGAGCTTCAAATTTGCTTGTACCGTTATAACCATGATATTGCCAATCTGATTGAACGATACCAAAGTCAAGCTCGCCTGCGCGGATAGTATTTACGTTGTAGATTGAGCCGCCAGTAGATTCAACAGAACAGCGAACGTTATGCTCTTTACGATCTTTGTTCACTAATTTACAGATAGCACCGCCAGTTGGGTAATAAACACCAGTTACTGAACCTGTACCAATCGTAATAAATTCTTGAGCGCTGACAGAACCCATGCTTGCACCGATCATTGCTGTTGCGATAGCGCTTGCTTTAATTACTTTTCCTAATGCCATGTTATTCCCTTCCTTTATTGTATGATGTTTACTTTATGCCTTGTAAGTCACAAGGTGATATAAGCAAAATCAGTATTTATTCACTTTTTAATATCAGTGTTTCGTTTCCTGTTACAGAAATGGCGTGCGAATGATAGCAAACTAATGCGTTACTTTTAAAATAGTGTTAAATAAAAACTATCAAAAGTGTGAAATAACTAACTAATGACAAGAATAATAATAGGAACCACCCCTCGTACGATAACAATAAAGTAACATTTATTGTAAAAAATAGGACAGAATAGTTAATGATGAGCATTCTATTATGAGATAAAACGCTCAAATATAGCGAGGTTGCTGATGGGGAATTTAGAAGACGTTAAACAGAATATTCGAATAAGTCACATACTGAATCAAATAAATCAGTAATATCAACCTTCCTTGTTGGAGTAATAAAAATGGTATCGTCTCCAGCAACAACGCCTAAAATCCCTTCAGGTTTACCTAAAGAATCTAATAAGCGCGCAATAAGTTGAGCAGCCCCCGGGCCGGTGTGAATAACAACAAGTGCGCTGTTATAGTCAATATCCATTACGAGTTCACGTAAAGAGCTTGAAACTGTTGGTACACCAAGTTCAATGGGTAAACAATAAACCATTTCCATTTTGGCATTGCGAGTACGAACTGCTCCAAATTTTGTGAGCATACGCGAGACTTTTGATTGGTTGATGTTATCGAAACCAACGATACGGAGTGCATCGACAATCTCACCTTGTGAACCAAATCGTTCCGCTTTAAGAATAGATTTAAATTCTTTAATTAGTAGTTCTTGCTTTTCATTATTTCGCATACTATTTTGATTCTTTTTGCAATAATTCCTACTATTCTCGCATAATTATTTATTTATAACCAAGTCAAAATGGTATTTATGTGAATAATCACCAGGAGATTATTTTCCTCTCTTCCTTGTCTTTTTTCTGTTTTAGTTCATGTTTATTTGTGTGTTTTAAGGTAAATGTTTGAATGAATTTGTAGCACGCATAGGATGTCATTGCGTAAGGTCGCAAAGCGAAGCTAATAGGATTGAATTTCATTTGAGCTTGCTATAACGTCACTTTAGTTTGAAAGTAAATTAATAATAAAAATATACCTCTACTACTCAAGGAGAACGAATATGAAAGTTGCTGTTATTGGCGCCGCAGGAGGCATCGGGCAAGCGTTAGCATTACTTCTTAAGAACCGCTTACCAGCGGGATCAGATCTTGCTCTTTATGATATCGCACCAGTAACACCAGGTGTTGCTGCGGATCTTAGTCACATCCCAACGCCTGTTTCCATCAAAGGTTATTGCGGTGAAGATCCAACACCCGCTCTTGATAATGCAGATGTTGTTTTAATTTCTGCAGGTGTTGCGCGTAAACCTGGAATGGATCGTTCAGATCTTTTCAATATTAACGCCGGTATTGTTAAGTCGTTAGCTGAAAAAATTGCAGTAACCTGTCCAAATGCATGTATCGGTATTATTACAAACCCGGTAAATACAACCGTTGCGATTGCTGCTGAAGTGCTAAAGAAAGCGGGTGTGTACGATAAAAACAAATTATTTGGCGTGACTACGCTAGATGTGATCCGTTCAGAAACATTTGTTGCTGAGTTAAAAGATAAAGATCCAGGCGAGATCCGCGTACCAGTTATTGGTGGTCACTCTGGTGTTACTATTCTTCCTCTTCTTTCTCAAGTTGAAGGTGTTGAGTTTACTGCTGAAGAAGTTGCGGCATTAACTCCTCGCATTCAAAATGCAGGGACGGAAGTTGTTGAAGCAAAAGCAGGTGGTGGTTCTGCGACACTTTCAATGGGTCAAGCGGCATGCCGTTTTGGTCTATCACTAGTGAAAGCATTAAGTGGTGAGAAAGGTGTTGTTGAATGCGCTTATGTTGAAGGTAATGGTGAGCACGCTCGCTTCTTCGCTCAGCCAATTCTTCTTGGTAAGAATGGCGTTGAAGAAATTCAATCTTATGGTGAACTGAGTGCATTTGAACAAGAAGCATTAGATAGCATGCTAGATACACTGAAAGCTGATATTAA
The DNA here is from genome assembly GCA_000953695.1 of Aliivibrio wodanis. Classification (GTDB taxonomy): domain Bacteria; phylum Pseudomonadota; class Gammaproteobacteria; order Enterobacterales; family Vibrionaceae; genus Aliivibrio; species Aliivibrio wodanis. The sequence goes on along the minus strand of LN554846.1, from coordinate 2,747,682 downwards.
AATTGGTGAAGAGTTCGTTAAGTAATACCAATTCCATTAATTATCTGATCATTATTACTGGTTAAATCACTAATAGCTGCGTTAAAAATTATTATTGTAGAATAACTACTTAGAATAATTTTCGTCTTACTCTTAAGTGATTCTCCTACGTAATAAATAGGTCATCTAATTAGTTACATTGGTATAATGAATAATTGTCGATTTATGAAAAGAGAAAAGGGCAGATAGTGAATATCTGCCCTTTTTATTCTTATTTTTAAGTGTAAATGTTACTTACTGCGTTTAACTGCTAAGTGAGCCAGTGCTTTTAACGCTTCTTTATAATCTGATTCAGGCAGTATGTTTAGTTCCGCAATCGCTTTATCTGCTTCTTCATCTGCTTTTAACTTGGTGTATTCTAATGAACCAACTTCTTTCATGCAGGCTAAGATAGGATCGAGTTTATCTAGTCCGTTACCTTGTTCAATCGCTTTACGGATCATCGCTGCTTGCTCCGCATTACCGTGGTTCATTGCATGCAGTAAAGGAAGGGTTGGCTTACCTTCTGCGAGATCATCGCCAACATTTTTTCCCATGTCTTCCCCATCTGAAGTGTAATCCATCACATCATCGATCAACTGGAAAGCAGTGCCGAGGTATTTACCGTAATTTTGTAGAGCGGTTTCGATCTCTTGTGGTGCGTCATTTAAGATCGCCCCGATCTGGGTTGCGGCTTCAAATAAGCGAGCTGTTTTGGAATAGATCACCTGCATGTAGCTTTCTTCAGTCGTATTAGGATCATTACAGTTCATTAATTGAAGCACTTCACCTTCGGCGATCACGTTAACAGACTCACTCATTAGGCTTAGGATCTTAATTGATCCTAAGCTTGTCATCATCTGAAAAGAGCGAGTGTAGATAAAGTCACCAACGAGTACACTTGCGGCATTGCCGAATTCAGCATTTGCGGTTGCTTTGCCACGACGCATATCTGATTCATCAACAACATCATCATGAAGCAAAGTTGCGGTATGAATAAATTCAATGAAAGCCGCTGCCATAGTATGATCTTTGCCTTCATACCCAAGCGCTTTTGCAGATAAAATTGCTAAGACTGGACGCAGGCGTTTACCGCCTCCGCTTACAATATAAAAACCGAGTTGGTTGATAAGCGCAACATCTGAATTGAGTTGAGCTAAGATGGTCTCATTTACGATTGCCATGTCATCAGCCGTGAGGGCTTGGATAGCTTTAAAATCCATTATTCTTCCAGCAGGGTTAGGGCCTAAAATAGGCTTAATTGTAATAAGTCGTTAATTAAATAATACACTAAATAGAGGGTGGCAATACAGTCGAAAATTCCTCTCTTTTGGGCGATTCATTATTTCGTTTATCTTTTCATCATTTTTCTTCATTTTTGGGTTGTCAGATTGAAATCATTCGCGTAGAATCCACGCCCTATTGATGACAAGTTTAACGCACACCAAAATTGTTGAGTAAACAAAATAAATGGTAGTGCGAAAGTAGCGGAGTAAAATATGTACGCTGTTTTCCAATCTGGTGGTAAACAACACCGTGTAAGTGAAGGTCAAACTCTTCGCTTGGAAAAATTAGACGTTGAGACTGGCGCAACAGTTGATTTCGACAACGTTCTTATGATTGCTGATGGTGAAGAAATCACTGTTGGTGCACCTCTAGTAGCTGGCGGTAAAGTAACTGCGGAAGTAGTTCAGCACGGTCGTGGCGATAAAATTAAAATCGTTAAGTTCCGTCGTCGTAAGCATTCTCGTAAGCAGCAGGGCCATCGTCAATGGTTCACTGAAGTCAGAATCACTGGCATCAGCGCTTAATTTAAGGAGAATAACAAATGGCACATAAAAAAGCTGGCGGTTCTACTCGTAACGGCCGCGATTCAGAAAGTAAACGTCTTGGTGTTAAGCGTTTCGGTGGCGAATCTGTTCTTGCAGGTAACATCATCGTACGTCAACGTGGTACTAAATTCCACGCTGGTACTAACGTAGGCATCGGTAAAGACCATACTCTTTTCGCTCTATCTGAAGGTAAAGTGAAGTTTGAAGTTAAAGGTCCTAAAAACCGTAAATTCGTTTCTATCGACGCTGAATAATCGTTTTAGAAATTAATTCTAAAAGCCCTGCCTTATGGCGGGGCTTTTTATTTATAGATAGTCACCAGTTAAATGTTTTATCAGTTTAAAATCAGTAAATGAATTTAGGTGCTAAAATAATTAATTAGTGACTATATCGATATATTACGTAGCGTAAAGATCATAGAAGATCCACTCTCGAGTACCACGCTACATCTCGGAGAAGAAAATGAAATTCGTTGATGAAGCGACAATTAAAGTAGATGCCGGCGACGGCGGTAATGGCACAGTTAGTTTTTGGCGTGAAAAATTCGTTGCAAAAGGCGGCCCTGATGGCGGCGATGGCGGCGATGGTGGTGATGTTTACCTAGAAGCTGATGAAAACCTAAATACCCTAATCGATTACCGTTTTAACCGTTTCTATGATGCAGAACGTGGTACGAATGGTAGTGGTGGTAACTGTACTGGTAAACGTGGTGCTGATATTACACTTAAAGTGCCTGTAGGTACTCGTGCAATCGATATTGATACTGGTGAGAAAGTTGCAGAGCTAATGGCTCATGGCATGAAAATCATGGTAGCTAAAGGTGGTTGGCATGGTTTAGGTAACACACGTTTCAAATCATCTGTAAACCGCGCTCCTCGTCAAAAGACATTAGGAACAAAAGGTGAGGTTCGTGAACTTCGTCTAGAGCTTCTTTTACTTGCTGATGTAGGTATGCTTGGTCTGCCTAATGCAGGTAAATCTACTTTCATTCGTGCAGTATCGGCAGCAAAACCAAAAGTAGCAGATTACCCATTTACTACGCTTATTCCTAGCCTAGGTGTAGTTCGTGCTCGCGGTAACAAGAGTTTCGTTGTTGCAGATATTCCAGGTCTAATTGAAGGTGCAGCTGATGGTGCAGGCTTAGGTGTTCGTTTCTTGAAGCACCTTGAGCGTTGTCGTGTACTACTTCACGTAATTGATATTCTTCCTATCGATGGCAGTGATCCGGTGCAAAATGCACTAACTATCATTGATGAGTTAGAGCAATACAGTGAAAAAGTAGCGGGTAAGCCTCGTTGGTTATTATTTAACAAAACCGATCTTCTATTAGAAGAAGAAGCTAACGAGAAGATCAACGAGATCCTAGAAGCGCTTGCTTGGGATGATCGTCACTTTAAAATTGCAGCAGTAAGTCGTACTGGTACTCAAGAAGTATGTGATGAACTGTCTGACTTTATGGATACTCTACCGAAAGAGATTCAGACTGATGAAGAAAAAGCAGCAGATAAAGTCGACTTCATGTGGGACGATTACCATAAAGATGCAATCTCTGGTCAAAATATAGTTACAGAAGATGACGACGATGATTGGGATGATGAAGAAGATGATGGTCACGTTATTTACGTTCGTGATTAATCGCTCTTAGCTTAATTAAGATAATTACTATAAAAAACCGCACTTGTTGCGGTTTTTTTTATTTAAGTCATTAAACAAAAAAATGAAAGGATTAGAATAAGCGTTTATTTTATTAATGATTGCGAATAGTAATGGACGAAAAGCAAAGGGAAATATCACGCTTGGTAGCAAAGGCTGGCCAAATGTTATTGCAGCATGGTGCAGAGAGTAGCTTGGTCGCAGATGTAAGTCGACGCTTAGGAATTGCAGTTGGAGCGGATGATGTAGAGATATCATTGTCGGCAAGTTCATTAGTCATTACAACAATGATGAATGAACACTGTATGACGACAGCTCGAAGAGCGCCTGATCGCGGGATTAATATGCGAGCAGTTACAGAGATCCAACGGATCTGTATTATGTCTGAAAAAGGTTTGTTAGATTGCCATGAAGCTGCTATTAAATTAGATGGGATCAGTCCAGAAAGATATAACCGTTGGCTTGTGGTTGTTATGATCGGATTGTCTTGTGCTAGTTTTAGCCGTTTAGCTGGTGGTGACTGGCCTGTATTTATGATGACGTTTCTTGCGTCCTCTTTAGGAATGATTGTTCGACAAGAAATCGGGCATCGACATTTTAACCCTCTGCTTAACTTTGGCATTACTGCTTTTGTTACTACTTTCATCTCTTCTCAAGCTGTTATTTATCATATTGGTAATACTCCCTTTCTTGCAATGGCTTCTTCTGTTTTGATGCTAGTTCCCGGTTTTCCATTAATTAATGCGGTCGCTGATATGGTGAAAGGTTATGTCAATATGGGGATTGCACGTTGGACATTTGCTACCTTACTAACGTTATCAACAAGTATAGGTATTGTTGGTGCCATGAATTTGGTTGGTGTCTGGGGATGGATTAACTAATGGATAGCGTAACAATGAGTTCTATTTTTGATTTATTTCTAGCGTTATTAAACGACATGTTTTTTGCAATGATCCCTGCTGTAGGTTTTGCTCTGGTTTTCAATGTTCCAGTGAAAGCATTAAAGTATTGTGCCGTTGGCGGTGCTATAGGGCATGGAACTCGATTTTTGTTGATGCATTATGGCGTTCCATTAGAGTGGGCTACGCTTTGTGCTGCAACGATAGTTGGGATGATTGGAGTGCATTGGTCACATCGATTTTTGGCCCATCCAAAAGTGTTTACTGTCGCCGCATTAATTCCAATGATCCCTGGAGTCTTTGCTTTTAAAGCGATGATCGCAGTCGTCGAAATTAACCACCTTGGTTATTCTCCAGAGTTATGGGCATTGATGATCGATAATCTAATTAAAACGTTATTTACGATTGCGGCATTAGCTATTGGTCTTGCTATGCCTGGTTTACTGTTTTACCGTAGAAAGTCGATTGTTTAGGTGTTTAGTAATATAAGGAATAACTGTGAAAATTAGCATGATTGCCGCAATGGCAAAGAACCGAATTATTGGTATTGATAATCAAATGCCATGGCACTTACCCGCTGATTTTGTATGGTTTAAGAAATGCACTATGGGCAAGCCAATCGTGATGGGGCGTAAAACCTATGAGTCGATTGGTCGTCCTTTACCGGGTCGTTTAAATATTGTATTAAGTCGTGATACGAGCTTGAAGATTGAAGGTGTTACTTGTGTGACTTCAATTGATGAAGCTAAACAAGTCGCTGGTGATATTGAAGAGCTAATGATCATTGGTGGTGGTTCTATCTACCAAGCATGCCTCTCTGATGCTGATAAATTGTATCTTACGTTTATCGATGCTGATATTGATGGTGACACTCAATTCCCAGATTGGGGTGAGGGATGGAAGCAGACTCATTCTGAAACGTATTCGAAAGATGAAAAGAATAAGTACGATATGGAATTTGTGGTTCTAGAAAAGTAAGAGCAGGACGAACTTCGTTCTAAAGGGCGCTGCGCTTAAGGTTTCAGGAAAAGCGATGTCCTTTGAAGTATTTCATATATTTATTAGCAACCCCCACTAACTCCCCCTTATATTTACTTTATTGATCTCAATAACTTATCAAAAAAGGGGGAGAACCATCTTTGTCGCTGTAGTTTCAGCACATGAATAACGGTTCCTCCCCTTGGTTAATTATATTTATTGGCAACAATTATTAATATAAGGGGAGGCTAGGAGGGGTTGCGAATGATGAGTTAAATGAATCGTTTATTTTTGCTTTTATAGTTTCTAGTCAGCGAAGCGTATCGTTTCTAGTTTCTGTACTTACTCGTTCCTCGAGCGTAGCGTCCTCGTATCTCGTTACTGCTCTATTGCTTTTTGAGTAAAATACTTCCCATCATCAACACGATACATCGTCATATATTCCCCCCAGACACAGCCTGTATCTAATGCTATTACGCAATTGTTTTCATAACCCATCAATGCCGCCCAATGACCAAAGATGACGGTGTGAGTCAGAGGAAGACGAGAGCTTAACTCAAACCACGGTACTAATTTACCTTTATCTTCTGATGATAAGTCTTGTGGAGGTTGTTTACAGTCCATATCTAAACTTGCGTCGTGGAAACAGAAACGCATGCGTGTGAAAGCATTGATAATATAGCGATAACGCTCGATACCAGTAAGATCTTCTTGCCATAAATCGGGTTGGTTTTCGTACATATTCTCTAATAGCCAAATCCATTTATCCGATTGTAAAACCGATTCAACTTCACGAGCGCACCCGATGGCAGTATTAATGTCCCATTGAGGAGAAATTCCTGCATGAGTCATAACAATTTTATGTTCAGTGTGAATTGCCAGTAATGGCTGTTGGCGTAGCCAAGTTAATAACTCTTTGCTATCTGGAGCCGAGAAAATAGGGGCGGTTTTATCTTTCTCTTTGACACGAGAAATACCTTGAGAGACGGCAAGTAAATGCAGATCATGATTTCCAAGGATAGTAATAGCTGCTTTCCCTAATGATTTTACAAAGCGAAGGGTTTCTAATGATTTTGGGCCACGAGCAACCAGATCTCCCGTTAACCATAGTTGGTCTTTTTCTTTATTAAAGTTCACTTGGTCTAACAATAATAACAGTTCGTCTAGGCATCCTTGAATATCACCTACAAAATAGGTCGCCATGTATCTTTCCTCTCATCATGATACCAATCGTAGTAAATAACTGATCATCCTAGCTGGTTAAAATGCTCGATAACTGCGTTGAAATTTTTGATTGTAGAATAACTACTTATCGAAAAATTTCGCCTTGTTCTCAAGCATTTTTCCTGCGCTATTTCTGATCACTTACTTACTGTGATTGGTATTAAAGCGTAGATAGAAAAAAGGTGACAATGAAGTCACCTTTTAATTTAATTACTGTTAATTATGCGCATTAACTTAAGCTGATTCTTTTGATTCAGCTTGGAAGTTGTCATTTAACCAGTTTGCCATTCTAACGAATTGCTCTAGCGTTAAGTTCTCAGGGCGAAGAGAAGGATTAATATCTAATGCTTCTAATTGCTCTTTAGTTAATAGCGCTTTGAAACAGTTACGGACTGTTTTACGACGTTGGTTAAAACCTTCGCGACACACTCGATCAAGCCACTTTAAGTTTTTTGCTGGGTGCGGAAGTACCTCATAAGGAACTAGACGAACAACGGCAGAATCTACCTTCGGTGGCGGAACAAATGCTGTTGGTGGCACTTCAAGTACTGGCATTACTTTACAAAAATATTGAGCCATTACTGTTAAGCGACCATAAGCTTTAGTACCAGGACCTGCAGCTAAACGGTTTACCACTTCTTTTTGTAGCATAAAGTGCATGTCTTGAATGTCTTTATGAAACTCAAAAAGGTGGAACATCAACGGTGTTGAGATGTTGTATGGCAAGTTACCAAAAATACGTAATTTATTACCTTCTTGGATAAGTTGCGTGAAGTCGAAGCGCATTGCATCGCCTTCATGAATCGTTAATTTGCTACCCAGTTCAGGGTGAGTGCGCAAACGAGCGGCTAAGTCACGGTCAAGCTCGATAACCGTAAACTTATCAACTTCACGACCAACAGGTTCTGTGATAGCGCCAAGACCTGGACCAATTTCTACTAGGTTTTGACCTGATAGAGGGTTAATTGCAGATACGATTCCATCGATCACATAAGGGTCATTTAAGAAGTTTTGACCAAAGCGTTTTTTCGCTTTATGGCCTAGATGGACATCATTTCTTGTACTCATTTATTTTCTACCAGTTCAATTGCATGGGTTAGTGCGGTAATAAAGCTTCCTGCATCTGCTTTTCCAGTACCTGCTAATTCCAATGCAGTACCATGGTCTACGGAGGTTCGGATAAACGGTAAACCTAAAGTGATGTTTACTGATTTTCCAAAGCCTTTGAATTTTAGCACAGGAAGGCCTTGATCGTGATACATCGCAAGTACCGCGTCCGCTTCTTGTAAATATTTATCCTGAAATAACGTGTCTGCAGGTAATGGCCCAACGAGGTTCATTCCTTCTTCTTCACGTAATTCATTTAATGCTGGCGCTATGATATCAATTTCTTCGCGACCAAGACAGCCATCTTCACCAGCGTGTGGATTTAATCCACAGACAAAAATGGATGGATTTGGGATCCCAAACTTGGTAATCAAATCTTGATGTAAGATACGAGTTACTTGTTTTAGACGATCAGCGGTAATCGCTTTTGCCACATACGCCAGTGGTATGTGAGTAGTTACTAACGCAACACGTAAGCCTTCAGTTGCTAGCATCATAACAACTTGTTGTGTATTTGATTGCTCTGCAAAAAACTCAGTATGGCCACTAAAAGCTACACCTGCACGGTTAATGACACCTTTATGTACCGGTCCAGTAACAACAGCATCAAATTCGCCATCCATATTGCCTTGTGCGGCACGGCGCAAAGTATCAAGAACATAATGACCATTTGCTTCATTCAGTTCGCCAGCAACGACTTCTGTACCTAGCTCTATATTATCAACAATTAAGGTACCAGCTTTGTGTATTTTCGCTGGGGCATTAATGTCGTAGTTTTCAATTGAGATATTAAGACCAAGTAATTCTGCTCTTTGTTCTAATGCTGAACGATTACCACAGATTACCAGTTGATGTGGCCAATCTTGCTGTGCAATTGAAAGAACAAGATCTTGTCCAATACCTGCTGGTTCGCCTGGTGTTATTGCTATGCGTTTAATCTTATTCATTGTCTTCTTCACCGTCGTCATCTTGTAGAATTTCAACATAAGCACTTGCTCTAATTTCTTGTAGCCATGCACCAGCTTCTTCATTGAATTTACGATTTAAAAGGATACGGTATGCTTTATTCTTCATTGCAGCATCTGTGCGGTCTACTTGACGACGCTCTAATACTTCAACGACGTGCCAACCATGGACGGTTTTAAATGGCTTGCTAATTTGTCCTGTTGGTAGAGTTTCTACTTGATGCTTAAATTCAGGAACATATAAATCTGGAGTTTGAAAACCTAGTTCACCATTAGCTGCGGCAGAGCCTGGATCTTGACTATAGCGTTGAGCCATATCAGCAAAGGTTTCTTTTTCTGCATTAATATCTGCGACAATATTGTTTAGTTGGCGTTGAGCACCTTCATCACTCATTATCACTGATGTTTTTATTAGAATATGTCGAGCATTAACTTCTGTTACTGCAATTGTTTCAAGGCCTTTTACGTCATCAATTTTAAGAATATGGAAACCAACACCAGAGCGAAATGGACCTATGATGCTGCTCTTCCCCTGTCCGGTTATTTGGTCTGCAAAGATGGTTGGCATTTCTTCTTTACGCATCCAACCCCAGTCACCACCTTGCAATGCTTTTGGTCCTTTAGAATAAGTATAAGCCATTGTTGCAAAGTCAGCACCTTGCTGTAGGCGTTCAGTTAATTCTTTAGCCTGTTGTTCTAACGCTTCTTTATCGGCTTGAGTTGCACCATCTTCGGTACGTAATTGAATGTGACTAATTTTGTATTGAACGGTTGCTTGAGTCTCTTCTGAAAGTAATAAAGCTAGACTTTCAACTTCTTGAGGAAGAATGTTAATACGACGACGAACTTGAGCATTTCGAGCTTCACTTGCTGCTATTTCTTTACGGATCTGTTCACGAAAACTAGCATAGGATAATCCTTGTTCAGCTGTTTTCTGTTGTAACTGAGCTAGCGTTATATTATTTTCTTTTGCGATATTTTTTAATGCATCTTCAAGGCGTGTGTCATCAATTCTTATCCCCATTTTTTCTGCTTGTTGGCTTTGAATGGTATCAACAATTAGTTTTTCAAGCACTTGTTCACGCAACACGCCTTCATCAGGTAGAGGTTGTCCTTTTTCTTTTGCATTAATTTTTACTGTTTTTACTGAAGTGTCGATATCACTTTGCAAGACAACGCCTTCATCGACAATAGCAATTACACGATCTAACTCGATAGGAGCTGCTTGTACGTTCATTGTTAGCATTAATAATAGAGTGCTAACTAATGGAAATTTCCAGTTTTTCATAGTGTCATCCAAGAGTAAGGAAAATGAAGCACCTGAGTGTGGTGCTTCATGTATATCCATATAAATTAATTATTCAAATAAAATGGGCGGCCATAATCTAAGGCGTTGGTTGTTGAGCCAGACGAAATACCTGTATTTGTCCCTAAGCCACGAATTGCGATAGAGAGCATGAGGTTGTCTTCGTATTTCGGCTCATAAGATCCAATTGGAAGTGCGCTATCACTGTTTGGTGCAATTAATTGATCGCTGTACGTTAATCCAAATGACCAACAATCACTTAAATAGGTTACACCGACTAAAGCTTCAATCATTTGATCTTCTTTTGTATCATGGAAATATTGCCCTTGCAGAGCCCAGTTATCCCCTAAATTATATTGGCTTAATAAACCCGCTTGGTAGATACCATGTTGAGTAATAATGTTTAATTCATCTTGGAAACTGACATTACTCTCAATGTAGTTTTTACTAACGTAGCGATAATTTGCTTGAATATAACCACGAGGGAAACGGTATTCTAGGGTGCTGTTGGCGATTTGCAATTCGTCAACATTAGAATCAAATTGTAGGCCACCATGATAGAAGAGGTAGTCATCGTAGTTAAAGTCACTTTCTATTGCCCAAGCTGATGAGTTTTTATTGTCATCGCTGTTATTGGTTGTTCCTGTTCCTGCTAAGTAAAGAATTTGACCAAAAGAGATGTTCATGCGCTCTTTATAGGCATCATCATAGAAACGAGAAGTTGCACCCACACTAAATTGGTTCGCTTGAGCAATATAGTCGACACCACTGTATTGACGGTCTCTAAATAAGCCATAGTAATCCAATTGCAGTTTACTACTGTCATAACCACCATCCCCTTTACCACCATAGATCTCACTTTGATCTATTTCTGGTACATAAAGGTATTGGATTTTTGGCTCTAATGTTTGTAAGTACTCACCTAAGAATTTATGGGTACTGTCTAAATAAATGGCACCATTAATACGAACTTCAGGAATAGTTCGAGATGTTTCTTCTTCTAAATCAGATAGTGAGGCGTCTTTTTTTGCGTCAAAATCTTGAGAATAATAAGTGTAAAGTAAGCTGGCTTCTGGTGTTAATGACCACCATGTTGAGCTTAATGGTAAGCTTAATTTAGGCTCTAAATGTACACGGTTTGCTGATGGCTTAGTTGGGTCATCAGTAGCAAATTTACTAATATGACTATGTAGAGTGAAGTCTAATTCTTTATAAAATTGAGGTGAGTAATAGTTGAACTCAATTTGCGGTAATAAACGATATGGATTGCTGTCTTCGACTAATACTTGGAAGTCACGCACACGCATGGTCATATCCCAATCTTGAGTTCGATAAGAAACTTCACCAGATTGTTTTAGTTGCCCTTCATCACGAGTACCAATGTTAGAATTTAAATCTTGGAAGTAGGTAATATCACTGACTTGAGCGTATTCAATATCAAATTTCCAATGTTTCTGATAAATACCAGCATGTTCCCAACTAACGCCCCAACGTTTGCCTTTTTCTTTAAATTTGGCATCTTCATTCAGGTATTCAGCTTCAACTTCACCTTGACCAACATCGAGTAAATAACGGAATTCGGCGTCGAGTTGAGTCCCACGTTTTTCCATATAATTAAGCGTTGTTGTCGCATCATAATTGGGTGCGATATTCCAGTAAATTGGCACTGATAACTCAAAACCATTTTTACTGTCTAAGCTAACGCTTGGGATTAAAACACCTGTCTTACGAGTGGCGTTGACGGGTACGGTAAGATAAGGAAGATAAAAAATAGGAACATCGAGAACTTCGAAACGTGCATTATAGAAGGTAGCCCACTCATCAGATTGTGCTAATTCGATATTACTGGCTTTAAAGCGCCAACTGTTGTCTTCTTTTGGACAGGTAGTAAAAGAAGCATCTTCTAATTGATAGATCTCTTGGCCAGTCTTTAAAATCCGACTTGCTTCTCCGCGAATAGGCTGGCATGACATAGAATATGAGGTGTTAATCATAGTGATGTCTTCGCTATCTAAGTCTGTGGTGATCTTATCTGACTTTGATCGCATTTCCATGCTGGAGTAATCTACATCACCCTCTGCAATAATAATATTTTCATTTTGATGCAGAGTAATGCTGTCGGCTTTTATTTCTTGACGACCTTTAATGATATGTACATTGCCTTTATACACAGCTTTAGAGTTATTACTGGCTTCAACACGGTTGGCTTGAATGAGAACACTTTGTTTTTTTTCTTCTTCTTTTGATAAAGGTTCAGGTACTTCACAAATATTAACCTGGCTCATCTTAAGAGGGAAGCTAATAGTAGAATCGGAGGGTGCTGATTGAGCATCGTCATTTGCAATAGCAGGAGAGCCGTAAATAAGGCATCCAGCAAATGAAGCAAGTAGGCTGCGAGAAGTAAAAGGCATCGAGTTAGACGTTCCTGTTTGTTATATTAATCCACTGATATACTCAAAGATACTAGATAGAGTCACTTCTTTTATAATAAAGCAAAAGTTATGCCCAAACCACCATAAGATATCGCTATCATCGATTAATGGTTGTAAAGTAATAGGCTGTATTTGCTCATTGTGTGACAGAGTAAAAATAAAATAATTCATTAATTGGAATATAAAATGCAAATATTTGGAAAAATATTAGGTGGCTTTTTTGGCTTCCTATTTGGCGGTTTTTTTGGTGCGGCATTAGGGCTTTTTATTGGCCACCAATTTGATAAAGCAAAACGTATAGCAAATAGTGGCTTTACCTTTCAAACCGGAGGGGCTTCACAAACAAAGAGACAGTCTGAATTCTTCCATGCAGCTTATGCGGTTATGGGGCATGTTGCGAAAGCAAAAGGGCAAGTTACACGTCAAGAGATCCAATTAGCATCAATGATGATGGATCGGATGAACTTAACGGATGAACAAAAACGTGAAGCTCAAGAGGCATTTCGAGAAGGAAAAGAAAGTGACTTTCCATTGCGAGATACGCTACGAAATATCCGCTCAATTACCGGTGGACGTTATGATTTATTGCAGTTCTTTTTAGAGTTACAAATTGCTGCCGCGATTGCTGATGGGGATATTCACCCTAGTGAACGTGATGTATTACATATTGTCGCTGAAGAGTTAGGTTTTACTGCTGAGCAATTAGAGAAACGTTTGAAGATGCAAGAAGCAGCGTTTCGCTTCCAGCAAAGTGGTGGCTTCTCAGGCCAAGGAAAGGGTTCTCATCAAGGGCAATGGCAACAGCCTAACTCGGCTGATCAGCTAAAAGATGCTTATAATTTATTAGGCGTAAGTGAAGATGCTGATGCTAAAACCATTAAGCGCGCTCACCGCAAGTTGATGAATGAACATCACCCAGATAAGTTGGTAGCAAAAGGTTTACCGCCTGAGATGATGGATATGGCAAAAGAGAAAGCTCAAGAAATCCAAGGTGCTTATGATTTAATTAAAAAAGCAAAAGGAATTAAATAATTTAAATTTGGAAATAAATTGAGCTTCTCAATATTTATTTTGTATTTATTTTTTATTTAGCTTCCAGTCATAATCATATCGAATGTCGCCTTTGAATGTTTCTAATTCAGGGCGATATTTTTTTAAGTGTTCAAAAAGTTCTGCTTGTGTACCGAAATCAGTAATAAACCATTCGTAGATGGAAGATAAAATAAGGGTATCTTTATTTATATCAGTCCCTTTTTTACTATTGATGAATTCCTTTGCTGCTTTCTCAAGTAACTGCTCACTGTTTCTTGAAGTAAATGCTTTTAGTTGTAAATTAGGGCAGCCTAAACTCGCGCAGTTAACGGCGTAGTGAGTTCTAGGATCGTTCCATATTGGACGAAGGATCCTATGTTCAATATCGTTCAACGTTAATGTTTTTCCCGCCACAGTAACGACTTCTTCCCCCCAAGGTCCAAAGCTAAATAATCCACCCAATTTTGTAATCGACTTAATTGGATAGTTATCTAAAATGATTTTTACAGTAATGGCGTTATAAAGATTTACCCAATAAGCGTATTGTTCTGCTTTTTTATACTCTCTTGGATCGATGCGTCGCATTTGACGTAAATAACTGTTTAAGATCTGTTCATCTGCATCTGCGATATTTTCGTAATCAAAAAGTGTGAATTCCCCTTTAGTGACTAGATATTTATCGAGTGTTTGTTGCCAGTATTGGTGTGAAATGGTGGTGGCGTTTTTTTCATTGCTTACATCCCAATAATCCCATAATTCAGATTTTGGTGCAGCGAACGCATTGAATGAGAAAAGCAAAAGTAACGAGGAAATAAGGGTTTTCATAAAAGGTACCTGACTTTTGTTTACTAATAATTATTTAGTATAGATTGCCTGTGTTTTATAGACAAAAAAGAGGTTGATACGTTCATATCAACCTCTCATCATTTCCTGAATCCTGAATCCTGAATCCTGAATCCTGAATCCTGAATCCTGAATCCTGAATCCTGAATCCTATTTCAAGAAACTCGGGATCTTCGCTTCATACTCTGAAATTTTATCGGCATGTTGCAACGTCAAACCAATATTATCTAAACCATTCAATAAACAGTGGCGACGGAATTCATCAATCTCAAAGCTGTATTGTTTATTGTTAGCAGTTACTAACATAGCTTCTAAATCAACGTTAATTTCAGCACCTTCGTTTGCTTCAACGAATTGGAAAATTTCATCCACTTCCGTGTCAGTTAAACGAACAGGGATCATCTGGTTATTGATTGAGTTGCCATAAAAAATATCCGCAAAACTTGGTGCGATCATGACTTGGATACCATAATCAGCTAATGCCCAAGGAGCGTGTTCACGAGATGAACCACAGCCAAAATTCTCACGAGCAAGGAGAATGCTAGCGCCTTGGTAGCGTGGTGCATTCATCACAAACTCAGGGTTTGCTTGCTCACCAGCATCATCAAGAAAACGCCAATCATGAAATAGGTGCTTACCAAAACCAGTGCGGTTTACTTTTTGTAGAAACTGCTTTGGAATGATTGCATCGGTATCAATGTTTGCCGTATCTAAAGGAACGACTAGACCTGTATGTTGCTTAAAACCTGACATAGTAAATTCCTTTATGCTTGTACTGTAACAGTTCGAATATCAACAAAGTGGCCTGCAATTGCCGCTGCTGCTGCCATTGCTGGGCTAACTAGGTGAGTTCGACCATCGCGGCCTTGGCGACCTTCAAAATTACGGTTAGATGTTGATGCACAACGCTCTTGTGGACCTAAGCGGTCGTTGTTCATAGCAAGACACATTGAACAACCTGGTAGGCGCCATTCAAAGCCCGCTTCTTTAAAGATCACATCTAGACCTTCTTTTTCAGCTTGTGCTTTTACTTGCTCTGAACCAGGAACAATTAACGCTTGAACATGAGCTGCGACTTTATTGCCCTTTGCTACGGCAGCAGCAGCGCGCATGTCTTCGATACGTGAGTTAGTACAAGAGCCAACAAATACTTTATCTACATTGTAATCAGACAGAGATTTACCCGCTTCAAGGCCCATGTAAGCTAATGCTTTTTCAGCGGACGCTTTTTCTACTGGGTCAGAAAAACTCTCTGGAGCAGGGATTGGTTGGTCTACTGCGATTACTTGACCTGGATTTGTGCCCCAAGTGACTTGAGGTTTAATTTCAGAGGCTTCAAGTGTTACTACCGCATCAAACTTTGCGTCATCGTCCGTTTTTAGTGATGACCAGTATTCGATAGCTGCGGTTAAATCTTCCCCTTGAGGTGAGAATTTACGGTCAGTAATGTAATCAAACGTGGTTTGGTCTGGTGCGATAAGGCCTGCTTTAGCACCTAATTCGATTGCCATGTTACATACCGTCATACGACCTTCCATCGTAAGGTCGGTAATTGCTTCACCACAGAATTCAACCACGTAGCCAGTACCACCTGCAGCCGTTGTTTTACCTATGATCGCAAGCACGATATCTTTTGCAGTAATACCTTCGGCTACTTTGCCTTTGACTTCGATTTTCATGGTTTTAGCACGCGCTTGTTTTAGCGTTTGTGTCGCTAATACGTGCTCAACTTCAGACGTACCAATACCAAATGCTAACGAACCAAATGCGCCATGGGTTGCTGTGTGTGAATCACCACAAACAATCGTCATGCCTGGCAGAGTAATGCCCAGTTCAGGTCCCATTACATGCACAATACCTTGGTATTTATGGTTTAGATCATAAAGAGTTACGCCAAATTCTTCACAGTTTTTAGACAGTGTTTCCATTTGGATACGAGCCATTTCACCAGAGGCATTAATGTCTTTAGTTTGTGTTGATACGTTATGATCCATTGTTGCGAAAGTTTTACCTACTTGGCGAACTTTACGACCTTTTTCACGTAACCCATCGAATGCTTGTGGAGAAGTCACTTCGTGCACCAAGTGACGATCGATGTATAGAATAGGGGTTTCGCCTTTTGCTGCAACAGCAACATGGGCATCATAAACTTTTTCGTATAATGTTTTTGCGTTAGACATTGCTTCTTCCTTGAATTACGAATTCAAAATGTATTCAGCGATTTTATCGCCCATTGCTGAGGTAGTTAGTGCTGGTTTATCACCGGCAAGATCTGCCGTTAGTTCACCTGCTGACAGCGCTTTAGATACGGCAGCTTCAATACTTTGTGCTGCTTCTTCTTCACCTAGGCTGTAACGTAGCATCAGTGCAGCAGATAAGATCTGAGCCACTGGGTTTGCGATGTTTTTACCTGCGATATCTGGTGCTGAACCACCTGCTGGTTCATACAGACCAAAGTTGCTTTCGTTCAAACTTGCAGAAGGAAGCATACCCATAGATCCTGTGATCATTGCGCACTCATCAGAGATAATGTCACCAAAGATGTTTGAACATAGCATTACGTCAAACTGAGAAGGATCTTTGATTAACTGCATGGTCGCGTTATCAATGTACATATGGCTTAGTTTTACATCTGGGTAATCTTGTGCCACTTCTTCTACCACTTCACGCCATAGAATAGAGCTTTGTAGAACGTTCGCTTTATCAATTGAATAAACGTTTTTATTACGTAGACGAGCTGATTCAAAGGCAATTTTTGCAATACGTTCGATTTCGTAGCGGTGGTAAATTTCAGTATCGTAGGCTTTTTCTTGAGGACCTTCGCCTTCACGACCTTTTGGCTGACCAAAATAGATGCCGCCAGTCAACTCACGAACCACGACGATATCAAAACCATTACCAGAAATATCAGCACGCAGTGGAGAGAAATTCTCTAATCCTTTATGAATTTGCGCAGGACGAAGATTACAGAATAGCTGGAAATGTTTACGCAGAGGAAGTAGGGCGCCACGCTCAGGTTGATCGTTAGGTGGTAAGTTTTCCCACTTAGGACCGCCAACCGAACCAAATAATACGGCATCTGATTCTTCACAACCTTTTACTGTGCTCTCTGGTAGCGGACAACCATGGTTATCAATCGCAATACCACCAACATCATGCTGCTCGCGTGAAAATGAAATTGCGTGTTTTTTCTCAATTGCATCCAGAACTTTATGTGCTTGTTCCATTACTTCAGGACCAATACCATCGCCCGGTAAAATCGCAATTTTGTATGTTTTATTCGTCATGTTAATCCTTTAATCTTTTTTATTTAATTTGGTTAATCAGAGAAGATAAAGACTTCCCTGATTTAAAATTCTTTTCGACTCTCTTAAACCGCAGCAATCTTCTTTTGCTTAATCTCAGCAATTTGATCTGCGCGGTGAATGCTATTAATTACATGAAGTAGTGCCTGACCAGAAGCTTCGATAATATCGGTAGCTAGACCGGTACCGTGATACTTACGACCTTTATAGTTCGCAATAATATCCGCTTGACCTAATCCATCTTCGCCTTCGCCTTTTGCCGTTAGATCAAATTTATCTAGAACAATCTCATAGCCTGTTAGTTTGTAGATACATTGGTAAAGGGCATCAACAGGGCCATTACCGACAGCGGCTTCACATTTTTCTTCATCACCACAAAGTAGCTTGATACTAGTGGTTGCCATTACGCTGCCTGATTGCACACTTAGGTAATTCAACTTATAGAAGTCATCTTCATCACGTAAGTTAGCAAAATGCATTAGGGCTTCTAAATCGTAATCAAACACTTGGCCTTTACGATCCGCTAGCTTCACAAAATCTGCATATAGCGTGTCTAGATTGTATTCTTCATCTTTATAACCCATTGCATCCATGTGGCTCTTAACCGCAGCGCGGCCTGAGCGACTGGTTAGGTTTAATGCTTTGTTTTTAAGACCAATAGACTCTGGAGTCATGATTTCGTAAGTGTTTTTATTCTTAAGCATGCCATCTTGGTGAATACCTGAAGAGTGGCTAAAGGCGTTTGCGCCTACGATAGCCTTATTGCTCTGAATTGGCATATTACAAAGCTGACTTACCAATTTACTGGTACGGTGAATCTCGTCGTTTTTAAGACCAGTATGCACTCCTAGATACTCTGAACGAGTCTGAAGAATCATGGCAATTTCTTCTAAAGAACAGTTACCTGCACGCTCACCAATACCATTAATAGTGCCTTCAACTTGACGAGCTCCTGCTTGAACGGCAGCAATAGAGTTAGCTACTGACATGCCTAAATCATCATGACAATGGACAGAGATGATTGCTTTATCGATGTTTGGAACACGGTTAAATAATTGCTGAATAATACCGCCAAATTCACCAGGAATAGTGTAGCCAACAGTGTCTGGAATATTAATTGTATTTGCGCCGGCATTAATCGCGGCTTCTACCATGCGGCATAAATTATCAATCGGTGTACGGCCTGCATCTTCACAAGAAAACTCAACGTCATCAGTATAATTACGTGCGTGTTTAACTGCTTTTACACCCATCTCAACCACATCATCGTAGCTACGGCGTAATTTGTCTTGAACGTGAACGGTAGAAGTAGAGATAAAGGTATGAATTCGGAACGCTTCTGCGACTTTCAATGCTTCTGCTGCCGCATCAATATCTTTAGGAACGGCACGAGCTAGACCACAAATACGGCTGTTTTTAATATGTTTGGCAATGGTTTGAACTGATTCAAAATCACCTGGAGAAGAGACTGGAAAACCAGCTTCAATAACATCAACACCTAGACGCTCAAGCGCATAAGCAATCTGCAATTTTTCTTTTACGGTTAAACTTGCTGATAGTGCTTGTTCGCCATCACGTAAGGTGGTGTCGAAGATTATGACTTGATCGCTCATGGGCTTGCTTCCTTGTGTATGTCATGCGCTTTAATGACGGTTATCCATAAAAAAACCCGCCATGTTCAGCGGGTTTTAAAATTTGGTTTATGGCTTCTTTTGTTCCACAACCTACCCGCGTGAGATGTTCACGATCAGGAGGAGGTTTAGAAATAAAGAAGATACTGTTTTCATTTGAAATACATTCCATAAAAATAATTAACAAATTAATATCGTACTCAGCTCATATCGTCAACCTTTAAATAGGTTTTTTACCTAATATGAATGTTTTTCTATCTAAATGTTACAAAAAGAGAAGGGAAACGATTGCTGAGGTGAATCTAGATGAAAAAAACAGCAGATTTTTTAATGCATAGAATTAATTAATCAAATGATTAAATATGAGTGAATTAAAATATTAGCGCAAATGTTGAACTTATCTATAATTAATCGAGTGATTAATAAACGTATTAATTTAGATATGTAAAAAAGGTGTTATTAATGATTAAGTCGCTAGGTAGGCCAAAAGGTGAATCAGAAGTTAGAGAAAGGCTGATTTATCATGCTCGTGAGTTATTTACTTCAATGCCTTATAACAAAGTATCGACGCGACTTATTGCAAATAACGCAAAGGTAAATATTGCGATGATCCGTTACTACTTTGGTAATAAAGAAGGGTTGTTTGAAGCTATGTTTAAAGAAACTCTTGCTCCAGTGCAAAAACAATTCGCAATATTAATGGATAACAATACAGAGCAAGACCTTATTGAATTAATGAGAACGTATTATTGGGTTATGATGAAAACCCCCACTTTTCCTAAATTAATATTAAGGACGATGGAAGCAGATGCTGAACATCAGAATTTATTGCAGAATATTATTTTAAATACGTTAAAACCGATGCAATCAATGCTGATTGATCCTGTGTTTCATAGCGATATTTTTAAAGATGGTATTGATCCAATTAAAGCTCGACTGTCGTTTATTAGTTTAATGGTTTTTCCTTTTTTGGCTCCGACTAAATTGTTAACTATGCATGGTGTTCAATTAGATGAAGCCTTTTTATCTGATTTATTAGAGCACAATATCCGTTTATTAAGCGAAGGCTTATTACAGAATGACAGAGATATCCCATATGAAAATAAATAGAAAATTACTTTTTTTTCCAGTTGTTGCACTTGGGATTTTTACCCTTGTATTAGTGACTAAATTACGTCCATCAGCAGAGGTTAAACCCTTAGAGGATCGATCAAAAATCGTCAAGGTTATTTCATTAGAGCAGAAAGGTGTTGCTCCTCTAGTTATAGGCTTTGGTAAGATAAATCCAAAATTTGAATGGAAAGCCATTGCCGAAGTCTCGGGTAAAGTCGTTTATCGTCACCCTGATTTAAATAAAGGCAACGTACTAGTAGCAGGTACAGAGGTGCTTCGTATTGATCCGCTAGATTATGAATTAAAACTTGCACAAGCAGAGGCGGATCTTAGTTCTAGTAAAACCCAATTAGCGAAAGTGGATTTAGAAGAGAAAAACATCCGAAATACGTTAAAAATAGAAAAAAATCGTTTGGCAATCAGTAAAAAAGAAGTCAGTCGAAAAATAAATCTACAAAAAAAAGGGCTGACGTCGCAATCAGATTTAGATCAGCAGAACCAGTCTTATTTAGCGCAACAAAAAGTCGTTTTAGATATTCAAAACCAAATATTATTATTACCTGATGAGCGAAAAGTCGCACAAGCCATGGTAAAAGTGAATCAAGCGAAATTGGAAGAAGCACAGCGATCTTTAGAGAAAACATCGATAACTTTACCTACTGATGTGCGTATTTCTGATGTGGATATTGAAGTTGATCAAGTGGTTAATTTACAGCAAACAATGTTTATTGCTCATGGTATTAAGACGATGGAGATGGAAGCGCAAATCTCTATTCATGATATGCAAACCTTAGCGCAAAGTGTTAAATCATTTGAGTTGGGTGAGCAAGGAATACCAAACATTGATTCGCTGCCTCTTATTGCTAATATCCAATTAAGTAGTGGTCGTTTTAATGCTGAGTGGCAAGCAAAAGTTGTACGGATCAGTGAGACGGTTGATCCAAACCAAGCGACTGTTGGGGTTATTTTAGAGATTGAACAGAATTATCGTGATTTAAAACCCAATTCATTACCGCCCTTAGTCAATGGTATGTTTGTTAAAGCCATTATTGAGGGGGAGGCGTCATTACAGTGGACTATTCCTGAGAGTGCACTGCATGGAGATAAAATCTATCTGCTAGATAAGCAAAACAAGTTGGTGATCTTACCTGTTAATATTGAATATCGTCGAGATAATAATGTCATTATTTCTGGGGATATAGAGCAAGATGATCGGCTAATTTTAAATGATCTTCTTCCTGCTATAAATGGAATGCAGCTTCGTTTACTTGACCCTAAAAAAGATCAGGAGCCTGCTAAATGATTAAATTTTTTGCTCGTCATCCTACAGCAGCCAATTTATTAATGCTCTCTTTATTACTGCTTGGCTTGGTGTCGTTATCACAACTAAAACGTGAAACTTTTCCTGAATTTAGTCCTCCTTATATTTTAGCTGGGGTTGTTTATCCAGGCGCCTCTCCTCAAGAAGTAGAAGAAAGTATCTGTATTAGAATGGAAGATGCAGTTGATGGTTTAGGGAATATCGAAGAAACCAAATGTGAAGCCATTGAGGGTTCTGCTCGTTTAGTCATAAAGCTTAACGAAAAAGCTGATATCGGACGAATGTTGGTGGATGTTCAAACTCAAATAAATTCTATTAATGATTTTCCCAAAGAAATTGAATCACCAGTGGTGCAAGAACTTGATTGGAATGAACCTGTAGTTGATGTTGCGATTACAGCAGATACCACGTGGCCAGAATTAAAAGCATACGCTGAGAAATTGAAACAAAGTTTAAAGCTTGATTATGATGTGTCTTTAGTTGAAGTGAGTGGGTTTTCAGATCATCAATATCGAGTAGAGCTTAATGAAAGTGCGATTCGTCAATTGGGCCTTAATGTCAGTGACATTGCTAACAAATTAGCACAGCAAAATGTGAAATTACCTAGTGGAAGTGTTGAAACCCCAGAGAAGAATTTTTTAATTCGCTTTGATGAGAGAAAAACCACCCCTGAAGAACTAGCAAAAACAGTGATGGGATCGTCTGAAAATGGAGCTCTGATCCGCCTTGGAGATATTGCGATTATTACCGATCGTTTTGAGTTAGATGAGCAAAAAGTGTTATTTGATGGTAAACCATCAGCGATGCTTAAGATCAGTAAAAATAAAGCTGATGATGCTTTAAGAATTAAAGATCGCGTTACTGAATTTGTTGAATATCAGCAATCGATAGCACCTGATGGTGTGATGCTAGAAATGACCAACGATCTGTCTTCATTATTGTGGGATCGTCTAACCATGATGGTAAAAAATGGTTGGCAAGGGATCATTCTTGTATTTTTAACCATGTGGCTATTCTTCACTTTCCGTTACTCTTTTTGGGTTGCTGCTGGTCTTCCCGTTGCCTTTCTTGGTGGCTTGTTTTTAATGGCGAGTTTAGGGCTCTCTATCAATATCATGTCTCTTGTTGCTCTACTTATGGCGATAGGGATCATGATGGATGATGCGATTGTAATTGCTGAGTCCATTGCCTCTCATTTAGATCGAGGACAGAGCATTGATGATGCTGTGTATAACGGTGTCAGTAAGGTCTTTCCTGGAGTACTCTCTTCATTTCTAACTACGGTCTGTATTTTTGGTAGTTTAATGTTTTTACAAGGAGAGATGGGGGCGGTACTGAAAGTTGTTCCTCAGGTGCTTATTTTAGTGTTGTCATTGAGCTTGGTTGAAGCTTTTTTAATTCTACCAAATCATTTGAGTCACTCTTTACATAAAGCAAAAAAAGAGCAGCCAATCTCAGGTTTTAAAAAGAAAATCTTAGATCGTTTTGAACGTTTTAGAAATGTCACTTTAGT
This sequence comes from Aliivibrio wodanis, assembly GCA_000953695.1. Lineage (GTDB taxonomy): Bacteria > Pseudomonadota > Gammaproteobacteria > Enterobacterales > Vibrionaceae > Aliivibrio > Aliivibrio wodanis. The sequence continues at coordinate 2,724,510 of LN554846.1, read as the reverse complement.
AAAAACGGTAACAAAAGTAGTGGAATGGCGTTACGCCTTTTTAGGGGCAGTGATCGCAACCTTGTTGATCTCTTTTTCTCTTATTTCTGGTGGTGCACTGAAGTTTGTTGGCTTTCCTGAATTAGACGGTGATATTGCAGAGGCTCGAATTATTTTACCCCCTGGCTCATCGCTTTCTCAAACAGAGTTAGTGGTGGACAAGATAGTTACTGCCGCTGAAAAATTAAATATGGAGTGGAGTGATAAATACGAAGAGGGTCAGCCTCTTATTGAGCATATTACTCAACAATTTAATACCAACGCAGATGCCAATGAATCAGGGCCACACTTAGCAACGATACGATTGGACTTATTAGGTGCAGAAAAACGAAATACCTTAATTGATGATTTCATCGATGCATGGCGTGAAGAAGTAGGCGATCTGGCTGAACCAATAACCATGGTGTACAAGCAGCCTACTATGGGGCCGGGTGGGCGAGCGATTGAAATTCGAATGATGGATGATAATCTTCATACTTTAAAATCAGCCTCGATTGATATCCAAGCTTATTTAAATGAGTTTGCTGGTGTTTATGGTGTCCTTGATGATATGCGAATGGGTAAAGAAGAAGTGTTAGTAAAACTTCGTCCAGGAGCGGAAACCTATGGTGTGACAGGTCAACTGATAGCAAATCAATTGCGTGCGGCGTACTTTGGACAAACGGCTGACGAGATCCAACTTGGTGTAGAAAATATTGAAATTGAAGTGCGCTTAAATAAAGAGCAAGCAGGTAATTTACATACTTTGGAGAACTTTCCAATTATTCTGCCTACTGGAGGCCAAATACCTTTAGCCTCTGTGGCCACTTTGGATTTTCAACGTAATTATGTTCGAATTCAGCGAATTAATGGGTTAAGAACCTTAAGTGTGTTTGGTGATGTTCATGCCTCTCAAGTTAGTTCTACTGAAATATTGAATCAATTTAAAATAGAACTAGCTCCTGAGTTATTGAAAAAATACCCAGGATTACGTTTTGATTTTGAAGGGGAAGCGAAAGACACCGCCGAAACCGGACAATCAATGGGTACCGGTTTTATGCTGGGCTTATTTGGTGTGTTTGTTATTTTAAGTTTTCAGTTTAGAAGCTATCTTGAACCGTTTGTCGTAATGCTCGCGATCCCGTTAGCATTGATCGGGGTACTTTGGGGTCATTTATTACTTGGCCACCCGTTAAGTATGCCAAGTATTATGGGATTTGTCTCATTGGCAGGGATTGTGGTGAATGACTCAATCTTATTGGTGCAATACATTCGACACCATGTGGATGAGGGGGATTCTGTTTATGAATCAGTAGTGAAAGCGAGCCAAGAAAGATTTAGAGCGGTATTTTTAACTTCAATCACAACAGCAGCAGGGTTATTACCTCTGTTGTTAGAAACCAGTATTCAGGCTCAGGTTATTCAGCCGCTAGTGGTCTCAATAGTGTTTGGTATTTTTACTTCAACGTTATTGGTGTTGTTTATGATCCCTGCAGCTTATGCGATTCTGGCTGACTTTGGATTAGTAAAGAAGCATGAAGCTTTGCATTAATACGGCTTTAATATCAGATTACAAGTTCTCTTATTAGAAAGAAAAGAGCAGATTAATACTCAAGACTGAATCTGTTTGACTAAGCCCTGGAGGTACACGATCAAGATACTGTTGAGATTGTGCTATTTTCAGGGCTATCTCATCAGTAATATTATTCGTGGCACTTACTTCAGAATCCACACGAGTATTACTTGTTCCTGTTGTGATTGTTACTTCTCCCGCAAGCGTTAAATTATCTAATGCTTGCCAAGATAAATTGATATTTCCTCGCAAAATCACTTCTTTGACCGTTTCAGGGAAGATCAAATCATCATCATCAATTTCATCTAAATTTGGATTTTGATAACGATAACCAGGGCCTAGCTCTAACTCAAGCAGGAGATCGTCAGTATTACTTGCTTGATAACCCATACCACCAGAGAGGGTATAATCATTAAAATAAGCACTATATTGAGTGTTTAGGCCTTTAAAGTTGGCATATAAATAATAATCAGGGCTTATTTTATAGTCACTTTGCAGATTAATACTGAGCTGGTCTTTATCTGCTTCTCCATTTTTTTCTGATAAATAATATTTTACCTCCCCCGTATGACGGTGTTGCCCAGATGTATAGCTGCCTTCAAATCGACTATTGAGTGACTGGGAATCACTGTTACCACTATTTGATTGGTAGCCAAATTCTACTTGGCTTTCCCATGGTGAAGGGAGGGACATATCCGTGTTTTCAATGTCGCTTGCATAGGCAGATGTACTGATTGCGATCAGCCCTGTAAGTAATATTTTCTGTAACACGTATCAACCTTAAAAAAAAGATAGCAGCTAGTATAAGTATTTTATTACATTCATGAGTTAAATTTGAGTCAAAATCTTTATTTTTAGAATGGTTAGGTTGCTATAGAAGGATTGTTATTTCATCCATGTTTCTTTTGGTTATAATGTAGAGCTAAATTTAGGATGGTGAAAAGTAGTAATGGCTGATAATCGAAATCAAAACCGCAAACATGATGCACAAGTTGATGCATTAAAAGTACCACCGCATTCATTAGAGGCAGAGCAATCAGTACTTGGTGGCCTACTTCTTGATAATGAGCGTTGGGATTCTGTTGCAGAAAAAGTGGTCGCGGGTGATTTTTATAGCCGACCGCACAGACTGATTTTTGAGTCACTTAAGTCCATCCTAGAAAATAGTATGCCTTTGGATTTAATTACCTTATCTGAGCATCTTGAACGTCATGAAAAATTAGACTCTGTTGGTGGCTTTGCCTATCTAGCCGATCTTGTAAAAAACACCCCAAGTGCGGCAAACATTAATGCGTATGCAGATATTGTTCGTGAACGTGCCATGGTTCGTAATTTGATTGGTGTTGCGAATGAAATTGCTGATGCAGGTTATGATCCTCAAGGACGAACGTCTGAAGATTTACTTGATATGGCAGAGAGTAAAGTATTTGCCATCGCAGAAGAGCGTACTACTGAGAATGAAGGCCCACAAACTGTAGACACGATTCTTGAGCGGACATTAGAACGAATTGAGCTTCTATATCAAACGCCACAAGATGGTGTCACAGGTGTATCCACTGGTTTTACTGATTTAAATAAGAAAACTGCAGGTTTGCAAGGGTCAGATTTAATTATTGTTGCAGCACGTCCATCGATGGGTAAAACCACCTTTGCGATGAACTTATGTGAAAATGCCGCAATGGATCAAGATAAACCAGTGCTTATTTTCTCGCTAGAGATGCCCGCAGAACAATTGATGATGCGTATGTTGGCATCTATGTCTCGTGTAGATCAAACCAAAATTCGTACTGGGCAATTGGATGATGAAGATTGGGCGCGTATCTCGTCTACTATGGGTATTTTGACCCAAAAGAAAAATATGTTTATTGATGACAGTTCAGGGCTTACCCCAACAGAGCTGCGTTCGCGTGCTCGTCGTGTTGCCCGTGAGTCGGGTGGTTTGAGCATGATCATGATAGATTATCTTCAACTAATGCGCGTTCCTGGAATGCAAGATAATCGTACTCAAGAAATTTCAGAAATATCTCGTTCTTTAAAAGCATTAGCGAAAGAATTGAATGTTCCAGTTGTAGCTCTGTCTCAGTTGAACCGTTCCCTGGAGCAACGTGCTGATAAACGCCCAATTAACTCGGATCTTCGTGAATCGGGAGCGATCGAGCAAGATGCCGATTTAATCATGTTTATTTACCGTGATGAGGTTTATAACCCAGAAAGTAACCGTAAAGGGATTGCTGAGATTATTTTAGGTAAACAACGTAACGGCCCAATTGGTTCAGTCAGTTTGACATTCCAAGGTCAGTTCTCACGTTTTGATAATTACGCAGGACCTGCGTTTGATGATGAATAAGGCTAGATCATGAGTTATATGAAAGCGGCCTCAGCGCAAATTAATATGTCTGCGTTAATCCATAATTTGAAGAAAATTAAACAACAGGCACCCCATAGCAAGGTGCTTGCTGTTGTAAAAGCAAATGGGTATGGCCATGGATTGCTAAATATAGCAAAGAGTGCTAACGATGCTGATGCTTTTGGTGTCGCTCGTATTGAAGAGGCATTACAACTTCGTGCTGGTGGTATTGTAAAACAAGTTCTCCTGCTTGAAGGGTTTTATTCTGCCGGTGACTTACCTATTTTAGTGACTAATAACATTCAAACTGCGGTTCATTGCAAAGAGCAACTTGAAGCGCTTGAAGCGGCAGAATTGGAAGGTCCTGTCGTTGTTTGGTTGAAAGTAGATTCAGGAATGCATCGTTTAGGTATTCGTCCTGAAGAATATCAAGAGTACGTTGAGCGTCTTCATGCTTGTAAAAATGTAGCTAAGCCGCTGCGTTACATGAGCCATTTTGGTTGTGCTGATGAACTTGAAAGTTCAGTAACAATTGAGCAAATTGATACCTTTATGTCATTAACTAAAGGGTGTAAGGGAGAGCGCTCATTAGCGGCTTCTGCTGGATTACTTGCGTGGCCTGATAGTCAATTAGATTGGGTTCGTCCTGGTATTATTATGTATGGTGTTTCTCCATTTGCTGGACAATCAGCACAAGAACTAGGTTATTTGCCTACCATGACTCTTACCTCTCATTTGATCGCAGTACGTGATGTTAAAGCCGGTGAGAGTGTTGGTTATGGTGGAATATGGACGAGTCAGCAAGATACTAAAATTGGTGTGATTGCCATTGGCTATGGTGATGGCTATCCGCGAACAGCACCTAATGGTACTCCAGTATTTGTCAATGGACGCAAAGTTCCAATTGCAGGTCGAGTCTCAATGGATATGTTAACGGTTGATTTGGGACCAGAAGCTCAAGATAGCGTGGGTGATGAAGCTACTTTGTGGGGAAAAGAACTTCCCGCTGAAGAAGTTGCAGAGCATATTGGAACCATAGCTTATGAATTGGTGACTAAATTGACGTCACGAGTGAAGATGCAATATACCTAAATGAGGCCATAATTGAGTTCATTTTTTTTAAAAAGCGCTACTGGACTAGCGCTTTTTCTTATTTCACCGTTTTCAGGCATTAACACTGTAATGGCCGAAAATAGTATTTGGCCTACTTCTTTACCTGAGACAGCAATGGTTCCTTTTATGTTCTCATCAGAGAGCCTAGGCACTACGGTGGGTGTTGCTGGTGTAATGAAAGGAGTCGGCCAGCCTCAAGCTTCTTTATTTGCCGCTGGGTTTTATTCGACAAAAGGTTCCTACATGAGTTATTTATCGGCCAATAATGTACAAATTGGTCACTCATGGTTAGTTGGAGCAAATGCTTATAATGCCAATTTTAAAGATATGGATTATTACATTGGTTCGGCAGGGAATAATGATTCATCAGTTAATGACCGATTATTTACAGATAGCCTAGAAGCACAATATCATTTGAGTGCAAATTACGTACTACCAATTGGTAATGGTGAAAAAATAGGTGCGCAAGCCGCTTATCTTCCTGAACGTAAAGTTAAAAATTACAACCCATTTGAAAGTGGTGTGAGTAGCATTGAGTTCAGTCCTTTCTACTATTCTCGTCACTTATCTAATGTCTCGAATTGGAATGAGCCTGGTTCCAACTGGGGAATGAAAGTTAACCTTGATTGGGATAATCGAAATAGCGTGAGAAACACCACTCATGGAGCTCGTACTGAACTTGATATTACCTATTCTCCAGAAACCAACTCTCAAGAAAGATGGTGGACATGGGAGTTTCAACAGAGTGCATTCTTTGATTTAGGTAATTTAGGTGAGGTAATTAATAAACAAGTTGTGGCCTTAGATTTTTATGTGGCAGATACTCCTAGTTGGCAAAATGAGCAACATTCTGCCCCAGAATATGCAGGAATAAGGTTAGGCGGTTTATATCGTTTACGTAGTTTTGGTGGTGGTCGTTTTCATGGTCGTTCAGCCATTCATTATTCAGCAGAATATCGAGTTATGCCGGATTGGCAGCCATTAGAAGAGTGGCCTATTTTTAATCTTTATGATGTGCCTTGGTGGCAATGGGTCGCGTTTGTAGATGTCGGACGGGTTGCAAATGATTTCTCGTTATCGACATTACATGAAGATATGAAGTGGAGTGCAGGCGGTGCGATACGTTTTCAAGTTGAAGGGATTGTGGTACGAACAGAAATGGCATGGGGAAACGAAGAAAGTTTATTTAGAGTGATGATTAATCAACCATTCTAATTCTTTTCGCCACAATAATGATCTCAACACTAGAGTTCTGTTGCCTTGATAGTGATAATGTTCACTTATAGAAGTTTTAATGTGACCTAACTCAAAAAGGGTGAGCGTAGTTTTGGTCATAATATATAAAGTTCACCATATTTTTTAGATTCGTATAAACGGGGAGTTCAGAAATTTATTTTTGAACCAACAAACCTACTACACGGGATATTTTTACCATGTTAAAAAACATCAACCCAACAGAAACTCAAGCGTGGGCAGACTTAACTGCACACTTTGAAACAGCACAAAATTTCAGCCTATCTGATCTATTCGCTGCGGATGCACAACGTTTTGATAAATTTTCAACAACGTTTGGCCAAGACATTCTAGTGGATTTCTCTAAGAACTTAGTTACTGAAGAGACAATGAAAAAACTGTTCGCACTAGCTGAACAAACTGAATTGTCTTCAGCAATTAATGCGATGTTTAACGGTGAGAAAATCAATAAAACCGAAGATCGTTCAGTTCTTCATACAGCACTTCGTAACCGTAGCAACACTCCGGTAATCGTTGATGGTGAAGACGTAATGCCTGCTGTTAATGCAGTACTAGAAAAAATGAAAGGCTTCACAGAGCGTTTAATTTCTGGTGAGTGGAAAGGTTACACAGGTAAAGAAATTACAGATATCGTAAACATCGGTATTGGTGGTTCAGATCTTGGTCCATATATGGTTTCTGAAGCATTAGCACCATATAAAACACGTTTAAACATGCACTTTGTTTCAAACGTTGATGGTACACACATTGTTGAAACTTTGAAGCCATTGAACCCTGAGACAACGTTATTTTTAATCGCATCTAAAACATTCACAACACAAGAAACAATGACGAATGCACACAGTGCTCGTGATTGGTTCTTAGCTGAAGCTGGCGATCAAGCCCATGTTGCTAAACACTTTGCTGCACTATCAACTAATGCACCATCAGTGTCTGAGTTTGGTATCGATACAGATAATATGTTTGAGTTCTGGGATTGGGTTGGCGGTCGTTATTCTTTATGGTCAGCAATCGGTCTTTCAATTGCACTAGCGGTTGGTTTTGATAACTTTGTTGAGCTTCTTGAAGGTGCTCATGAAGTGGATAATCATTTTGCTAATACGGATCTTGAAAATAACGTGCCTGTTATTCTTGCACTTATTGGCCTATGGTATAACAACTTCCACGGTGCTGAATCAGAATCAATTCTTCCATACGATCAGTATCTACACCGTTTTGCCGCGTACTTCCAACAAGGCAACATGGAATCAAATGGTAAATGTGTAGACCGTAACGGTAATCCTGTTGATTACCAAACGGGTCCAATCATTTGGGGCGAACCTGGTACAAATGGCCAACACGCGTTCTACCAATTGATTCACCAAGGTACAAAATTAATTCCTTGTGATTTTATTGCGCCTGCAATCAGCCATAACCAAGTGGGTGATCACCACCAGAAACTGATGTCTAACTTCTTCGCACAAACAGAAGCGTTAGCATTCGGTAAAATAGAAGAGACTGTTCGTGCTGAATTTGCAGCCGCTGGTAAAACAGAAGCAGAAATGGCAGAGCTAGTTGCGTTTAAAGTATTTGAAGGTAACCGCCCAACAAACTCAATTCTTGTTAAGCAAGTAACACCTAAAACACTAGGTAACTTGATTGCAATGTACGAGCACAAAATCTTTGTACAAGGTGTGATTTGGAATATCTTCAGCTTTGACCAATGGGGCGTAGAACTTGGTAAGCAATTGGCTAACCAAATTCTTCCTGAGCTAGCTGACGATAAAGCCGTGACTTCTCACGATAGTTCAACTAACGGTTTAATCAACGCATTTAAAGCATACAAAGCTTAATTATTAAGTTTCTGTTTATTAATAAAAAAAGAGCTGATTTCGGTCGGCTCTTTTTGTATTTATTATTTATCGATATTACAGGTAATAAAAAAGGCTGATACCTAAATATCAACCTCTATCATTTCCTGAATCCTGAATCCTGAATCCTGAATCCTGAATCCTTTAGTTCTTGCTTTTGCTCTTATAGAAGCGCAGCGTTCTAGTCTCTAGTCTCTAGTCTCTAGTCTCTAGTCTCTAGTCTCTAGTCTCTAGTCTCTAGTCTCTAGTCTCTAGTCTCTAGTCTCTAGTCTCTAGTCTCTAGTCTCTAGTCTCTAGTCTCTAGTCTCTAGTCTCTGTTACTCAAAACAGATCTCAATAAATGCATTACCCCACTCAGAAGTAAAAGGCATGATAATAATCGCGCCATCGCATTTATGAGTAATTGTATGGCCTTTACCTGAAACAACCATTGGGGTTGCCATATCAAACTCAAAGCCACTTTCTGAAAGAATACGCTTAGCACCACCGGTGACCATATTAGTGATTTCTCCCACCATATCCGTCACTTCTTCATTAATGCTGTTTGGGCGCTCACCTAGCATATTCTGCATTATTTGTAGAGCTAGTGGTTCGTCAAAAGTAATCGACATTGAGCCTTTACTCTGAATGCCAACCATGCCAATTAAGCCAGATACATCACCACGAGCAATCTCATCTTTCTTAATACGAGGTTTCTGTGGTTTTAATTCCATAGAGGCCATCGTCTTAAGTACATTGATCAGTGAAGCTAAGAATGGGTTTACAAATTCAGCGCGCATGGTAGGTAACGTCCTTAAGTAATATTTTAATTTTTATCTTTGTAATCTAAACAAGAACTACAAGTGCCATGAGTTTCAACGATATGGTTCTCAATTACAAAACCGATTTTCTCAGCCTGTTGAGTAAGTTGTTCTGTAATTTTTATATCATGATATTCAATAACATCATCACAAGTTCGGCAAATGAACAGTTGTGAAAAATGAGCCCGTTCACCAATGACACAACAAGATATATAGCTATTTATAGATTCGACCTTATGTACGAAACCCTGAGTGACCAAAAAATCTAATGCACGATAAATGGTTGGAGGCTTTGCCTGAGGTTCTATTTTTTTTAATTGTTCTAAAAGATCATAAGCACTGATAGCTCCTTGATGAGAGATTATCAGCTCTAAAACCGTTAATCGCTGTGGAGTAAGTCTGACCCCACGTTGTTGGCAAAGTTGCTCAACTTTTTGTTTTTGCGTACGATTCACTGGTTGGATATCTTATTAATTAAACAGATAAATCAGTTTATCATAAGTCGATATCTTTTTTCTTTATTCTTTTAAAGAATAATTGTCTGTTTAAAGTTAGCAGTATACTGAACTAAAAGAAGTAATAGGATAGCTGTTTATATTCTGCTTATGTTAGAATTGAGGTCTTGATCACTGAAAGAATGTACCTATGAGCTCTTATCCATTACAACGTTTCTCTGTCGCTCCTATGCTTGATTGGACTGACCGTCACTGTCGTTATTTCCATCGTCAATTATCAGAGCATGCTTTGTTGTATACAGAGATGATTACCACAGGTGCCATTATTCATGGTAAAGGTGATTTCCTAGCTTACAATGAAGAAGAGCATCCTGTTGCATTACAACTTGGTGGTTCTAATGTAAAAGATTTAGCGCATTGTGCAAAATTAGCGGCTGAGCGTGGGTATGATGAAATTAATCTCAATGTAGGTTGTCCATCTGATCGCGTTCAAAATGGTCGTTTTGGTGCTTGCCTAATGGTTGAGCCTGAGCATGTTGCAGAGTGTATTGCTGAAATGAAAGCCGTTGTTGATATTCCGGTAACAGTGAAAACACGTATTGGTATTGATGATCAAGACAGTTATGAGTTTTTAACTAAATTCGTATCAACAGTTCATGAGAAGGGTGGCTGTGATCAATTTACCATTCATGCTCGTAAAGCGTGGCTGAGTGGCTTAAGCCCTAAAGAAAACCGTGAAATTCCACCGCTTGATTACCCTCGTGCGTATCAAATTAAAAAAGATTTCCCTCAATTAGTAGTTGCTGTTAATGGCGGTATTAAAACACTGGATGAAGCGAAAGAACATTTAGCCCATCTAGATGGTGTGATGATTGGTCGTGAAGCTTATCAGAGTCCTTACTTATTAGCAGAGGTTGATCAGCAACTTTTTGGTAGTGATAAACCTGTGAGAAAGCGCAGTGAGATTGTCGAATCAATGTATCCATATATTGAACGTCAATTAGAGAATGGTGCACATTTAGGGCATATTACACGCCATATGTTAGGTTTATTTCAAAGTATGCCAGGTGCTCGCCAGTGGCGTCGTTATATTAGTGAAAATGCACATAAACCAGGAGCTGGTATTGAGGTGGTGCAAACAGCATTAGCCAAGATCCCAACAGAGTTAGATGTCTAAAATTCAAGCTACGTATCGATAAGATAAAAGTAGAGAAAAAATAAATATATAAATTAAATAGTTTATGATGATAATCATGAACTAAAATAGCGTCGCAAATGGAGACTACGCATGAACAAATTATCCTTAGCCACTGTTATTGCTTCTACTGCCTTATTATTGGCTGCACCAGCGCATTCAGAAGAGCAGGAATTTACTACTAAAATTGAGATCGATGCGTGGTTCCCAGATGCAAAAGTGGGCTCAAAAGAAACTGCAGTTCGTAGAAATGATGTTGATGCATCACAAGCATTTTCTGTTGCTTTTGAACACCCATACCCAATTTTGCCGAATGTAAAAGTACGTTATACGCCTGTTCGTTCAGAGCGTTTTGAATATGATCAGATTGATTACACAGGTTATTATAAATTATTAGAGACTAATGGCCTTCAATTTGATGTAGGTTTAACATTGACACAATTCACTAATGGTGAATTTAATAAAAGCGGTTCTGTAGATAACAGTAAACCTGTGAACCAAAGTTTTGATGAAACTGGCATTAATATGTATGCAGATGCATCGATCCATATTCCAAAAACGCATTTTCATATTTTTGGCCAATATGATTTTGGTAGTGGCAGTGGTACGCGAACGATGGATGGTCAAGCAGGGGTTAAATATATTCTTCCTGTTGATGCTGTCGATGTTGAATTTAAAGTTGGTTATCGAGTGATGGATCATGAGTTTGGTTATTTTGAAGAGTTTGATAGCAACCAAGCAAATGTAATGGTTGATGGTTGGTTTGCTGGATTTGCATTTGATTTCTAACCACGGCTAAAGTCAGTATTGAGAATAGCGATGCAGGAAACTGAGTCGCTATTTTTTTATTTAAAATTTGCTCAATTAAAGTTTATTGACCATTCTTATATAATGGATATTACTATGATATTCATATTTGGTAAGGATGCAGGTATGACAACATTAAGTGAATTAAAATTAATGTACCAAGAAGATCAGCTAATTGAAGCCGTTATTGAACCAACGATGGCTGAAGGTACTTGGATTGTAGAGTTTCGCCATATACGTGGAGGCTTAGTTTTACTTACTGATCTTAAAGGGGGGGAGATGAAATATAGAGATTTAGAATCCGCTTCAAAGAGTGCATTATCTGTTGGATTTAATCAGGTGAGAATTAATGATTAATTACCGTTAAGGCATAAATTCAGTAACGCAAACATTTCTTTCTTCCAAAAAGTTATAAAACATACTTATCTATTCTTTCTTGTTATAGGAAAGAGTCGCTAATCTAGCATGACGCAATGAATAGGGATGTCGTCATGTTATTAAAGGAACTCTCCGCACTCGCTAGTCCACTTAATGATCAACAAATAGGTCAATTACAGCTAGCGGCTTCAGAATTATCTTCACAACAACTTGCTTGGGTTAGTGGTTATTTTTGGGGTGTCAGCCAAACCTCTGGTGCAGCACAACCAATTAGCCAAGCCGCAGAGGCGGTATCAAGTGAGCCTGCAGGTAAGTTATCAATTATTTATGCCTCACAAACAGGTAATGCTAAAGGCGTTGCTGAAGCACTGAAAACAGAAGCGTCTGCCTCTGGGATTAGTGTTGAGCTATTTGATGCGAGTGATTATAAAGGTAAAAATCTTGCCAAAGAAACTCACGTTATTATTGTTGCATCGACCAATGGTGAGGGTGAAGCCCCTGACAATGCCATTGAGTTGCATGAATATCTTCAATCTAAAAAAGCACCAAAATTAGATAACTTAAAATACGCAGTGATTGGTTTGGGGGATTCGAGCTACGAGTTCTTCTGTCAAACAGGTAAAGATTTTGATGCGTACTTATCTAAGAAGGGCGCGACGCCATTTATTGAACGTATTGATCTTGATGTTGATTATGAAGCTCCAGCGGCTGAATGGCGCAAACAAGCGTTAGAGAAAGTAAAAGAAACCTTATCAACCGGTGATGATTATAAAAATGGACAGGTAGTGCAATTACCAGTTGGTCAAGCCGCACATAGCCACTCTCAATATTCAAAACAAAACCCTTATACGGCAACGTTATTAGCAAGCCAAAAAATAACGGGGCGAGATTCAGGTAAAGACGTTCGTCATATCGAAATTGATTTGGAAGATTCAGGTTTAACTTATCAACCGGGTGACGCACTCGGTGTTTGGTTTGAAAATAATTCAGAGTTAGCCGCTGCAATCTTAAAACAAGTAGGTCTAACAGGTGAAGAGCAAGTTGATGTGGATGGAGAATCTATTTCTCTGCAAAAAGCCTTAATTGAAAAATATGAAATCACTTCGGCAAACCCACAGCAAGTGGCTAAATTTTCAGAGTTATCAGGCAGTAAAAAACTAGAAAAATTGGCACAAGATAAAGATAAATTACGTCACTATGCCGGTAACACTCAAGTTATTGATCTACTATCAGAAAAGAAAACTAAATTAACTGCAGAGCAACTAGTTGGTTTACTTCGTCGCTTAACTCCTCGTTTATATTCTATTGCTTCAAGTCAAAGTGAAGTGGATGAAGAAGTGCATTTAACGGTTGCTGTTGTTGAATATCAACAAGGTGATGAGACTCGATTTGGTGGTGCCTCAAGCTTTCTATCTCATCGTCTAGAAGAAGGCGATGAAGTAAAAATATTTATCGAACACAACAATAATTTCAAACTTCCTCAAGATGATAATGCCCCTGTAATCATGATTGGCCCAGGTACCGGTATCGCGCCATTCCGCTCATTTGTACAAGAGCGTGACAATCGTGATGCAGAAGGTAAAAACTGGTTATTTTTTGGTGATAGAACCTTTACACAAGATTTTTTATACCAAGTTGAATGGCAGAAATATCTGAAATCAGGCGTTGTAAATCAATTAGATGTTGCATTCAGTCGTGATCAGCAAGAAAAAGTCTATGTACAGCATCGTATTCTAGAGCATTCAGCACAAGTATGGCAGTGGCTGCAAGATGGCGCTTATATCTACGTGTGTGGTGATGCAACTCGAATGGCAAAAGATGTACATGACGCGTTAATTACCATTGTTGAACAGCAAGGAAAGAAGAACAGAGAAGAAGCAGAGCAGTTTGTAAATGATCTGCGTAAGGCGAAACGTTACCAAAGGGATGTGTACTAATGAGCGAACAAATTGCAGTAAAAACAATCTTATCAGGCACTGAACTTGGCCCATTAGCAGATAACGAGCGCCTAAAGCGTGAAAGTAAAAATCTTAGAGGAACGATCGTAGAGGATCTTCAGGATCGCATTACAGGTGGTTTTACCAAAGATAACTTCCAGTTGATCCGTTTTCACGGCATGTATCAGCAAGATGATAGAGATATTCGAGCTGAGCGTGCAAAACAAAAATTAGAACCTCTGCATAACGTAATGCTTCGTGCTCGTATGCCGGGTGGAATTATTACTCCAAAGCAATGGCTAGCGATTGATAAGTTTGCAGAAGAAAATACCTCTTATGGCAGCTTGCGTTTAACCACGCGTCAAACGTTTCAGTTTCACGGAGTTTTAAAACCAAACATTAAATTAATGCATCAAACATTGAATAGCATTGGTATTGATTCAATAGCAACCGCGGGTGATGTAAACCGAAATGTGTTGTGTACCACTAATCCAGTAGAATCTGAATTACATCAAGAAGCTTATGAGTGGGCGAAAAAAATCAGTGAACATCTGCTGCCAAAAACACGTGCCTATGCAGAGATTTGGTTGGATGGTGAGAAGTTAGAAAGCACGGATGAAGAGCCTATTTTAGGCAGTAACTATCTTCCTCGTAAATTTAAGACAACCGTGGTTATTCCACCGCAAAATGACGTAGACGTGCACGCTAATGATCTCAACTTCATTGCTATCGCTGATAACGGAAAACTGGTTGGTTTTAATGTGCTTGTGGGTGGTGGTCTTGCGATGACCCATGGTGATACCGCAACTTATCCTCGTAAAGCGGATGATTTTGGCTTTGTATCACTAGAAAAAACGTTAGAAGTGGCGGCGGCAGTTGTAACTACTCAGCGTGATTGGGGTAACCGTTCAAATCGTAAAAATGCAAAAACAAAATATACGTTAGATCGTGTGGGTGTTGACGTCTTTAAAGCTGAAGTCGAAAAACGTGCTGGTATTCAATTTGAAGCAAGTCGTCCTTATGAGCTTACGGAACGTGGTGATCGAATCGGTTGGGTAGATGGCATTGATGGTAAGCATCATCTTGCATTATTTATCGAAAATGGCCGTTTATTAGATTACCCGGGTAAGCCATTAAAAACAGGTGTTGCCGAGATTGCTAAGATCCACCAAGGTGATTTTAGAATGACAGCCAACCAAAACTTAATTGTTGCTGGTGTACCTGCTGAGCAAAAAGATCAGATAGAGCAAATTGCTCGTGAGCATGGTTTGATTGATGATGCTCACTCTGAACAACGCAAAAACTCAATGGCGTGTGTCGCTTTTCCTACCTGTCCATTAGCAATGGCAGAAGCCGAACGTTTCTTGCCTGAGTTTGTGACGGAAATCGAAGATGTACTTAAAAAACATAAGCTGCCAGAAGAGGACAATATTATTTTCCGTGTCACGGGATGTCCAAACGGTTGTGGCCGTGCAATGCTTGCTGAAATAGGTTTAGTCGGTAAAGCGCCGGGACGTTATAACTTCCATTTAGGCGGTAACCGCAGTGGTACTCGTGTACCTAAAATGTATAAAGAGAACATTACAGACCGTCAGATTTTATCTGAGATAGATGAACTTGTTGGTCGTTGGGCTACTGAGCGTCAAGGTAATGAAGGCTTTGGTGATTTTACCATTCGAGCTGGCATTGTAGATGAAGTGATAGTATCAAAAAGGGACTTTTATGCCTAAATTGCAATTGTCAGAGCTGTTGTCATTAACTAAAGTTGAGCAAATTTTACGCTTATCTGAAGTTAATGCAGAGCTTGAAGCGCTGACTGCTCAAGAGCGAATTTTGTGGGCGTTAGAAAACTTAGAAGGAAACCCTGCGGTCTCCTCAAGTTTTGGAATTCAAGCAGCAGTGATGTTGCAATTAGTCACGGATGCTAAAGCGGATACTCCAGTTATTTTAACTGATACTGGGTATTTATTTCCTGAAACTTATCAGTTTGTTGATGAGCTAACTAAGCGTCTTCACTTAAATTTGCAAGTATTTACAGCAGATGAAAGCCCTAATTGGCAAGAAGCACGTTATGGGAAATTGTGGGAAAAAGGAATTGATGGTCTTGAGCAATACAATAAATTAAATAAAGTTCAACCAATGCGTCGAGCGTTAGATCACTTAGAAGTGGGTATTTGGTTTTCTGGTTTGCGCCGTGATCAATCTAGCTCTCGTGCAAACCTTCCTATTTTAAGCATTCAAAATGGTGTATTTAAATTTTTACCTGTGCTTGATTGGACAAATAAAGAGGTGCATTTTTTCTTAAAAGAACATGATTTACCTTATCACCCTTTATGGGAACAAGGTTATTTGTCGGTAGGAGATACGCACACTACTCAAAAATGGGAACCGGGAATGAGTGAAGAAGAAACACGATTTTTTGGTTTAAAGCGAGAATGTGGATTACATGAAGATAATGGGGAGCTAGGTGGTTCAGGAATTTAATTGCTATTACATAACATAAAAAAAGCAGCCCAATAATGAGGCTGCTTTTTATTTAGATTCAGTTTATTTCCAAAGCGCACTCAAAGAGTTAACCAAGCCTGAACTTGCATTTTGAGAGCTTAAGTATTGAGTGACTAGAGGAGTAATCAATGAGATTAATGACGGATCAAGACCTAAGCTTTTAAATGCACTTTGAACACCATCCATATTGGTGATTAAAGAAGTTAATCCTGTAGAGTCTAACGCTGAAACTCCAGGAATTAGTTGGCCTAATTCACTTTTATTATCAGAAGACAGTTTATTTTGAGCCACAGAAAGTAAAGCTCCAATACCACCAACCGCTTGTTCTGAAGTTAATGACAGCTCATTTTGAACCTTATCAGCTAATGTAGATTCATTACTTGATTGATTGTAGAGAGAAAGAGCGGCATTTAATGCAGGTCCAATTAATGCGGCACTGCTTGATTGAGTTGAAGTTGAAGTTGATGCTTGTGTTGAACTTGAATTGCCATCAGTTGATTTACATGCAACTAGAGCTAAGCTGCTTAATGCGATAATAAGTACTTTTTTCATTGTTATTTTCCTTAACATTATTTTAAACTTCTTAACATTCTGTCGAGTGTACGATATAAAAAAAGCGATGCCTAGAGGCATCGCTTTTTTATTTTAATCTTTTAAGAAAGATTAAACGATTTCTAGTAATTCTACTTCAAATACTAGTGCAGCATATGGAGGGATTGCAGCGCCAGCGCCACGTTCACCGTATGCAAGGTCTTGTGGGATAGCAAGCTTCCACTTAGAACCTACAGGCATTAGTTGAAGAGCTTCAACCCAACCAGCGATAACGCCAGTTACAGGGAATTCAGCAGGTTGACCGCGCTCTACTGAACTGTCAAATACAGTACCGTCAGTTAGCATACCGTGGTAGTGAACACGTACTGTTTTATCAGACGTTGGGATTTCGCCAGTGCCTGCAGTTAGTACTTCATATTGAAGACCAGACTCAAGTACAGTCACTTCTGAACGAAGAGCGTTATCAGCTAGGAAAGCTTCGCCGTCAGCAGCAGCTGCTTTAGACGCTTCCGCACGAGATTCTTCAGCACGCATGTGAAGTGCTTGAAGTGCTTCGTTGATAGCATCAACTTCGATTTCTGGCATGTCGCCAGTTAGTGAAGTTGCGATACCTTTAGCGATAGCTGCAACGTTTAGGCCTTCAAGACCAGATTGTGCAAGTTGTTGACCCATTTGAAGGCCAATGCCGTAGCTTGCTCTTTGCTCTACTGTTTCTAATTTAACTTCAGACATGCTGTCTCTCTTTCTTTATATGGTATAAACGAAAGACTAAAGGATACAGAGATCTAAGCTTAAGGTAAACTTTTGTACTTCTTTGTACTCTGATATTAGAATAAAACGTGAGCTAACTAGTTTCGCATAAGGCGATGGTATGAATGAAAAGAAAAAAATGAATATAAAACGGCCAAATTTTTCTGAGTCATTGGAAGGATTAAAGAAAAAGTGCGCACCTCTTATTGAAGTAGTTGCACCTTATTGGTCGCGTTTACCTAAATTTCATCAAACAGCGTTGCGAGTTTTAATTCCTGTCACTTGTGTTTTAGTCTTATTACCACATGGTACGACAGAAGAGACTGATAGTATTCAGCCTACAATGATCCCTGCGGATGAAATGCAAAGGCAGAGTATAAGTTTGAATCTAGAAGGTCTAAGTGAGCAAGAGGGTAATCTTAATGAAACCTCTTCATCTTATGATACTGCTCAAGAGAAAAAAATAGCTAAGTTGGTAGAAAAAACTAAGCCGATAGAAAAAGCCCCATCATCGATTCAGGGTAATTGGCAGAATTATAAGATTAAAGCCGGTGATACGCTCTATCAAGTATTTAGAAAAAATAATTTACCATTAACAGAATTAAATAAATTGGTTAAAATTGAAGGTACAGATAAGCCATTAAGTAATATAAAAAAAGGCCAGCTGTTTCGATTTAAATTGGATTCACAAGGTGATCTAGACATTGTGCAAATCGAGCGAGATGGCCAAGCGGTCACGTATTTTCGACTTTCCGATGGCAACTTTGGGCGCAGTAAATAACTGCCACCAAGCTTTTTATATTACTATCTTCCTCTTACTTTCTTTAACCAAGTTTTAGGCATAAGAGGGAGAATGATTAATGCAATGCCTATTACGGTTAATAAATCAGGCACCTCATCAAACCATATTACTCCAAATAGAACGACAAAAATTAGCCCTGAATATTCCGCTAAAGATATTTGGGTTGCAGGTGCTTTCTTATAGGCCATGGTTGCTAGACCATTGTAACTAATAATAAAGGTAGCACTTAATGCAATCCAAAAAATTTCATTGTAATTTAATGATTGCCAGTAAAACCAAGCTAACCCTCCCGAAACAGGTAGAGATAATAATGTGGTCCAAAATAGGGTGGTGATCACCGATTGTTCATTAGGGATTTTTCGAATCAAAATATTATATGATGCTAAAGTCATTGCTGTTCCGAGTGCAAAAATTGCTGCCCAATGGAATTGAGAGGGGCGTAAAATAATAATAACACCAATAAACCCAATTACGGTTTGAAGTACTTTTTTAGCTGAAGGTCTTTCATTAAGTAACAGCATGGAAAGCGGGATCATCAATAATGGAGCGGTATAAAAAACGGCATTGGCAGTAGCAAGAGATAAATAAGTAATCGATACCACCATGCAACAACTGCCAATTAAGAGAATATGAGATCTTAATACCGTTATTTTTGGATTACTTAAACTTCTTGATGTCGAAGGTTGACGAGCCCAAAAAGGGAAAAGAAGAGTGAGAGAGACCAGTTGACGCAGAAAAATATATTGAAAAGGTGAAACTCCACCATCAAGAATTTTTACTGCTACATCTGACAGAGATGCCAATAAATTACCTAATACAAGTAAGATAATTGCGAGGTTGACTGGCGTCATCATTGATTTCATTTTCGTATTATTTAGCTAGTCGCATATCGACATGAGGGATATCATCCTCAAGATACATATCAGAAATCACGTTAAAACCATGCTTTTGATAAAAATGACTTAAATGTTCTTGAGCGCCAATATCAATCGTTTCCCCAGGCCATAATTCTTCACATAATATTAGAGCTTGTGAGATAAGCTCATGCCCTAGGCCATTACCTCTGGCAGTTTCTTTTGTTGCCACGCGACCAATACTGACATTGCTATAACTAACCCCTGCTGGCAGTAATCGAGCACAAGCGACCATTTCATTATTTTTAGTCCCAATTAAATGATAGACACCTTCATGGCAATCTTTCCCATCTAACTCAGGATATGGACAGGTTTGCTCTACGACAAAGACATCAACTCTTAAACGAAGCAGTTCATACAGTTGTGCGGTAGTTAAGTCATTAAAAAGTATTTTTTGCCAATGGATCATAGAAATTATCTCGATTTAAAAAGAAGAACATCAAGATACCTATTTTCACTTTTTAAGGCATTAACTTATGTTAACTTTTTTAATTCTATTTTTAATACGGCTTAAGCTGATGTGAGTGATCCCAAGATAAGCCGCTACTTGATAGTCACTTAATTGTGAGTGAAGGTCAGGGTAGTTTTGACAGAAAATCTCATAACGAGACTGAGGGGAGTAAAGTAACATAAAGCGCTCTTTTCTCTCTTTATAGACTAATTGAGTTTCGACTAGCTTTAGATAGAAAGGATGAGATTGTGCTCGCCATTGCTGCATATAAGAGATAGGTAAAGATAAGATCGTCGTTGGTGTTAAAGTTTCTAACGTATAGGGGGATTTCTCGTTATCTATTACTCCTTCAAACCCGACAACCCAATCACCTTTCCAGTAAAATTCTTTACTGAATGCCTTACCATCTTCAGTTAAATATGAAGCATGACAAAGTCCTTCTAATAAAAAATAGAAGAACTTTGAATCGTCATTTTGTTTGGCAATAACGTGTTTTGGTTTTAAATATTCTAATTTACTACTGTGAATTAGTTTTTTAATTTCATCAGAAGAGAAGTTATAGTTTTGAAATTGCTGAATAAAGTCATTGAGCATGGGTTAGTAGCTCTGAATATTTTTAATTACTATGGTGTTTTTCAAGGTAGCACATCGCTTCTTCTTTCCCCATATATTTACTTAATGTTTTTTGTGGCACATTACTCATATCAACTACAATTAACCCATCTAGCGCGTCATTAAAATCTGGATCGACATTGAAGCAAACTAGCTTCCCATTTAATCCAATATACTGTCTAAGTAAAACAGGAAGTCCTTTCCCTTTTTCTATCCTGCTAAGTACTTTTGATAAGATTTTTAAATCACCAAGTAAAGAAAGCATATCGCCGTTCCATACTTGTCTTTTTAATGGTTTGAGTGGGGTTGTTGCAGTGACTAGTGCTGCTTTCTCATTATCGTAATGGTGAATGGATAGTGTTGAAGCAATTAATTGACGAGCCGCTAAACTGTAATCATTACTAATACTGACAGGTCCAAATAAGTGAGTATATTTAGGGTGTTGATATACAAAAGTTGAAATCCCCTTCCAAAGCAAAAGTAGTGAGCTAACATTGCGCTGATATTTTTTAGCTACGACTGAGCGACCTACTTCAATGGAGTTGTGTAGTGTCTTGATAAACTCGTATTGGTAATTAAAAAGACTACGAGAGTAGAGGCCATCAATACCAAACTTTTCAATTAATTCATCAACTAACCCTAATCGATAGGAACCAACAATTTCTTGATTTTTTTCGTGCCAGATAAATAAATGGTAATAGTGTAAATCGTATTCATCTAGATCACAGGAAAGCCCTGTACCTTCACCAACTTCACGAAAAGTAACTTCCCTGATACGTCCTATTTCTTTAATAACATTTGGGATAGCTTGGCTTTTTGTACAATAGACAGTAAGCCCATTTTGTTCTACTAGTTTAGTGTTGGGTGGGAGAGATTGAATTTCATTTGTCAAAATGTCAGAATTTATGGGATCCATAATTTGATCATAATCGGTTTTAATCTGCTCTGACTCAGCTGAATGATTAATGGTTGCCAACAAATAAGTATTGAGACGTAGATAATTAATGCATTCTATAGGGGATTTAAATCCATTAAGCTCTTTATGTGAGATAGATGAACCAATTGATAAATTAATGGTATTAGATTTTTTATTGAGCAGTTCTCGCCCCAACATTAAGGTACGTAGTAATGGGTGAATTTTCCCTGCCATATAAAAAGCATTACTGTTTTTAGCATCAATATAAATTGGGATGGTTGTGGCATTATGTTTAAGTGCTAATTTTGCAGCAGAATAGCTCCAACGCTTATCGAGTAATTGTTCTTTATTTTCATTATAGGTAGAAACCTCTCCCGCAGGAAAAATAATGAGTACTCCTTCACTTTCTAAATGCCGATGAGCTTCTCGAAGTGCTTTGGCATTGGTTTTTTTTGCGCTAGCAGATTCGAATACATCAACGCCAATAAATAATTCACTGATCTCAGGGATAAGTTTTAAATATTCATTAGCTAACACTTTTACATCTGAACGAATTTTACCAATTAGGTCCGCTAAAATAATACCTTCTAGTGCGCCTAATGGGTGATTAGCAACAATAACAACCGCTCCTGTTACAGGGATGGTATTTAATTCTCCCTGGTGCAAATGATAACTAACGTCTAATGACGAGAGTGAATGGCTCATGAATTCAAAACAGCTTAAATTTTCAGGGCGGTCTTGATAGTAAGCATCAAGTTGATTTAACCCAGTAGCCCATTCAGCAAAGGATTCTCCAATGCCAAATGGGGTTACTCTTGGTAAGCGAAATGGACTTGCAATCATAAACTAAGCTCCTTTTTCTTGAAATAAAGAAGAAAGAAATCCGCTATCTGATTTAAGGTCTTTTAATGCTAAAAATATGCCTGATAACCAAACTAAACAGGCCATTCCAAATAATAAGCCTCCGTCATAACCGATGATTTTTCCCATAGCATCAAATTCTGGCATTTGGATCCCAAGAGGGGTGAAAAGATGAAAGAAAATAGCGCCACTCATAATACCTGCCGCCATGACTGCGCCTAATCCATGAAAACGAGTAAAAAGCAGAATAGAAGCGATCAGTTCAGCAATACCGATAAGATAGCCGCCATAAATACCAAACCATTCAATCCCTGACCATTCGCCTAAGACGCCAAAGATATGATCAGTTTCATATGACCCTGAGAATTTAAAGAAGAGAGATTGAATAAATACAAAGGCGATAAATACTGATGGTCCAAATTTAAATATTTTTTCTTTCATGATGAGTTCCTTTTACTTTAATGGCTGCAATAAGTTTATATGTTGGTAATTATTATTTTTTTAGAAGTGAAGGCCAGTTCTTATCTGCCTTTGTTATGAAGAGTGGAATATTTTTTTCCCACCAACCTTTTACTTCAGCGTCATAATTTAAATAGAGCTTTCCTTTAACAATTGTCCATTGAAGAGGATCACCAGACGCGCGGTCATTTTTTTCTGATATCGCCCATGCACAAAATCCGCCGTATTGAGGTACATATTTGGTTGGATTTTTACGAAATAAGTCTAGATTCTCTTGTGATGAGAAGTACCAATCTGCTCCCATATATGACATTACGTAATTATCTTTCCCTTTCAATGGGTTATCTGTTGCCAATTTTCCCTCTCTAAAATAATCAACGGTGTCATAACCACCGACAGCTTTATTACTAAAGAATCCGGTATAAATAGGGTCAGCAGCAAGACTCGATTGAGAAAATAACAACATAAAGAAACAAAGTAATTTTTTCATAGGGGTAACCTCATTGAGTATAGTTAGGTGGGCTAAATTGATGCTCATGTTTAACTTCATAAGCCGTTATCTTAGATGTGTGGCATGGTGATCCTGAAGTGTAATTCATGATGCTCTTTTGAGTATTAACAATAATATGAGTCAAACTTACAGTGCTTGCATCTTCGCGATACATACAAGCTGATAGGTGCCCTTGTTGTGGGTGATGGTGATTATGGAATGCACGTAATGATTGACGATTAATACCTTTACTCGTCATTTCTCTATAAAAAGAATGTCGTTTTTCAGTAACAAAAATAGGATCTACAGAAGAAGAGATCATTGGTGAAACAGCATCAATAGAATGAAAAAGTCGTCCATTCCATTGAAAAGCTAAAACTTTGGGTGGTTTTTTGGCTGATTTAGCACCAAAAACTAATAAAGAAAAAGGAGCAAAATATGATAGATCGGTGTGTGATAATAGGTGTTGTATTGCATTTAGATCATGACAGGCTGAAAGGTGTTTAATTAGTAAACCTCGACTTTTTAATTCTGTTGTTGGCAAACAACCTTGGTAATAGTTTAATAGACAAACCGTAATGCCTCGATTGTTTGTAGCAATCCAACTACCTCCTCCAAGAGGATCAATAGGCATGAGTGATTCAATATTATTTTGTTTAAATCTCCGAGGCTCGAGAGCAGTAGGGCGAGATTTCTGTTCATCTCGATTAAAAAACAACTCATAGCCTAATTCAGTATGAAACCAAGATACGGTGCACATTATGCATCTCCCCTTAGAAAGCTAGAGGTCGTTGGAGCATAACCAAATGTTGAGATGGTATTGATATTCAATAAACGAGTTATCACTTTCATTAGTGCATAATGGTGTGAAGCATGCAGTGAAGCAAAAGTGATCTCTCGTTCAATACTTGATTTCATAGCATGACTTTGAGTAACGTAAGGACAAACTTCAGTGATAAGAGATATTGAACGGGTTAAATATTGCTGAGGGAGCAAATTCAACCATTGAATTATTGAGTTAAGTTCCTTAATTGCGAGTTCTTTATTTGTTTCGATTAAGTGCCCACGTCGACGATTATTATAGTTAATTGCTTCCTCATCTTGGGCTGTTCTAATGGCGTAAAATAAATCGAGAATATGGCGAAAATGCTCACCAATAGAACTGTCAACATAAGGAGATGCGAGATGAGTATAATCCCTATCACTAATATTATTTAATAGCTGTAAGCCTTGTTGTAATTCATCAATACAACCACTAATAACAGGTGATAGTTCTATTATTTCTCTTTCTTTCATTGGCATAAATACTCTCTAGTCAGTTGATGGGTATTGAAGAATTAGGTTTTTCTCTTCTTTCCATGCTGAAAATAATTCTTTCAATGTAGGTGAAACATATCCTTTTTCTTTTTGTTGTGCTCCAATTTCAAATAATGTTTTGTATTGAAACAATAAAGTAGAAAAAATCGTTTTAAGAGGCGTGTTTCTGTCCCATATATGCGCAGCTTCACTACTCGCGCCATTTATTTCTAAAATAGTAAAATCCTCCCCTTTTATAAGAGAATTAATATTTTTGAATTTGACATCTAATCTGCCGTAGTAAAAACCATCAAAGTCATCAAAAATAGCATCTAAACGTTCTGCTAATGTAGCGGTTATGTACTGGTTTCCATCTCTAAAAATTGACCCGCGGCTGTGACTGCCAGCAAAAGCTAACTGAAATTCTTGATTAAGGGCTAATACCGTATCTAATTTATTTTTATGTCGAGGAAAATAGAGGTGAGAGAGTTTTCCTGCTCGGTTATCTGATTCAATTAGTTGTTTCAGAGTTTGCTTACCATCACCGATTACACTAGGAGAGTATTTCAGAGTAAGGGAAATTACGTTTCCTTTTTTTTGATTGGGATAACGAATATAAAATAGACCTGCTTCAGCTGAGTAAGGAGCTTTCTGTTGAATTAAGAAACGAGCGTTGATAGGGAATGATTCAAAATAATGAGTCAATTGTTCTGGAGTTTGAATTAATTTGACTCCTGCTCCACGACAGCCTAGATCTGGTTTAGCAACAACAGGAAAAGTCAGGTTGTGATTATCCATAGCATTCATAGCTGAGTTGGTTTGTTGCTGAACAGAAGAGCTATCTGTTGTGATGGTGATGAATGGAGAAATCCAATTTTTGGTTGATTCTCCCGCTAACTGAAGGATATCGTGTTTGGATTCTCCAACCATTCCACTAAGTTTAATTGAAGGGTTTACAACTAAAGGTAGGGTGAAATCTTTATATTTAATACCTAAAAAGAGGCTTTGTATTACAACTGGCGCATAAAAAAACCAGCTTGGTAAAAACTCATAAGGAGAGATACTACGAAGTTTATCTTTTTCTAATATTGGCATCCCTCCATTGATACGGTCTGCTGCAATGGTGGCGATTTTTTTATTTTCCATGGTATTAATTCCTTTGTAATCGCTTTTTAGCAAAACGGTTTACGCTAAATAAAATAAAAGTCATTATCGGGATAAGTAACCACTGGTTTTCACTCGTTTTTGCCCAAGTTGTGGTGCCTAGAAAATATACACTAGGAAATACGATAGCGGTCCAAATGCCAGTCGCAGCCATTACAGCAACAAAGAATCGTTTAAGGCTAATATGAAAAATTCCGCTTAAGGTGAATCCGATGGTACGTAATCCTGGAATGAATCGAATAATGAATAAATTAAGCATAGGATTATCTTTGAGTTTTTTCCTTATATACCGTAAATGTGGGTTAGTGAGCGTTTTATAGCGAAATGGTCGAATACGTGTGGATGCTTTTCCTAGAAAATAGAGACCAAGATCTCCACTAGCTATACCAATAAATGCAGCAATTAAACCAACTGATGTAGGTAAGACGCCTTGGGCAGACAAACTTGCAGCTGTTACGATAGCTAGATCTTCCAATACATAAGATAAAAGAATAATCCCAATAAAAAGAGATAATTGGGAATAATTCTGAACTATTAATTCATCTTGAATACTGCTAATAATGTCGTTCATAGATGTTCCAAAAATCAAGGTGGACTCGCTTGTTATGGTGTTATTGGTTTGTAAGCAAATGTATCCTATCTGTTATGTATGAACTTTCGCTTCATAAATAGTTCAGATTGATTTTAGATTCAAATCATTACTATGAATGATTCGTGCGAATTATAGGCGGTTAGTAATACAATTGTCATTAAATATTTCAGTATATTTCAGTATATTTCAAATTATATCTTTAGGTTTTATTTATTACGGTGGGGATATTTAGAATTGTGGATATGTAGGAGTTAATTTTTAGCTAGATATTCGAATTGACGATAAGCTATATTTTTATATAAAAATAGCACGGTTAAATAACCGTGCTATTGAGTGTACTAATATTGTAATTCAGTCAAACCAAAGGTTGGTTTAGAAAAATTACTTACTTAGATCAATGTTGTATACCGCAAAACCAACTTCATCAGTGGCTACACGCTTCATCGGGTATTGACCTTTCTCTTTGATGAATTTCGCAGCTTTTTCTGTTGGTGCTGTTTCAAAGCGGATATCTAATTTTTCGCCACCTTTGATAGGAGCAAAAGACCAGTTGTTATCTGCTGAAGGCTTCACTTGACCTTCTTCTTTGCTTACTCGTGAAATGTAGCTAGAAAGAACGGTACGGTTTTCATCTGGTGCATCAAACGCGATGAAGTCAGTACCAGTACCTGGGAACTTATTGCTGTAAGCACGATAATTATTGGTTGCGATAAGGAAATCTTGTTTCGCATCAATAGGCTTGCCTTGGTAAGTCAAGCCAACGATACGCTCAGAACCTTCATTGATTACTTTACAGTTACCGTCATATTTTGCAGGTTGAGTAACATCGATTTGATAGTTTACACCATCAATGACATCAAAGTTATAAGTACGGAAACCATCCCAATCAATTAATTGTTGAGGTGCACTGCTGTTGATATCAATTTGCTTAAATTGACCAGCTGAACATTCAAGCCACTCTTTTACTTCTTTGCCTGTAACCTTCATCGCAACTAGGGTATTAGGGTATAGGTATAAATCAGCCGCATTACGGAATGTTAATTGGCCTGATTCAACTTCGGTGAAGTTTGTTGGGTCATTTCCACGACCGCCTGCTTTGAATGGTGCAGCAGCAGAAAGTACCGGTGTGCCATCTAAATCTGGATCACCTTGGATGAAGCGTTCAACGTAATCTTTTTGTGCAAGGTTAACAATTTGAACTGTTGGATCATCTTGAACTAGAGCTAAGAAGCTATACATTACATCGTCAGCTTTACCAATTGGTTGGTTAACGAAATTACGTGTGCCTTTATGGTCTGCTTCTAGTGCTGTGATAATTCCTTTATCTGCCGCAGCTAATGATTTTTTCTCTTTCTTATCAAAGATAGGGCGAGCTTCAGATTGACCTTTTACTACAGCCCATTTACCATCTTTTTGCTCTAGAGTTAAATCCATCACACCAACGTGGCTACCCCAACGTCCAGGCATAACCGCAGCAACACCATTCATTGTGCCATTTTGGTTATCAATACCTTGCATATTGTCGAACCCTTTACCAGGGAATACGGCGTGAGCGTGACCAAATGCGATAGCATCAATGCCTTCTACTTCTGATAAGTAGAATGTTGAGTTTTCTTCGCCTTGCTTATAAGGGTCAGTTGAAACACCTGAGTGTGGGATAGCAACGATAACATCTGCACCCTCTGCTTTCATTTGAGGAACAAGTTCATTGGCTGTTTCAATGATGTCACGAGCAATGACTTTACCTTCAAGGTTTTTCTTATCCCACGTCATGATTTGAGGTGGAACAAAACCAATGTAACCCACTTTAATTTCGTGCTCTACGCCAGCAGTATCTTTAAACTTATGTGTTTTAATGATGTATGGCGTAAAGTAATGTTCTTTTGTTTCTGCGTCATACACGTTTGCACTAATGTATGGGAAATCAGCGTCGTTGATAGATTCAGCTAAGAAATCTAAACCGTAGTTAAACTCATGGTTACCTAGGTTAGCTGCATCATAATCTAACTGATTCATCGCTTTATATGCAGGGTGAACTTCACCCGCTTCAATGCCTTTATCTGCCATGTAGTCACCCATTGGACTACCTTGCAGTAAATCACCGTTATCAACAAGAACGCTGTTTATTACTTCATTGCGTGCTTCTTTTACTAAAGTAGCAGTGCGCGCTAAACCAATTTTTTGAGATGGTTTATCTTTGTAGTAATCGTAATCCATCAGATTAGTATGGATATCTGTTGTTTCTACTACTCGTAGCTTAATCACTTCATTTGTGTCGGGTGTTGTTGTACAGCCCGAAAGAGTTAGTAAGCCTAGGCCAGCAAGTACAGCAATTGATACAGGTTTAGCAGAGAGTTTCATCGTGTTCTCCAAAGGTGATAATCATAAAAGCGTCAATAAGATAACAGATTGGTTATGTTATAAATGTAACGAGTCTCTCAATGTGTGCGGTTGATCTATTTTCAGTGTGCTTTACGGTAACTGAATCACAAGTTCAACAGGAGTCACATCGGAAGGCTTATTCGTTATTTTATTCGTCAATAGTTCAATTAAAGGAACAGGTTTAGCAATCGCATAACCTTGAGCGTAATGAATATCCATGTTTCGTAATAGGCTAATGTGTTCAGAGGTTTCTACGAACTCTGCAACCGTACTTAAAGACATTCCTTTTGCAACTTGGCTGATGGTATTAACGATAGTTTGGTCTACTTTATTTTCTGTAATATTACGAACGAAAGAACCATCAATTTTTAAAATATCGATTGGTAATCGTCGCAAATAATCAAAGCTTGCATAGCCTGTTCCAAAATCATCTAATGCAATTTTACAGCCCTCTAAACGTAAGCGTTCAATCGTTTTAATCGCTTGCTGTTCATTGGTTAATGCTGCACTTTCTGTTATTTCAAAACATATTTTTTTTAATGGGATTGAATGCTTAGTCGCGAGTGAAAAAATATAATCGGCTAAGGTTGAGTCGTTAAGTGCTTGTGCCGTTAGGTTGATAGAACAACGGCCGATCGAATCCCAATCAGTTAAATATTTATTAAGAACTTTAAAGGTGTGTTCAATTACCCATTTATCAAGCTCAACTTGCAAGCCAAATTCATTAATTAAAGGAAAAAATTCGGCAGGTGATAATGGCTGAGATTCATTTTTATCTGAAGTGAGTCGAATTAGAACCTCAAAATAGAGAGGAGAATCTTCTTGTTTTAAATCGAGATAAGGTTGACAGAATAGAATGAATTTATTGTTATCAAAGGCTGATTGGATACGACTTAGTTTGTCGATTTTTCTTTCTTCATTTTGTTTTAGTGTTACCCAATTAATGTTTATACCGTGGTCAAAATTAGCATTTGGAGTACATAGAGTAGATAGCAGTAAATCAATATCAATATTTTTATTTAGTTTACAACATACAACTTTCTGATTGATGAGTTGAATACTTTGTTCTTGCCACTGAAAGGTGAATTTAGCTAATGATTGAGCTATGTCCTTTATCTCATGACGAATACTTGGGGAATTAGGTAATAAATATAAAATACCTTGAGAGAAGGGAGGAAGGTAAGCTATTCCACGGTGATGAGTAAAATCACAAATAAATTCAGACACGTTACGCATTAGTAGGGCTTTACCTTCAAACCCTAATGAATGTAAGCGATTACTAATTTCTGCTAGATCAATGTAAGTCATCACGTAATCGGTCGACTGTGATAAATCGTGGGATAATTGCGAGATACTAAATAAACCAGTGTAAGGATCTCTTCGTTCTTTTTCGATGGCGGCGCGGTTAGTAAGAAAATTTTTCACTGATTGTGCTGAGAGCAACATAATTAATGTTGTTATAGCAAATAAAATAGCAATCATACTATAGAACGTTGATGAGCTAATGATGTCTTGATTGTAATTATAAACAGCACTTTCTGCGGAGATTAAACAGACAATAGTTGAGATTAAATAAGGTTGTATGATCCCAAAATTGCCAACACCTAAACCAATAATAGGTACTAATAGTAAGCAGAGAGCATTTAAGACTAAAGGATCGTGAGAAAAGAAGGTAAAAATGATGGTTAAGCTGCATAAACTTAACCACGTATAATAAAGCCCTGTGGTTTGATTTATCTTTCTCATGTCCTTATCAAGAATTAAATAATTATTGTTAAATTCTTTAAATGGAAATCCAATAAAAGCGAACAGTAAAGGTGTTAGTAATAATTGGGATATAGAGCTACCTAATGCTGAATAGGCTAAGTACTCAGGGCTACTCATAAAAGGGTAATTAAGCATTTCTGCAATATGTATCATGCCAATACTAGCACCAATAGGATAAAGCACTCCCATAATTGAAATGTAGTAAGTTGCTCTTAATGTGTAATCAAATTGGGTTAATGTAAAGCTTGCTTTTTTGTAAATATAAATAAAGAAAAGAGAGGTCATCGGATAGAAAAGAGAAAACACGAGTGCAACATCAAGTGGCCTGTTTGAAATAAAAATATATTGGTATAACAGTGCGAGCACAATTGCAGGAGTAACTTTTTTTCCAAACCGTAACTGAGATGCGGTAATAAAAGCGGCGGTAATGGAAATGATATGGACACGATCGGCTTGAGAGACAAAGAATTGAGAGAGCTCAAAAGTAAACACGGTAACGACAGAGATTATAAAGAAAAATAAGAATTTTTGAGTGAGGTTTTTTAAGTTCAATCTCATTGTATAAGTGCCCGTTATTAATGGAAATGGCATTCTATATGCCTTTTAATCGCATATCGAACGATATCTCTCCTTTTTTATCATTTTTATAAATGAAACCTTTTTATTTATAACCGTTAGCATTAAATCGAATAAAAAATGAAATTTTAGAATTTCAGGTAATAAAGCAACCCGTCTATAGTGACTTTATTGGAATGAAAAATAGCCATCGCTAGAAAAGAGCATTGATGCTTGTTGGAGCAATTAACGCCGTTAGTGATGTCATTGCCAAATTTAGCCTAAAGGACAAAACACACATGGACGCAAAACGATTAACCCACCTTCAACAGCTTGAAGCTGAAAGTATTCACATTATTCGTGAAGTCGCTGCTGAGTTTGATAACCCAGTAATGATGTATTCGATTGGTAAAGATTCTTCTGTGATGCTGCACCTTGCTCGTAAAGCTTTTTACCCAGGAAAAATCCCATTCCCTCTTTTACATGTTGATACTGATTGGAAATTCAAAGAGATGATTGAATTCCGTGAGAAAACCGCAAAGAAATATGGTTTTGACCTATTAGTACATAAAAACCCTGAAGGCCTAGCAATGGGGATTAACCCATTTGTTCACGGTTCATCAAAACATACCGATGTCATGAAAACTCAAGGTTTAAAGCAAGCACTAAACAAATATGGTTTTGATGCGGCTTTTGGTGGCGCGCGTCGTGATGAAGAAAAATCTCGAGCTAAAGAGCGTGTTTATTCGTTTCGAGATAAAAACCACACGTGGGATCCAAAGAATCAGCGTCCAGAGTTATGGAATACCTATAACGGCCAAGTAAATAAAGGCGAAAGCATTCGAGTTTTCCCATTATCGAATTGGACTGAATTGGATATTTGGCAATATATCTATTTAGAAAACATTGAAATTGTTCCTCTTTATTTATCTGAGAAACGCCCTGTGGTTGAGCGTGATGGCATGTTGATCATGGTAGACGATGAGCGTTTAGAGTTAGAAGAAGGCGAAGAGATCCAACATAAAGACATTCGCTTTAGAACCTTAGGTTGTTATCCATTAACAGGTGCTGTGGAATCTACCGCAAACACCTTACCTGAAATCATTGAAGAGATGTTGGTTGCCACCTCAAGTGAGCGTCAAGGTCGCGCGATAGATCATGATTCATCTGGTTCCATGGAACTGAAAAAACGCCAAGGCTACTTTTAATATCAAGCATCTAAGGAAGGATTAAATAATGAATAGTGCAGTAGAGCAACAATTAGAAGAGCTTGGTATTGAAGCTTATTTAAAAGAACATCAATACAAATCATTACTTCGATTTTTAACTTGTGGTTCGGTGGATGATGGTAAAAGTACCCTCATAGGCCGATTACTCCATGACTCAAAACAAATCTATGCAGATCAATTAGATGCCGTTCATGCAGATAGCCAACGTGTTGGCACAACAGGTGAGCGTCCTGACTTAGCATTATTGGTTGATGGCCTGCAAGCTGAGCGCGAACAAGGTATTACTATTGATGTTGCGTATCGCTATTTCTCAACTCAAAAACGTAAGTTTATTATTGCAGATACTCCGGGACATGAGCAGTACACGCGAAATATGGCAACCGGCGCATCTACCTGTAATGTTGCGGTTATCTTGATTGATGCGCGTAAAGGGGTGCTTGACCAAACTCGTCGTCACTCTTATATCGCGAACCTGCTTGGTATTCGCCACTTTGTAGTTGCAGTAAATAAAATGGATTTAGTGGATTACTCTCAATCTCGCTTTGAAGAGATTAAAGAAGAGTACTTAACTTTCTCTAAGAAGCTAAATAATCCAAACCTAGATATTTCTATCCTACCGTTATCAGCCCTAGAAGGAGATAACGTGGTAAATCAGAGTGAGGAGCTATCTTGGTATCAAGGTACGCCGTTATTAGAGGTGCTTGAGAATATAGATATCGATTCAGACAGAGGTAATGGAGAATTTAGATTTCCAGTGCAATATGTGAATCGTCCAAATCTAGATTTTCGTGGTTTTGCAGGAACTGTTTCTGCGGGTGGAATTTCTGTTGGCGATGAAATTGTGGCTTTGCCATCGGGTAAAAAATCAAAAGTGGCGCGCATTGTTACCTTTGATGGTGATTTAGATTCAGCCCAAGCAGGTCAAGCGGTGACATTAACGCTAGAAGACGAGATAGATATTAGTCGTGGTGATTTGTTAGTGAAGGCGAACTCTAGCTTACAAGCAACGGATCAATTTAAAGCTGAGATTGTATGGATGACAGAAAAAGGGTTAGAACCAGGTCGCCAATACGACATTAAAATTGCAGGTAAGAAAACGGTAGGCCAAATTGATGCTATTCATCACCAAGTAAATATTAATAGTCTGGATACGTTTGAGACTCAAGAATTGCCTTTGAATGGTATTGGTTTGTGTGACGTATCATTGACTGAAACGGTGAGCTTAGATCGCTATAAAGATTGTGCCGATACTGGTGGCTTTATCTTTATTGATCGCTTAACGAATGTCACGGTAGGGGCTGGCATGATCCAAAACCTTTCTGAATTGAGTGATGCAAAACCTATCAATGATAATGTCACTGCTTTCGAGGTGGAATTGAATGCGTTAGTTCGTAAACATTTTCCTCACTGGAAAGCACAAGATGTTTCTAAGCTTTTAAGTTAATGGCTTAAAAAGGAATACTCTATGGCATGGGAACAAGGATTCGTTCTGGCTTTATTAGCTCTTATTATTGTGAGTCTATTAGCAAGTAAATTAAAACCAAGTGTGATTTTTGCAGGGGCGGCGTTTATTGCTTTTATGTTAGGGATGATTGATTTACCTAGCTTGGCAAAAAACTTTACTAACTCGTCACTGTTAACCTTGGTGTTATTGATTTTAAGTTCTTGTGCCTTAGAAAAAACACGTCTTATCAGTTGGGTAGGGCGCTATATTTCAGAAGGAAGGTTAGGGAGTGTGGTAGGAAAATTGGGTCTATCTACTGCTATTCTTTCTTCATTTACTAACAACACTGCGGTGGTGGTGTCGTTAATTGGTGCGATAAAGCGTAATCAGCGCCATGCTCCTTCCCGTCTACTTATTCCTCTCTCTTATGCTGCAATTTTAGGTGGCACACTGACCTTAATAGGAACATCGACCAATTTAATTATTAATAGTTTTGTGGAAGACGCAGGCTTACCGAGTTTAAGTTTCTTTGCACCAACAAGCATTGGTATCGCGGTATTGCTTGGTGGTTTGTTAATTTTAATTCCATTAAGTTATTTGTTACCTCAGTACGATGAGGGGCATCAAGATGAATTACCCTATTTTTTAGAAGCTAGAGTACAAGGTGGTTCACCATTAGTAGGAAAGTCGATTAGCGAAAATAACTTAAGAGCATTGCGTAAACTTTTTTTAGCAGAGGTCATTCGAGAGGGAAAAACTATCTCTTCGGTTGACCCTGATATGGTGCTCTTAGCCGGAGATAGATTATTGTTTTGTGGTGATATTGAAAGCGTCACGACTCTACAAGAAATTAATGGCTTAACACTGTTTGGGCAGCACCATTTAAATGGACAGAATTTAATAGAAGTTATTGTCAGTCAATCCGCATCTATTCGCGGAAAAAGTATTAAGTCTTCTAAATTTAGAGATCGTTTTGATGCCGTGGTTGTCGCGATTCGACGAGGTCATGAACGTCTTGAAGGAGGTTTAGGAAAAATTGAACTACAGGCTGGTGATACGTTAGTTCTAGTGCCAGGAAAAGACTTTGAACAGAGTAAGCAACAGCTAAAACGTGAATTTGTCATTATTAGTGAACTCGACTCTGCAGCAAAATTGGATGGTGATAAAAGTGCCTTGGTTTTATTGGGTTTTGCTGGCGTTATTGCTGCGGAATTACTGAATATATTTCCGATAATCAAAGGCTTGTCGGTTTATCTCTTGGCGTTATTGGCGCTCGGCGTGATTAATATTGGAGAATTACGTCGTCGTTTTCCGATTGATATTGTCGTTATCGTTGGAGCGGCACTTTCGATTGCTCAACTAATGTTGTCATCAGGTTTATCTGTACAGCTTGGCAATATGTTTATGGAGTTATTTAATGGTTGGGGAGTGATGGGAGCCTTGATCGCCGTTTATCTGATTACCTTGGTCTTAACGGAATTAATCACCAATAATGCGGCAGCAGCGTTGGCGTTTCCTATTGGCTACAGTATGGCGCTAGGTTATGGCGTTGACCCTATGCCCTTTATTATGGCGGTATTGTTTGGGGCCAGTGCGAGTTTTATTTCTCCTTATGGATATCAAACCAATTTATTAGTATTTAGTGTGGGTAACTACACGTTATTTGATTACGTAAAAGTGGGATTACCGATGTCGATTATTTATTCGGTATTAGTGCTGACGTTAATCCCTTATTTTTTCCCATTTTAATTCAAGGATGAAACATGACAGTCAAAGACGTTGTGAAAGATGAAAATATTGTTTGGCACCAGCATTCTGTAACTAAAGAAACGCGCTCTAAATTGAAAAAACAGAAGCCAGCAGTACTTTGGTTTACTGGGCTATCTGGTGCAGGGAAATCGACTATCGCAGGGGCGCTAGAAATTAAGTTAGCTGAACTTGGTTATCATACTTACCTATTAGATGGAGATAATGTTCGCCATGGTTTGTGTCAGGACTTAGGCTTTTCGGATCATGATAGGCAAGAAAACATTCGACGTATTGGTGAGCTTGCAAAATTAATGGCAGATGCAGGTTTGATTGTATTAAGTGCCTTCATCTCACCGCATCGAGTTGAGCGTCAAATGGTTCGAGAATTATTACCAGAAGGCGAGTTTTTAGAAGTTTTTGTGAATACTTCTCTGGATGAATGTGAGAAAAGAGACCCTAAAGGCTTATATAAAAAAGCACGAGCAGGAGAGATAAAACACTTCACAGGAATTGATTCAGAATACCAATCCCCGGTAAACCCTGAGATTGATTTACCTGCCGGAAGTGAATCTATTGATGTGTTAGTTGAACAGTGTTTAGGTGAGTTAAGAGATCGAGAGATAATTTAAATTGCTTTGAAGCTCGTAATAATAAGCGCCCAGGAGGTCATTTTTCTGGGCGTTTGTATTTTTATGCGGTGATAGAAATACTTTTTTTTGCATCAGTTTCTACAATAAATTTCTGACTGAGTAAACTGATCAAGTTGTCATAATAACTATCGTTAGATTTATTCCCCAGTAATTTACATAGCTCTGCACCTGTTGGACTAAAGCGATAATAGATAAGGCGAGAGCTTTTCTGCATAGGTTTTATTGCTAGGCTTTTCCCTTGATACTGTAATGGCAAAGCGGGTTCAAATTCTATTTCACCTGACTCTAGCTCTGTTCCAAGTAATAAGCCTAAATCTATTAAGAGCAGTAAGCTTGAATAAGGGAGTTTATAATTGCCTAAATGTACTAGTTGTGGGCCCTCTGTTTTATATAGATTAAATAGGGTCCCTGCGCACTTATAACCAAGCAATAATTTTTTACTATTGTCTTGTCCAAAACTACAAGCCAGTGATGCTGCGCGTTGAAATGTTTGCGCCTCGCGTTGCGTCATGTCTTTTAATACTTTTAAGGCTTTCATAGATGTAGAGCCTGGGGTGATTACTTCTTGTTTGAAAATTTGGCTCCATAGACGTTGCATTGAGGGATCGTGGATGTCTTTAGCCATTTCAAAGAAACGATGAAGCCAATCTGGATCAGGGTCACCTGCGGTTTCATCTTTACAGTAGTCGTGAGCAAACTTGATGATCTGTTCTAAATTTTGTTGTTGTTGCTCTCGTAATAATTTTTCTCTGTATAGTGCGCGCTTTAACAGAGTTTCTTCAGGCTTTTGAGCTTGCAGTTTTGCTCCTAAACCTTGCTTAACTGCGATTTCTTTTAGGCGCCGAACGCTACTCACAACATAATGTTCTTTTTTATGAGTGTCATCTTCAATGATGATGCCTTGCTGTGTATCCATAAGTGCACCTAATTTCGTGGTTTTTCTACGTAATAAATAGATTATCTAATTAGACATATTGGTATAACTAATCTTTTATAGTATCGGTATTAGAAAGTAAAAACTTTAACCTTAAAACAAGAATTAAGAAATAATTAGAAAAAGACAGGGCTTAAATGATAAGTTTTTGTTAAAATAAATCGTTTAATTGTTTTCTTAGGGAAGAGGTAATGAAAGGCTTAAATATTAAAAATGTACTTATCAGTATTACGTTAGTAGGAGTTTATGCAAGTACACTGGTTTATTTATCTAATTATATTTAATTATTTAAAATAAACCAGTGATTTAAGTATGTTAATTATTCATCATCATATTCTTCTAAGCGAACCCCTTCAATGAGATATCCAGTTTCTGCAAGCTCACTATTGATGGTTTCTGTTTTTAGCTTTCCTACGATATAAATAACATCCCATAGCTGCTGTATTGGGGCACCTTTTTCAAACTTTACATAGATGATTTGGTTTGGTGGTGGTGGTGGAACGTGAATACAAGCACCAAAGTAAGGCACTAGCAAAAACTCGGTGATCATGTGGTCATCACCTTCTAGTGGAATAACAAAACCTGGAATTTTTACCATGCTGCCATTCAATTCTTGTCGAACTCCGCCAACAATAGATTGTTGCATTTTCGTACCATTATGATTGACCTGTGGCATACCTACCGCATCAAATTGATTTCTTTCTTTCTCGGGAACTAAATCAATCCAATCGAGTTTTAATACTTCATTACTAAAAGCGCTGAAGGGCAAAAGTAATAATAAGCAGAGTAAGAATTTATTTTTCATGTTTATCCTTAAAGTCTAATTGTCATACCGTCACTCAATGAGTGTCGATACGCTTGAATGGCTGGAATAACCCCGATAATAAAACCAGAGCATAGAATAAGCGCTAATAGTTTTAATTCGTATAAGCTTGGTAATGTAAGCTCAATGGCAATACCATAATATTGTTGAATTATGGGCTGTAATAGAGATAGAGATAGATATAAACCCAATAGGCCTATAATGATCCCAAAGGTTGTTATTACGACGGCTTCACTAATAAGTAGTGCGAAAATGTGTTTCGGTTGAGCTCCCATTGATCTTAGGATGGCCATTTCTCGTCGTCTTTCTTGTAAGCTGGTTAATAAACTGGTGAGCATTCCCATTAAGCCTGCAATAACAACAAAAACAGAGACGGCCAATAAAGCTTGTTCTGCCATCGACATCATTCCCCATAATTCATGCAATGCGATACCAGGAAGAATGGCGCTTAGCGGTTCTTTATTATAATCATTAATATATCGTTGTAGCGCAAAGGTTTGAATTTTTGAGTTAAGCCCTAGCATGAACGCGGTAATTGCTTGAGGTTCAAATTGATGTTGTTCCAATATTTCCGCATCTGGTGTACCTCCTAAATGAGCACCACTTTCCCAACCAACATGTATCGCTTCGATTGCACCTAAAGATACATGCAAGGTTTTATCTACTGGGGTTCCGGTTGGTGCTAAAATACCAGTAACGGTAAAGGGTAAATTATCATGACGAGTAAAGGACTTATCACTAATTCCATGAGCGATAACTAATTTATCACCTAGTTTGTAGCTCAGTTTATTTGCTACATCGGCACCGAGTACGACGTCAAATAAGTGTGAAAATGGTTTACCTTCTTTAAAGGTTAATGGTTGTTTTTTCCGTATTGATAAAAACGAAAATAATCTTGATTAGTTCCCATGACTCTAAAGCCTTTATGGGAATCACCTAGAGAGATTGGAATTGACCATTTTACTGATTTTTGATTGCTGATCTCTTGATAGCTTTTCCAGTCAATATTGTTGGTGGCATTACCAATGCGAAAAACAGAATAAAGCAGTAGGTTAACCTGACCTGAACGGGCACCAACAATTAAGTCGGTATTAGAAATAGTATTGGCAAAGCTTGTCTTTGCTTGTGTTCTAATTCGTTCAACCCCCATTAATAGCATGACAGAAATAGCGATAGTTAATACCGTTAATACGACAGTAGTTTTTCGGTTTCTTAGGCTTTTCCATGCTAATTGAGCAATACCAATCACAGCGTATCTCCTGCATTATTTAATGTTCTTAAATCAATACAACGATCAAAAAGAGACTCCAAACTTGGGTCATGACTAACAAAAAGTAACCCTGCGCCACTGCTTTCACATTCTTCCATTAAGAGTTGAATAAAAGCAAAGCGAGTTTCGTGATCTAATGCTGAGGTAGGTTCGTCAGCAATGATCAGTTTAGGTTTACCAATGAATGCTCTTGCTGCTGCGACTCGCTGTTGTTGACCGATACTTAAGTCAGTAATTGGTTTACTAAAGTGAGAACTTGGCAATTGAAGTTGATTTAGTAGACGCTCAGCTTCTTTTATTAGATCTTGTTTTGAGAGTTCTTTTTTTGATGAGAACTGGTATGGCAAAATAACATTATCAATAACGGAAAGATAAGGCAGTAAATTAAATTGCTGAAAAATATAACCAATATTATCCGCTCTAAATCGGTCTCGTTGATTTGAGGTCAATTGATTGATATCAGTACCATTAATACTCACCGTTCCTTTGGTAGGGGATAAGATCCCAGTAAGGAGGCTAAGTAGAGTTGATTTACCACTGCCACTTGGGCCTTTGATAAATACTTTTGTTCCTTGTTGTTGCTGATAGCTTGATATATCAAGTGTTCGCTCTGTTTGATTTGGCCAGCAAAAAGTCAGGTTTGATAATTCAATAATATTCATAAAAATTATGACGGTGTTGCCACCGTCATACCTAAATTATAGAGCTAAAACTGCTTTTTTAGCGGTTAACGTTGCTGCTTTCTGTCCTGAGTTACCTAGATACTGAACTGTCATTTTTTGCGTGTGAGAAAATACACTAAACCACTGTGTTTCTATTTGATTTAATTCCGACATTGTTTCGCAATGATATTCATATTGAGCAGTAAATTCACCATGTTCACCTTGATGTTCTTCATGGTGAGAATCATCATCATGATGGTCATGGTCATGGTCATGGTCATGGTCATGGTCATGGTCATGGTCATGGTCATCGTGGTCTTCGCTTTTCATATTATGAGAAACATGTATATCCGAAATTTCACAGTTGGCAGACTCTGGTAGAGAGAAAATTTCATTTGGCGTTTTTAGTTTAGCAATAGCTTGTTCTAATAATTGTTCTTGCTCTTTGTTTTTAGGAGCGTGTTCAAATCCTACAACATCAGAGCCAGGAGCGGTGATTTCAAAAAGTAAATGTTCGCCATCTTGAGCTATATTGGTTTCAACTACACCATGAACGTGTGCGTCGTGTTGGCGATGCTCTGAGTGTTCAGAATGATCGTGTCCATCATGATTGTCATGATGATCAGCGGCATAAGTCATTAGTGGTACTGAAAATAATGTAGTAGAGATGATTAGTCGTAGTGCATTTTTTTTATTACAGATAAGCATGAGTGCTTCCTATTATCTAAGAGTTATAAATGTGATGTAATTTATTAATGTTAGACGATAGAAAAAGGAGGTGCTCGAGAGTGAACGGTAATCGAAAACGGAGAGCTATTTTCTACAGCAGAGAATTCAAAATGAATAATAGGTTGAGGAATAATAGAGGGGGAGCTGACATGAATAACAAGGCCAGAGCCAATAGAATGAAATAATTGGCAGTTGTGGTGTTCATGATGCTGTATGTTGGAATCAATTTGGTGATAAGCAACCAAGACACTAAATAGCGCTAGAGTAATTGCTAAACTCCAATTTAACCAACGCTGTTTAGTAAAAAAGTACGATTGCATTGTACCACCCTAAAGAAATTTGAGTGGTAAATGTAATAATATAACAATTTATAAGCAAGCCATTTATTTATAGCTGAGCCTGAATTAAGCTAATAACTTGTTCTATTTCGTCAGAAGATAGTTTGCCTTCTTTTACAAAAAGTACATCCCCTTTTTTATCCTGAACAATGATAGCAGAGCTTTCAGGTTGAAGACCCCAAGCTGTGGCTACCTTGCCATTTTCATCAAGAACCATCGATGACCATGAAAATTCTTTTTTACTTTCTTCAGCCGAAGATTTTACAAACCCACCAGTTCCCCAAATAGAATCGTCTTGATTAATTATTGTTGTAGTTTGATATTTTGATTCAGGGAACTTTTCTAGGGTAATGGCACTCATAAGATCAGCGTTCATTGCTTTAGCACCACTTCGACCAGCAATGGCCTGTAATACTCGAACTTTCCCTTTTAATTTTTCACTGTTCCAATTTTGGTATACAGCAGAATCGTTGGCATAAGTAATTTCACCGTATTGTTCAACAGATACTGAAGGTACATTTTGGTTTAATGAAATATTGTGAGCAAAAGAAAGTGATGGTAACAGGAGTGTGCTAAGAGCGAGTAGTTTTACTGTTTTCATTTTTATTATCCTTGGAAATGAGTGTTTGTAGTGTAGTGCAGAGACCAAGAAAAAGCGATTCGACCAGTTATAGCTGAATCA
Source organism: Aliivibrio wodanis (assembly GCA_000953695.1). Lineage (GTDB taxonomy): Bacteria > Pseudomonadota > Gammaproteobacteria > Enterobacterales > Vibrionaceae > Aliivibrio > Aliivibrio wodanis. The sequence goes on along the minus strand of LN554846.1, from coordinate 2,683,205 downwards.
TTATTAAGTTAAGTTTCTTACTTTTTCTTAATAGAAAATTAAGTACCCAACTTGCTGTATGTTATATTGTATTCTATAATGTTACTTAAATGTTTCAGAGAGCGTCGTTTTTAGATAAGACATTGTTGTTTATATGCAGGATGTTTTGATGGACTACTAATGAAAACCTTATTATGGATTATTGAGGTAAGAGCTATGTTTAGAAATTTTAAAGCTTATCGCCCACTGCAGGTGGCACGTTTCGTAAAAACTTTATTTAAAGGGAATTTATATATTGAAGGTGTAGGTTCATTTGAGTTTGATGGTGGAAAAATACTGATGCCAAAACAAGAAAATAGAAGAATGCTATCAGTGATGAGTGAAGTAAATCAACATATTCGTCAGTTATCCATTATGCCAGCTTAAATGAAAGAGGTGCTCATTACGAGCACCTCTTTGCTATATGAAACAGACCCCTGTTCCTCCTAATCCACAATACCCATCAGGTTTTTTTGCTAAATATTGTTGATGGTATTCTTCTGCAAAATAGAAAGGTGGTGCTGATACAATGTCGGTGGTAATCAAACGAGTGATGCCTTGTTTACTTAAAGCTTCTTGGTATTGTTGTTGTGTCTTTTGAGCTATCAATTGTTGTTTATTTGAGTTTGTATAAATTACCGATCTATATTGAGTGCCTATATCATTACCTTGACGCATGCCTTGAGTTGGATCGTGCTGTTGCCAAAAAGAGTGTAATAATGCTTCCAAAGATATAACCTTAGGATTATAAACAATTTTTACGACTTCAGCGTGTCCTGTCGTTCCTGTACAAACTTCTTTATATTTAGGGTCTATTGTTGTACCGCCACTGTAGCCAACCGCTGTGGAGTATACTCCGGATAACTGCCAGAAAAGGCGCTCAGCTCCCCAAAAACATCCCATTCCTAAATAAATCACTTCATGATTTTGAGGGCAGGTTTCTATATTCACTTGAGAGACAAAATGTGGAGGTAAAGGTATTATATTGGTTTTATTCATGATCATGTCGCATCCTTCAACTGAATCATATGGAAGATTTTTCTCTTGTGCTACTCTACAAACCGAGTAAATTACAATTACATAAAATGCATGATTGAATCAATAGAATAATTATTAATATGACAAAGAAGTTATCCCTTTTTATTACCTCTTGTTTGTTTATTGCTTCACCTTATGTGCTAGCTGAGACGGAATTGAGTATTGAGGGTTTAGATGGACCTTTATTGAGCAATGTAGAAGCCTATACCTCAAACATTCCAGAAGAGGATTATTCGACTTCTCTTCGCTTTCAATCTCGCCTTGAAGAAAATGTTATTAATGCCTTAAAAGCCCTTGGTTATTACGAACCAGTCGTCACTTTTTCTATTGATGGAGAAGCTGATGACAATGAACTGATTATGACAGTAAAACCGGGTAAGCCTGTTTATATTTATCTCAGTGATATCGTGGTTACAGGGGATGCTAAAAAAGATATTGACTTTATAGCAGCGATTGAAAAATCAGGTTTAAATCTAGGTGAAGTTATTGACCATGGAAAATACGCCAGTTTAAAAGCGACCTTGCAAAATTTAGCTTTGAGAAAAGGGTACTTCGATGGGGAGTTTGTCACTAGTCGTTTAGAGGTAGCCCCTGGTAGGCGTCAAGCAATGATACGTTTACATTATAATAGCGGTAATCGTTATCATTTTGGAGTTACATCTATCAATGGTAGCCAAATTGAAGAAGTCAGAGTTCGAGCTATCATTCCTTTTAAAAAAGGCGATCCTTATTTAGCAAGTCAAGTCGGGCTTTTAAATCAATCCTTATCGAATACTGAGTGGTTTTCTTCTGTTTATGTTGAACCAGATCTTGATGCTATCGGTTCTACCCAGTTATTACCTATGACGGTTCACCTCTCTCCACAAGTAAGAAATCAATTAGAAACAAGTCTTGGTTATGCAACAGATGTTGGTGTTCGAGGTAAAGTTCGCTGGAAAAAACCGTGGCTTAACGATGCTGGCCATAGTTTAGATACTGCACTGCAAGTGTCTAAACCAGAACAAGAAGCAACAGTCTCTTATAAAATTCCATTAAAGCAAGTGTTAAACGATTATTACATTGTTAAGTATGGTTTAAAGAATATCGATAACCGAAATACTGATAGTTTAGAGTCTAATTTAGCCTTTGAAAGGCATTGGATTTTTGACTCAGGTTGGCATAGAACAATTTATACGCGTTTTCTTTATGAAGAGTTTACTCAAGGTATTCAAGATGGAACTGCCTTTTTAGTATTACCTGGTGTTTCATTTGCCAAAAGCCGTTCTCGTGGTGGCACTATGCCTATGTGGGGAGATAAAAAGTCTTTTACGATTGAAGCGACAGATCAAAGCTTATCTTCTGATGCAAGATTACTAAGGGTACAGGCACAAGGAGCGATAGTTCGGAGTCTTGGACAAAATCATCGAGGTGTTGCTCGAAGTGATATGGGAGCAATGTACACCGATAATTTTTATAAGTTGCCGCCCTCAATACGATTTTTTGCTGGGGGAGATAACAGTATTCGTGGCTATGGTTATGAAGAAATATCACCTAAAGATGAAAGTGGTTTCTTGACTGGTGGTCAATACATGGCAACTGCAAGTTTAGAGTATCAATACAGAGTTGTGGGTAATTGGTGGATTGCGACTTTTGTTGACTATGGTGATTCTTGGATTTCTACACCTGATTGGAAAAGAGGAGCAGGTATTGGTGTTCGATGGGCTTCACCTGTAGGGCCTGTACGTCTTGATTTTGCTTGGGGCTTTGATGCGAATCCTGGTGACGAATTTAAAGTCCATTTTACATTGGGTCCAGAAGTATGAGTTCCATAGAAAAAGAAATTGCTTTGCAAGAAATACAACAAGTAAAGAAGAGTAAATTTAGCCGTCACTGTTTGTGTTTAGCTTTCTTCCTACCAATAACAATTCTCGTGATTATGCTGTTTATTGGAGCGTTAGTCTTTACCAATTCAGGGTTGAAATTAGCCTTGTGGGGAGTTGAAAAAGCCATCCCAGCACTACAGATTGAAAATGCAGAAGGCAGCTTAATTCCTGCATTTACCTTATCTGGTATCCACTATAGAAATGATGAGTTGTTAAAAATAGATGCTAATAAATTGCATTTTTCTTTTACTGCTAAATGTTTATTAGAACCATCATTATGCATTAATGACATTACTATTAATGGATTAAGACTCGACCTCCCTAAGATCCCCAAAAGTACAGAAAACCCCAAAGAAGCACCAGTTGAACAAAAACTCCTTTCAATCCCTATTCCAATAAATATCGACAGTATCAATATTAATGATCTTGATATTAATATATTGGGGAATAAGGTATGTTGGAAATCGTTTAACACTGGTCTTCGACTTTATCAAAGTGATTTGACACTGACACCATTATCATGGGAAACGATCACCGTTGAATTAGCACAATCTGAGAAAGAAGGAAAAAAGGTAGAGCCTCATGCAAATCAAACATCCTCTGTAATTGAACTTCCATCTATTTATATACCTCTGAATATCTCCGTTGAAAAATTTTCGCTGAGTGATTTTACGTTAAAGCAAGAAACCCCTGTAATTATTAATCAGTTGAACTTTACAGCAACAGCAAAAGAGTATGACGTTGGAGTAACTGATTTTTATTTAGACATCCCTGAAGCGAATATCAATCTAGATACAAAAATAACACTCACCGATGATTATCCGTTATTTATTGATGCTTTATTTAAGGTAAAGAAAACTGAATTAAAAGGTCATAATTTAAAATTAAATGCTACAGGTAGTGTGGCAGACTTAAAAGCCTCATTACAATTGAGTGGTGGTCTAAATGCTTATATAAAGGCTCATGTTCAACCATTAAAAAAAGAGCTTCCTTTTGATATTAAACTTTCGAAAGGAAAACTTTATTGGCCGTTGCAAGGAAAAAAAGAGGTAACGACTCAGCTTATATTATTGAATGTGAAAGGTGATTTAAATCGATACCACTTTTCAACTAAAGCTAATGTTGAAGGCGTAGATATCCCAACAACAAAAATTGACTTAAAAGGAAAAGGTAGTTTAGAAGAGATAGAGCTATCTAAACTGCTAGTAAACACCTTAGGAGGAACTGTTTCTGGTACCGCTGGAGCTAGTTGGACATCATTGGTTGATTGGAAAGCAGATATACGACTACAAAATATCCAGCCAGGACTTCAATGGAGTGAGGCTGAAGGTAATGTTAGTGGTGAATTATCAACTACGGGGTATTTAACTCAACAGGGAGGCTGGATTGTTGAGCTTCCTAAGGTTGATATTAATGGCATATTCAGAGAATACCCATTGGATATAAAAGGTGCGTTAAAAGCTCAAGATGTAAATGGCTCAGGAATGGTTAGTTTAAATATACCTCAACTAGCACTGCAACATGGTAATAATGGTATTGCAGTATCTGGGGCCTTAGATAAAGAGTGGGATCTCAATATAGATGTTAACTTCCCTGAGTTGTCTGACTCTGTTCCTAATTTGTATGGAAAGCTAACGGGAAGAGTAGAGTTAGAGGGTAAGTTTGCTGAACCAACAATTAATCTTAATCTGGATGCTCTAGGACTTGAATGGCAAAAAGAAGTTAAATTAGAGAAAGCTTCAATTAAAGGTTATGTAAGTCCAATTCCTGAGATTGATGCCAATTTAAAGATTGAATTGTTAAATGGAGAATATCAAAAGCAAGTATTACATAAACTGTTAGTCAAATTTTATGGTGAAGAAAAAGAGCACCAATTACATATAGACTTGGATACAGACACTATTGACTCTCATCTTGTATTCAAAGGTGCATTAGATCGAACAACAAGTTGGATTGGAGAGCTTAGTGAAGCCGATGTTATTACAGACATAGGGCCTTGGAAGTTAAATAAACAAGCAGAGCTATCTTATAATATTCAAACACAACAAGCATTTATTCAAGCGCATTGTTGGAGTCAAGAAGATGGAGCATCAGTTTGTCTTAATAAGGACTTAACAGCAGGTAAAGAAGGAGCTGTTGATTTAAGTATTAAGCAGTTCCAGTTTCAGAAATTAGCAGCTTTTTTACCTGAGGAAACCCAAATATACGGTGAGATTAATGTGGATGTCTTTGCTGACTGGTTTGAAAACTCATCGCCTCATGTGAAAGCCTCTATTATCTTACCAAAAGGTAAAATAGAACAGATAATGGAAGATACCATCACTGTAGGTTGGGATGAGATAACTGTAAATGCAGAGATGAAGAATGATCAATTAACCTCTAATTGGGCTGTAATGCTAACCAATAATGGTCAATTAAAGGGAGAAATGAATATTGACCAACTTACAGGTAAGAAGACCTTAACGGGGTTCTCTGAGATAGAGCAATTGTCTTTATCTATGCTTAAACCATTATTGGGTGAATACAGTGAACTAGATGCGTTAATCAAATCACGTATTAATATATCTGGCCCAATTGAGCACCCTAAAATGTTAGGGGCAATTACTATAGATAATATAAAGATGAAAGGAGATGTATCTCCGGTTGATATTAACCAAGGTAATATAAATATTCAATTCTCAGGTTATGACGCAGTACTAACGTCATTGATTACAACTCCTGATGGTGAGCTTAATATAGATGGTACAGGAGAATGGTCTAACTTAGATAATTGGAAGGTCGGTCTAGATGTATCGGGGCAAGAGTTACCAGTTAATGTTCCACCAATGGTGAAACTGAAAGTAAAGCCCGACTTACAAATCAGAATAATTCCAACTCTTGCTAAAATTAGTGGTTCTATAGGTATTCCATGGGGAAGGATAGTAGTTAAAAACCTTCCAGAAAGTGCCATTGGTGTATCTTCTGATGAAGTACTTCTGACTGATAATTTAAAGCCTATAGATACAACGACACCATTACCAATGAGAGTTGAGACGGATATTATTATTAGCATTGGTGATGACGTGTTGTTATCTGCTTTTGGTTTAGAGGGAGGGTTAATTGGTAAGCTAAATATCACGCAAAAGGATAAAGCTCCTTTCATTAATGGTGAAGTCAATATAAAGGAGGGAACCTATCGTTCTTTCGGCCAAGACTTACAAATACAAAAAGGTAAGATTTTATTTAATGGTCCTGCTGATCAACCTTATGTAGCAATAGAGGCTATTCGAAATCCAGAAAATACTCGTGACGATGTTATTGCAGGAATACGAGTTAATGGCTCTGCAGATACACCAACCGTTGAAATATTTTCTTCACCAAGTATGCCACAAGCTAATGCATTGTCTTATTTATTGAGAGGGCAGGATATTGATGCTGAATCTGGCGGTAATGCTATGACAACAACTTTAATTGGTTTAAGCATTGCTAAAAGCGGTAAAATTGTTGGAGAAATAGGGCAAGCGTTTGGTGTTCAAGATCTTCAGCTTGATACTGCTGGTTCAGGTAAGGAATCACAAGTTACAATAAGTGGTTATATTGCACCTGGGCTACAAGTTAAATATGGTGTTGGTATATTTAACTCTGTGGGTGAGTTTACTTTAAGATATCGAATGATGAGTAATTTCTATATAGAGGTGATATCAAGCTTAGAGAGTGCTGTCGATATTATTTATCAATTTGAATTTGACTAAATACTTGGATTTGTGGGTAACTGTGTTGATAACCTGTATTGTAGCTAAGGGTAAAAAAATATAAGTTTATTATTGTATAAATACCAAGCAAGCAGCAAGTAAATATAGAAAAATAAGCATTTAATACTTGCTAATATTAGCTGCGTCCCTATAATGCGTCCTCACTGACACGGAGCGCTCAACGTAGAGCAGCAAAGGGTTGGTTGAAATATCGGTTAGAAATCAAATTAAAAAAAAGTGTTTGACACTTAAGTTTAATTGGGTAAAATAACCGTCCTCTTCACTGAAAGGCTTAAGCGCTTTAAAAGTAGAAGAAAAGCTCTTTAACAATTTAACCAAATCAATCTGTGTGGGCACTTGTGAGTTGATAATCACTAGTTTGCTTTTACTTTTCGAAGTGAATTCAAACAAAATAATCAATGAACTGAGTGGCTACACAAAATTACTTTTATGTAACAATCAGAATTAATCATTGAGCCGGTTTTGTTTCTGCCCTCTTTTAACTAACAAGACACAACTACCAAAAAACTTTAATTGATGAAGAGTTTGATCATGGCTCAGATTGAACGCTGGCGGCAGGCCTAACACATGCAAGTCGAGCGGTAACAGAAATTAGCTTGCTAATTTGCTGACGAGCGGCGGACGGGTGAGTAATGCCTGGGAATATGCCTTAGTGTGGGGGATAACTATTGGAAACGATAGCTAATACCGCATAATGTTTTTGTTCATTACGAACAGGAACCAAAGAGGGGGATCTTCGGACCTCTCGCGCTAAGATTAGCCCAGGTGAGATTAGCTTGTTGGTGAGGTAAGAGCTCACCAAGGCGACGATCTCTAGCTGGTCTGAGAGGATGATCAGCCACACTGGAACTGAGACACGGTCCAGACTCCTACGGGAGGCAGCAGTGGGGAATATTGCACAATGGGCGAAAGCCTGATGCAGCCATGCCGCGTGTATGAAGAAGGCCTTCGGGTTGTAAAGTACTTTCAGTCGTGAGGAAGGGTGTGTAGTTAATAGCTGCATATCTTGACGTTAGCGACAGAAGAAGCACCGGCTAACTCCGTGCCAGCAGCCGCGGTAATACGGAGGGTGCGAGCGTTAATCGGAATTACTGGGCGTAAAGCGCATGCAGGTGGTTTGTTAAGTCAGATGTGAAAGCCCGGGGCTCAACCTCGGAACCGCATTTGAAACTGGCAAACTAGAGTGCTGTAGAGGGGGGTAGAATTTCAGGTGTAGCGGTGAAATGCGTAGAGATCTGAAGGAATACCAGTGGCGAAGGCGGCCCCCTGGACAGACACTGACACTCAGATGCGAAAGCGTGGGGAGCAAACAGGATTAGATACCCTGGTAGTCCACGCCGTAAACGATGTCTACTTGGAGGTTGTGGCCTTGAGCCGTGGCTTTCGGAGCTAACGCGTTAAGTAGACCGCCTGGGGAGTACGGTCGCAAGATTAAAACTCAAATGAATTGACGGGGGCCCGCACAAGCGGTGGAGCATGTGGTTTAATTCGATGCAACGCGAAGAACCTTACCTACTCTTGACATCCAGAGAATTCGCTAGAGATAGCTTAGTGCCTTCGGGAGCTCTGAGACAGGTGCTGCATGGCTGTCGTCAGCTCGTGTTGTGAAATGTTGGGTTAAGTCCCGCAACGAGCGCAACCCTTATCCTTGTTTGCCAGCACGTAATGGTGGGAACTCCAGGGAGACTGCCGGTGATAAACCGGAGGAAGGTGGGGACGACGTCAAGTCATCATGGCCCTTACGAGTAGGGCTACACACGTGCTACAATGGCGCATACAGAGGGCTGCAAGCTAGCGATAGTGAGCGAATCCCAAAAAGTGCGTCGTAGTCCGGATCGGAGTCTGCAACTCGACTCCGTGAAGTCGGAATCGCTAGTAATCGTGAATCAGAATGTCACGGTGAATACGTTCCCGGGCCTTGTACACACCGCCCGTCACACCATGGGAGTGGGCTGCAAAAGAAGTGGGTAGTTTAACCTTCGGGAGGACGCTCACCACTTTGTGGTTCATGACTGGGGTGAAGTCGTAACAAGGTAGCCCTAGGGGAACCTGGGGCTGGATCACCTCCTTAAACGATAGATTACGATTTATGAGTGTTCACACAGATTAATAAGGTTTTAATTTAGAGTATCTTAGTGTCCCGTTCGTCTAGAGGCCTAGGACACCGCCCTTTCACGGCGGTAACAGGGGTTCGACTCCCCTACGGGATACCATCTTTAAACGTTCTTTTAGGCGATGCCTTTAAGAGTCTTTAAAAATGGTTACACGCATTAGCGTGAAATCGCTCTTTAACAATTTGGAAAGCTGACTGATTTAGCTTAATTTATTTTTACTTTTTAAAAAGTAAAACAAAACAGCTCAGGCTGTAATTAAGTTAAATCAAAAWTTAAAAGTTCTTAATATCTTTTGTTTCATTTTTAATGAAACAAATTAAAAACACATTCAAGTGTTCTTGTATTTTGAATCCGGCGAAAAACCAGAACTCGAAATGACGAGTTCAACCTTGGTTGCTGTTTACTGTACGAAACCTCTTGGGGTTGTATGGTTAAGTGACTAAGCGTACACGGTGGATGCCTTGGCAGTCAGAGGCGATGAAAGACGTATTAACTTGCGATAAGCCCAGATTAGGTAGTAAAAACCTTTTGAGTCTGGGATTTCTGAATGGGGAAACCCACTAGCATAAGGTAGTATCGCTGCGTGAATACATAGCGCAGCGAGGCAAACCGGGAGAACTGAAACATCTAAGTACCCCGAGGAAGAGAAATCAACCGAGATCCCGAAAGTAGCGGCGAGCGAAATTGGGTTAGCCCTTAAGCTTTTAATGAGACAGGTGAAGCCTCTGGAAAGTGGCGCGATACAAGGTGATAGCCCTGTAACCGACATCTCATCATCAGTGAAAACGAGTAAGGCGGGACACGTGATATCCTGTCTGAATATGGGGGGACCATCCTCCAAGGCTAAATACTACTGACTGACCGATAGTGAACCAGTACCGTGAGGGAAAGGCGAAAAGAACCCCTGTGAGGGGAGTGAAATAGAACCTGAAACCGTGTACGTACAAGCAGTAGGAGCATACTTGTTATGTGACTGCGTACCTTTTGTATAATGGGTCAGCGACTTATATTCAGTGGCAAGGTTAACCGTTTAGGGGAGCCGTAGGGAAACCGAGTCTTAACTGGGCGTTCAGTCTCTGGATATAGACCCGAAACCAAGTGATCTAGCCATGGGCAGGTTGAAGATTGAGTAACATCAATTGGAGGACCGAACCGACTAATGTTGAAAAATTAGCGGATGACTTGTGGCTAGGGGTGAAAGGCCAATCAAACTTGGAGATAGCTGGTTCTCCCCGAAATCTATTTAGGTAGAGCCTCGGACGAATACTACTGGGGGTAGAGCACTGTTAAGGCTAGGGGGTCATCCCGACTTACCAACCCTTTGCAAACTCCGAATACCAGTAAGTACTATCCGGGAGACACACGGCGGGTGCTAACGTCCGTCGTGGAGAGGGAAACAACCCAGACCGCCAGCTAAGGTCCCAAAGTTATAGCTAAGTGGGAAACGATGTGGGAAGGCTCAGACAGCCAGGATGTTGGCTTAGAAGCAGCCATCATTTAAAGAAAGCGTAATAGCTCACTGGTCGAGTCGGCCTGCGCGGAAGATGTAACGGGGCTAAGCTATACACCGAAGCTGCGGCAGTGCAATTTATTGTGCTGGGTAGGGGAGCGTTCTGTAAGCCGTCGAAGGTGTGCTGTAAGGCATGCTGGAGGTATCAGAAGTGCGAATGCTGACATGAGTAACGATAAAGGGGGTGAAAAACCCCCTCGCCGGAAGACCAAGGGTTCCTGTCCAACGTTAATCGGGGCAGGGTAAGTCGACCCCTAAGGCGAGGCTGAAAAGCGTAGTCGATGGGAAACGGGTTAATATTCCCGTACTTCTTATAATTGCGATGGGGGGACGGAGAAGGCTAGGTGGGCTTGGCGACGGTCGTCCAAGTTCAAGTGCGTAGGCTAAGAGTTTAGGTAAATCCGGACTCTTGTTAGGCTGAGACACGATGTCGAGCATCTACGGATGTGAAGCCATTGATGCCATGCTTCCAGGAAAAGCCTCTAAGCTTCAGATTATAAGAAATCGTACCCCAAACCGACACAGGTGGTCGAGTAGAGAATACTAAGGCGCTTGAGAGAACTCGGGTGAAGGAACTAGGCAAAATGGTACCGTAACTTCGGGAGAAGGTACGCTCCTAGCGGTGATGAGACTTGCTCTCTAAGCTGCCGGGAGTCGCAGATACCAGGTGGCTGCAACTGTTTATTAAAAACATAGCACTGTGCTAAATCGTAAGATGACGTATACGGTGTGACGCCTGCCCGGTGCTTGAAGGTTAATTGATGGGGTTAGACTTCGGTCGAAGCTCTTGATCGAAGCCCAAGTAAACGGCGGCCGTAACTATAACGGTCCTAAGGTAGCGAAATTCCTTGTCGGGTAAGTTCCGACCTGCACGAATGGCGTAATGATGGCCACGCTGTCTCCACCCGAGACTCAGTGAAATTGAAATCGCTGTGAAGATGCAGTGTACCCGCGGCTAGACGGAAAGACCCCGTGAACCTTTACTACAGCTTGGCACTGAACATTGACCCTACATGTGTAGGATAGGTGGGAGCCTTTGAAACCAGTACGCTAGTATTGGTGGAGGCAATCTTGAAATACCACCCTTGTATGCTTGATGTTCTAACGTTGGCCCCTTATCGGGGTTGCGGACAGTGCCTGGTGGGTAGTTTGACTGGGGCGGTCTCCTCCCAAAGAGTAACGGAGGAGCACGAAGGTGGGCTAAACACGGTTGGACATCGTGTGGTTAGTGCAATGGCATAAGCCCGCTTGACTGCGAGAATGACAATTCGAGCAGGTACGAAAGTAGGTCATAGTGATCCGGTGGTTCTGAATGGAAGGGCCATCGCTCAACGGATAAAAGGTACTCCGGGGATAACAGGCTGATACCGCCCAAGAGTTCATATCGACGGCGGTGTTTGGCACCTCGATGTGGGCTCATCACATCCTGGGGCTGAAGTCGGTCCCAAGGGTATGGCTGTTCGCCATTTAAAGTGGTACGCGAGCTGGGTTTAGAACGTCGTGAGACAGTTCGGTCCCTATCTGCCGTGGGCGTTGGATGATTGAAAGGGGCTGCTCCTAGTACGAGAGGACCGGAGTGGACGAACCTCTGGTGTTCGGGTTGTTACGCCAGTAGCATTGCCCGGTAGCTAAGTTCGGGATCGATAAACGCTGAAAGCATCTAAGCGTGAAGCGAGCCTTGAGATGAGTCATCCCTGATACTATACGTATCCTAAAGGGTTGTTGAAGACTACGACGTAGATAGGCAGGGTGTGTAAGTGCTGCGAGGCATTGAGCTAACCTGTACTAATTGCCCGTGAGGCTTAACCATACAACACCCAAGGGGTTTTGAACGGATTTAAATTGACAAGAAACAGATTGAATGTGATTAAGAACAACTCTTTATATAGAGAAACGGCTTTCCAGATTATTATTTATCTCTTAGTGAGGTAGATAAAAAGAATTTGCTTGGCGACCATAGCGTTATGGACCCACCTGATCCCATGCCGAACTCAGAAGTGAAACGTAATAGCGCCGATGGTAGTGTGGGGTTTCCCCATGTGAGAGTAGGACATCGCCAGGCTTCTAATTAAGATACACCTGAATAGACACTGCGGAGTGGTAGTTCAGTTGGTTAGAATACCGGCCTGTCACGCCGGGGGTCGCGGGTTCGAGTCCCGTCCACTCCGCCACTATATTTAAAAAGCCCTAATCGAAAGATTAGGGCTTTTTTACGTCTGTCTAAAGGTAAAATGATGCAGAATAGACACTGCGAAATGGCAGTTCAGTTGGTTAGACTCTCTATTTGAGAGCTTAGCGGCCTGTCACGCCGGGGGACGTGTCGCTTTCAAGGTTAATAGAAAGTCCTGTTAACGTAGCCACTATACCAAGAAAGCCCTAATCGGAAGATTAGGGCTTTTTTACGTCAGTCTAAAAGTAAAGTGATGCAGAATAGATACTGCGGAATGATAGTTCAGTTGGTTAGACTTTCTATTGGAGAGCTTAGCGGCCTGTCACGCCGGGGGACGTGCCGCTCTTAAGGTTAATAGAAAGTCCTGTCCACTCCTCCACTATTTTAAAAAGCCCTAATCGGAAGATTAGGGCTTATTTACGTCTATCTAAAAGTAAAATAATGCAGAATAGACACTGCGAAGTAGCAGTTTAGTTGATTAGGCTTCTATTGGGGATCTTAACGGTAAGTTACGAGTAGAGTATATCGCTACAGAGAGGGTAGAAAGTCTTGTTAACGATAAGGGAAATTAAGTTTAAGCTAAATAGTATCAATACTTAATAAGGTATGAGGGACGATGATTAATGAGTGTAGTTGATGATATAAAAAATGGAGATACATAAGATGCATCTCCATTAAGTAATATATGACGAAAAAGGTTAAGTATCTTTTTCTAATTTCTTTGCTTTTTCAATCATTGTTGTAATAGTTGAGCCTTGAACCAAAATAGAGAAAACAACAACAGAATAAGTCATGACTAGGATGATTTCTCTTACATCTATATTCTTATCTGGGATGATGATGATACCTGATGGGATAGCCAAAGCCATTGCTAAAGCAAGTCCGCCTCGAAGGCCACCCCACGTTAAGATATTCACGGATAATGGATTATAAGTTCTGAATCGTTTAAAACCAATGTACGAGACGAAAACACTTAAATAACGACTTGCTAATACCAGAGGAATAGAAATAGCCATTAATATCCAATCTTCTTGATGGAATTGGAATAGTAGCATCGACATACCAATAAGAAGAAATAACACGCCATTTAAGAACTCATCAACAAGTTCCCAGAAATGATCTAAATGATCTTCACTCTCTTTTGAAAAGCCAATATAACGGGTCCAGTTGCCGATCATAATACCCGATACAACCATAGCTAAAGGACCTGAAACATGGATAACTTCAGCAAAAGCATAACCTGATGTAGGGATACCGATGGTTAATAATAATTCCATTGAATGATCATTAGTTGAGCTTATGAGGTAATGGAAAATTAAACCCAAAAGGAAACCGTAAACAATACCGCCAATAGCTTCCTGTAAAAACAGTGCCGTTACACTACCAATTGTTGGTGTTTCTGAACCAAAAGCAATGGTAAATAATGTAACGAAAATAACTAAACCAAAACCATCGTTGAATAGTGACTCACCTTCGATTTGGGTAGAAATACGTTGTGGGGCGTTCAGTTTTTTTACTATAGCAAGCACGGCAATAGGATCGGTTGGAGAGATAAGTGAGCCAAATAGTAAGCAGTAGATTAAATCAAGATTAATACCGATTAGATTACATATACCCCATAAAGCAAAACCAATAAAGAATGTTGAGAATAAGGTTGCACCTAAAGCAAGTACGGTTATTTCCCATTTTTGATCTTTAAGATTTTGAAGTTTTATTCCTAAGCCACCAGCAAACAATAAGAAACCTAATATTCCTTTCAATAGAAAATCTTCAAAATTTATCTCTGTTAAGGTTTCTGTAGCAACTTCTCTAAGGTGAAACCAATCATTTTGGCCAGCGATAATGATCCCAAGGGATAGCATCATTGAACCTGCGGTGATCGCGATTGTTGTTTGCATCTTTCCTATTTTGCTATTAAAAAAAGCGATTAGCATAGCAGCCGCTGCTAAAAAGCAGAGTGTGTTATACACAGACATTGTTTAACCTCTATATATGTTATTTTTGTAACAAAATGTGATAGAGGTCATTTTCCACTCAAATTGATAAATATCAAACTTTATTTCGAATTTGTGAAAATAAAACCATTTTGGACGTCTAGATTCCTATTAGATGTGTGATAGGATTGTAACAGAAACGTATTATGGATGAGGCAGTACCGTGGCAGGAAGCAATAAGAAAACTGAAATAGAAAAGCACCTTCTGGAACGTATACTTTTGATCGATGGTGGTATGGGAACCATGATCCAAGAGTATAAGTTTGAAGAACAAGATTATCGTGGAGAGCGTTTTAGTGATTGGCATTGTGACTTAAAAGGTAACAATGATCTTCTAGTGCTTTCTCGTCCTCAAATTATCAGAGATATTCATTCCGCTTATTTAGAAGCGGGTGCCGATATCTTAGAAACGAACACCTTTAACTCAACAACGATCGCAATGGCTGACTATGACATGGAAAGTCTGAGCGAAGAAATGAACTTCGAAGCGGCTAGGCTAGCAAGAGAAGTCGCAGATGAATGGACATTAAAAACGCCTCATAAACCGCGTTATGTTGCTGGTGTTTTAGGCCCGACGAACCGAACATGTTCTATTTCTCCGGATGTGAATGACCCTGGTTATCGAAATGTCTCTTTCGATGAATTAGTCGAGGCCTACTCTGAATCAACTCGTGCCTTAATTAAAGGTGGCTCTGATTTAATTCTTATTGAAACCATCTTTGATACCTTGAATGCCAAAGCCTGTTCTTTTGCAGTTGAATCTGTTTTTGAAGAAATGGGTATCATATTACCAGTGATGATTTCAGGTACGATTACTGATGCTTCAGGTCGTACGCTTTCAGGACAAACAACAGAAGCGTTCTATAATGCTTTGCGTCATGTTAAACCAATCTCATTTGGTTTGAACTGTGCATTAGGGCCTGATGAATTACGTGAGTATGTGAGTGAGTTGTCTCGTATTTCAGAGTGCAGTGTTTCAGCACACCCGAATGCTGGTTTGCCTAATGCCTTCGGTGAGTATGATCTTTCTCCAGAAGAAATGGCTGAGCATGTAAAAGAGTGGGCTGAAAGTGGTTTCTTAAATTTGATCGGTGGCTGTTGTGGCACGACCCCGGAACATATCCGTCAAATGGCACAAGTGGTTGAAGGTATTAAACCTCGTTCATTACCTACACTTCCGGTAGCTTGTCGCTTATCTGGTTTAGAGCCGTTAACAATATCTAAAGAATCCCTTTTTGTGAACGTAGGTGAAAGAACTAATGTCACCGGTTCTGCTCGTTTTAAACGTTTAATTAAAGAAGAGCTATACGATGAAGCATTGAGTGTCGCTCGTGAGCAAGTAGAAAACGGCGCTCAAATCATCGATATCAATATGGATGAAGGTATGCTTGATGCTGAAGCGTGTATGGTTAAATTCTTAAACCTATGTGCTTCAGAGCCAGAGATATCCAAAGTACCGGTGATGGTTGATTCTTCTAAGTGGGAAGTAATCGAAGCGGGTCTTAAATGTATTCAAGGTAAGGGTATTGTAAACTCAATATCCCTTAAAGAAGGCAAAGAGAAATTCTTACAGCAAGCTAAGTTGATACGTCGTTACGGTGCGGCTGTAATTGTGATGGCCTTTGATGAGGTTGGTCAGGCTGATACGCGTGAGCGAAAAATAGAAATATGTACTAACGCTTATAACATCTTAGTGGATGAAATTGGTTTCCCACCAGAAGACATTATTTTTGACCCAAATATCTTTGCTGTTGCAACAGGGATCGATGAACATAACAACTACGCTGTTGATTTCATTGAAGCTGTTGCCGATATAAAAAGAACGCTTCCCCATGCCATGATTTCAGGTGGTGTATCTAACGTGTCATTCTCATTCCGTGGTAATAATTACGTACGAGAAGCGATTCATGCCGTGTTCTTATATCACTGTTTTAAACATGGTATGGATATGGGGATAGTGAATGCAGGTCAATTAGAGATTTACGACAACTTACCTGAAGATTTACGTGAAGCGGTAGAAGATGTAGTACTTAACCGTCGTGATGATTCAACAGAACGTCTACTGGATATGGCAACAGAATATCTAGAACGAGCGGTCGGAAAGGTTGAAGATAAATCGGCTTTAGAATGGAGAACGTGGTCGGTAGAGAAGCGTCTTGAGCATTCATTAGTTAAAGGAATAACTGATTTCATTGTAGAAGATACCGAAGAAGCTCGTGTGAATTCAGAACGACCAATTCATGTTATTGAAGGTCCATTAATGGATGGTATGAATGTGGTTGGTGATCTATTTGGTGAAGGAAAAATGTTCCTTCCTCAAGTAGTGAAATCGGCACGAGTGATGAAGCAAGCTGTTGCTCATTTAGAACCTTTTATTGATGCGACAAAAGATGTGGGGTCAACAAACGGTAAAATTTTACTAGCGACAGTAAAAGGTGATGTACACGATATCGGTAAGAACATTGTAGGGGTGGTACTTCAATGTAATAACTATGAAATTATTGATCTTGGTGTCATGGTTTCTTGTGAGAAAATATTAAAAGTAGCGAAAGAAGAAAACGTCGATATTATCGGACTTTCTGGCCTTATTACGCCATCGCTTGATGAGATGGTCCATGTAGCTAAAGAGATGGAACGTCAAGGATTTGATTTACCACTTTTGATTGGTGGGGCAACGACTTCTAAAGCGCATACAGCGGTGAAAATTGAGCAAAACTACTCTCAACCTGTGGTTTATGTTAATAACGCTTCTCGTGCGGTTGGTGTTTGTACGTCATTGCTTTCTAATGAATTGAAACCAGCATTTATTGAGAAGTTGGATTTAGATTACGAGCGTGTGCGTGATCAACATAGCCGTAAAACACCACGAACGAAACCCGTTTCACTAGCAAGAGCACGAGCAAATAAAGTCGATATTGATTGGGTTAACTACACGCCACCAGCTCCAGTGAAGTCAGGTGTGCATATTTTTGATGATATGGATGTAGCGACTTTACGCGAATATATTGATTGGACTCCTTTCTTTATGACATGGTCTTTAATGGGCAAATATCCTGCAATTCTAGATCATGAAGAAGTGGGTGAAGAAGCGAAGCGTTTATATAAAGACGCGAACGATCTGTTGGATCGTGTAGAAAAAGAAGGTTTACTAAAAGCGCGAGGAATGTGTGCGCTTTTCCCTGCTAACAGTGTTGATGATGATATTGAAGTGTATACCGATGAATCACGTACTGAGGTATTGAAAGTTCTACATAACTTACGCCAACAAACAGAAAAGCCAAAAGGGTTTAACTATTGTCTATCTGATTATATCGCGCCGAAAAAGAGCGGAAAAGCCGATTGGATAGGTGGATTTGCTGTTACTGGTGGTATTGGTGAACGAGAACTTGCTGATGACTATAAAGCCAAAGGTGATGATTATAATGCCATTATGATCCAAGCGGTTGCTGACCGTTTAGCTGAAGCGTTTGCCGAGTATTTGCATAAAGAAGTACGTAAAGATATTTGGGGCTATTCTCCAGATGAAGATCTTTCAAATGATGATCTGATCCGTGAAAAATATCAAGGCATTCGCCCTGCACCTGGATACCCAGCTTGTCCTGAGCATACAGAGAAAGGAACATTGTGGGAGTTGATGGATGTTGAAGAAGCAATAGGAATGTCGTTGACTTCTAGCTACGCTATGTGGCCAGGGGCATCAGTTTCCGGTATGTATTTCTCACACCCAGATTCTCGTTATTTTGCTATTGCTCAGATCCAAAAAGATCAAGCGGAAAGTTATGCAGAGAGAAAAGGGTGGGATATGTTAGAAACTGAAAAGTGGCTAGGGCCAAATCTAAACTAAGATCTGTTTTATAATAAAAATTAAAAATCCCATTAATAATCAATTAATGGGATTTTTTAGTTTAGAGGTTTAAACGTAATTTTTTATTTTTCAAATAGCTCTTTATGTAGAACTTGGACCGCACGTTTGGATTCAGACTCATGCAATAAGAAACATAAATTATGCTGACTTGCTCCGTAACAAATCATGCGTAGATTGAAGTCTTCTAAAGCTCCAAACACTTGCTTAGCATATCCTTTGGAGTCACTCATTTGATTACCAATAAGAGCAATTAGACATAGATTGTTTTCAATTTCAACCGTGCATAGTTTTTCTAATTCTTGTTGGGCTTCAAAAGGCAATTCAGGCGCTTTACCGTTGGTATTGGTTTGATCAAGAGTAAGAGCGACACTGACTTCAGAGGTTGTAATTAAATCGACTGAAATCTGATATTTAGCTAAAATTTTAAATACTTCAGCTAGAAAACCATAAGCATGGAACATGTTTGGACTATGTAATGTCACCATAGTTTGATTGCAACGTAAGGTTAGCGCTCTAAACAATGGAGAGCTATCTACTTTTTGCTTTATCCACGTACCGCCTTTTTCTGGCTCTTTTGATGAACCAACAAACACAGGAATTTGATGACGTAGAGCAGGTAATAGTGTTGATGGGTGTAAAATTTTAGCCCCGTAGTTTGCCATCTCTGAAGCTTCACTAAAGCTAATTTCTGGAATTGGAGATGCAGCAGGTGCAATGCGAGGGTCGGTAGTATAAATACCAGGAACATCAGTCCAAATTTCTAATCCACAAGCATTTACAGATTCAGCTATCAATGCCGCACTATAATCACTGCCACCTCGACCTAATGTCGTTGTATTTCCTTCACTATCAGACCCAATAAAGCCCTGTGTAACGACAATATGTTTCTGGCAAAGAGGAGCGAGTTTAGCTTGAGCTAGCTGAGATATTTCTTCAAGCTGAGGTTCTCCTTTACCAAATTGTGTATCGGTGCGAAGAACGGTTCTGATATCAAAGCGGACGGCAGAGTTACCGCGTTCAATTAATAATTGAGTAAATAGGTGAGTCGACATGAGCTCACCGCAAGCAACAAGATGATCAGTGAGTTTATCACTTGATTGAAATGAAGCTGAATCGGCCGCTTTTTTTATATCTTCAAGGATTTCTAGAATAGCTTGTTCTGGATAAATAGGATCTGAGAGCTGATCTAATACAGAAAAGTGAATTGATTTTAACTCTTCAAAAATATCTTTTTTTCTTTGACTATCTTGTACGCCGTTAGCGAGTTCTACCAATAAGTTAGTAACGCCAGAACAAGCACTGATAACAACAAGGTGAGTTTTTTGATTCTGTTCGATAACATGAGCGCTGCGGCTCATCGCTTCGAAATTGGCAACGCTAGTGCCACCAAATTTAGCAACATTAATAGGGTTCACTTTCCTGTCTCCCGACTACATCCAATGTGTAAAATAAAGGTGAAGGGGTGATAGCAAGAAATAAATAGTTGCTAGAAGCCCTTCACTTAAAAAATAAGTGACAATCGTTAGGATTCAGCCTAAACGACCGACGAAGTTTTCCCAATAAAGTTCGTCTCGGCATTACTCTCCCTCACTTAGTTGGCTGGGAGTTTGGACTCCACAAATTAAGCTACCTAGGTAATGCTCCTCTTCTTTATGTATTTCAAGGAACAAAATACGTATTAATAATGTGCTTTTTTATGGCTCAAATGTCAACAAGTGGTAACAACTTTATTTGTATTTCTTCTCTTTAAAGTAAAAGTAGGTGCTTTGATGGTATTTTTTCTAGTTTAGTCACTCTAATTACTTCGTCTAATTGAGTTTAATTATTTTTGTGTCTATTCTTTATACACCCTATATTTCAAGGAGTGAATAATGCAAAGTTTTATCCCACCAAGAAGAACCCTTATGGGACCTGGTCCATCAGATATTTCACCACAAGTATTGCAAGCCTTAAGCCGACCTACAATCGGCCATCTTGACCCATTATTCATAAAAATGATGGATGAGGTAAAAGAGTTACTTAAATACGCATTTCAAACAGAAAACGAGTTTACAATTGCAGTATCTGCCCCTGGAAGTGCAGGAATGGAAACTTGTTTTGTTAACTTAGTTGAAGCTGGTGAGAAAGTTTTAGTTTGTCGCAATGGTGTTTTTGGCGAACGAATGCGACAAAATGTTGAGCGTTGCGGCGGTACTGCGATTGTTATAGATGATAAATGGGGAGAGCCAGTTTCATTAGATAAAGTGAAGCAAGCTTTAGATCAGCACCCTGATATTGCTATTGTGGCTTTTGTGCATGCAGAAACGTCTACAGGGGTATTGAGTGACGCTAGAGCTATTTCTGAACTTGCACGTAAGCATGGGTGCCTAACCATTGTGGATGCGGTGACGTCATTAGGTGGCGTTCCATTATTGGTGGATGAATGGCAATTGGATGCTGTGTATTCTGGTTCCCAAAAATGTTTATCTTGTACACCAGGTTTGTCTCCTGTGACGTTCTCGAATAAAGCCGTTGAGAAGATGACATCGAGAAAGACCCCCGTACAGAGTTGGTTTTTAGATCAAAGTTTGGTTTTAGGTTATTGGAGTGGTGAAGGAAAAAGAAGCTATCACCATACAGCACCAGTCAATAGTTTATACGCCTTACATGAAGCGTTATTAATGCTAAAAAATGAAGGAATAGAAGAAGCGTGGAGTAGACATGCTCACTATCACCAAGAGTTAAAACAAGGCTTAGAAGCTCTAGGTATTCAATTTATTGTTGATGAAGCGTCTCGATTACCACAGCTGAATGCGGTTTATATCCCGGAGGGTGTTGATGATGTTGCGATTAGGTCACGTCTATTGAATGAATACAATTTAGAAATTGGTGCTGGATTGGGAGATTTAGCAGGGAAAGCATGGCGTATTGGTTTAATGGGGTATGCGGCTAAGAAAGAAAATGTGACTCTTTGTCTTAAGGCTTTATCTGATGTTCTTTAAGAGTTAACCAAAAAACCGCTGAATAATCAGCGGTTTTTATGAATCGTTTATTTATTTTTCTTTTTTAATACAGAGGAGTTCTGGCGAAGTTTTTCATCTAATTCTACCGATTCAAATTTATTATTTGGAAATAAGAAAATCGCCTCTCTTCTTATATCTTCTGCATTTTGAACTTGCCCAAGAGCTTGATAAGCAATGATTAGGTTTTGATAAAATGCAGGTCTAGGCTTTGTTTTTATAAGCTCTTTTGACCATGTTATATAGGGTGTAATTAATTCTGATTTTTTATTCATAATCCCTATAGTTAGCTGAGCTGAAAGCACATCCCAATTAAATCTATCTTCCCAAGCAACAGGGTTAGTCACTTGATTTAAAATATCAGGGTTCATTGGGCGGGTGGTTTCAAATTTCGTTAATACCCAATTGGTATGCAGCGTTGAAAGCATATAGAAAGCAGTAACAATAGGGAGAACTAACGAACTTATACGTAAAGCTACTTTTATGATATCGCCGATACGGCGCTTTTTGTACTTACAGCTAAGTTGATCTATCCAAAAGAGAAGAATAATAAAAGTGAACCAATGAACCATTGAGTGATAGAACGGGTACTCTAATTGGCTATGAATAAAAATAGGAGCAATTAAGGCAAGTAAAGCAAACTGTGTATCTAGTTTACTTTTTCTTATCTTTAGCAGTACGCCAACAGCAGCAATAAGCAAACCTAAAATAGCGACAATACCTCCTTCTACTCCCCAATATAGAACTTCGTTGTGAGGGTGATCCATCGAAGGAAGCCCAGGTCTATAGGTCGTTGAGAGTTGATGTTGTTTAGCTGTATACAAGGTGTATTCTGCTTCAAAATTCCCATAACCATACCCTGTGATTGGTTTCTCTAAGAACATATCGAGAGCTTGAGGGAAAATGTATTGTCTCGCATTCGCTAAACTGGTTTTTTGAATGATAGTTGATGCGTTATTCGTCTCTTTTTCTTTTGATATTTCGAGGAGAGCATAATGACCACTAAAACCTATAACTATTGCTAATATCCAAGAAAAAAATCGTTGTTTAGTACAGTATTTCCACATATAGGGTGTTAATAAAGTAATACTAAAAATGGTAGCAAGCCATCCTGTACGAGATGCCAAGACGATAATCAGCGGTACTGTAAATATGATAGTTGCATAAAGCAGGGTTAGTGCAATGATGTTTTCACGGTATTTAGTCGGTTGTCTAGCTAGGAAATAAGAGGCAATAGCAAGCCCTGTAGCTAAGAAACTTGCCATAACATTAGGTTGTTGAAAAATACCATAAGGTCGATTAACGATAACGTTATAGCCAAAGCCATTACCTTCTTTTAGAAAGATATATTGGATGTAACCTATACTAGTCTCAATTAAAACAGAGCCAATAATACACCATAAAAGCCATTGCTTTTGTTTATTTGAAAAAGCGAATTGTTGCAATGTAATGAAAAAAATTAGCCCAGCCCATAAGCCTAAGAACTTACCGAGTGCTAATTCTGGTGAGGCATCATGATAAAATAAGGGGATAGAGAGTAGTATTACAGATAATGATAAAACAAGTGTTAAAGTTGAATATTTAAGGAGTCCTTGTTTGGCTATATGAAATACACCAATAGCAATAGCAATACTAGCAGGGATCCAAGAGATGGCATTAAATGCAAGGTGTAAGCCTGAACCGCCAGGGTTTGGTTGAAAGAAGTGAGCACAGACAAAGAAAAGAGTACTAAGGCTAAATAAAAAAGATTTAGTTAATGGTTTTCTAACCTTTCTTGCTTCTAGTTGCGTTCCTTGGGTAAGTAGCGTTGCCATGTATTAATCAATTCCTATTGCGAGCATGAATATAAAAAGTAAAGCCAACAAAATGCTGGCTTTATTCTATCGTATTCACCTTATAAAGTGCGGAATTTATTGCTTATTCAACATTGGTTTTAAGAAGCGTGCAGTATGAGAGCCGTCAACAAGAGCCACGTTCTCAGGTGTTCCTTCAGCTACAATCTCTCCTCCACCTTGGCCACCTTCTGGACCAAGATCAATAATCCAATCCGCTGTTTTTACAACATCAAGGTTATGCTCGATCACGACAATGGTATTACCTCGCTCACGTAAGCGATGCAGTACATTCAATAATTGCTGAATATCGTGAAAATGCAGACCTGTGGTGGGTTCATCTAGGATATATAGTGTTTTCCCTGTATCTCGTTTTGATAGTTCGCGAGCTAATTTAACTCGTTGAGCTTCACCACCAGATAAGGTGGTCGCTGCTTGACCTAAACGAATATAAGATAGCCCTACATCCATTAGTGTTTGCAGCTTTCTAGCAATAACAGGGACTGGTTGGAAGAAATAATTGGCATCTTCAATGGTCATTTGAAGGACTTCATCAATGCTCTTACCTTTGTATTTTACTTCTAGAGTTTCACGGTTATAGCGCTTACCGGTACACACATCACAAGGAACATAAACATCAGGCAAGAAATGCATCTCAACTTTAATTACCCCATCTCCCTGACAAGCTTCACAGCGGCCACCGCGGACATTAAAACTGAAGCGGCCCGGCTTATACCCACGAGAACGAGATTCTGGCGTACCAGAAAATAGCTCACGAATAGGAGTAAAGATCCCTGTATAAGTTGCAGGGTTTGATCGAGGCGTTCGTCCAATTGGACTTTGATCAATATCGATAACCTTATCAAAGTGTTCAATACCTTTGATCTTTTTATAGGGTGCCGGTTCTGATGTTGTGGCTCCATTTAACTGAGTATGAGCGATCTTAAAGAAAGTATCGTTGATCAGTGTCGATTTGCCAGATCCTGAAACGCCAGTAACGCACGTAAATAGACCAACCGGTAATTTGAGTGTGACATTTTTTAAGTTATTGCCAGTGGCGCCAATCAGTTCAACTTGTTTTTTAGGGTCTGCTTTAATTCGTTCATTTGGAATGGAAATTTCTTTAGCACCACTAAGATATTGACCTGTTAGCGATTCTGGATTTGAAATAATGTCTTGGTAACTGCCTTCTGCGACAATGTGGCCACCATGAATTCCTGCTCCAGGACCGATATCAATAATATGATCTGCACTTCTTATTGCGTCTTCATCGTGCTCTACAACAATAACGGTATTACCTAGATCACGAAGATGGTTAAGGGTTTTCAATAGGCGTTCATTATCTCGTTGATGAAGACCAATGGAAGGCTCATCAAGAACGTACATAACACCAACTAATCCGGCACCTATTTGACTTGCCAGACGAATACGTTGAGCCTCGCCACCAGAAAGCGTATCAGCACTGCGTGATAAATTAAGATAATTTAAACCAACATTGATAAGGAAATGCAGGCGTTCATTAATCTCCTTCATTACTTTATCTGCTATTTGAGCTTTCTGTCCTTTCAACTCTAGCGAACTAAAAAAGGCCATTGAGTCTTGAATACTCATCTCACAGATTTCAGGTAATGTTGTGTCACCAACAAATACGCTACGGGCTTCTAAACGTAAGCGGGTACCGTGACAGCTTGAACATGATTGAGTTGAAATATACTTTGATAGATCATCACGCACAGAGCTTGATTCGGTTTCTTTATAGCGGCGGTCAAGTGTATTTAATATTCCTTCAAAAGGGTGGCGCTTAACGCGTAGATCGCCGCGATCATTGCTGTATTGGAACTCAACTTCTTCCGCTCCTGAACCATTAAGAATGATATTTTGAAATTTCTTTGATAATGATTTAAATGGTGCAAAAAGATCAAATCCATAGTGCTTGGCTAATGAACCTAACATTTGAAAGTAATAATAGTTTTTTTGATCCCAACCTTTAATCGCCCCTTCAGCAATACTGAGCTTATTATCTAAAACAATACGATCAGCATCAAAATACTGTTGAACCCCTAAGCCATCACAAGTACCACAAGCACCAGCAGGGTTATTGAATGAAAACAGACGAGGCTCAAGTTCAGACATACTGTAGCCACAATGTGGACAGGCAAAGTTGGCAGAAAAGATCAGAGGCTCATGCTTGGTATCATCCATGTAATCAACAACAGCAATACCACCAGTGAGCTCTAGTGCGGTTTCAAAAGATTCAGCAAGGCGTTGTTTTAAATCGTCTCGAACTTTAAAACGATCAACAACCACTTCAATGGTGTGTTTTTTATGAAGTTCTAATGTCGGAGGATCGGAGAGGTCGCACACTTCACCATCAATACGAGCACGAATAAACCCTTGCGCGGCTAAATTTTCTAACGTCTTAACATGCTCTCCTTTACGCTCTTTCACAATAGGTGCTAACAACATCAGCTTTGTGCCTTCTGGCAACTCTAGCGCTTTATCTACCATTTGGCTGATAGTTTGTGCTGTTAATTCGACATGATGTTCAGGACAACGAGGTTCGCCAATACGTGCGTATAGAAGACGTAAGTAATCGTAGATTTCAGTAATTGTACCGACTGTCGATCTTGGGTTATGAGAGGTGGATTTTTGTTCGATAGAAATCGCAGGAGAAAGCCCTTCAATGTGGTCAACATCTGGTTTTTCCATTAATGATAAAAATTGACGAGCGTATGCAGACAAAGATTCAACATAGCGTCGTTGACCTTCTGCATACAAGGTATCAAAGGCCAAAGAGGATTTACCTGAGCCTGATAATCCCGTAATAACCGTTAGTTTATCTCGTGGGATAGTTAAGCTAATATCTTTTAGGTTATGGGTTCTTGCCCCTCGAACTTCAATTTTATCCATGGAACGTCTCTCTGCTTAAACAATAACTAGAGAATAAGTATTGCACAGAGTATTAAAACAGCAAAGAGGTACTGGATAAAAAAACAGTAATGTTATTAGAAGAGAGATTCTATAAGAGATATGAAAATGCCTTGTAATAAATCACAAGGCATTAATATGATTAGCAAATCAAGGGGTTATTTTTTACCTGTTTTTTGCTTTGCAAGTTCAGCAGATTTTTTATCTTTTAAATAAACATTTTCATAGCAGTAGTTGGTTGCTTCGATGTAACCTTCAACACTACCGCAGTCAAAACGCTTACCTTTAAATTTATACGCAAGAACACAACCAGATTGAGCTTGTTTTAATAGTGCATCCGTAATTTGGATTTCACCGCCTTTACCCGGTTCTGTTGTTTCTAGGATCTCAAAAATATCAGGAGTTAAGATGTAGCGACCAATAATGGCAAGGTTACTTGGTGCTGTGCCTGGTTCTGGTTTTTCTACCATGCTATCTACACGGTAAAGATCGTCTTTGATCATTTCACCCGCAATAACGCCGTATTTGTGAGTTTCGTTATCTGGTACTTCTTCTACTGCAACGATAGAGCAACGGAATTGCTTATACAATGCAACCATTTGAGAAAGAACTCCTTGCTCTTCGTTCACGCATAAATCATCAGCAAGTACGACAGCAAAAGGTTCATCGCCCACTAGTTCACGACCAGTAAGAATAGCATGACCTAAACCTTTCATTTCGCGCTGGCGGATATAAGTAAAGTGAGCTGCATCAATGAGTTCACGAACATCATCAAGCAGTTCTTCTTTATTGGTACCACTGATTTGATGTTCTAGTTCGTAGTTTTTATCAAAGTGGTCCATTAATGAATGCTTGCCACGGCCTGTTACAACACAGATCCCGTCCATACCCGCATTGATAGCTTCTTCTACGCCATATTCAATCAGAGGTTTGTTTACTACTGGCATCATCTCTTTTGGCATTGATTTAGTTGCTGGTAAAAAGCGGGTGCCGTAGCCTGCGGCAGGGAAAAGACATTTTTTGATCATAACTGAGTCCTAAATAGACAATAACTTTAAAATTAATAAAAATGCTCTTACATGAGCGTCATCGTTATAAGATAAAGTGTAACGATTAAATATAGTGAAATGAAGTTGTTTCGTTTTAAAGAGGTGTTAGGCATCTTATTAATGCGATTTATTTAATCATTATCATTAATATAGCATGGGTTATCTACATCAATAGCTCATGCTTTCGCAGGTAATTAGAGTTAAATGTTTTACTGATAATTTGATAGTTATTATTTATTATCAGAATTTATTCGGTCGAAATCACCCTTTAAGTGAAATGGAGTTCTATTGTAAGTTTAAATAAATATTCTTATGTATTATTTTAAATTACTCATGAATCGATTCTAGCTTTAGGGCTATCAGAAATAACCATGAACGTGTTAGACTGAAGACTACTGTATATATAACCGGGTAGCACTATGCATACCCCTAATCTATCTGGAGCAAACTATGGCCAGCCGTGGTGTAAATAAAGTTATCCTTGTTGGTAACTTAGGGCAAGATCCTGAAATCCGTTACATGCCAAGTGGCGGTGCGGTAGCAAATATTACAATCGCAACGTCAGAATCATGGCGTGATAAAGCAACGGGTGAACAACGTGAAAAAACAGAATGGCACCGTGTGTCTCTGTTTGGCAAGTTGGCGGAAGTTGCTGGTGAATATTTACGTAAAGGCTCTCAAGTGTATATTGAAGGTCAACTTCAAACACGTAAGTGGCAAGATCAGAATGGTCAAGATCGTTTTACAACGGAAGTGGTTGTTCAAGGCTTTAATGGCGTAATGCAAATGCTTGGTGGCCGCGGTCAAGGCGCACCTGTTAGTGGTCAACAGCAGCAAGGTAATTGGGGACAACCTCAGCAGCCGGCTCAACAACCTGCTCAGCAAAATAACTTTGCTCCACAACAGCAGCAAGCACCGCAACAACAGGCACCGCAGGCGACTCAACCTCAGTATAATGAGCCACCAATGGACTTCGATGACGATATTCCGTTCTAAATATTGATGTCGAGATAATGACAGTAAAGGCCTCGAATTATCGAGGCTTTTTTATGATTTATAGTTCTATAAATCTCAGTGTATATTCACTAGATTGAAGTATGAATAAAGATTTTGTTATGTTTACTGCATAGTTAGATGTGGCTCTAAAATTTATATAGAAAATTATGCGATCATTTACGATCGGTTTTCTTCAAGGAAGAAGAGTTTAATGAGAAAAACCCCGAGCTTACGCTTAAGTAATCGTCTTATTTCATTTGTAACACTTATGGTTTCTGCTGCTATTTTTATTTTAATGCTTGGTGGAACCATATCATTTAAACAAATTGGTAATGAATATCTTGAGCACTATTTACTTGGCGTTGTTAGTGTTGTTGATGAAGAATTGCTTGCGCCTGAAGAGGCTGAGTCAATGGCTAAATGGCTACCAAAACTGTTAAAAGCCAGTAGTGTAGTTAGTATGGAATTATCTTCAGCTACAGGGAGTGTGTATTCTTTTCAAACCTTAGCTATTATGCCAGATGATAGCTTATTGTATAAAAAAACATTCCCACTCCAAATGAATAAAGGTTATGCCATTACCTTTAAATCTATCCCTCCCTATAGTGCGTTCACTTATTCTTTAGGTGCATTATTTTCAATTACAGCAGCCATTGCAGTGATTATAGTGTTTCTTTTGTGGGGGGTTGTATGGCTAAGAAAACAGCTACACGGGTCAGAGTTGCTAGAAGAACGAGGGCGAATGCTACTTGCAGGAAAACTTGATGCTTATGCAATAGGAAGTGAAGATGAATGGCCAGCAACGGCAAGCTTAGCTTTAGATAATGTTATAACAGAATTGAAGGATGCACGTAAAGAACGTAGTCGCTTTGATACATTTATTCGGACTCATACATTTTTAGACCAGCTGACAGGTTCTGCGAATCGTGTATTATTTGATAGTAAATTAGAGTCAATGTTACAAGAATCACAACATCAGGGTGTTCTTTTATTATTAAGAATTAATGGTTGGGAAGAGCTTATAGAAGAGCAAGGTAAAGCGACTGGTGATGAACTAATTGTTGAGATTGGAAAGCAGTTAAATAATATAATGCAGCGTTATAGTGATAGTGTTCTTTCTCGCTATTATCAATCAGATTTTGCGTTGTTAATTCCTCAGCAATCATTAAAAGAAGCGAAGCTACTTGCATCTCAATGTTTGAAAGTAATAGAAAAAATCCCTCCACCAAAGAGTTTAGATGCTGATAATTGGTGCCATATTGGTGTCAGTATGTATGTGAGCGGAGAGAGGCGAGGTCGTTTAATGGATGAGTTAGACATGGCTCATCGCAGTGCTTTATTACAAAATAATAATAGTTGGTCCTTATTTAAAAAACAGCAACAATTAACTGAGAGTTTAGGAAGCGTGCGTTGGAGGAGCTTGTTTGATGCTATTTTTGAACAAGAACAGTTACTACTTTACAAGCAACCGACATTTATATTTGAGAATAGTGAGTTAGTTCCGCTACACTTGGAGTTATTTTCTCGGATTAAAGATGAGAATGGCATACAAATCAAAGCTTCTCGTTTTTTACCTGCCATTAAGCAAGTGGGTTATCAAATAAAACTGGATAGTGCAGTTTTAAAGCAAGTCTTTCCTTTACTGGCAGATCCTGACTTTTCAGAGCATATGTTTTCTGTGCACTTGCAAGTGAAAAGCTTACAAAGTACAGCATTCATACGACAGTTAAAAAACCGATTATTACAAACGCCTAGAGCGCAACTCAAACGTTTAAGTTTTGAATTAATTGAAGGGCAAGTTGTAACGTATTTAGATGCGGTAAGGCCAATAGCAAAATTATTAAAAAGTTTTGGTTGTAAGCTAGTGGTAGAGCAAGCTGGAAGAACAATAGTTAGTACACATTACATCAAAGACCTAAATGTTGATTACATTAAACTTCATCGAAGCTTAATTAAAGACATTCATCAACGCTATGAAAATCAATTATTCATACGTAGCTTGCTTGGAGCATGTGAAACTATTGAAGTACAAGTTTTAGCTGTTGGTGTTGAGAATAAAAAAGAGCTTAAGTTACTAACAGAGTTAGGTGTAAAAGGTGTTCAAGGGCGATTTTTTGAAGCAGAATCATCGCTATTTCGTCATAAAGAAAAGATATCAATTCCGAAAAGAAAAAATCGTTGGGGAAGCTAAGTATTCTTACAGCATGATATTTTCATACCGAACTGTAGTTGGATGCGGTATGATTATTCATCATGTATGCGACCTAATTAGAACATTGAATATAAGTTAAGAGAATCGAGCAATAAATGAATATGATGGATGCATTTAAAAAACTGACATTAGCCCGTTCAGTAAAAACAACGACATCAATTGTGATATTGCAAGGTGGCATTTATATTACAAAAAGTGATGGTCATGATGAGCTAAAAGAAAGTCACTTTACTCCAATTGAGCAACAAAACTCTTGGAAAGAGGCTCTAATTTTAGCTTGTCAAAAAAATGGTATTTCAGATTGTCATACTAACGTGATACTTGGTTCTCATCTTTATCAATCCTTTCAAATAGAGAACCCTAACTTACCGAAAGAAGAGCTACTAGGAGCATTACCGTTCTTAGTTAAAGATTTAATTTCTGATCGAGTTACAGATATTGTTGCTGATGGTGTTGAAGCGGTTAACGGTAAACTACAGGTATATATCTCTCAAATATCTACAATACAAACAGTGGTTGAATTATTAAAAGAATGTTCAATCCAAGTTGTTAATGTAACACCTGATGAATTGGTTTGGAGTTATTCTAAACCGGACGAAAGTAGCTTTATGCTATTGAACCATAGCAAGTTGGCTGAATTTAAGTTACTTGCTTTTAGCGAAGGGAGCCTACATTTAAACCGCTCTTTACGGGGCATTGTTGCTCCATTAACTGGTGGACTCTCTGACGGTTTTCAACTTGATAGTTTAGCGCTAGAAATACAGAGATCTCTCGATTATTTAAGTGCGCAGTTGCATGGTGTAAACATCAATCACTTATATTTTCGCTGTGATGATGAAGATGATGTGTTATTAGCATCAGAATTACAAAATCGTCTTGGAGTACAGGTCAGCACATTATTAGTGGATGAACCAAGAGTTTTTCGTTCTGGTGAGATTTTAAGTTGGCTTGGATTATTCAATCAACCTAGCATAAATCTTTATAATGATAGATTAAAACCTAAAACTGATTATTTTACTTTGCAAAATGTAGTAGTTAGTTGGGTGGTAGGTCTGACTATTACTGCTGCGATAGTTGGATATTACCATTGGCAATACTATAATTTAAGTACTGAAATACAAACACTTTCTATAACAGAGAGTAGCCAAAAACAAACGCTAGCCAGTTTAAGTCAACAACTAGAAAGTCATAAGCCCTCTGCGGCTAAGATGGCTGCTATTCAACGATTGAAAGAAGATATAGAGTCGAAGAAAACCTCATTGAAAGTGATTGATAACTTTGATGAAGGAATGCAAATTGGTTACTCGGGCGTAATGAGTAGTTTAACGCAATTAGGTCAGGGTAATATCTCTTTGTCTAAAATTTATATGTCAGGTGAAAACGTTAATTTTATAGGCTACGCTCGAACCCCTGATGTGATACCTAACTGGATAAATAGTTTTGAAAATGAAGTGCACTTAATTGGCCGTACCTTTGCTCAACTTGAGATAAAAACGGATGAGAAAGGAATTGTTTCATTTGTTCTAAATACTAAGGCGTCAGGGGAAGAATAATGGAACACTGGAATAAAGCCAAAGATATGTTTGCTGCGCTTTCTCAGAGAGAAAAAATATTAATCACTCTAGTCGGTTGGGTTGCGGTTATTTTTATTTCATTAACAGTAGTCATTGAACCAAAAATTGCTCAGTATCAAACAGCGGAAAGAGAAGTTACTCATGTAACTAGATCTATTGCTTCATTAAAACAACAGATTGAACTAGCGCAGTTCAGATTACAAAAAGATCCTAATATAGAAGTTAATAAGCAATACCAAGAGCTAACTCTAGAAAGCCAAGATCTCGCTAGTTTGCTCTCTGAGCGAGTTGCTTCTTTAGTTTCGCCGAGTCAAATGGCACAGTTATTGGAGAGTGTGTTGCAGCAATCCTCGAAATTAACATTAATTTCATTGAATACATTGCCTTCTGAGCGCTTATTGGATGAAAATAATAAGGCTGGCTATTATATCCATCCAGTACGATTAGTATTGTCTGGTAACTATTTTGATATAGAAGAGTACTTATCTAATTTAGAAGCGTTACCAGTTAAATACTATTGGCGAAATTTCCATTATGAAGTGAAAAAATACCCTAAAGCTGAAGTGGCGATAGAGGTGTATACACTAGGTTCAAGTAAAGGGTTTATTGGCGGTTAGTATGAAACGTATGTTTTTAGTTTTAGCATTATTATCTAGTACTGTTGAGGCTTCAGAAATAGGGCAAGATCCAACCAAACCATTAAGTTGGCTACAACCTAGTTCACCAGTAAAAGCTAAAGTAGTCAAGAAGCGTCAATATTTTCCATCATTACAAGCAATTACTTGTAATGATAGTACTGAGTGTAATGCCGTTTTAGATAATCAAGCGATGATAAAAGGTGACAAGATTTCTGGCTATGTTTTGTTATCAATAAACGAAGAAAGTGTTTTGATTGGTCGTTCAGGAAAACAGTGGCACCTTTCCCTATTTTTACAAGATATTAAGAATTAAGGTTTACATTAATGAAAGTACGTAATGTCATCATTGGATTTATGGCTGTATCGTTAGCAGGATGCTCAATGGGGCACCGTGATCCTGTTGAAATAAAAGAAGCTTTAAACCAATCAATTAATGAGAATGGCGCACAATTATTAGCTGAACTTCCAGCCTCGGTACAAGCCGATTTAATGCCAGATCTAAATGCACCAACGGTTGAAATTGAAGAGCCGCTTAAGCGTTTTAGAATAAAAGCAAATAATGTAAATGCAAAAGCCTTTTTTACTAGTCTTGTAAAAGGAACTGAATATAGCGTAGTTTTGCATCCTAAGGTTGCAGGGCGCATTACAATGAATGTTAATGACGTAACGTTAGACGAAGTGTTGTCTTCAGTTGAAGATTTATATGGTTACGAAATTATTAAAGTTGGTTCGGTATTACAGGTTTTCCCAGCAACAATTCGTACAGAAACCATTCCGGTTGATTATTTACAGTTGAGCCGCAAAGGTCGATCTTTAACTACTATCACCACAGGTTCGATTAGTAACTCTGAAAGTGGTTCATCAAGTAGTAGTGACGATTCAAGTAACTCTTCATCTAGCAGCAGTAGTAGCTCTTCAGCCACTGGTGGTACAGAAATAGAAACTATTAGTGAAAGTGACTTCTGGAAAGAGCTAGAGAAAGCAGTATCAGTTATGATTGGTAATGGTGCTGGTCGAAGTGTTGTTGTTTCACCACAAGCAAGTGTAGTGACGATTACGGCTTCTCCAGATGAGTTGCGTAAAGTAAAGCAATTTCTAACTATCTCTCATAAACGATTACAACGCCAAGTTATTCTTGAAGCAAAACTATTAGAAGTAACTCTTAGTGATGGTTATCAACAAGGAATTAACTGGTCTAATTTAACCGCTTCTTTAGGTGGAACTGATGTTATCTTCGGTCAAACACCGGGTTCGATACCCGGTGCGGATGGGATAAGTGCATTACCAGGAATGGATGCCATCGGTACTTTATTAGGTGGTCAAACAAATATCACGGTATCAGATGGTAATTTCAATGCGGTACTAAGTTTCATGGATACGCAGGGTGATCTTAATGTACTTTCTAGTCCAAGAGTGACGGCTGCAAATAACCAAAAAGCGGTAATTAAAGTTGGACGTGATGAATATTATGTTACAGAGGTTTCAAGTGTTGTAGGAAGTGGTGATAATTCGAACGCCTCACCTGAAGTGACATTAACGCCATTCTTTTCTGGTATATCATTAGATGTAACGCCACAAATTGATGACCAAGGTAATGTGATGTTACATGTGCATCCATCTGTCATAGATGTTGAAAATGAGATTAAAGAGATTGATTTAGGTGAGTCGGGTGGTGTGTTGAAATTGCCATTGGCAAAAAGTTCTATTCGAGAGTCTGATTCTGTAATTCGTGCTAAAAGTGGTGATGTAGTTGTTATTGGTGGATTAATGAAATCACAGACAGTGGATCAAGTTTCAAAAGTCCCACTGCTTGGCGATATTCCAGCGTTAGGGTATTTATTTAGAAATATCAGTCAACTGACACAGAAAACTGAATTAGTTATCCTGTTAAAACCAACAGTTGTTGGTGTGGATACTTGGCAAGAAGAGTTAGAACGTTCACGTGATCTATTACAAGAATGGTTCCCTGATGAGTAATCACTGGTTATATGTATGAACAGCACTTTGGTTTAAAGCAGTTACCTTTTACTTTAACACCTAATACTTCTCTCTTTCATGGATTGCCACCTCATTATGAAGCGATTCAAATGGTGTTGTCTTCAATATCAATGGGAGAGGGGATTATTAAAGTAACAGGGGAAATTGGAACTGGTAAAACCTTAGTGTGTCGAATGTTAATGAGCCAGTTACCAAGTAATGTTGAATTACTCTACTTACCAAACCCTGTAATGAATGGTCATGAATTGAGGCAAGCTTTAGCTAAAGAGCTATGGCTTGATCAAATCGGTGATGATGTTGCGTTGACAGATCGAATACATGAAAAGCTGATAGATTTACAAGCGGAAGAAAAAACAGCGGTTGTATTTATTGATGAGGCTCAAGCGTTAAGCGATGAAGCTTTAGAAACGTTACGGTTATTTGGTAATTTAGAAACCGATCATAAAAAATTATTACAAATTGTCCTATTTGGGCAACCTGAGTTGGATGAGCGTTTAACGCAATACCATTTACGACAGTTCCGCCAACGTATTACATTTTCAGCTGCTTTACGACCTTTAAACGTCAGTGAAACTGTAGCTTATATTAGACATCGAATGTTAGAGTCTGGATGTCAAAGTGATTTATTTACTCTGTCTCAAATGAAGGCAATTTGGAAAGCAAGTGGTGGGGTTCCGCGCTTAATTAATCAAATATGCCATAAATCATTACTTATCTCCTTTTCTGAACAATTGGATAAGGTATCACCTAAGTCGATATTTGATGCGATTTTAGATACGGCAGACACTGCCAAGCCCAGACATTATTTTCCCAAGTTTTGGGGGTGGAGATCATCGTGAGTGCGACAAATAAAGCATTATTAAATATTACAAAGCAAAAATTGAATGAGGATGATAAAAAGACACTCCTTCCTGCCAATGTTCCTGATATAGAGTCCAGATATAAAGCGCCCTTCTTTTTTGCTATTGGCGTTGTGAGTTCTCTTTGCTTGATTGGATGGGCAAGTGTAAATCATTCATTTGAGTCGGTTCAAGAAAATATAGATGTAGCATCTACTCCTTCTAACGAAATAAATAGCTTAGAGGGAAGTGATGCGAGTTTAGCTCTTTTTGCTTCCTCTCCAACCACGAAAAATACAATTCAAGAAGTGAGCTCTATTTATATTGAGCCTTCTCAAGGGGTCATCGATGTAGTGAAAGCGCAGGAGAAAGCGGTTCATAAAAAACAGGAACTTACATCTTCACCTCCAGAACAAATAGTGAATGTAAATACAGGGGTTCCAGCGTTAAAATCAGCATCTGTTATTCCAAATACAGTGCGTGAAAATGCTTCAGAAGAGTTTTATGTTCAAGAAGTAGAATTATTGCCTTCTGAATTAGCAAAAAAAAGCAGAGAAGCTGCGAGTAAATCATTAGATAGATCTGATTTTAAATCTGCGATTAAAGAGTTTTATACCGTTTTAAAATATCAGCCGAATGATGAAGAGTCTCGTAAAAAATTAGCGGCGTTGCTTTATGGAAAAAGGAACGCAAAAGAAGCTGCATCTGTTTTACAGCAAGGAATAAAATTAGATCATGACAGTGTAAGCTTACGTTTAGCATTGGCCAGTTTATTGCAAAAAGAAGAACAGTCAGAAGCTGCATTATCAGTATTAGAATATGTTCCTGTAGAGGCAAGTATTGATTACTTAGCGACTCGTGGTGGATTGGCTCAAAAATTAAAATTTATTGATTTAGCAGAAGAAAGCTATCAAACCTTAGTTGTTAAGGCTCCTGAAAATGGTCGATGGTGGTTAGGTTTAGCCATTGCGTATGAAAGAAAAGCGCAAACTCAAGAAGCATATAAAACGTATAAAATAGCGTTAATGACCCCTGGATTGTCTCGCTCTTCACAAGCATTTGTACGAGATAGAATTAAACTCTTAGCAACAATGGAAGGAAATGAATAATGCGTCTTAAGTTAAGAAAAAGACTTGGTGATCTATTAGTCGAAGAAAACATTGTTACTGAAGAGCAAATAGAGCAAGCGCTTTTAGCACAGAAAAAACAGGACGAAAATTAGGTGGAACCTTAATTCAGCTTGGCTTTTTATCTGAAAAGCAAATGTTAGCTTTCTTATCTCAGCAGTTAGATATACCTCTGGTTGATTTGAATCGAGCTGATATTGATGCCGCAGCAGTGCAATTGCTACCAGAAGTGCACGCTCGTCGATTGAGAGCTTTAGTTGTCAGTCAGCAAGGAAATACTATTCGTGTAGCAATGAGTGATCCTGCCGATCTATCAGCTCAAGAAGCGTTATTTTCTCAGCTTCAACAATACCAACTTGAAATGGTTATCGCATCTGAAAGACAGTTAGTTGATTGTTTTGACCGTTTTTATCGTCGAACTAAAGAGATCGCATCTTTTGCTGAGCAGTTGCAATCAGAACACCAAGAATCAGATGATTTTAATTTCGGTATTTCAGACAGTGATAATGATGAAGTTACCGTTGTAAAATTAATTAACTCACTGTTTGAAGATGCGATTCAAGTTGGTGCGTCTGATATTCATATTGAACCTGATGATAAAGTACTACGTTTACGTCAGCGTATTGATGGTGTATTGCATGAAACGCTACTTAATGAAGTCAATATCGCATCAGCATTAGTTCTTCGTTTAAAGTTGATGGCGAATTTAGATATTTCTGAAAAACGTCTACCTCAAGATGGGCGGTTTAACATTAAGTCTCGTGGTCAATCAGTAGACATACGTTTATCTACAATGCCTGTTCAATATGGTGAATCGGTAGTAATGCGTTTGCTAAACCAAACCTCTGGTATTCGCGAATTAGAATATTCAGGCCTACCTGAACACCTCCTTATTCGCTTGCGTAAGCAGCTACGTCGTCCTTATGGCATGATTTTAGTTACAGGACCTACAGGCTCAGGTAAAACAACGACTTTGTATGGTGCACTAAGCGAGTTAAACCAACCAAGTAAAAAAATCATCACAGCAGAAGATCCCGTAGAATATCGTTTACCTCGAATTAACCAAGTTCAGGTAAATAATAAAATTAATTTAAGCTTTGCAAAAATCTTAAGAACATTCTTACGTCAGGATCCAGATATTATTCTTATTGGTGAGATGCGTGACCAAGAAACTGTTGAAATTGGGCTACGAGCAGCTTTAACAGGACACCTCGTGTTATCTACGTTACATACTAATGATGCAGTAGACAGCGCACTCCGTATGATGGATATGGGAGCGCCAGGTTACTTGGTCGCAAGTGCGGTCAGAGCGGTGCTTGCTCAGCGACTAGTAAAGAAAATTTGTACTGAATGTTCAGGTGTTGATACGTTAGATGAGTCGCGCAAACAATGGGTACAAACACGTTTTCCTAATCAGATTTCGGTGCCATTTCAACGAGGCTATGGCTGTCAAAGCTGTAATTTAACAGGATATCGTGGACGTGTTGGTGTGTTTGAATTGTTAGAATTAGATCAACCAATGATGGATGCATTAAGATCTAATGATGCAGTAGACTTTTCACATAAAGCTCGTGAAAATCCTGATTACAAACCATTATTAGCTTCTGCGATGGAATTAGCTATGCAAGGGATAATCAGTCTCGATGAAGTCATGGTATTGGGTGAGGGAGACAACGTGGCCTCTCATCAGCCAATATTAATATAGGCATAAGTAATGGCGATATTTAAATATAATGGACGTAATGGCCGAGGCGAGCAAGTATCAGGCTCTATCGAATCAGTCTCAGAAGAAGCTGCTGCAGGGCAATTAATGAATAATGGCGTGATCCCTACGTCTATTCGAGCAAGTAAATTTGGCGGCGGTTCAAGCTCGACAGATTGGAAGAAGTGGTTTCAGCCAACCATACCTTTAGAAATATTGGTTATTTTTTGTCGTCAAATGTACAGCTTAACCAAAGCAGGTGTCCCATTACTTCGAGCAATGAATGGATTGGCACAGAATAGTAATAATAAGTTATTAAAAAAAGCACTTGAAGAAGTGACGGCAGAGCTAACGAATGGTCGCAGTCTATCTGTTTCAATGCAGCAGCACCCTCATGTGTTTAGCTCTTTATTTGTTTCAATGATCCATGTTGGGGAAAATACAGGTCGCTTAGATCAGGCGCTAATGCAATTAGCAAACTATTACGAGCAAGAAATGGAAACTCGCAAGCGTATTAAATCAGCCATGCGTTATCCTATTTTTGTATTGACGTTTATTTTGTTAGCAATGTTTGTACTTAATATTAAAGTTATTCCTCAATTTGCCAGTATGTTCTCTCGTTTTGGTGTTGACTTGCCCTTACCTACACGGATCTTGATCGCGACCTCAAGCTTCTTTGTTAATTATTGGCATCTTTTAATCGCAGCAATGGCTGGTGCATTATTTGCTTTTCAAGCTTGGATTAGTCAAGCCAAAGGGCGTGAAACGTGGGATAAATTTCGACTACGTTTACCAATTGTTGGCGACATTGTAACACGAGCGCAAATGTCACGTTTTTCTAGAACCTTTGCATTGATGTTAAAATCGGGTGTGCCATTAAATCAATCGATAGCATTATCTGCTGAATCTTTAGGTAATAAATACTTAGAGAATAGATTACTGGAGATGAAAGCGGGTATTGAATCAGGCACTAGCATGTCAGTCACTGCTGCTCAAAGTGGTATTTTTACACCTCTAGTTCAACAGATGATCGCCGTGGGCGAAGAAACAGGACAGATTGATGACTTATTGTTAGAAGTCTCTGATTTTTATGATCGTGAAGTTGATTACGATTTAAAAACATTAACCGCTAGGATAGAGCCTCTGTTATTAGTTATTGTTTCCGGGATGGTTCTCATATTAGCTCTTGGTATTTTCTTACCAATGTGGAATATGTTAGATGTAGTAAAAGGAAAATAATAATGCCTGCAACCCGAATGATATGGGGAGGGATCGTCATTGTTTTGCTGGCTGTATTCTTATTTCAATGGGATCAACTTGAACCTAAAGTAGAAGACACCTCGTTAGTTATTGCTAGTAGAGAGATTTTATCATCAGCGAATGAATTTAAAAATTATTGGGTAGTAAATGGTCAGCCGTCATCAATGAATAAAGAAGGGGTAGAGATAATATTTACCTCATTAGGTTGGCCGATAGTTATTAATGACCAAGAGATTGACTGTCAAAAATGGATTGCTATTTTACTGCCAGATAAAGAGACCATTTATACTGATAGTATACGCAGTCACAAAAATTTAACAGAAATTGAAAGCTATCATTGCGATTACAGTATATCAAATGGTAAGGTAATGTCTGTAATGTTAAATAATGGTGTTTTTAAGGTCAGGGTTGGCAGTTAGGACAAAATTAAGTTGGCAATTTTTTGACGAACAGTATGTTTTTTTTGTATAATCCCTTACAATCCCAGAATAACATCAAAGAATAGAGAGAAGCATTACGATGAAACACCAAAAAGGTTTCTCACTGGTTGAGCTAGTGATTGTGATTGTTGTTATCGGTTTATTGGCAACGGTAGCATTACCTCGATTTTTAGATGTCAGTCTTGAGGCTAAAAAAGCAAGTATAGAAGGTGTTGCAGGTGGTTATGCTACCGCCGTTCTTTCAGCAAGAGCGCAATGGGAAGCCGAAGCTCGACCAAAAATAAATGGTAATAATGCAGTCAGTTATGATGGTACTGAATTTTGGCTAACAGATCCTTCTAAAGCGAATCAATCTGATTTTCGTCCAGGGTACCCTATGGCCCCTCGTGAAGATTTAGATGGTAATGATACGGGTAATTACCCTACTTCATTAACAGCAAAAGAGTGTATTTTATTGATGGAAATGTTATTGCAAAATGCACCATATGTCACTAGCAACAGCGATGACGATAAAGCAAAATATTTAGCTGAAGTGATTAGTGAAAATAGCCGAAATCAATGTAAATATATACAGCAAGAGAATGAAGGTCACTTTTTTACTTATGAGCCTGAATCAGGTCGTGTAGTGGTTAGCCTTCAATAAATATAACGAATTTACCTCTTTGTTCGTGTAATAAGACATAGTGACAGAGATAATTAATCTGCTTTAGGCACCAATGTTTAAACAGTAAATATTTTAACAATAATGGTGGTAACGATTGCGTTCCATCACTTTTATAATAAAGAGAGAGTAAGATGAAAAGACAAGGTGGTTTCACCCTTATTGAGTTGGTAGTTGTAATCGTTATTCTAGGTATTCTAGCAGTAACAGCGGCACCTAAGTTCCTTAACCTTCAATCAGATGCGCGTGCTTCATCGCTGCAAGGTCTGAAAGGTGCAATGTCTGGTGCTTCTGGTATCGTTTATGGTAAAGCGGCGATTGATGGTAAAGAAACTTCAACAACCACTGTTGCTATTGATGGTATTAATACTGTTTACGGTTACCCTGAAGCAACTGCTGATGGTATTGGTGCTGCGGTTGTTGGTTTAACTGATGATTGGAGTTCTGCAACATCGGGTGCATCATTAGTTGTTGGCTTTAAAGCTGATAATGCAACAGCTGCAACTATCGTAGCGACTGAATGTTATGTAACATACAGTCAAGCAACAACAGTTTCATCTGGTGTGTCAACAATTGTTGATTCTGATAAGTGTTAATCAGTAAACTTTAATATGCCTCTAAAAGCCAGCGACCTTCGCTGGCTTTTTTGTATCAAAAATTAACATTGCCTTCGTTATCTCTATAAATTCCGTTATCCTACAAACAGAAAGTAATAAGGTAACGGATCATGATTTATCCTCGTGTAACACACTTAAACAATCCTCCAGTAAAAACCAATGGATTTACGATAATAGAATTGATAGTCGTGATTATATTATTAGCGATTATTGCATTATATACGTCGAGTAAATACATGGGGGCAAGTCACTTTTCTTCTGCTGCTGCACAAGAGCAAGTTGTGTCCATTTTACGTCAAGTTCAAATCACTGCAATGCAAAGCAATACTTCAGATAGCAGTGCGTCTTGTCGCTCTATTTTGATGACTTCTGATCAGTTTGGGGTAACGGCATCCTGTCAAAGTAAAGGTATGGTTAGTGCGACACTTTTAGATTATTCCAAAGACATGAATCAACAGCAGTTGGAACTTATTCAATTAAGTTATGCT
Source organism: Aliivibrio wodanis (assembly GCA_000953695.1). Classification (GTDB taxonomy): domain Bacteria; phylum Pseudomonadota; class Gammaproteobacteria; order Enterobacterales; family Vibrionaceae; genus Aliivibrio; species Aliivibrio wodanis. Next base: position 2,641,522 of record LN554846.1, on the reverse strand, counting down.
TTTTCTTCAGCCAGTGCCGCGATTTCAGTTTCAGAATTATCCTTTGATTTATTAGGTCGACCTACCATGGTCGCTTCTCCTGTAGATACAAGATTGTGTACAACAACAGATTGCCGTATCACGATTACAACCCCTTCAACGGGAGAGAGTCGCTCTATTTGTATTAATAGTGAAGGCTTTATTTATCGTTCGACTCACAGTGTAGAGTGTTGATCTATGTATAAATTTAAATCACAGCAAGTTGGATTAACGTTAATTGAATCTATCGTTGGCATTGTTATTTTAGGCTTTGCACTCTCAGTTTTAGTTTCTGGTGTATTTGGTTCATCTTCTAAATCGCATCAAGCTACATATCAAGTTCAGGCTGCAACACTTGGGCATTCGATAATAACCGATATATTAAGTCGTCAATTTGATGAGCACAGTGATCCTAATGGCGGAGCATATCGTTGTGGTGAAGCGATAGCTCCTGAGTCTTGTACAGCAAGCAACGATCTAGGTAGAGATGGCAGTGTTGAGCAAAATACAATGAGTCGTTCAACCATTTTTAATGACGTGGATGATTTTATTGGCTGTTGGGGGGAGTCAGCACATTGCTCATCTAATACCTTGACGAATTACCCTCTGAATAAGCTAATTGATGAGCAACGATCTTCTGGTTATAAAAATTTTACAGTTCAGATCCAGGTAACCTATTCTGATATAGATGGGAATAATCCAGCCTCTATTCCTTATAAGAAAATTGAAGTGGTATTGTACGCTAGTAATTATGCGACTTATGCCTTTCATGCATATAAAGGGAACTATTAATGAAGCGTTCTCATGGGTTTACCTTAATTGAATTAATTTTGACTATTGTAGTTGTAGGGATTGTGGCTTTAGCTGTGAGTAATACGTTACAGTTGGGTTTTCAAAGTTATAACGACAGTATTGATCGCCAAGATAATCAAATGCAGGCAAAGTTTGTAATTGAAAAGCTGAGTAGAGAACTTCGTCATGCAGTACCAAATAGTGTATCAATTACCTCATCCGGGCAATGTGTCACTTTTATTCCTCTAGAAACCAGTGCGTTTTATTTGTCTCTGCCTGTTTATGGAGAGACAGCGATAGATACGGTTATTTTATCGAAAGAGAGTATTGCTCTAGATAACTTAAGATTAGTGATTAATCCGAGTGTTCAAGGTGATTTATTGGTCGAGGAAAATCATAGATATGTATCGATTGATAGTTTATCTGTATCCGGTGGTGTATCGACAATCAATTTCTCAAGCAACAATGATCCTGCTTTTATTTCTTCCTCTATTTCTGAACGAGCCTTTCTGTATAAACCTAATGTAGTGTCTTATTGCATTCAGTCTCAAAGTATATTTCGCTCAGGCGTTCAAATAGCAGAACAACTTTCTAGTGGTAGCTTTATATTTGAAGGTGCTTCAATCAATCGTAATAGTATGATCACTATGACGTTGATTTTTGAAAATGATTTAGGTGAATTGACCCAATACCAACATGATGTACAGGTGCTGAATGTTCCATAATAGACGTAAACAAAAAGGCAATTTATTAATCATGTCCATTGTCGTTTTAGTGGCTGTAGGATATTTATCACTGAATTTATTGAATGTAGAAACGAGTAATCATGACGCTGTCTCAAAAGAAGTTTTAGGAACACGGGCGTGGTTTCTTGCTCATTCTGGTGCTGAGTGGGGGTTGGTTCAATTATTTCCGTTAGGGCAGTCAAATGCAGAGACGACTATTTGTAATAGTAACCCCCATAGCCCTTTAAATATGATAACGGCGAACAGTGGTTGTAATAGTGCCCCTAGTGTTATTTGTGATGAAATTGAGGTTATCTATCATGGTGAAGCTATTCGCTATTTCCAAATCACAAGTACAGCAACCTGTGGTTCAGGAATTAACCAAGTAACACGAGTTCAAGAAGTATGGGCAAAGGAGGTTAATTAAATGAAATGGTATAGCGCTTTTTTTGTGTTGTTGTTCTCTGTGTTGATCTCGTCGCCAAGTATTGCAGACGATGATGATGAATTTTGTGGCGTGATTTCTAATCAAGCATTCACGGTCTCTTTTGAGATAGATGCACCAGACAATGTACACTCAAGTATATCGTTATTGGGGAAAACTTTATATGTATCAACAACTGACAGGGGAAATATAAAACCTTTTTGGTCTATGGTTGATGATGGTGCTTTTATTAAAGTAGATGAACAAACCATTACTGATGATTTCGAAGTTGAGCTGTCTTACGAACCTGTTATTGTTGGTACTGGAAAAACGGGTGAAGTACTTTATAAGTATCGTTTTGATAACGATGATCCCTGGACAATTGTAACTACTCTTTTTGATGTTGATTTATCAGAATTTAATAATGAAAAAATAGCTTTTTTTGCTTTAGATGACGATTCGACTTTAGCTCCGCCTTATTCAGTCGAGGAAGTGAGCTGTAAGCAAAATAAACCATTACCACCACCTCAGCCTCCAAATAATGAGCAGTGTGATTACTTTCCTTCTAGTGCACAGTCATGGGAGGGAAATGCTAATAATGTACTTCTATCAGTGTTAGCACCTTCAAGTTACTCGCGTTTGTACAATACAACAGATAATAAAATTGGGTTTAATAATCTGATTATTAGTGACTATAACGGGTCAGCATATACTCCAGATAATCAAAAAATATCCAGTCAATGTGATGGTATTGAGTGTGTTTTAGGTGGGGTGGCGGCAGCACCTTATCGGAAAGTGTTTAATGTGCCTTCAAACCTTCCATTATTTACTGATTATGTTCCTGTTTCAGGAGATAGAATTACTCAAAGCAGCTATTTTTCATCCACATATGGAGCGCCTTATTACGCTTTTACAGTGAATCAAGATGTGGTGGTAACCTTTAAAAGTGGAGAATATTGGCTTGATAGTTTGAATGTCATAATGCGTGGGGAAATTATCATTGATGGTGATGTTATTTTCCATATTAAAGATGAACTGAGTGTCGGTGGTAAAGTAACACAAACCGATAATAGCTCTTTGATGGTTTTTTCTTATAGTGATAAAGGCTGTCCAACACCTCAAAATTTTCCAGCAGGGCCACCTGATATCTATTGGGATGTAAATGACTATCAAAGAGTAGACATTGCTTCTAATGCTGTATTTGAGGGGCACATTTATGCTCAAGGGCCTGTACAGCTATCAAATGATGCTAAAGTTATTGGTGCGGTGACTGCTTGCCAGTTGAAAATGAATAATAACTCTGAAATTACCGGGGCAGTTTTAAAAAACTGTGATAGTAAAAAGGATATTAAATTAGTTATTACTCCTTCATCAGGAAGAGGGCTTGCGTGTGATGGAATAGAGATAAATTTTTCATTGCAAGATGACTCAGGGAACCTAGTTATGGGGGAAGGGCAGCAATTGAATGTTACTAGCCAGTCAGATACTCGTAAGCCTGAATATGCCTGTTGGAGTGAAAGCGGCTCCATATCGACAAATGAATGCAACAAGGAATCTTATTCCTCTTTTTCTGCTGAGTTTACTGCAAATCAACCAGCGGAAATCACTCGCTATATCCATAGTCGATTTTTGAGTGATTATAGGATTGAAGCCTCATTGGATTCGCCTAAATTAACGGTTCCTGCAGGCTTATACGAATTTATTGGTGAAAGTATTTCAATCTACCCAAAAGAGGGGGTAGATGGCGATAATTACCAGCAAGTAGCAGGGCGTGAATTTCCTTTTGAAATGCATATTAGGGGGAAGGAGAATGGTAATGTTTTAAAGTGCCATACAGTCAAAGACACTGAGACCAAGACTATAGATTTCAGTCAAGTGAACTTACCTGCAAGTTCAAGTGAGTTATTACAGATATGGAGTAAGGGTAAGTGGTATACCGCAGATCAAGATATTGAAATTGATTTTATTAAAGGTGTCGCTGGTGGAGATTCAAGTGCCCCATTAAAAGCGGTACTTCATGATGCCGGGATTGTGGATATAACGGCTAATTTAACATCACGTGAGACTCTTGGTAATGCACGATTTTATTTTCGTCCATTTACCATGGCAATATGTGATGGCACTACAGAACTACCATCAAATACAACAGAATTAAATGGAGATTATCTTGCATCGGGTAGCGATTTTAACGGAGTAATTAAAGCGGTTAACTGGATTTCATTATTAGATTCAAATAATAATGGTATTCCTGATAGCCATAATGCCGATCTTGTATGTAAAAGACCTTATACAGAAAGCTATTTAACACACAGCGGTTATGCTGCTAGTGCCAGTTTATCAGCTAGTGTGATTTACCCTGCTTCTGGAGATCTAGGTTTATTCAGTGCTGATAATGTTCCTTTCAACCATTATTACAAAAATATAATGGCTTCAAACCAACATCAAACAACACTGTTTAATTGGAATGAAGTTGGAAGCTTACAACTAGGTTCTTTTCAAAATAATTACTTTAATCGTTCGGGGTTTAATATCCCTCCGACACTAGCACAAGTTGGCCGTTTTTATCCTTCCTATTTCAGAATCACAAAAACTGAATGGACTTATCCTACAGAGCAAGGGTCGCAAGCTGGATCTTATATTTATATGGATCAAAATTTCACTGATGTTGATTTTGAAGTTACCGCATACAGCGCTTTGGATTCAGAAACAACAAATTATGTTTTTTTGATGATTCACTTAAAGCCTCTTTTTCTCTCGTTGATGAGGTTGGATATACCGAGCGCTTAAATATTACCGATGTTGATCTCAATGCATCACATTGGAATAGTGGTGCGGTGTGGCATGTGAATAATTTAAATCATGCAGTGAGATGGTCTAAAAAAGAAGTCACAGCTATCGCAAGTACTAGAACGACTGAAGCTGATGGTCCGTTTAATAAGGTTGGAAATTCTAATTCGATAATAACCGAATTAAGCTTAGAAATTCATGGAGAAGACCCTGTTACTTTTATTAAAGGTAGCTCAATAGCAGAGGCTGAATTATTAGCTCAACCAGATGTTCGTTATGGCCGAATGGTGTTAGATAGTGTTGGTTCTGCTGTGGGTCGTGATGTGTTAGTACCGTTGAAAGTTGAATATTGGAATGGTAATACTTTTGTATTGAGCGATACCGATAATGCCAGTCAGTTTGATGGTTCTAAGTACTGTAAGAAGACAGTGTGGCCTGACCCTAATAAATCAAGCGAAACTCAACTGGAAGGAAAGGGAACTGTTAGTCAGGGACAAAACTTAACGACTCTTATTGCTAACAGTAATAACAGTGAGCTGAGAGAACAAATACGTTTTTGGCTGAGATTAGCTTCAAATTCACCACAAACAAGTGAGTCTCATATTAGTTGTGAATCTTCACCACCGCTCTTAGAACAGCAGCCTTGGCTGCAATACAACTGGCGAGGCTTAGGTGATGAAGACCCGTCGGCGATTGTTACCTTCGGTGTATATCGAGGTAACGATAGGATTATTTTCCGTGGTGAAAGTAACATTATTGGTACATCTAACTAAAATATGAATAAAAATCCTGATTTGCTTCAGGATTCTGTAGCAATGCCTTGCTGATTAGGCTAGGCATTGGTACATTTAGTCAAATTTATCTTATTCTCACGTTTTCAGGAAATACGAAGATTATGTTCAAGAAACTTCGTGGTATGTTTTCAAACGATCTTTCGATCGATCTAGGTACTGCCAATACACTTATTTATGTTAAGGGCCAGGGCATCGTCCTTGATGAGCCATCTGTTGTTGCTATTCGTCAAGATCGTGGAGGCTCAACTAAAAGTGTTGCTGCTGTTGGTCATGATGCAAAACAGATGTTAGGTCGTACTCCTGGTAACATTTCTGCTATTCGCCCAATGAAAGATGGCGTTATCGCTGACTTCTATGTAACTGAAAAAATGTTGCAGCACTTTATTAAACAAGTGCACGATAATAGCGTTTTACGCCCAAGCCCTCGCGTATTGGTATGTGTTCCTTGTGGTTCAACACAAGTTGAGCGCCGTGCTATCCGTGAATCGGCGCAAGGTGCTGGTGCGCGTGAAGTTTATTTAATTGATGAACCAATGGCGGCTGCTATCGGTGCAGGTCTTCCTGTATCAGAAGCGACTGGCTCTATGGTTATCGATATTGGTGGTGGTACAACTGAGGTTGCTGTCATCTCTTTAAATGGTGTTGTTTATTCCTCATCAGTTCGTATTGGTGGTGACCGTTTTGATGAAGCGATCATTAACTACGTACGTCGTAACTACGGCAGCTTAATTGGTGAAGCTACGGCAGAGCGTATTAAGCACGAAATCGGTTCAGCTTACCCTGGCGATGACGTATGCGAAATTGAAGTTCGTGGCCGTAACCTTGCAGAAGGTGTTCCTCGTAGCTTTACTCTTAACTCAAACGAAATCTTAGAAGCACTGCAAGAGCCTCTTTCAGGTATCGTATCAGCTGTAATGGTAGCACTAGAGCAGTGTCCACCAGAGCTAGCTTCTGATATTTCAGAGCATGGTATGGTACTGACTGGCGGCGGCGCATTACTTCGAGATTTAGATCGTCTTCTTACTGAAGAAACGGGTATCCCTGTTGTCGTTGCAGAAGAGCCGTTAACCTGTGTTGCTCGTGGTGGTGGTAAAGCTCTTGAGATGATAGATATGCATGGTGGCGATCTCTTCAGTGAAGAGTAATAAAAATAACGGGTGAAGGATATGATTCCAATTTTTAGTAGAGGTCCTTCTCTACAATTTCGCCTGTTTATTGCTGTAATGTTATCGGCTAGCCTTATGTTAGCCGATAGTCGTTTAAATGCATTTTCTGATATACGTTATCTACTAAATAGCTTTGTTGCTCCGATTCATTATGCTGCAAATCTTCCTCGAACTATGTTTGATGGTATGTATGAGCGGTTTAATAGTCGTAACTCACTCATGCTTGAAAATCAGAAATTAAAGCAAGAAATGCTGATTCAAAATAGCAATCTATTGTTAATGGAACAGCTTCAGCAAGAAAATAGCCGTTTACGTAATTTACTTGGTTCACCTTTTGTTCGTGATGAAAAGAAAATGGTGACAGAAGTAATGGCTGTAGACTCAGCTCCTTACACTCACCAGGTGATGATCGATAAGGGCCAAATTGATGGCGTTTATGAGGGGCAGCCAGTTATCAGCGATAAAGGAATTGTTGGCCAAATTAACTATGTTGGTGCCCACAATAGTCGTGTTCTATTATTGACTGACCCTAATAATGCCATACCAGTTCAAGTAGTTAGAAATGACATTCGTGTTATTGCATCAGGTAAAGGTCATTTAGACACTATGCAATTAGAGCATATCCCAACCAATACTGATATTGAGATTGGTGATTTACTGGTGAGTTCTGGCTTAGGTGGTCGTTATCCTGAAGGTTACCCTGTAGGTTATATCTCAAATATTGATAATGATAATAAACGCCCGTTTGCTTCAATTGATTTAGCAACGACGGTTGAATTTGATAAATTACGCTATTTATTATTAGTATGGCCAACAGAAGTACAAGTGAAGGAGAACCTTGATGGCGAGTAGTCACTTAATGCGCGGTAGGATCATTATTTGGCTCTCTTTTTTAATCGCGTTAACCTTACAAGCAGCCCCATGGCCAGGTACATTAGAAGTACTTAGGCCATCTTGGATTATTTTAGTTACCTTTTACTGGGTACTTGCTCTACCACATCGGGTAAATGTGGGAACGGCTATGTTATTGGGTGTCTTATGGGATCTATTATTAGGTACTACATTAGGCATTCGAGGCATGACAATGGCTATTTTAGTCTATTTGGTTGCAGCTAACTTTAAGGTATTGAGAAATCTAGCGTTGTGGCAACAAGCAGCTATTTTTTCTGGATTAACTTTATTAGGCAAAATATTAGAGTTTATGGGCGAATTTTTAGTTCATGATGTGTCTTTTAACGCACATTTCTTATGGGCTGGCGTGTTAAACTTTATTTTATGGCCTTGGTTATTCTTGTTGATGCGTAGAGTACGTCGTCATTGGTCGATTCGATAGGGAAAAAGAATGACAACTCAAGTTTTTTTAGCTTCAGGTTCGCCTCGAAGAAAAGAGTTATTAGCTCAATTAGGCTATCAATTTGAGATTTTATCTGTCGATGTTGAAGAGGTGCATCAAGCGCATGAGACACCTCTTATATATGTCGAACGATTATCTAAAGATAAAGCACAAGCTGGGGTTAAGTTCTTAGTTAATGAGCGAAAAATCGAACAAACGAAGAATATTTTTGTCCCTGTATTAGGGTCTGACACCATCGTCGTTATCGATGGTGTTATTTTAGAGAAACCAAAGAATTTTGAAGATGCCAAGAGAATGCTCTTGGCACTGTCTGGTCGTCAACATCAAGTAATGACTGCTGTCACTTTAGCTACACCTGAAACAACAAGAACCAAAACAGTAATTACACAGGTATGGTTTAGAGTGCTTTCCGAGCAAGAAATCGAACAATATTGGGAAAGTGGAGAGCCTTGCGATAAAGCAGGTTCATACGGTATTCAAGGTAGTGGTGGGCGATTTGTCTCGCGAATTGATGGCAGCTATCACGCTGTCATGGGACTGCCTTTGATGGAAACGGATCAGCTCTTACACCAATTTTTGTAAAAATTAGTGAGGTGCTCCAATGAGTACAGAGTTGTTAATAAACGTAACGCCGAGTGAAACTCGAGTTGCGATGATTGAAGCCGGTGTGCTTCAAGAGATCCATGTAGAAAGAGAAGCACGACGTGGTATTGTGGGTAATATATACAAAGGCCGAGTAAGCCGAGTATTGCCGGGGATGCAAGCGGCGTTTATTGATATAGGTTTGGATAAAGCCGCATTTCTGCACGCCTCAGACATTGTTCCTCATACGGAATGTGTTTCTGAGAATGAAAAACGCCAGTTTCAGGTGAGAGATATTTCTCAATTAGTACACCAAGGGCAAGATCTGGTGGTACAAGTTGTTAAAGATCCGCTTGGAACGAAAGGTGCTCGTCTTACTACTGACATAACTCTTCCTTCGCGCTATTTGGTATTTATGCCAGGGGCTAGTCATGTTGGTGTTTCTCAGCGCATTGAAAGTGAAAAAGAACGTAATCGTTTAAAAAATACGGTTTCTGATTATTGTGATGAGTTTGGCGGTTTTATTATTAGAACTGCAGCAGAAGGTGCAAGTGAAGCTGAAATTTCACAAGATGCAGCTTTCTTAAAGCGTCTATGGCACAAGGTTATAGAGCGTCGTAAAAAGAGCAAAACTAAATCTATGTTGTATGGGGAGTTAGGTTTAGATCAACGTATCCTACGTGACTTTGTGGGAACAGAACTAGATTTAATCCGTGTTGACTCGAAGTTAGCTTTTGAAAAGTTAAAGCAATTTACAACTGAATTTGTACCTGAATTAACTAAGAAGCTTGAGTATTACTCGGGTGACAAACCTATCTTTGACATGTACGAAACTGAGAATGAAATTCAACGTGCACTTGATCGAAAAGTTGAACTCAAGTCTGGTGGATACCTGATCATAGATCAAACAGAAGCAATGACAACGGTTGATATTAATACTGGTGCGTTTGTTGGTCGTCGTAATTTAGAAGAGACCATTTTTAACACTAACGTTGAAGCGACACAAGCCATTGCTCGTCAACTGCGTCTACGTAACCTTGGTGGGATCATTATTATTGATTTCATTGATATGCTTAGTGAAGAGCATCGTCGACGTGTATTACAGTCGTTAGGGTCAGCATTAGAGAAAGATCGTGTAAAAACCAATATTAATGGATTCACACAACTTGGCTTGGTTGAAATGACTCGAAAACGCACTCGAGAAAGTATTGAGCATGTTTTGTGTGGTCAATGCCCTACATGTGAAGGCCGAGGCGCAGTGAAAACCGTTGAGAGTGTTTGCTATGAGGTTTTACGTGAAATAACACGAGTAAACCGAGCCTATGATTCAGATAAGTTTGTAGTTTATGCTTCGGTAGCAGTAGCGGATGCACTTGAAGGTGAAGAATCTCATGCTTTAGCTGAACTCGAACTATTTATTGGAAAACAGGTAAAAATTCAGGCTGAACCTCTGTATATTCAAGAGCAGTTTGATGTTGTAATGATGTAGAGAATAATAATACGTGACCACTAAGTTAATTCGTTTTGAACGTTGCTTTATGGGATTATTGCTGCTGGTATTTTTATTAGCAGCATTAGTCATAACAAGCTTACGTCTATTCCTCCCTTCCTTAAATCAGTACCAATCGGAAATTGAAGTTTTCCTTTCTCAGACCACAGGTCTTTCAATCTCTATTGGAGAACTTGATGGGCGTTGGCGAAATACTAATCCATCGTTAAATCTTAGAAAAGTATTAATTGCAGATCCTGCTTCGGGAGATGAAATTATTTCGGTTGGTGATGTTGAAATTCAATTGAATATACTTTCTTCCCTTTGGGCTAGACAACCTCAATTTGCAGATTTACGTATTGATAAGCTAAGTGCTGATTTAACATCATTAAATAGAGAAAGTGGTGATGCTTCTGGCGGTGAAGGGCAGAAAAAAGCAACAGCTGAAGATTCTTTAGCTGCGCGTTTGGAGGATCTATTTTTAGTTCGATTAAGCCATTTCTCTGTTAAAAACTCTCAGGTCACTTTATTCACTTTGGATGGTAAAGAAAAAACACTTCAAATAGACTCGTTGCAATGGAGAAATGAGCGACGAAAACATTTGGCTGAAGGTGTTGTTAGTGTTATTGGCAGTGAGATTAACCAGCTTAAAGTGATCGCTAACTTTAAAGAAAAGGGCACATTTAAAAGTTTAGATGGGCATTTTTATGTAGAAGCAAAAAATATTCAAGTGACACCTTGGATAACAGAGGAGCTTCAAAAAGAATACGGGATAACTCAAGGTGAAGTATCTGCCAATGCGTGGTTTTCTTTTAAAAACGGCCAACCAATCGATGCTCTAGTTGAGGCCTCACCTTCTTATCTTAATTGGATGGAAGATAAGGATATTCATCAAGTAAGTATTGAAGGAGGCGTTTTTGAACTGCAGCCAAAAGAGAAAGGTTGGCAAGTCTTGTCTTCTGGTATTCAAGTTAAGAACCAAGATGATTTATGGCCAGAGATCTCAGGCAGTTTTAATTGGCAGCCAGAAAAATGGACAGCAAACGTAACACATATTGATTTATATAGTGTTTTGGGATTGAAAACATTATTACCCGACTCACAAGACAATATTACTGAGCTACTTACGACGTTAGATCCTAAAGGCAGCATTAATGATATTCGTGTTGAATTTGATCAGACTCGCGGTTTAACTTACTCCGCCTCTATTCATGCGGCAGGAATGGAACAGTGGGAATTACTTCCTGGATTTCGAAAATTAGACATATTATTAGCAGGTGATGCAGAAAAAGGTAAAGCTACATTATCGCTAGCTAATGACACCCTTCCTTATGGTGATGTTTTTCAAGCCCCATTAAATATTACACAAGGTGATGTCACTGCATATTGGGAAGTCAATGATAAAGGATGGCGATTATGGTCTGATTATATCAATGTATCGACTCCTGATTTACAAGTTAAGGGAGAATTTCGTCTTGATTTTCCAGTAGAAGAGCCCGCCGTACTCTCTTTTTATGGAGAAGCCGACGCATTTAATGCTGATCAAACATGGCGTTATTTACCAGCATTAGCTTTAGGGCAAGACTTAACTGACTATTTATCGGCAGCGGTTCAAGGCGGTAGCGCTAAAACAGTGCAACTGCTTTGGTATGGTGAAGTCGCAGATTTTCCCTACACTAAATACGATGGGATCTTCCAAGTTAAAGTCGGATTAAAAGACGCTCGGTTTTCGTTTGATACAGCTTGGCCTCCATTAACGAATTTACAGTTAGATTTGTTATTTCAAAATGCATCAATGTTTTTGAGTTCACACTCAGCAGAGTTGATGGATGTGCACGCAACACGTGTTACTGGACGAATTGCCAACTTAGCAGAAGATGGGAAGTTAACCATTAGAGCGGTTGCTAATGGTTCTGGTAAAGCGGTACGTGAATACATGACAGCAACACCGTTGGTTGATTCTGTTGGCGCTGCTTTAAATAGCATACAAGTTAATAATCGTATTGATGCATTATTGCGTTTAGATATTCCATTTAATGGGAGTGAAGTCAGAGCTTGGGGTTATGCTGATTTAGCAAATAACCACATTGAATTGCAATCACCTAATATAGTGTTAACAAATGCTAAAGGGCGTATTGAATTTGATAATGATGTCGTTAAATCTTCTGGAATAAAAGCCTCGTTATTAGGTCAGCGAGTGTCACTCTCTTTCCGTGGTGAAGCACAGTCTGATTTTTATGCTGTTGATATTGATACAAAGGGAAAATGGACAGCTTCCTTGTTACAAAAATACATAGATTCACCAATGATGGAAAAAGTCAGTGGGGGGGCTGAATGGGACTCAACAATTAATTTGCAGGTTGCAGATGTTGGTGTGACTTACCAGCTGGGTTTAGATGCTTCACTTGATGAGTTAAGCACAACATTACCTTATCCTCTTGCTTTGAATAAAGGTCAAAAACAAAAAGCACAACTACAAGTTTCTGGTAACTCAGAAAGGCTCTCTGGTCGCTTAACTTTGCCTGACATGAAATATCAAGCTGAGATTAATATTACACAAATGCCACCAGTGATTACTGCTAGTCATGTTATCGTCGGTCGTGGTAATTTTAAAGTCAGCCCAATTGTAGGGCAATCGGCATCAATTAATACTCAATCATTAGATGCTGATGAATGGTTATCTGAACCTATTTTAAGTAAAAAAGCAGAGAAAATAACCTCAAAGTCATCACCTAGTCATTTTCCTATTATTCCTCTTCCAACCCATATTGATGTGAGTGTAACCTCATTACATCTAGCCAATTTGGATTGGAATGATGTTAAAACAGATATTCGAAAAAAATCTCAAGGTTGGTATGCTCAAATTCAAAGCCAAGAAGTTGATGGGAAAGCGAGCTGGAAGAATAGTGATGATTTATTAGTACAGTTAGATAATCTTCATCTATATATCCCAAGTTTGGATAAGCCAGAAAATCAAAAGCGTTTAAATCAAGCTAAAAGCGATGATCCTATAGTGTCTGATTTTGATCGCGAGTTTTTTAACTTAATGCCAAACTTAGAATTAACAATTAATGATGCTTGGATTCAGGGTTATAGATTAGGTAGTGTAAATTCTAAGCTGAAAAAATCTAAGAATGTTTTCTATCTAGATAAATTAAATATTATTAGTGGTGATAATAAACTAGCAATGTCAGGTAACTGGTCGTTAAACAACGACAAAAGCCGTTCTGAGTTCAAAATGACAGCCTCTGGAGAGAATAACTCAGAGTTATTAGCTCGCTTTGGTATCAGTTCTGGGATTCAAAAAGCCAGTTACAGCATGGATGCGGATCTTCATTGGGAAGGAGCTCCTTGGAGCATCCAAATTAATACGCTTTCTGGTGATCTCTCTTCTACTCTTGGTGAGGGAGTTATTACCGATGTCAAAGGTGCGGCGCGTTTTCTTGGTTTATTCAGTATTGATTCGATTATCCGTAAGATGAAACTGGATTTTAGAGATGTGTTTGATGATGGGATGGCATTTAACTCAATCACTGGTAGCGGAAAAATGCGTGGAGGTGTTTTTGTTAGTAATAACTTAATCATGGATGCAGTTGCTGGTGAGATGAAGATTAAAGGAAAGGCAGATTTGAATACTCGCTTAGTGGATGCTGAAGTTAACTTTACGCCAGATCTCACCTCTGGTATTCCTATTATTACAGCGTTTGCTGTCGCTCCTCAAACGGCAATCATTGTACTAGCTGTTGCTACGGCAATTTCCCCTGTTATTGATGTGATAACACAGGTTAACTATAAAGTTGAGGGCGAGTTAGAGTCTCCAACAGTGAAAGAGTTATCACGCAGCCAAGGTGAATATAAGCTACCTGAGAAAGCAAGAAAGTAAAGTGTGAGGCGCAGAGCCTAATAAGGATATATTGATGAGCAAAGTAGGTGTGGTTCAAATGAATTCGGGGGCTTCCCCTGAAGAGAATATGAAGCAACTGAATCTCAAATTAAAGGGATTACAGCTACAAGGGGCAAAACTGGCTTTAACTCCAGAGAACAGTATTGTTTTTGGTCAAAAAGAAGATTATGAACGTTATGCTGAATTACTAGGCCAAGGGCCGCTTCAGCAAGAGCTATCAGATCTCGCAGTTAGGTATCAACTGTGGCTTATTGTCGGTTCTTTCCCCATAAAAACCCCTGATGGTAAATTATCAACGACATGTTTGGTGTTTAATAGTGAAGGCCAGTTAGTAGAGCATTATCATAAGCTACATATGTTTGATGTTGAAGTAGAAGACGGTCATCACTCTTATAAAGAATCTGATACTTTTACGCCAGGGAATGAGATTAAAGTAGTTAATACGCCTTTTGGGAAAATCGGTTTATCTATTTGTTATGATGTGCGATTTCCACAACTCTACAGTAAGCTTCGACAACAAGGAGCAGAAATTATTGTAGTACCTGCTGCATTCACTAAGGTAACTGGATACGCTCATTGGGATATTTTACTGCGTTCTAGAGCAATAGAAACTCAATGCTGGGTATTAGCGGCAGGGCAGTGGGGAAATCATGGTGCAGGTCGTGAGACTTGGGGGCATTCAATGATTATTGATCCATGGGGCAATAAAGTAACGATGCAGCAAGAAGGAACAGGAGTTTTAGTTACTGAGCTTGATCTTTCACTACAAGCTGCGATTCGTAAAAAAATGCCAGTTTCACAACATGCTAGATTAAACAGCCATCTTAAATAATTGGTATAGCTATCGCTTTATTTAAGAAAAGAGTGGGTTTCACTATAAAATCCGCTCTTTTTTATTCATAATTAGATCCTAGATCTTAAATTCTTAACAAGAGTACCTCGAATGAGTTTGCAAGAAGTAGAACAATCCTTATTGAGTCAAGCAGGGATCGGTCAGCAGGAACTGTCTCAGACTTTAAGCACCATTGCCAAAAGAGATGTAGACTATGCTGATATTTACTTTCAATCTTGTTGGCATGAGTCGCTAGTTCTTGAAGATAGCATCATTAAAGATGGCTCTTTTAATATCGATCGCGGTGTTGGTATTCGTGCCGTAGCAGGTGAAAAAACGGGTTTTGCTTATTCCGATCAAATTAATCTTGATGCATTAACTCAAAGCGCAAAAGCGGCTCGCGGTATTGTTCAGCAAGGTGGGGAAGGAAGAGTTAAGGCGTTTACAACTCAAACGGCACCTCAGTTTTACGCGCCAATTAACCCACTTAATAGTTTAGATAAGAAACAAAAAATAGCATTGCTTGAAGAAGTTGATGCTTACATCCGAGCAAAAGAACCTTTAGTTCAAGAAGTATCAGCAAGCATTAGTGGTGTATACGAGCAAATGCTTGTTGCTGCATTGGATGGTACTTATGCAGCAGATATACGCCCATTGGTTCGTCTTTCTATCAGTGTATTAGTCCAACGTGGTGATAAGCGAGAACGAGGCAGTGCTGGTGGTGGTGGTCGTTATGGCTATGATTATTTCCTAACTGAAGTTAACGGTAAATCAATCGCACTTGAATTCGCAGATGAAGCAATTCGTCAGGCGTTGGTTAATCTTGATGCTGATGCTGATGCCGCTCCCGCGGGAATGATGCCAGTCGTTCTAGGTTCTGGTTGGCCTGGTGTTCTATTGCATGAAGCTGTAGGCCATGGTCTTGAAGGTGATTTTAACCGTAAAGGGTCATCAGTGTTCTCAGGTAAAATTGGTGAGCAAGTAACCTCTTCTGTATGTACCATTGTTGATGATGGCACGATGGCTGATCGTCGTGGCTCATTAAGTGTTGATGATGAAGGTGTTGCTGGCCAATATAATACATTAATTGAAAATGGTGTATTAAAAGGCTACATGCAAGATAAGTTAAATGCACGTTTAATGGGGGTTGCTCCGACGGGGAACGGGCGTAGAGAATCTTATGCTCATCTGCCAATGCCTCGTATGACGAATACTTATATGTTGCCTGGTGAACATACACCAGAAGAGATTATCTCAACAGTTAAAAAAGGTATTTACGCACCAAATTTTGGTGGTGGTCAGGTTGATATTACCTCTGGAAAGTTTGTATTTTCTGCATCAGAAGCGTACTTAATTGAAGATGGTAAAATTACTCGCCCAGTAAAAGGCGCGACTTTGATTGGTTCTGGTATGGAAGCGATGCAGCAGATTTCAATGGTTGGTAATGATTTATCACTGGATCGCGGTGTTGGTGTATGTGGTAAAGCAGGGCAAAGTGTTCCTGTTGGTGTTGGACAACCGACACTAAAATTAGATGCGTTAACCGTTGGTGGTACTGAGTAGTCTTTCGTTAAAATGAACATATAAAAAGGGCCAAGTATTGGGATAATACTTGGCCCTTTTTTAATCTTTAAATAAAAAGAAAGTTTATAGGTCTTCGCCTAAGTATAGTTCTTTTAATACTTGGAAGATTTCACGATAAGCCTTTGGCGGCTTTTTCGATGCTTTTTCTTTATTTGCTTGGCGAGCCAGTTGACGGAAACGTTGACGATCCGCTTCTGGATATTTCACCATTACTTCTTCAATCACAGCGTCAGGTGTTTCAATCATACGGTCACGTAGGACTTCTAGTTTCTGAAGTGCAATTGTTGCTTGTGAATGCTTGTTGCGAACTTTATCTAGAGCTAATTGGATTGGCTCAGGATCTTCATTACGCATTAGCTTACCAATGTATTGTAACTGACGACGTTTCGCTTCATTTTTAAAACGTTGTGCATCATTGATTGCATCTCTCAGAAGATCTGAGAATGGGAACTTAGCAAGAACTGCTGGCTTTAAACCAATGAGTTCTTCACCTAGTTTTTGTAAGTCTTCCATGTCATTTTTCATCTCGGTTCTACTTACCCAGATGATCTCTTCTTCTTCTTCCCAAGGAGCTTTTTGATTTTTACGTGCCATGATCTTCATTCTTTAATGGGTGATTATCTCTATTTTAGCAAGATAAATGGATAATTGGGCGCAAATTTATCACATAGAGTGTTATTCTAGTAAAAATGTATATATTCAATCAGATGTTATGGATGCAAAAGCCCAAATGATGAATCAAAAAATAGAACTTGAAGCAGCAGTAGCCAAAGCGTTAGAAATGGCGACACAACACGCGAGTGCGGCAGAAGTTGCGATAACAAAAACTACTGGCATTAGTGTATCAACCTTAATGGGAGAGGTTGAAAACGTTGAATTTAATCGTGATGGTGCCTTAGGCATTACCGTTTATCGTGGCCATCGTAAAGGCAGTGCATCTACCTCTGATTTGAGTGATAAAGCAATTGAACAAACGGTAGCTGCGGCATTAGATATTGCGAATTATACATCTGAAGACCCATTTTCTGGGCCAGCGCCAAAAGAATTAATGGCGAAAAATATTCCTGATTTAGATTTATTTCACCCTGATGATCCCGAGCCTGACTATGCGGCGCAAAAGGCGATTGAAGCTGAACAAGCGGCATTAGAGTACCATTCTTCGATTAAACAGAGTGATGGTGCAAGTTACGACAGTCATTACGGTATTAAGGTTTACGGCAACAGTCATGGCATGCTAGCAAGCTATCCATCAAGTCGTCACAGTATTAGTTGCAGTGTTATTGGTGTCGATAAAAATGGTGATATGGAGCGTGATTACAGTTATACCGTTGCGCGTCATCGTGATGATTTGTGGGATGCCAAGAAGGTTGGATTAGAAGCAGCTGAACGTACAGTGAGCCGTTTAGATGCTAAAAAGCTAGAGACCATGAAAGTACCAGTGATGTTTTCAGCAGATGTTGCGACTGGTTTGTTAGGGCATTTGGTAATGGCGATTAGTGGTGCAAACTTATATCGAAAATCAACCTTCATGCTAGATAAGCTAAACGAAAAAATTCTGCCTGAATGGTTTAATGTTAGTGAGCGCCCACACATTTTAAAAGGCTTAGCAAGTAGCCCATTTGATAGTGAAGGCCTATACACTCAAGATCGTGAAATCATAACTGATGGTGTCTTGGCTACGTATTTATTAACTAGTTATGCTGCTCGTAAATTAAATATGACCCCGACAGGGCATGCGGGTGGTATTCATAACTGGTTTGTTAAATCAACGGGCCAAAGTTTTGACCAAATGCTAAAAACTATGGGTACAGGTCTTCTTGTTACTGAGCTTATGGGTCAAGGTGTAAATACCGTAACTGGTGATTATTCTCGCGGTGCCGCTGGTTTCTGGGTTGAGAATGGTGAAATTCAATATCCAGTTTCAGAGGTTACTATTGCAAGCAATTTGACTGAGATGTATCAAAATATTATTGCAGTGGGTAATGATGTTGAAACTCGTTCACAAATTCAAACGGGTTCTATCTTAATTGAATCAATGAAGATTGCTGGTCAGTAATATAATAGATAAATAAAAGCGCGCAGTCATTTAATGAAAGCGCGCTTTTTTGATTTTTAGTGCCAAATAAAACAAATTATACCAATTCTAGTAATTATCTAATTACATGAGAATAGTTGCTAGGCCAAGAAAAGCAGATAAACCAATAATATCTGTAATGGTTGTTAATGCCATTCCTCCCGCTAATGCAGGGTCGATATTCATTTTCTTTAGGAGAACAGGAATGGTAACACCCGCAATACCAGCAACCGTTAAGTTAACCAGCATTGCTACGGAAATAATAGCACCAAGCATAATATCTCCTTTCCAAACCATGACGATACCACCAATGATCGATGCCCATAAAATACCATTAAGCAGGCCGATCCCAGCCTCTTTAATTAGTAACTCTTTTTGGTTACTGTCACCAATATGACCTACCGCTAAACCTCGAATGACAAGTGCGACGGTTTGATTACCAGCAACACCACCCATAGAAGGGACAATGGTCATTAGTACAGCGATGGATGCCATTTGTGCTAAGGTTGCTTCAAACATATTTGAAACTGACGCTGCAGCTAATGCAGCAAGTACATTCATACCTAACCAAACACTACGACGACGAGCAGATTTTACAACTGGAGCAAAGGTATCTTCTTCGTCATCCATACCTGCCATACTCATCATTGAGTGCTCTGCATCTTCACGAATTACATCGACTACATCATCAATGGTAATACGACCAAGTAATAAGTGGTTTTCATCAACAACAGGTGCTGAAACCCAATTACGACGCTCAAATAGATTAGCTACTTCACCGTCGTCGGTATTGACTGGAATTGCTTCATCCGCATCATCCATTACTTCACTTACTAAAGTGTCGGGTTGGGTTGTTATGATTGTTGCTAGAGATAAATGCCCAATTAAACGGCTTTCTTCATCAAGTACATAGAGTGCATCGGTTGACTCTGGTAAATCACCTTTCATACGCAAGTAACGTAGAACAACATCGATTTCAACATCTGCTCGGATAGTGATGAAATCGGTATTCATCATACCGCCAGCGGTGTCTTCAGGGTAGGAGAGTGCGGTTTCAACACGGAACCGGTCAACCGTGTCCATCTGGCTTAATACTTCACGAGAAATGTCGTCAGGCAAGCTACGAAGGACATATGCGACATCATCTATCTCCATGCCTTCGGTTGCTTCAACAATGCTTTCTGGAGCCATTTGAGAGACGATACCGTCTTTTACGTCTTCCGACAGTTCGTCAAGAATTTCACCGTAATCTTCGGGATCGGTCAGTTGCCATAATACATGACGACTTTTTCTGGGTGAGGCTTCTAATAGATGGGCAATATCTTCGGGTTCCATGTCTTGTAGTAAGCGACGTACATGGACAAACATCCCACTATCAAGGGCATTAGATACTTCTTGAAGAGTTTGATGGGTTTGATCGAAATCTTGTAGCTCTTGCATACTCTCCCCCATAGATACCAAGGTTCTTAGTCCTTGGTATAAGCCGATGTCTTACTCAAGCTATGAGTATAGACAATCTAGATTAGATAATGGGCTGAATAGTAACGCAATTTAGAGAGCACGATAAGTGAATTTTGTGAGGATTAGGTCAAACTATTGATGTAATAAATAATAACTCATTCATCTTCATCGAAACCAGCCTCAATTAGATCGCAAATAGCAGTAAGTGCTCGTTCTGCATCCGGACCATCAGCTGAAACATCTACATATTGACCTTGTGCTGAATCGAGCATAAGCAACCCCATAACGCCGTCAGCAGTGGCTTGTTTATTTTCGTCATTGGTTAGAGTGATAATGGCATCAAAGCTTTGAGCCATTTCAACCAGTTTTATCGCAGCTCTTGCATGCAAACCTAAACGGTTTCTTATTAAGAGATGACGAGATGAAATAGGCATACTTAGTGCCTCTCTAATGTCTTGTGGCGAACCTGCACTTGCTGTCCTTGTTGTTTGAAGTACTCACCAAGTTGTTGGGTAATATAAACAGAACGATGTTGACCGCCAGTACAACCAATAGCAACAGTTAAGTAACTGCGATTATTCTTTTCTAAGGCAGGTAACCAAGTGGTGAGGAAATCTTGAATTTGAGTTTTTAATTGCACAACATCATCGTGCTTTTCTAGATAATCAGCCACTGGCTTATCTAAACCTGTCATTGGTCTTAAGCTTGGTTCCCAGTGTGGGTTAGGTAAAAAGCGGACATCAAACACATAATCGGCATCGGTTGGTAGGCCATGTTTAAAACCAAAAGACTCAAATACCATCACGAGTTCTTTTGACTCTCGACCAAGGATACGAGCACGTAAAGTTTCACTTAAATCATGAATGGATTTAGTTGTAGTATCTAAAACTAAATCGGCCTCTTCTTTTAAGTCACCTAAGATAGTTTTTTCTAAAGCAACAGCTTGCTCTAAGGAACACTGTTCTCCGATTAAAGAGAGAGGGTGTAAGCGACGAGTTTCACTGTATCGCTTAATCAATTCTTTATCTTCGGCATCTAAGAAGATCACAGTCACATCATGATCTTTTTTTAACTCAGTTAAAGTGTGGGTTAATAATGATGGGTCTTTAGGAAGGTTACGAATATCGACACTTACGGCTACATTTTGAGTACTTTGTTGAATAGATTCAACAAATTGAGTTAAGAGGTCAATCGGTAAATTATCGACACAATAGTACCCTAAATCTTCCAGTACACGTAAGGCAACAGATTTACCTGCCCCAGAGTTACCACTAATTACCATGAGTTTCATTAGAATGCCTTTAGCGTTTATTATGACGTGAAAAGTTGATAGAGGTCTTGGTCATTTTCCGCATGGCGAAGTTGACGCAATATTTGCTTATCGTTGAGCTTTTCAGCAACGGAAGAAAGTGTCTTTAGGTGCAACTTACATTGTTCATCAGGAACTAATAAGGCAAAAAGAATATCGACAGGTCGGTTATCTATAGAATCGAATTCGATAGGTTCTTGGCATTGTAGTAAAACAGCAACGGCATTTTCAGAATCAAAGATCCGGCCATGAGGAATAGCAATGCCATTACCAATACCGGTGCTTCCCATTTTTTCTCTATTTAATAAGCTTTCAAAGAGTTCTTTAGGATTTTGGCCTATTTGAGGAGCCGCAATTTCACTGATAAGTTCTAATGCGCGTTTTTTGCTTGAGCATTGGACTGCACTTTTAGTGCAATCCAATGAAAGAATGGTGCTTAATTGCATGTTAATGACTACTTAGTTTTTCTTTATGTTTATTGAGTTGACGAACAAGTTTGTCCACCAAACCATCAATCGCGGCATACATATCTTCTGCGTCAGAATGGGCGTGTATATCACCTTGATTTACATGAAGTGTTGCTTCGGCTACATGGCGTACTTTTTCTAATTTCAAGACGACATGTACATTATTTATGTGCTCAAAAAAGCGGTCTAATTTTTGGAATTTCGTATCTACATATTCACGAAGGCTATCTGTTAGTTCGACGTTTTGACCTGTAATGTTTATTTGCATAACACTTCCTTTCTGTTAATTAAAGTAAACGCTTACGCTGATTCGATGGGGCTATCCCCAGAGATTCACGATATTTAGCTATAGTGCGTCGTGCAACTTGAATCCCTTGCTCAGCTAATAAGGTTGCGATTTTACTGTCGCTTAGTGGTTTGGCTTGGTTTTCAGCCGCGACCAACTTTTTCACTAGTGCCCGGATTGCTGTTGATGAGCATTCACCACCGTTATCCGTACTAACATGACTAGAGAAGAAATATTTTAATTCAAAAATACCACGAGGGGTATGCATGAATTTTTGTGTAGTGACTCGAGATATAGTGGATTCATGCATTTCGACATCTAAAGCAATGTCATTAAGAACCATTGGCTTCATGGCTTCTTCACCATATTCGAAGAAATCTTGTTGATGTTCAACTATACAACGTGCAACTTTGAGCAGCGTCTCGTTTCTGCTCTCTAAACTCTTAATTAGCCACTTTGCCTCTTGCAAATTGGTTCGAATGAATTGCCCGTCTGGACTGTTGCCCAACCCCTTACCTAAAGCTGCATATTCTGCATTTACTTTTAAACGAGGAACACTATCTGGATTGATAGTAACGACCCATTTCGCATTATGTTTAAAGACTGAGACATCAGGGATGACATATTCAGTATCAGTATCAATTACACGGTTTCCTGGTCGAGGATCAAGCTCGTGAATTAGGGTCATAACCTGTTTTAAATCGCTTTCTTTTAGCTTAGTCTCTTTTGCTAATTGTCGATAGTCACGATTGCCTAATAAATTGATATGCTCTGTTAAAATTAGCTTAGTTTCAGGTAGCCATGGAGTATCAGCAGGATAGGTAGCAAGCTGTAACATTAGGCACTCAGCAAGATCTCGAGAGGCAACGCCAAGTGGGTCAAATTGTTGAATACGTTTTAAAACAGCTGCTACTTCATCCATTTCAACATCGTCATTTCCAACGCTTTCTAGCACTTCATCAAGGCTGATAGTTAAGTAACCATAATCATCTAAGGATTCGATAATCGAGGTAGCGATGGTGCGGTCAATATCACTGAATGGAGTTAGGTCAGCTTGCCACATTAAATAATCTTGAAGGCTCTCTGTAGTTTCGCCTTGATACAATGGAGTATCATCATCAATGGCTAATCCAGTACTGCCACTGTTGGCGCTATATACGTCATCCCAGTTAGCATCCATTTCTAATTCTTCTGAGATGTTATTGCTTTCAATCACATCACTGCTGTCTGTGACTGGAGCTTCTTGTTCTGCAGTTGCCGTTTCTTTTTCTGGTTGAGGTTCAGGAGATATCAGTTCTTCAGGCGTGCTTAATGCTTCCTCTTCTACATCCAGAAGAGGATTGGAGTCTAGCGCTTCTTGAATCTCTTGCTGTAGGTCTAGGGTCGATAATTGCAATAATCGAATTGCTTGCTGCAACTGAGGCGTCATTGCAAGCTGTTGTCCCATTTTGAGCTGAAGAGAGGCTTTCATTATTTAGCAATACCTTTTAAATACATTACAACTTAAATTGATCACCAAGATAAACACGTTTAACGTGCTCATCATTTAATACGTGATCAGGGGAGCCATTGGCTATCATATGGCCTTGGCTAACGATATAAGCGTGTTCGCATACATCCAGTGTTTCGCGTACATTGTGATCGGTAATTAAAACGCCAAGACCACGATCTCTCAGGTGCTGAATAATTTTCTTAATGTCGATAACTGAAATTGGGTCGACACCTGCAAAAGGTTCATCAAGCAGAATAAACTTAGGATTAGCAGCTAACGCTCGAGCTATTTCAACTCGACGACGTTCACCACCAGAAAGTGCCATACCATTACTGTTGCGAATATGCTGAATGTTAAATTCATCCAGTAACTCTTCAAGTTTATCTAAGCGCTCCGCTTTTGATAAATCTTTACGGGTTTGCAGCACGGCCATGATGTTATCAAACACAGAGAGCTTTCTAAAAATAGAGGCTTCTTGTGGTAAGTAACCTATTCCCATTTTCGATCGGTTATGCATTGGTTGTAGTGAAATATCAACACCATCAATAGTAATAGAGCCTTCATCACGAGAGACCAAACCAACAATCATATAAAAAGAGGTAGTTTTTCCTGCTCCATTAGGGCCAAGTAAACCGACTATTTTTCCAGACTCAACCGTCAGACTAACATCAGAGACCACTTTACGGCTACCGTATGTTTTTGCAAGGTTTTTTGCTTCTAATATGGCCATAATTACTTATTATTCAATTGGCTAGGCTGAAGGATGGTTGTAACGCGTTCGTTCTTATCACCGTCAGCAATCAGTCTTTGGGTTTGCATATTATAAGTAATGACATTGCCTTTAATAACACTGTCATCTTGAGTAAGTTGTGCATTACCTTCCATTTTTAGAAATTCTTTTTCTAACTCATAATGCAACTTATTGGATTCCCCTTTTAACGTTTTACCATCATCAGTTAGTTGGCTAAAACGAGCAGGCTTCCCATAGGCTTCAAGTGTTTCTCTTCCTTCTTTTCCTTGAGGGCGAGTAACAACTAACTTATCTGCAAAAATCTCAATGCTGCCTTGCTTTAAGGTTACTTTACCAAGGAAAGTCACTTGGTTACTCTGCATATCAAAGCTTTGTGAATTTGAGTTAATATGGATAGGTTGTTCTGTATCGGTGCTTAGTGCCCAACTTGGAGTACTTAGTAGTAAGCCTGCAAGTAGACTAATGTGTGAAAGCTTCATAGATACCTTGTACGTTTTCTAATAAAGTGGCTTGTTGATGAGCAAAGTTTCCTTTGATCCCCACACCTGTTGTTTCAAACGTGGAGCCAACAAGGCTAACGACATCTTCTGTCATAAAATCTTTTGTCGTCAGTTTTATGTTTATGCTATCGGTTTTCATGGTGTTAAAAGCGGCTTCAGGTAACAGGTTTTTAATCGTGACATTTCCTGTTAAATAGAGCTCATGCTTATTATTTAATACACCAAAGTCAGATCTTATTTCCCACTCTTTCGTTTCTCCATGTTCAAAAACAAAAAGATGAGGTGCTGTAAAGCTTGTTTCACCTGTTTTAGCAAAACGGGCGAGAGCCTTAGCGTTAATTTGGTAATTACGAACACCACTTTCATTATAATTATTATTACTAATATCTTGGCCTGTAAATACGGGTACTTTTTGATCTGGACTTACTTGAACGTCACTTTTGACAGATTCATAATATAAGTAATAAGCAGACCAGCTAGATATCAATAATAATATGGTTATGAAGAGGTGTTTCAAGGTCATATGCTTAAGCCTTTATGTTGCTCTAGCTCTCCCTTCGCTTCTAAAATAAGATCGCTGACTTCTCGAACGGCACCGTGGCCGCCTTTAATTTTGGTTACATAATTTGCTCGTTGTATAAGTAATGGGTGTCCATCAGCTACACAGACTTTTAAGGCTACTTTTTCCATTACAGGCCAATCAATTAAATCATCACCAATATAGCCTGTGTGCTCTGGTGCTATATTGAGTTTAGTTAAAATATCTTGGTATGCTTGTAGTTTATTATCTTGGCCTTGGTAGATTAGCTTGATCCCAAGAGCTGTCATTCGGTTCTCTACAATTTTAGAGTTACGACCAGTAATGATCGCTATTTCTACACCTGCAGACATAAGTGATTTAACACCATAGCCATCACGGGTATGGAAAGTCTTTAGTTCTTCGCCATCATTGCCCATATAGACTAGACCGTCAGAAAAAACACCATCAACATCACAAATTAATAGCTTAATATTTTTAGCAAGAGTAAATACAGATTCTTCTACATTTCCGTAAAGCGTTGGGATTAATTTAGTTGTCATTACATTACTCCAGCTTTTAATAAGTCATGCATATTGAGTGCGCCAACTAAGCGATTATTTTCATCGCAGAGTAATAAGCCATTAATTTTTTTATCTTGCATTAAATTCAAGCCTTCAACCGCCAGTAAACTTGGATTGGCAACCGCTGGAGAGTGCGTCATGACTTCACCAATAGTTTGGGTGTGAATGTCAATGCGATTATCGAGAAGACGACGTAAATCACCATCAGTAAAGATACCAATGACTTTTTGTTCACTATCAATAATAGCTGTCATACCAAGCCCTTTTTCAGAGACTTCAAGCAATGCAGTTTTAATTAATGCATCTTCGGTTACCATTGGTAACTCATCATCTTTATGCATGATATCAGACAATAATAGCAGTAATTTACGGCCTAATGCGCCACCTGGGTGAGACAAAGCAAAGTCGTCAGCAGTGAATCCTTTAGCTTGCAGAAGTGCAACAGCAAAGGCATCGCCCATCGCTAGGGTTGCCGTGGTGCTTGATGTCGGTGCTAACCCTAGAGGGCACGCTTCTTGAGGTACTGTAATTTGTAAATTTACATCAGCAACTTTTGCCATGCTTGAATCAGTTTTTCCTGTCATGGTAATCAAAGTAATGCCAAGGCGCTTAATTACTGGTAATAAAGCAAGAATTTCACCAGCTTCACCAGAGTTTGAGATCGCAATGACTACATCACCTTTTTCAATCATGCCTAGGTCACCATGGCTTGCTTCTCCTGGGTGAACAAAGAATGAAGGTGTGCCTGTGCTTGCTAATGTTGCTGCAATTTTTTTGCCAATATGGCCCGATTTTCCCATACCCATAACAACAACTTTACGCTTGCACTCCAACATTAATTGGCACGCTTTGGTAAAATCGTCATTGATGTAATTTTTTAATTGGGTAAGTGCATCTATTTCAATTTGAAGAACATTTTTACCTGCTTTACAGAAATCAAACTGAGTTGCCATCGGGTTACCACCTTATTTGGGTTAGAGCAGAAGTATGATACAAGTGAGTAGCGTATACAATTATTATGCCATATGCCAGAGGTAGTGCAAGGAAGTGCTGTTTCTTATTGGAGGAAGGTTATGATAGATAAGCAGCAAATTTATCCAAGTCAGATAAACTTGCTGCTTATATTAGTAGAATTAGTAGATATTACATTGTATAGAAAAGGTAACCTTGGTAGACAAGGAAGATAACAACAAGAATGCTACCTTCTATACGGTTAATGCTGCGACTTTTCCCTAGCGCCATTAAGAGCAATAAAATCGAGACACCTAGCATTACATAGAAATCACGACCCATAATAAATTCACTGATGATTGATGGGTGAATCAATGCAGGTATACCCATTACGGCTAAAATGTTAAATACATTAGAACCAATGATATTACCAACGGCCATATCATCTTCACCTTTTAGAACACCAGCAACAGAGGCGGCTAACTCAGGTAGACTTGTTCCTAGGGCAATAATAGTTAAGCCGATAACTAAGTCGCTCATGCCAAAATGTTTGGCAATAACAACGGCATTATCGATCAGCATATTTGCACCAAGAGGCAGTAAAATAAGACCAATAACAACCCAAAATAGTGCTTTGCTGTTTGCTACACCTTCAGGGATCTCTGATTCTTGTTCTTCAAGTAATGTATCCCCATTTTTTTGCTCATTTTTACTTATGTACAGCATAGCTAGGATGAAAGCGATGAATAGAGTTGCTAATAATACCCCTTCATAAAAACCAAGATAATTATCATACATAATGCCACCGGCTAAGATGGTTACAATTAACATCAGTGGTAATTCGCGGCGAATAATCCCCGAGCTAATAGCTAGCGGTTTAATTAACGCGGTAATCCCTAAAATTAATGCAATGTTAGCAATGTTTGAACCAATAACATTACCAACTGCGGTATCTGTTTTTCCATCTAGTGCGGCAGCAGCAGACACCATCATTTCAGGTGCAGATGAGCCCATAGCTAAGATTGTCATACCAATGACAAGTGGAGAGATACCATAGTTTTTCGCTAATGCGGCAGAACCAAATACCAGTTTATCGGCGCCCCAAACTAGTAGAGAGAGGCCGACGATAAGAAGTAGAGTTGGCATGAGCAGCTCTGTCATTATGTTAATTTCCTTTTGTAAAAAATGTTTTTATGGTTAGAGGGCAATTTTGACGCTTCTCTGACAAAAAGGAAAGGAAAAAGGGAATCTTTGAAGCGGGTTAATGATAGATTGTTAAAAAGAATAAGTTAGATCGATTAAGTTCACGTATACTTACAGCAACATAGAGAGGAAGTGGTGTTTAATGAATAACGGTGAAATAATAGCCAACCCCGAATTGATAAAGGTAGAGAACTTAACCTTCAAACGTGGTGATAGACTGATTTTTGATAACATTAATATGTCGATCCCAAAAGGTAAAATTACCGCTATTATGGGGCCATCGGGCATAGGTAAAACGACCTTACTACGATTGATCGGAGGGCAAATCCCCCCTGAATCTGGAGATATTCATTTTGAAAAGTGGAACATTCCAACATTAGGTCGAAAAGCGCTGTATTTAGCTAGAAAAAAGATGGGAATGCTTTTTCAATCTGGTGCGCTTTTTACCGACATGAATGTATTTGATAATGTCGCTTTTCCACTGAGAGAGCACACCAAATTATCAGAAAGTTTTATTAAAACCTTGGTCTTATTAAAGCTTGAGGCCGTTGGTTTACGTGGTGCTTCAAAACTAATGCCGAGTGAATTGTCTGGCGGTATGGCTCGCCGAGCAGCTTTAGCTAGAGCGATAGCTTTAGACCCAGATTTAATCATGTATGATGAACCATTTGTTGGGCAGGATCCTATCACTATGGGGGTATTGGTTGATTTAATCCGCAACCTGAATGATGCATTAGGACTAACTTCTGTCGTGGTATCTCATGATGTTCCTGAAGTAATGAGTATTGCTGATCATGTTTATTTATTAGCGAATGGAAAAATCATAGCTCAAGGTTCACCAAAAGAGCTTGAGGCTAATCCAGACCCACAGGTACGTCAATTTTTAGATGGTCGCTCTGATGGACCGGTCCCTTTTCGTTTTCCTGCAAAACCTCTGAAGGAGGAACTATTCTCTCATGAGTAACTTTTCACTGTTCTCATCTATTGAGCAAATTGGTAAGCGCTCACTATCAGTATGTGAAGTGCTTGGTCGTGCGACGTTTATGCTTTTTGGTGCTCTTATTGCAAAGCCGCAACCCGTAAAGATGTTCCCGTTATTGTTAACTCAGCTTTATTCTGTCGGTGTTCGTTCCCTTCTTATCATAGTCGTCTCAGGGCTATTTATTGGTATGGTGATTAGCTTACAAGGGTACATTATCTTGGTTGATTATGGTGCAGAGACCAGCTTAGGTCAGTTGGTGTCTTTATCCTTGTTAAGGGAACTTGGCCCTGTAGTGACTGCATTACTATTTGCTGGTCGTGCGGGTTCAGCGTTGACTGCTGAGATTGGCTTAATGAAAACTACAGAGCAAATTTCTAGCATGGAAATGATGGCTATTGATCCACTGCGCCGTATTATCGCACCACGCTTATGGGCAGGTATTATCTCAATGCCACTTTTAGCTATGATTTTTATGGCGATAGGTATTTGGGGTGGACAAATAGTCGGTGTTGAATGGAAAGGTATAGATTATGGTAGCTTTTGGTCATTAATGCAGTCATCGGTTGATGTGCGTTATGACATCGTAAACAGTCTTATTAAATGTGTTGTGTTTGCATTTGTCGTCACCTGGATTGCGTTGTTTAATGGTTATGACGCAACGCCAACTTCAGAAGGTATTTCATTAGCAACAACACGAACGGTAGTGCATTCGTCACTAGCGGTATTAGGTATTGATTTTGTGCTGACAGCACTGATGTTTGGGAATTAATTATGCGACAGACTCGTAAAGTAGAATTTTTTGTTGGCCTTTTTGTTTTATCAGGAATGGCTGCATTGTTAATGCTATTGCTTAAAGTTGCCGATGTTCGTAGTGGAGGCAGTGGTGAGAACTACATCTTAAAAGCACAGTTTGATAATATAGGTAGTTTAAAATCACGCTCACCAATTAAGATTGGTGGTGTAGTCGTGGGTCGAGTTGAGGCGATTACATTAGATACAGAAAGTTATTTACCTGTTGTTAGTATGTCTATTGATAAACAGTTTGGAAGCTTCCCTGAAACGTCAGCAGCACAGATACTGACATCAGGGCTTATTGGCGAGCAATATATAGGGATCGTTCCAGGGTTTATTGATGAAGATATCGATATGTTAGGTGATGGCGATTATATTGAAGACACCAAATCTGCTTTGGTCTTAGAGGATATGATCGGCCAAGTACTATATAGCATTGGTAGTGATTCATCAGATAAAAGTGAGGATAAATAATGAAGCAGTGGTTAAGTGCCGTTATAGCTGTGCTGTGTTTATTTACAGCAAAAATACAGGCTCAAGAGGTGGATAAAACTAAGCCCTATGAAATGATGGCTCAGGTATCCCAGGAAACATTTTCACGCTTAAAAGCAGAGCAAACAGCTATTCAAGCGGATCCGAATAGATTAAAAGTCATCGTGAAAGAAGAGTTAATGCCGTATGTAAATATAAAATACTCGGCATATAAATTACTGGGTTCTCATTTAAAGAAAACGACTTCGGAGGAGAGAGCTGAGTTTGTTAAGGCTTTTGATGCTTACTTAATCTCATCTTATGCTCAAGTATTAACTCTGTATACCAATCAAGAAATTGTATTAGAAAAAGCAAAGAAAATCCCTGAAGGAAGAAGTATTATTAGCGTACGAGTTGATATTCTAGATTCTGCTCGCCCAACAGTAAAAGTAGATTTTAAATTACGTAAAAATAAGAAAACAGGCGAATGGCAAGCTTTTGATATGGTTGCTGAGGGTGTCAGCCTACTATCGACTAAACAGTCTGAATGGAATGGTAAAATTCGTAAAGAAGGGATTAGTTCGGTGAGTAAAGAATTGACGACTTTAGCGAAGCAAGCAATTCGTTTGGAAGGAAGTAAATAATGCCAGTAATGGATTTATGTGAAGCTAAAGCGGATGAAATTCAATTTAATGGCGCTCTGGATCGTGAGACTGTGCCGAATATTTGGAATAAATTGACAAAATGGAAACCGAATACTACTCAAGTAAAGGTAGACTTAGCTCACGTTAATCGTATTGACTCTGCTGGGTTAGTATTACTTTTACACCTAATAGAGCATGCAAAAAGTAAAAACTGTCATATAATGCTTACTTTCGTCCCAAATCAGCTTATTACTTTAATAGAATTAAGTAATGTGGAGTCATTGTTTGCTGATCACTTAAATAACGCAAAGGTAGAGTAATGGATAGCGCCGAAATTAAAGAATTACTAGATGCAGCCCTTCAATTAGAAGAGATTCATGTTAAAGGTGAAGGAAGTCACTTTGAAGTAGTTGCAGTCGACGCATCGTTCGAAGGAATGAGTCGAGTAAAGAAGCAACAAACCATCTATGGACCACTGATGGAACATATCTCAACTAATACAATTCATGCTCTATCAATAAAAGCGTTTACCCCTGAAGAGTGGGCGCGTGATAAAAAATTAAATAGCTTATTCTAAGAGGTCCTTTGATGTATAAGTTCCGAATTCAAGGAAGTGAAAAACCACTTTCTGGAGAGGTTACGGTTTCTGGTGCAAAAAATGCTGCACTACCAATTTTATTTGCTGCACTACTTGCTGAAGAATCAGTAGAAGTTGCAAATGTTCCAAAACTTCGTGATGTAGATACAACCATGGAGTTGCTACAACGTTTAGGTGCTAAAGTTTCTCGTAATGGCTCTGTGCATATCGATGCGAGTAGCGTAAATGATTTTTGTGCACCTTATGATTTAGTTAAAACGATGCGCGCCTCTATTTGGGCATTAGGTCCATTAGTTGCACGATTTGGTAAAGGGCAAGTATCCTTACCTGGTGGTTGTGCTATTGGTGCTCGTCCTGTTGATCTTCATATCAATGGCCTTGAGCAACTTGGTGCAACAATTAAGCTTGAAGATGGTTACGTTAAAGCGGAAGTTGATGGTCGTCTTAAAGGCGCTCATATCGTTATGGATAAAGTGAGTGTTGGTGCAACAATCACTGTTATGTGTGCGGCAACGTTAGCTGAAGGTACAACGGTATTAGAAAACGCAGCGCGTGA
Organism: Aliivibrio wodanis; assembly: GCA_000953695.1. Taxonomy (GTDB): domain Bacteria; phylum Pseudomonadota; class Gammaproteobacteria; order Enterobacterales; family Vibrionaceae; genus Aliivibrio; species Aliivibrio wodanis. Next base: position 2,609,433 of record LN554846.1, on the reverse strand, counting down.
ACCTGAAATTGTCGATACTGCTCATTTCCTAAATGCGATTGGTGCGAAAGTATCAGGCATGGGTAGTGATACGATTACTATCGAAGGCGTAGAACGTCTTGGTGGTGGCTATCATGAAGTGGTTGCTGACCGTATTGAAACAGGTACATTCCTTGTTGCAGCAGCGGTATCTGGTGGTAAAGTTGTTTGTAAGAACACTAAAGCGCATCTTTTGGAATCTGTATTAGCAAAGCTTGAAGAAGCAGGTGCTAAAATTGAAACGGGTGAAGACTGGATTAGCTTAGATATGACGGGACGTGAGCTTAAAGCGGTAAATATCCGTACAGCACCACACCCAGCATTCCCAACCGATATGCAAGCGCAATTTACGTTATTAAATATGATTGCAAAAGGCCCAGGTATTATTACTGAGACGATTTTTGAAAACCGTTTCATGCATATCCCTGAACTGCAACGCATGGGCGCTCACGCTGAAATTGAAGGTAATACTGCTATTTGTGGTGATACTGATGGTTTAAGTGGTGCTCAAGTGATGGCTACGGATTTACGTGCCTCTGCAAGCCTTGTTATCGCTGGTTGTATAGCAAAAGGTGAAACAATTGTTGATCGAATTTATCATATCGACCGTGGTTATGATAAGATCGAAGATAAGTTAACCGCATTAGGTGCGAATATCGAAAGAGTTCGTAGTAGCGATTTATAATCTTACTGATTATTTTGCTGCAAAGCTAAGCGGAAACCGGGTATATAATGACCCGGTTTTTTATTGTTTGTATGTAGGAGAAGCACTTATGATCGCATTGTTACGCCTAGTTGCTCTGGCTATCTTTGCTGTCTTTACGTTTGTATTTGGTTGCGGCTATTGTTTACTTAGTCCGCGAAATCCAAAACACGTTTATACTTTTGGCCTTTGGTTTGCTCGTATGTCTCGAGTGTTTGGTATTAAACTTGAAGTTCGCGTTCCGGAAAGTGTTAAAAATGCAGGCCCAAGTTTATACATTGCTAATCACCAAAATAACTGGGATTTATTCACTGTTTCTGGTGCAATTCAACCTCGTACAGTAACGGTAGGTAAAAAAAGCTTAGCGTGGATGCCACTGTTTGGTCAGTTGTATTGGATCACTGGTAATATCTTGATTGACCGTAATAATCGCAGTAAAGCGGTAGGTACGATTGCTCAAGTTGCTGATAACATTAAGAAGCGTAATGTTTCTGTTTGGATGTTCCCAGAAGGTACTCGTTCTCGTGGTCGTGGTTTATTGCCATTTAAAACGGGTGCGTTTCATGCAGCCATTGCGGCTGAAGTTCCGGTAACTCCGATTGTGTGTAGTAATACGGAAGGCGTAAAATTAAACCGTTGGAATAATGGTGTTGTGATTGTTGAGATCTTACCACCAGTGAGTCTTGATGGTTACGATAAAACAAACGTTCGTGAACTAGCGAATGAATGTCGTGAACAAATGAAAGCTAAGCTAGAAGAATTAAATAAAGAAGTTGCACAACGCAACCAAGCTTAAGTTTTGATGATTATTTTTAAGGGTATATAGCTTGCTGTATGCCCTTTTTATTTGATGTGAAGATAAAATGAATGAACAAGTTGTCCTTGTAAATCAACAAGGTGAAACCATTGGAACAATGGAAAAATTAGAGGCCCATGAAAAAGGGTTATTGCACTTAGCTTTTTCCGTTTTACTGTATCGTGAAACAGAAAATGAGTATGAATTTCTACTACAGAAGCGTGCTGAATGTAAATATCATAGTAAAGGAAAGTGGAGTAATACCTGTTGTTCTCATCCAAGAGTCAATGAGTCGGTTGAATTAGCAGGTGAGCGCCGATTAGCAGAAGAGATAGGAATTGTTGGTGTTGCAGCAGATAGTTTTGAAAACCTAGGTTGGTTTATTTATCAGGCAGAGCTAGAAAATGGTTTGAGTGAGCATGAACAAGACTACATATTACTTGCTAATACTCCTAATGTTGAATTCACGATGAACCCTGATGAAGTTAGTGACATACAGTGGTGGAGTGAGAGTCGCATTCAGCAAGAATTAGTAAATAACCCCGCTATATTTTCGGTTTGGTTTGATACTGTTTTTTCTAAAGCAATAAGATACTTAGCAACATTGGATAAAAAATAAGGCAGAGATCAGTAATACTAATATCTGCCTTGTGCCGTAATTATTATTTACGAACTGCAATTGCTTCGATTTCAATGCCAACATCTTTTGGAAGACGAGCAACCTCAACACAAGAACGTGCAGGGTAGTTTGCTACATTGTGCTCATCAAAGAAGTTGCCGTACACTTCATTGACGGTACCAAAGTCATTTAAGTCTTTTACGAAAACCGTTAATTTAACGATATCAGCAACCGTTAGACCAGAAGATTCAACGACGGCTTTCACGTTTTCTAGTGATTGACGAGCTTGCTCTGCAATATCATCAGACACTTCACCAGTTGCTGGGTTTACAGGGATCTGGCCTGAAGTTAGTACCATATTACCAAGGTCAACACCTTGAATATATGGACCAATTGCTGCTGGTGCGTTATCTGTATGAAGAACTTTAGTCATTATCATGATTCCTATGATTAATAGAGAGAGCAAGTAGCTCTGCTGTGAGGTCAATATAAAACAAATCGTAATAAGAAAACAGCCCCGATAATATCGAGGCTGAGAAGAATCATATAATTAATATTAATTTAAGTCAGTGACCACTTCACGTGAATAAACCTTTTCACAATACTTACACTTTAAGTGTATGTCTTCGTTTTTTGTAATGACCTTAAAGCTACTATCAACCGGTTCACCATGAGTAATACAGTTACTGTTCGGGCATTCAAACACACCAGTAATTTGTGTTGGTAACTGAAGAGGAATTTTCTTCGCTACTTCATAGTTTTCAATTTGATTGACCGTTGCGTGTGGAGCATAAAGCGCCAATTTACTTGCTTGCTCTGGTGTAACAAAGGTATTTTCTATTTTTAATAGATCTTTAGACCCAATCGCAGAAGAAGGTAGGTTTAAACCAATAGTTACGCGTTCTGTCGTTTTATCCATTTGAAATAGTTTTAAGACTTTAACACCAATGTTCGCAGGGATATGGTCGATTACCGTACCGTTGTTGATTGCTTCAACACGTAATTGAGTTTTGTTAGGCATCATTTTTTCTCCCTAAAGTGTTTCGTTAAGAACTAAAGCTAGTAGAGCTTGGCGGGCATAAACACCATTCTCAGCTTGTTGGAAGTAGTAAGCGTGCGGTGTTTTATCAACATCGATATCAATTTCATCTACGCGAGGCAGCGGGTGAAGAACTTTTAAGTTCTCACGAGCAGGTGCTAACGTTTCAGCTGAAAGAATATAGGCTGACTTAATATGGGCGTATTCAGACTCATCAAAACGCTCTTTCTGAACACGAGTCATGTACAGAATATCTAACTCAGGAATGGCTTCATCCATCTCATTTAACAGTTGATATTCAATGCCTAATTCATCTAATTCTTCACAGATGTAATCAGGCATCGCTAATACTTCTGGAGCAATAAAGAAGAACTTAATGCCATTAAACTTAGCTAACGCTTGGGTTAATGAATGAACGGTACGACCGTATTTTAAATCACCAACAAAAGCGATGTTTAGATTATCTAAGCGCCCTTGAGTTTCGTAGATGGTGTATAAATCCAATAGCGTTTGAGTTGGATGTTGATTCGCACCGTCGCCAGCATTGATGACTGGTGTGCCATTAGAAAACTCTGAGGCTAGACGTGCAGCGCCTTCTTTTGGATGACGCATAACATATGCATCAACGTAAGAGGTAATCACTTGAACAGAGTCTGCCAGTGTCTCGCCTTTTTGAGCAAGAGACGTATTACCTGCAGAATCAAACCCAATAACAGAACCACCTAAACGTTGAATTGCGGTTTCAAAAGATAAGCGGGTACGAGTTGAGGCTTCAAAAAAACAGCTCGCAATGACTTTATTTTTTAATAAGTCAGGTTGAGGCTCTTTTTTAATATTACCAGCTGTTTCTACAATCAGTTCTAACTCTTGACGAGAAAGCTCTGGAATAGAAATGATGTGCTTTTGATATAGCGAGTTAGCCATAGTCTCTCTTCCCTTTTATTTATCATATTGAAATCAAAAAAAAGCCCCCTATCAAATAGGAGGCTTTAAAAATATCGGTAATTAGGAAACTCAAAAAATAGGGGACCACCGCACGCTGTGAGTGCAGAATCTCGGTCGACCGCTGTATGAAGATAAGTTAATAACATCATAATTTCCTAGTAAATTGCGCGAAATTATACTCGTATCAAAATCCTAAGCAAGCGTTTGCATCAAATTTTCTTTTGATTACTCTTTTAAAACAAGAGAGATTAACTTCCTAGTGTCGCTACCATTATTGCTTTAATCGTATGCATGCGATTTTCAGCTTCATCAAATACGATAGAGTAGTCAGATTCAAAAACTTCGTCAGTGACTTCTAAACCGTTCATGCCATACTTTTCTGAGATTTCTTTTCCAATGGCTGTTTCATTATTATGAAAGGCGGGTAAACAGTGCATGAATTTCACGTTTGGATTTTCGGTTGCTTTAATCACATCCATATTGACTTGATAAGGCGTCATTAATGCGACACGCTCATCCCATGCTTCTGGTGCTTCACCCATAGAAACCCAAACATCTGTGTATAAAAAGTCACAGCCTTTTACGCCTGTTTGTACTTCTTCCGTTAGGATGATTTTGGCGCCAGTTTGGGCTGCTATTTCTTGGCATTGAGCGACTAATGTTTCTTCTGGCCAAAACTGTTTTGGTGCAATAAGACGGATCTCCATGCCCATTTTTGCTGCGCCAACCATCAGCGAGTTGCCCATGTTATTGCGGGCATCACCAAGATAAGCAAACGTCATTTGATTTAACTGTTTACCATTTGCATATTCTTGCATTGTAAGAAAGTCGGCCAGAATTTGTGTTGGGTGAAACTCATCAGTTAATCCATTCCAAACTGGAACGCCAGCATACTTACCGAGTTCTTCTACAATGGATTGACCAAAACCACGATACTCAATGCCATCGTACATACGACCAAGTACGCGAGCAGTGTCTTTCATCGATTCTTTTTGGCCAATTTGAGAACCTGAAGGACCAAGATAAGTGACTTTAGCACCTTGGTCAAAAGCAGCGACTTCAAAGGCACAGCGAGTACGAGTAGAGGCTTTTTCAAAAATAAGTGCAATGTTCTTACCTGAGAGGCGAGGTTGTTCATACCCAGCGTATTTTGCTTTTTTTAAATCAGCAGAAAGTTCAAGTAAGTGTGCGATCTCTTTTGGAGTAAAATCCAAGAGTTTTAAAAAGTTTCTATTACGTATATTAAAAGCCATAGTGTGCTCCTAGCTGTGCATATCAAATCCGATAAAACTCATTTAAACATATAAATGCGTATTTTGTGAATATATATTTAATTTTTTATTGTCGTGTTTGCCGCGTTAAATGCCATCTCTTTCTATTGGGCAACTCATACATCTTGCCCCACCACGGCCACGACCAAGTTCATCTCCCGTTATTGGAAGAACAGTAATGCCAGCTTTATCATACTTTTCATTGGTGTAAGTATTACGCTCATAAGCCACAACAACACCAGGCTTAATCGTTAATACATTATTAGCGTCATGCCATTGCTCTCGTTCTGCTTCGTAGCTGTCACCACCAGTAGTGATGATATTGAGTTCATCTAACTCTAATGCTGATTTTAATACCTGCTGAAAGTTTGGCATTTCTTTAATCGCTAATTGTTGTTCACCACAAGGGGTAATTGACCAACACGGCATGTCTTTATTTATGACTCTTGGATAGACAGAGAATACGTTATGGTCCATATGAGTCATTACCGTATCTAGATGCATACATGATCGATCTTCAGGTAGCTTAATCGCGATAACTTGCTTGGCTTGATGAGTTCGGAATAATTGCTTTGCTAGATTCTCAATCCCTTGGGGAGTGGTTCGCTCAGAGATCCCAACTAACACATTGCCTTTACCGATCACTAATACATCGCCACCTTCAATAGTTGCATTGTCGTAATCTCGGTTTTCATCTTCAAAATATTGCGGGAATACTTGTTGAGAAAATAGAGGGTGCCAGCGATAAATTGCACGTAAATGATTTGATTCTCTTTTTCTTGCCGCTTTTGCCATTGGGTTGATAGAGACACCACCATAGATCCAACATGAAGTATCACGAGTAAATAAATGGTTTGGTAATGGGTCAATGACAAAATCAAACGGGTCACTCAATTGCTGCAACATAGAAGGCGCTTTAAATGGCAGTTCAATAAAGGCAAGGCCACCTAATAAAATTGAGGCAAGTTCTTTGTTACTTTTTTCAAGTAAAAAGGCTCTGATTTGGTTAGCAAAGGTAGGGCCAAAACGATAGTGAGAGATTTGATGCTTTAACAGCCATTGTTTTGCTTCAGGCTGCTGTAGTGTCTCTTCGAGTAAGTCTTGTAAGAGAAGCACTTCAACATCTTGAGATTGTAATGTTAAAACAAACTGATCGTGCTCAAGAAGTGCTTTTTCAACCGATAATACATCATCAAAGAGTAACTCGTGACAGTTCGTCGGTGTTAAGTGGCTTAGTGCTCTTTCTGGGCGGTGAAGAATAACTCGACGAAGTTGACCAATTTCAGAGCCAACAAATAGCTTATTCATAAGATTCCTTTCTAATATCTACTGCTATAAGAGAAATAATACCGTATAGCAGCTAAATATTCTTTAATTATTGAAGTGCTAGGGAATTTGGTTTGAGCAGGCTATAATGCCTGAGTTAATTTCTATTATTTTATACAGTGTGGAGCCTTACTATGTCTCAAGAAGATGAATATCTATCGGTTGAGCAATTTCTTGAATTGCAAAAAGCGGAAACGCGCGAAATTATTGAATCACTAAAAGCCGATGGTAGTGAGCCGGATGCACTGTATGCTATCGAACACCATTTAATGGCGGAAGACTTTAAAGCATTAGAAAATGCAGTAGTAGAAGCATTTAAAATGGGTTTTGAAGTATTAGAAGCTGAAGAGCTAGAAGACGAAGACGGTGCTAAAATCTTATGTTGTGATGCCGTGATGGACTCAATATTAGATGCAGACGTTATCGATGATCAAGTTGAAAAATTAGTTCAACTCGCTGAGAAATTCGACATTATCTATGATGGTTGGGGTACATACTACGAAGGCGAAGACGCTGAGTATGACGTTATCGAAGATGGCGACGAAGAATAAAAATATTGTCAAATAACGACAATTGAGAGACTGTGCCCTAGGCTTGTAATACAAGTGTAGGGCATTTTTTTAGGGATGAATATATAAATGAACTCAAGAATCATACTTAATGCTGAAGAAGCGTTATGGCAACTTTCACCGTTAACAGACACAGCATTGCCGATTAAAGACATTCCAATTCAACAAGGTGTCGCTTCTGCTTACGAAGTACTTTCTGTTGCAGAAGCGAATAATCAAGAATGGCATTTAATGCGTTTTTTTGAAGTGGATGAAACATTACTCAATTATCCTGCGATTGAATTAGTGATGAGTGGAATTTCTCGCTATGCCGAAGTGAGAATTAATGGTGTCGCTGTATTTGATTGTACTGAAAAAATGACTCGCTACCGTAAAGACATCAAAGAGTTTTTACAATTAGGCGGTAACCGTTTTGAGGTTCTTTTTTTAGAAGAAGATGACGATGATTGGTTGTTGGATGAAGAGTTAGACAATCAAGTATGCGAAATTAATCAAGCCTATCATCGCCGCTTTGGTGCAGTTCAAGAGATTGATATCAAAGATGATATTGGTGTGTTTGGTGTCTGTTTTTTCCAGCCAATTCCTCATCTTTCTCTAAACCATATTAGTGTAGAGCAAATTTGGCACCACGGTTGTGAGCTTAAAGTCGATGTTCATTTCAAGATGTATAAACCCAATTTAATTTCAGCTAGCATTAAATTTGATGGCATGACATTAACGCTTCCTGTTGATGTAAGAGGTGATCATGTATCGGCTCTGTTTCAAGTTGAAGCGCCAAAGTATTGGAATGACCAAACGAAGAATTCAAATGACTTGTATGTGGTTTCTGTCATGCTTGATGGGCAACTCCATGAACTTGAGATTGGATTATCAAAAACGGAAAACGTCATTCACTTCCCTTTGTAAGTAACCCTCATTAATTTTAGTGAATTGATTTTTTAGTCATAAAAAGAGACAGATAATAAAAAGGCCGATGTATTAACATCGGCCTTTTTTATGCTTTACGATAATATGAACCTAATAAAGATAAAGGTTTACTTACAGTGCTGCGATTGTTTCTTTTTGCGCTTCTAGCTTAACTAATGTTTCTTTGTAGCCTTCTAGTTTTTCACGCTCTTTAGCGATAACAACTTCAGGTGCTTTAGCAACGAAACCTTCGTTACCTAATTTACCTTCGATACGTTTAATTTCGCCTTGGATTTTAGCTACTTCTTTATCTAAACGAGCAAGCTCTGCATCTTTATCGATAAGACCCGCCATTGGGATCATTAACTCAGACTTACCAACTAGAGAGGTTGCACATGCTGGCGTCTCTTCATTGTCTGCAAGCACTTTGATGCTGTCTAGTTTTGCTAGAGAAGTAAGAACAATCTCATTGGCTTGAATACGTGCAGCGTCTTTTTCGTCAGCCACTTTAATCATCACATCTAAGCCTTTGCTTGGTGCGATATCGTATTCAGCTCGTAAGTTACGAATGCTTGTAATGAAGGCTTTAACCCACTCAAGATCAGCAACTACATCAGCGTTAAAGTTTTCTTCATTAAACTGAGGTAATGCTTGAGTCATGATAGTTCTTTCTTCAGAATCAGGACCTTCAACACCATCAACTAGTGGCTTAACGCTCTGCCAGATAGATTCAGTGATGTAAGGAAGAACAGGGTGAGCAAGACGTAATGTTTTCTCAAGAACCGTAATTAGCGTGTAACGCGTTGCACGTTGTTGTGCTTCAGTGCCTTTCCAAAGAACAGGTTTAGTCAGCTCTAAGTACCAGTCACAGAATTGGTTCCAGATGAATTCATACAGCGTGTTTGCTGCCATATCTAGACGGTAATTGTCTAGGTGAGCGTTAAACTCTTTAGCGGCAACTTCAAACTGAGATGCGATCCATTGGTCAGCCAGTGAGAGCTCAAGTTCAGCACCTTCAGCCATACCACAATCGTGCTCTTCTGTGTTCATCAATACGTAACGGCTTGCGTTCCATAGTTTGTTACAGAAGTTACGGTAACCTTCAAGACGCTTCATATCCCAGTTGATATCACGACCTGTTGATGCCATTGCTGCAAGAGTGAAACGTAGGGCATCAGTACCGTATGGTTCGATACCGCCTTCAAACGTTTTACGCGTTGCTTTTTCGATCTTCTTAGCAAGTTGAGGTTGCATCATGTTGCCACAACGCTTTTCAACAAGCTCTTCAAGGCCGATACCATCGATCATATCGATAGGGTCAAGTACGTTACCTTTCGACTTAGACATCTTGTCACCGTTTTCATCACGGATAAGGCCCGTCATGTAAACTGTCTTAAATGGTACTTGTGCATTGCCTTCTTCGTCTTTAACGAAGTGCATGGTCATCATGATCATACGAGCAACCCAGAAGAAGATAATATCGAAACCAGATACTAGAACTTCTGATGGGTGGAATGTTTTTAGTGCGTCTGTGTTTTCAGGCCAACCTTGTGTGCCGAACGTCCAAAGTGCAGAAGAGAACCATGTATCAAGTACATCGTCATCTTGCTTAAGAACGATAACTGGAGAAAGGTTGTTTTTCTCACGAACTTCTTCTTCAGTACGACCAACGTAAACTTTACCGTCGTTGTCATACCATGCAGGAATACGATGACCCCACCAAAGTTGACGAGAGATACACCAATCTTGTACGTCACGCATCCACGCAAAGTACATGTTTTCGTATTGCTTAGGAACGAATTGGATTTGACCATCTTCAACCGCTTTAACTGCTGGAGCAGCAAGAGGTGCAGTACGTACGTACCATTGGTCAGTTAGCATTGGTTCGATAACAACGCCACCACGGTCACCGTAAGGTACAGTTAAATCGTGATCTTTGATCTCTTCAAGAAGACCCAGTTCATCAAACTCAGCAACGATAGCTTTACGAGCAGCAAAACGCTCCATACCATGGTATTTAGCTGGAAGCTCAGCGCTGTATACGTCGCTTTCTTCGCCGTTCGTTGTGAATACTTCAGCAGAATCACGGATATCAGCGTTGAACGTTAAGATGTTGATCATTGGCAGGCTATGACGTTTACCTACTTCGTAATCGTTAAAGTCATGAGCTGGAGTGATTTTTACACAACCCGTGCCTTTTTCCATGTCCGCATGCTCATCGCCTACGATAGGAATTAAACGACCAACGATAGGCAGTTCAATGTGTTGACCGATCAGATCTTTGTAACGAGGATCTTCAGGGTTTACAGCAACACCAGTATCACCAAGCATCGTTTCTGGACGAGTCGTAGCTACAACAATGTAGTCTTTACCGTCAGCAGTTTTAACACCGTTTGCTAGTGGGTAGCGGAAGTGCCACATGAAGCCTTTTTTGTCTTTGTTTTCAACTTCAAGATCAGAAATAGCTGTGTGCAGTTTAGGATCCCAGTTTACTAGACGCTTACCACGGTAGATAAGGTCTTCTTCGTATAGACGAACAAACACTTCTTGAGTTGCAGCAGATAGGCCGTCATCCATTGTGAATCGTTCACGGTCCCAATCAACAGAGGCACCTAGACGACGAAGTTGCTTGGTAATTGTGCCGCCTGACTCTGCTTTCCATTCCCAAATTTTGTCGATGAAAGCGTCACGACCGTAATCGTGTTTTGTTTTGCCTTCTTCAGCCGCAATCTTACGCTCAACAACCATTTGAGTTGCGATACCTGCGTGGTCGGTACCTACTTGCCAAAGGGTATTCTTACCTTTCATACGTTCAGCACGGATAAGGGTATCCATGATCGTATCTTGGAAAGCGTGACCCATGTGTAGGCTACCAGTGACGTTTGGTGGCGGGATCATGATGCTATAAGCTTCTTTTGATGTGTCGCCATGAGGCTTAAAGTAGCCTTTTTCTTCCCAAGTCTGGTACAGAGCTTGTTCTATTGATTGCGGGTTATATGTCTTTTCCATAGTGTTCGTCACGAATATCTCTATTAAAAAGTGGAATGCCAAATATCATAATTAATGGCTCAATTTGAAAATAGGCTTTCAGTTGAGTTACTTAGCTATGATGATTGGCACTATTTTAATGTCTCGGTTTGCATGGCTCGGCCTGCATTCCGGTATATTTTATACCTTTCTCGAGCGTGTTGTTTGCTTTTTTCTTCACAGGGTACGAAGTCTACCACTTGAGCAAAGGAAACCGCAAAAGTTGCGACCTCTTGAGCCAAATTTATTAATACATGCCGGCGGCCAGATGCCCGTAATGTACCCCAACCAATCTCAATAGGAGAGCCAGATTTAGGGCCTTCCCCAATTAAGTTGTGTGGCGTAAATTCAGAAATATCACTTCGCCAGAGAATTTCATCAATCAGCAATGCTTGTTCTTTGTTATCACTTAAAATATAGACACGAGCATTTTCAGAGTAGTAGTAATGAGCGAGCTGACACACAAATTTCAACAACCCTTCTTGCGAGGCTGTTGGTGATGTGGGTTCAAGTACATAGAATAATGCTTGGCTCATAATCTCTCTTTATTTCTTATCGTGGATTGAGTCAAATTAAATGTATTAAAAAGGGCCTTTATATAGGCCCTTTATATCATAAAACGAACAATTTTATTCTTCGTTTTCTTGGCCTGAACGGTTTAGTAAGAATTGGACAAGCAATGAGACTGGACGACCTGTTGAGCCTTTGTTTGCTCCAGATACCCAAGCTGTACCTGCGCTATCAATGTGCGCCCAATGATACTTCTTAGTAAAGCGTGCTAGGAAACAACCTGCAGTGATAGTTCCCGCTGATTTACCGCCAATGTTAGCCATATCAGCAAACGGGCTGTTTAATTGCTCGTTATACTCTTCAGACATTGGTAAACGCCAAGCGCGATCGCCAGATTGCTCTGATGCATTAATCAGTTCATGAGCAAGTGGGTTATGGTTCGCAATTAGTCCATTAATATGATGACCAAGAGCAACAACACACGCACCAGTTAAGGTAGCAACATCAACCACACACTCAGGGTCGTAACGTTCAACATAAGTAAGAGCATCACAAAGAACCAAGCGGCCTTCAGCATCGGTATTTAATACTTCAACTGTTTGACCTGACATCGTAGTTAAAATATCACCAGGACGGTACGAGTTGCTGCTTGGCATATTCTCACAGCCAGCTAGAATACCAACGACGTTCAAAGGAAGATTTAATTTAGCCAGTGCTTTCATTGCGCCAAATACAGAAGCAGCACCACACATGTCATACTTCATCTCATCCATACCAGCACCTGGTTTAAGAGAGATACCGCCTGAATCAAATGTTAGGCCTTTACCGATAAGAACGATAGGCTTTGCATCAGGGTTAGGGTGACCCTTATATTCCATTACCGACATCATAGACTCATTATGAGAGCCTTGGCCAACAGCAAGATAAGAAGTCATTCCTAGCTTCTTCATCTCTTCTTCACCGATAATTTTGGTAGTTACGGTTTCGTAGTCATCAGCTAGGCGACGAGCTTGAGATGCAAGATAAGCTGGGTTAGCAACATTCGGTGGCATGTTACCTAAATCTTTTGATGCTTTCACACCAGAAGAAATAGATAAGCCATGGTTAATTGCTTTTTCACCTAAATTAAGCTCACGACGAGTCGGTACATTAAATACTAACTTGCGTAATGGGCGGCGAGTTTCAGGTTTATTACTCTTAAACTGGTTAAAGGTATACAAACTATCTTTGGTTGATTCAACCGCTTGGCGAACTTTCCAATAAGTATCACGACCTTTCACGTGTAGTTCTGTAAGAAAGCATACTGCTTCCATAGAGCCTGTTTCATTTAATGTGCTGATGGTTTTCTTGATGATTTCTTTATATTGACGCTCACCAAGTTCACGTTCTTTACCACAACCTACTAATAAAACACGCTCAGAAAGAATATTTGGTACTTGGTGCAATAACAGCATTTGACCAGGTTTACCTTCTAGATCACCACGGCGAAGTAATGAACTAATGTAACCGTCACTGATTTTATCAAGCTGTTCTGCTATTGGAGATAAACGACGTGGTTCAAAGACACCAACAACGATACAAGCGCTGCGTTGTTTCTCTGGACTGCCACTTTTTACACTGAACTCCATGCGTACTCCTACATCCTAAAGACAAATAGAACTAAATGTTAGATAATGAGCAAAATCTAGTTAGATACTATAATCGTTGTATACCGATTTCACAGGTGAACATTTAGCCAAAGATTAAAAAATAAATGGTTTACACGGAAATTATAGTGATTCTGGCAAAAATACAAGTTTTCTATAGGTAGATTCAACGTGATTATTATTAGATATTTGATCAAGGAAACATTAAAGAGCCAATTTGCGATCTTTTTTGTGCTTTTTTTGATCTTTATGAGCCAAAAATTTATTCGGGTTTTAGCCGACGCTTCAGATGGAGATATACCAGGAGGGTTAATCCTATCATTAGTTGGCTTGAACATGCCGGCGATGGGATTACTCATGCTACCTTTGAGTATTTTCATTGGTATTCTTTTAACATTTGGTCGTTTGTACGCAGAAAGTGAAATTACCGTAATGAATGCCACGGGAATGGGAAACTCGATTCTTATTCGTGCTGCACTTTATTTAGCTTTAATTACTGGGGTTGCAGCAACGGTTAATTCATTATGGTTATCTCCTTGGAGCCAAGAAAAAACGACACAATTACTTGAGACAGTAGAGTCTGATGCTGGTGTTGATTTGCTACAGAAAGGGCAATTTCAGCGTTCTCCAGATGGTAGAGCTGTTGTATTTATTGATGACATAAATAATAACGATGGTAAACAGCTAGAGAATATATTTTTAGCGCAACCAGTTCCTTATGATTCATTACGCCCTAGCGTACTAATCGCTAATCGAGGTTTAGTGAAAGAGCTTGCTGATGGCCGCCAAGTATTAGAGCTACAAGAAGGTACTCGATATGAAGGTATACCAACACGGCTAGATTACCTTGAGAGTCGGTTTTCTTCATACGAAGTTCTGATAGGGCAAAAATCGGTAAAAGAGAAACGACGAGATTGGGATGCGATCCCAACGTTAGAGTTAATCAAACGCCCTGAACTTGAAGCGAAAGCAGAACTGCAGTGGCGTATTTCTCTGATTATTTGTATTCCATTATTAACCATGATTGTAGTACCACTTTCGGCGGTAAACCCTCGTCAGGGGCGCTTTGCTAAATTAGGCCCTGCTGTCTTGTTATATTTGGCTTACTTCCTATCATTAAGTGCAGGTAAATCAGCAATTGAAGATGGGGGTTTAGCCCCTTATATTGGTTTGTGGGCCATTAATGCCGTGCTATTAATTATTGGTATTATATTGAATTCGATGGACAGTGTGTTTGTGAGAAAACTGAAAGATAAAATGCGGAGAAAAGCGAAAAATGTTTAAGATTTTAGATTGGTACATTGGTCGTACCATCATTGCTACCTCTGCATTATGTTTAGTTACCTTAGTGGGCCTTTCTTCTATTATCAAATATGTAGAGCAGTTACGTAAGGTTGGAAAGGGTACATACGATCTTCTCGACGCTCTATATTTTGTTATTTTAAGTATGCCTCGTGATATCGAAATGTTCTTTCCAATGGCAGCCTTACTTGGTGCTTTGATTGGTCTAGGTATGCTCGCTGCTAGTTCTGAATTAGTGGTTATGCAAGCAGCAGGCTATTCAAAATTAAGTATTGGGGTATCAGTATTAAAAACTGCAATTCCTTTAATGCTAATGGTAATGGCATTAGGGCAATGGGGAGCACCACAAGCTCAGAAAATGGCGCGTGACTTACGAGCATTTGCAACCTCAGGTGGTAATATCGCAGCGGTAAGAGCAGGGGTTTGGGCCAAAGATGGTAATGATTTTATTTATTTAGCCCGTGTTGATGATCAAGAGAAGCTATATGGCGTAACAGTATGGAAATTTGATGATGAAAATCAGCTAGATAATATTGTATTTGCTCGTAAAGCGGATTACCAATCAAAAGAGGCTGGCTGGATGATGAGTGATGTTTCGGTTACTCAAATGGAAAATAAAGCGGTAATTAGCGAGCGAAAACTAGACACTTTAAATTGGTCGACAACATTAACTCCAGATAAACTAGCAGTGGTAACCGTTAAACCAGAGGAACAATCATTGACTGGTTTATATGATTACGTTAATTATTTAAAAGATTCTGAGTTAGATGCATCACGGTATGAACTCGCATTTTGGCGCAAAGCCTTACAGCCGATTTCAGTTGCGGTAATGATGTTACTGGCGCTTTCATTTGTCTTTGGGCCATTAAGAAGTGTAACCATGGGGGCAAGGATTCTTTCGGGAGTAATTGCAGGGTTTACGTTCTATATTTCTAATGAAGTATTTGGGCCAATGACCTTGGTATATAATATACATCCTGTATTTGGTGCATTAGGGCCTAGTTTTGTGTTTTTATTGATTACTTTAGGGCTACTGAATAGAAAGCTTTAAACGCATTATCGTGAAAAAAGAATAAATAAAAAGGAGATACTGCAGAGTATCTCCTTTTTTATATTTATAAGTTCATTTTTAATAAAAGACTTATACCGCTTTATCTAGAACGATCACACGAGTTTTTGCCCAAGTATCTTGAAAGGCTGCATTATCTTTAGAGATAAAGACAAGAAGATTACCTAAACCAAAAGCAGAAGTAGACATACGAATAATCGCTTGGGTTAATGTGATTGGTGAACCATCAAGTTGCTGAACTTGTAATTTCCATGCCCGCATACCAAGTGTTTGCCCTTTACACCAAAAATACGCAAAGAAACCTGAAAAAACAGAAACAAGAGTAATAGGGTAGAGGTTTTGCCATAAAGGATCGTGATTTAAATAAGTACTAACATCAGGGAACTGACCGTAACTGATAACTCCTAACCCATACAGCATCTCAAGAGTCGCTACCATAGCTCCGCCAGTTAACATCATAATTGCGCTAATAATGAGAGTATCGTAAAACCAAGCTCCCATACGACGCATAAAGCCTGCTTGTTTTTGTATTGTCATTTTTTCTTCCATAAATTAAAAAACTGACAGCAGTATAACGATAGAAAAGAAAAAAATGAAAATCAGATTGTAAATAAGTGCTGATTATTTCAGCAAACAAGATCTTAGAGTAATAAAGAGCTTGCGTGACGATCATCTCTGAGTATAATCAACCACATCAAGCAGCAATGCTGATAAAGCCGGTATGGTGAAATTGGTATACACGAGGGATTCAAAATCCCTTTCCGAAAGGAGTGGCGGTTCAAGTCCGCCTACCGGTACCACATTTAAATGATAAAGCCTCGATGAAAATCGGGGCTTTGTTGTATCTGGAATATAGAAAGTCCGCCATCGCTCTCTCTACATAAAAAAGCCCTAACCGAAGTCAGGGCCCTAGTATTACTCATTGAAAAGATTTATTGATTTTCTTCAAGCTTTGCTTTTGCTTCTTCTACTTTAGAGAAGTCTAAACCTAACTCTTCAACTGCTTCTTTAATTAAGCTTGGATTTGTCATTACTTGCATCATTAGTGGTTGTAGCTTTTCTTGTGGAATGCCTAAGCTTTGAATAATAGCCATTGCCGCTAATGGGTTTTGAGTTAGCGTTTGAAATACTTCTGCAATTTTTTCATCGCTAACGTTGTGTTCTTTTAGTGTTTGAATAATAGGGTTCATTAGAATTGTCCTTATAATTAATTAAAGATAGTTGCTGCCAATGATCATTAGCCAAGTAAAGCCAGCAAAGCACAGAGCGACAAATACAGCCGCAGAACCAATATCTTTAGCTCTGCCACTTAATTCATGATATTCAGGGCCTATACGGTCTACCACAGCTTCTATTGCGGAGTTTAAAAGCTCAATCATAAAGATCAGAACAAATACTCCGATCAATAAAATCTTTTCTACTACAGTCACATCCAAAAGAAGTGCAATAGGGGCAGCAATAACTAGCATCGCTAACTCTTGACGGACAGCAGCCTCATGTTTAAACGCAGCTTTTAGGCCTTGAATCGAAAAGCCAGTTGCTTTGATTACACGCTTGATACCAGTATTGCCTGGTTTTCCTGATGGTGTTTCAGTCATGGTTTAACTCTAAATGAAGAACTGATATGAATGGAGGTTATGGTAGTGTCGCATTGGCCAAATAACAAGCATAAAAAAAGCCTCGTCAAATGACGAGGCTCTCTTATTGGCTCCCTTTGCTGGACTTGAACCAGCGACATACGGATTAACAGTCCGGCGTTCTACCAACTGAACTAAAAGGGAATTATATGGTGCCTCGAGGCGGAATCGAACCACCGACACGAGGATTTTCAATCCTCTGCTCTACCGACTGAGCTATCGAGGCAAAAAAATGGTGCCGACTACCGGAGTCGAACTGGTGACCTACTGATTACAAGTCAGTTGCTCTACCTACTGAGCTAAGTCGGCACACTTATTTTTTGCTATTGTTGGATAAACCAACAACCTTGAATCTTTATGAAAACAGATTCTTTAATATGGCTCCCTTTGCTGGACTTGAACCAGCGACATACGGATTAACAGTCCGGCGTTCTACCAACTGAACTAAAAGGGAACAGATTTTGTGTTCTTCTTACAAGGAAGAAATGGTGCCGACTACCGGAGTCGAACTGGTGACCTACTGATTACAAGTCAGTTGCTCTACCTACTGAGCTAAGTCGGCACTAATTTTTTATTAATCTTTAAAAAGATAAAGACTAAATTGTATGGCTCCCTTTGCTGGACTTGAACCAGCGACATACGGATTAACAGTCCGGCGTTCTACCAACTGAACTAAAAGGGAATTGTATGGTGCCTCGAGGCGGAATCGAACCACCGACACGAGGATTTTCAATCCTCTGCTCTACCGACTGAGCTATCGAGGCAAAAGAATGGTGCCGACTACCGGAGTCGAACTGGTGACCTACTGATTACAAGTCAGTTGCTCTACCTACTGAGCTAAGTCGGCACACTAAATTCTTTTGACTATTCGTGATCTAGCATTTAATAAATAAATCTAGAACTACACCAACAATCTTATTGTATGGTGCCCGGAGGCGGAATCGAACCACCGACACGAGGATTTTCAATCCTCTGCTCTACCGACTGAGCTATCCGGGCAACGAGCGCTATTAAACGGATTTTTGCCCCTACCGTCAACTTTTTTTTCAAAATATGCTATTTTTTTGATTGTTTGCTTGATAATTCATCGAATAGCTTATTTTGTGGCTAAATCTTCCCAGAATTAAACTCTTTTTTAAAGGCTGTAACCTTTTCTAAGTATCGTCTTGCTTCTGAATTTTTGTGTTTTTTAGTCAAAGCCCAATAAACTTGGTTAGGTTTTAAACTATTAATATCGCTGATTGCTCGGCTTTTACTGCTACTAAAGGTATTCAATACGCCTCCAGCCCCTCCATTGTAAGCTGAAATCATACTGTACTGCTTTGATACAGGGTGACGGATGTCTTTTAAATAGCGTGTTTTTAAAATATGGAAGTAGGCCGTTCCCGTATCAATATTGTTGTATGGATTAAATAAATACTCAGGACTAGGATCTCCAGATTTATTTTTTACTAATTTAAATACATCGCGTCCAGCGGTTTTAGGTACAACCTGCATTAATCCATAAGCATTAGCCCAACTTACAGCGTAAGGGTTAAAGCTACTTTCTGTTCTGATTATTGAATAAATCAGATCTTCTGGGATATCGTAGCGTTGGGATGCCTTTCTAACAATGTCAGCATATTTGTATTCACGCAGTTGCGCATGGTTCTTGACCATAGGAATATCAACATAAAATGCTTTTTTATAATCGATATTTTTAGTTTTTAAGTGATTAGTAATTAAGTAGTCAGCGTAACGGCTAGCTCGCCAAGACCACTCAATCGGTTTCTTATCTTGATCGAGTACTTGCTTATATAAAAAAGGTTTTCCGCCAAGGGTAATATCGGCATCAGAATAAAGATCGACACTTGCAGGGTCATCAGGGGTAAGCAGTGTTGTAATAATTGCTTGACGCAAATGAGTTTTTGGGTCGGTTCCAGCAACGGTTTCTACTGTCACTCGACCTGTAGTGAAGTCAACTTGGGAGCGACTTAAGTAACCGTCGGTATATTTTACATAAGAGCGTTTGCCAGCAGTAACAAGATTTTTTTACCCCAACGCTTTTCAATGTTGCCATTAAAACTACTAATTAAACTATCAAGAGCTTTTACATCTTTAGTAAATTGACCTGGCAGGGGGGCTAAGTTTTTAGCAAAACGGTTAGTGGTATCGTAGTTCACCCCAAAAGTGGACTCTATGGATTCTCGGCTACAACTGGTGAGGAAAAGACAAGCAGAGGTAATCAGGATAATTTTTTTCATAAAGACAATATAGGTAAGAATTCGATAATAAGGTTAACGGCTAAGAGATAAATAGCTGAAACAGATAAAAATAAAGCAGCCATTAGACTGCTTTATTTATAATAATTTATGCGCTTGGTGGTGTGTAACCATCAATGATGACTTCTTTGCCATCAAATAAGAAACCTTCCATTTCCGTTTCCAGTAGTTTGCGGTGCTCTGGATCCATCATGTTCAGTTTCTTTTCATTAATAAGCATAGTTTGTTTATGTTGCCATTGGCCCCACGCTTCTTTGGAGATGTTGTCAAAAATACGCTTACCTAGTTCACCTGGGTAAAGTTGAAAATCTAGGCCATCGGCTTCTTTATTTAAAAGAACGCAAAATACAGTGCGACTCATGGTTATTCTCCATTAGAAATTTCGAACGGTAAGGCATCTAACAGTTTTTGAACTGGCGCTGCTAATCCTACCGTCATTGGTTGAGATAAGTTATACCAAACTCCACGCGTTCCTTCCATCACCATATCAGGTTTCTTACTCAGAGTGATAAGTACAGGAGTGATATCTAAGTGGTAATGGCTAAAGGTATGACGAAAAGCAATTAATTGCTGGCTTGATTTCACATCCATACCATAGTGATCAGATAAATCATTTAAGGTATTTTCTGGTTTTTCAGGAAAGCAGTATAAGCCACCCCAAATTCCTGTTTGAGGTCGTTGTTCTAATAAGACTTCACCATCGTGATAGTAGATAGCAAACCATGCCTCTTTAGTTGGCTTGTCTTTTTTGGGTTTTTTAGTTGGGAAGTCTAATTGGCGATCTTGCGCTTTGGCTTGGCAAAGATCATTCACTGGGCAAATCTCACACTTAGGCTTAGAACGAGTACAGACCATAGCCCCCATATCCATCATGGCTTGATTGTAGCGTTCAACGCCTAACTCTGGTGTATGTTCTTCTGCTATTTCCCACATGGCATTTTCGACTGATTTCTTACCAGACCATCCCTCAATGGCAAAGCAACGAGAAAGGGTACGTTTCACATTGCCATCTAAAATAGGGTGGCGTTGCTTGAGAGAAAGTGACAGCACAGCACCCGCTGTAGATCGGCCTATTCCCGGCAGAGCAATAACTTCTTCAATCGTTTCAGGGAATTTACCATTATATTGCTCAGCGATGATCTGTGCTGTTTTATGTAAATTTCGAGCTCGAGCGTAGTAACCAAGTCCGGTCCATAAATGCAGCACTTCATCTTGCTCTGCGTTTGCTAAATCAACAACGGTTGGAAAGCGAGCCATGAAACGTTCGAAATAAGGGATAACGGTAGTTACTTGGGTTTGTTGAAGCATGATTTCAGATAACCATACTTTATAAGGCGTTTTTTCTAATTGCCAAGGTAACGTCTTACGGCCGTAATTGTCGTACCACTCTAAAATGGCGTGAGAGAAAGAAGTCATGACATGCTCGATTACATTTTTATAATTAAGAATGGATCACATCATACTGTGATGGTTTTGTACACCCGATAGAAAATAGGGTTATTAGTTCAGGTAAAGAATTGCCTTAATTAAGCTTGTTTATAGAGAAAAGCAAAGATAATACTTGAACACTGGGCTAAACTTTGGATAATGCCGGATCCACAATCCTTGTTCAGAGAATAACCAGGTTATCCAATCATGACTGAAGTGACTAAAAACGACTTTACCGAAGAAGGTAAAATCGTTCGTAAAATTCGCAGCTTTGTACGCCGCGAAGGACGTTTAACGAAAGGCCAAGAAGGCGCGATTACTGAGTGCTGGTCTACCATGGGCATCGATTTTGTTGAGCAAATGCTTGACTGGAACGAGGTGTTTGGTAACAACAACCCTGTCGTTTTAGAAATCGGTTTTGGTATGGGTGCATCTTTGGTTGAGATGGCACAGAATGCTCCTGAGAAAAACTTCTTAGGTATTGAAGTTCACCGTCCGGGCGTTGGTGCTTGTCTTGCAGCAGCAAAAGAAGCTGGCGTAACTAACTTACGTGTTATGTGTCACGATGCGGTAGAAGTATTTGAATCGATGATCCCTGATTCATCGGTAAATACATTACAACTATTCTTCCCTGACCCATGGCATAAAGCGCGTCACCATAAGCGTCGTATCGTTAAGGCTGAGTTTGCTGAGATGATCCGTCCTAAGCTGATTGACGGCGGTATCTTCCACATGGCAACAGACTGGGAAAATTACTCAGAACACATGGTTGACGTTATGAATGCGGCACCAGGTTATGAGAATATCGCAACTGATGGCGATTTTATTCCTCGTCCAGATGAGCGTCCATTAACAAAATTTGAAGCACGTGGTCATCGTTTAGGCCATGGCGTATGGGATATTAAATTCCGTCGCAACGCATAATCAGTAGGTTTACCATGCTGTATGACAGCGCACGATAAGCGCTGCATGGCTCTGATGCCAATCTAAATAAATATTAAAGCCAACCTCTGTGTTGGCTTTTTTGTCCCTGCTGTGAAAGGAAGTAAAAGATATGAAGCCAACAAAACAGATATTAGAAGATATTTTGGATGAAGTTCGTCCTCTTATTGGACAAGGGAAAGTTGCCGACTATATTCCTGCACTCGCCTGTGTATCAAGTGATAAACTTGGTATTGCAGTGTATACCAATGATGGTGAGATGTTCACAGCAGGAGATGCGCAAGAACAGTTTTCTATTCAATCGATTTCAAAAGCACTAAGCCTGACGCTGGCAATGGAGTTATATCAACCAGAAGAGTTATGGCAACGAGTCGGAAAAGAGCCCTCTGGACAGGCATTTAATTCGTTGATCCAACTTGAGATGGAGCAGGGGGTTCCTCGTAATCCATTTATTAATGCTGGGGCTATTGTTATTGCCGATATGCTGCATAGTCGTTTTTCTGCACCCAAGCATCGCTTATTGGAATTTGTGCGTAAGTTATCAGGTAATGAACATATTATTTATGATCGTGCAGTGGCTAATTCGGAAATGGATCATAGCGATCGA
Organism: Aliivibrio wodanis; assembly: GCA_000953695.1. Taxonomy (GTDB): domain Bacteria; phylum Pseudomonadota; class Gammaproteobacteria; order Enterobacterales; family Vibrionaceae; genus Aliivibrio; species Aliivibrio wodanis. Next base: position 2,586,812 of record LN554846.1, on the reverse strand, counting down.
AATGCTTCTATTGCCTATTTAATGCGTTCATTTGGTAACTTCGACAATGAAGTGATGCCGGTATTAAAAAACTATTTTCATGCTTGTGCGTTGAACATGAGCTGTGTTGATTTAGCAAGAACGTTTGGTTATTTAGCCAATAAAGGCATTCAACCTGAGACGAATGAGTTCATCGTAACGCCAATGCAGAGTAAACAAATTAATGCATTAATGGCAACTTGTGGCTTATATGATGGTGCCGGAGAGTTTGCTTATCGTGTTGGTATGCCCGGGAAATCAGGTGTCGGTGGTGGGATTATTGCCATTGTGCCGGGTGAGATGACGATTGCTGTATGGTCTCCAGAATTAGACCCATCAGGTAACTCGCTAGCAGGAACTCAAGCATTAGAATTGCTTTCTGAGCGTATTGGTCGTTCGATATTTTAAGATAAGAGCAGGTTTCAGGACGGTCGCAAGCTCCCTAAAGGTTTCAGGAAAAGATGTTTAAGCTCTTACTGAAACCTTTAAGCGAAGCGATCTGAACCCTGCTCTTAGTCCTCATCACTCACAAACGCTTCCAGCAAATCATTCAAAAACAACTTGCCGTGCTCAGTGATCTGCCAATGCGTTTCGGTTTCATTGAGATATTTTTTCTCTTTCGCCCAATCAATCGTCTCTTGAATCGACTCAAAACCTAATCCGGTTTTATCAATGAAATCTTGTTTAGGGCACGCTTCTAACAGACGAAAACGGTTCATAAAGAACTCAAAAGGTCTATCGTGATCCGCAACCTCTTGTTCGTCAATTAAGTAAGGTTTCATTAAATCTAAGAAGCCGCGTGGGTGCTTGATTTTAGTGGTTCGAACAATGCGACCATCAGCAAAACTCAGTTTGCCATGAGCCCCACAACCAATACCTAAATAGTCGCCAAAGCGCCAGTAATTCAAATTATGACGACATTGATAACCGACTTTACTGTAGCCTGAAATCTCATATTGAACATAACCGGCGTCAGCAAGAATTTGGTGGCCTTGTTCAAAAATATCCCATAAATCATCGTCATCTGGCAAGGTTGGTGGCTTATAGTAAAACACCGTATTTGGTTCAATAGTCAGCTGATACCACGATAAATGTGGAGGGCTAAGCGCTATCGCTTGTTTTAAATCAGATAACGCATCATCAATACTTTGGTTCGGTAGGCCATGCATTAAATCAAGGTTGAAGCTATTTAATCCGGCTTCATGAGCAAGGCGAGCAGCGCGAATCGCTTCATCTTTACCGTGAATACGTCCCAGTTTTTCCAATTTTTCTTGTTGGAAGCTTTGCACGCCAATAGAGATACGGTTAACACCCGCTTCACGGTATTCAATGAATCGACCTGCCTCTACAGTTCCAGGATTCGCTTCCATCGTGATTTCAATGTCATCAGCAAAGGGTAAGCGTTTTTCAACTTCGATCAGTAAGCGTTTAATTTCAGGAGCAGTAATTAAGCTTGGTGTACCACCACCAATAAAAATAGAGTGCAGCTTACGGGATTCGTTTTGCATATCATAACGTGCAAGATCGGTATCAAGATCGTCAATTAACGCCGAAATGTATTGTGCTTCAGGGATTGTCGTTTTCAAAGCATGAGAATTGAAATCGCAATATGGGCATTTTTGAATACACCATGGAATATGAATGTATAAGCTAAGTGGTGGTGGAACTAGCATCAATTATTGACCTTCTTTTAATGCTGAAAACAGTTTCTTAAGCGCTTGTCCACGGTGAGAAAGCTGCTTTTTACGCGCAGGTTCAAGCTCTGCAGAAGAACAGTTATCTTCACTTACCCAAAAGATTGGATCATAACCAAAGCCATTCTCACCTTGCTGTTCAGTGGTAATGTGACCTTCCCATGAACCGTGGCAAATTAGCGGCGTAGGATCGTTCTCATGCTTCATTAGAACTAAAACACAATGAAAGCGTGCAGTACGTTTTTCTGCTGGGATACCTTCCATTGCTGCTAGCATCTTATCGATGTTCTTTTGGTCGGTAGCGCCTTCACCTGAATAACGAGCTGAATACACACCTGGTGCCCCATTTAATACGTCGACCTCTAGGCCTGAATCATCAGCAATCGCAGGTAATCCTGTTTCTTTAGCCGCATGACGCGCTTTAATAATGGCATTCTCAATGAAGGTTGTACCTGTTTCTGCTACGTCAGAGACGTTGAATTCACTTTGTGCAACCACATCAAACCCAAAGTCAGACAGAACATCTGCCATTTCACGAACCTTACCTTGGTTGCCTGTTGCTAATACGATTTTGCTCATAATGATTCTCTTATTCTTCTACGTAAAATTTTTGATTGAATTTTAATTTACCAGCGCCTTTGGTATCGGCAGATACATCGATATCAAAGCGAAAGGTTTCTTCGTTAGTAATTGGCAGCTCTGCAATGTAGTAAATTGCATTTTTCTCTTTAATTTCACGGAAGGTTAACGTTTTTGTTTGGCCGAGTAAATTCTTAGCGCTGCCTGTAATCTTTGCAGGGATAGCAGGCTTACCGGCTTGTGATATATCTAAGACGCTAATATTAATTAAGGCATTGTAACCTGAGCGTTTTAATTGATAAGCACGAGCTACCTTTGGTGTAAGAAAGGTTGAGTTAAACGCAGAGTAATGAACCTCTACATTTTTAATTTGTACAAATTGTCCTGCAAAAGTGGGTAAGCTAAAAAGAAATAGGGACAAAAGTAAGATTATTTTTTTCATAACGATCCTCATATAAAAAGATTTCCATATAAAAAAGCCGAGGATTAACTCGGCATTCGTATTATTTTGATGGTAGCAGTTGCTTGATTGCTTCTGGAATAATGTCTGGTGAATGAATTCGAACTTGCTTGTGACGATTCAGTTCTCCTTTCTCTACCGTAATTTTTCCTTTAGCGACTTTAAACAATTTGGAGAAGTACTTAATTAAATGTGCGTTTGCCTTTCCATCGACTGGAGGGGCGGTAATCGCTATTTTTAGCTCTTCACCATGTATTCCTACAATTTGATCTCGACTGGCTTTAGGTTGTAAATACAGTCGTAAGATCAAATCATCATTATCGTATTTAACTGGCATAGCTAGATTACAAGCTGTACCAAATAGGACCAATTAGATCGCCCATCAAGAAGTTAGCAAATTGGAGTACGATAAATAGCACTAATACGCTTAAATCTAACCCACCCATTTGAGGAAGGATTTTACGAATAGGAGTAAGCATTGGTTCTGTTAATTGGTGCATAACGTATTCAATTGGGCTGCGACCTTGGCTCACCCAGCTCAGGATAGCGCGAACTAATAAGATCCAGAACAACAAACCACCAGCGGCTTTAGCAAGGGCAATCAAACCTATGAATAAAAACTCAGGGCCAAAAGCAACACCGCCTGATACGACTAATTGTAGAGCAACGAACTTCACAACACACAGTACATAAGCGAATAATACGGTGGCTAAGTCTAAGCTACCAATCGATGGGATAACACGGCGTAAAGGAGAGACGATTGGTTGTGTCGCTTTTACGATAAATTGTGAAAATGGATTATAAAAGTCAGCGCGGGCAACTTGTAACCAAATTCGTAGGATCACGACCATGATGTATAAATCAAAAACGGTCGAGATTAAAAAGCTCATTGCATTCATAGTTTATTAACCTTAAAAATCATTGGTTTTGTAAATAGAGTAATTGAGTAGAGAAGGTTATCTTAAAATAACGATTCCATCTCTTCTGCACGAGAGACTGCGGCTTGCATTGCTTTAGCGACAATATCTTGCAGGTTGTGTTCATTAAACGTGCGTAGTGCTTCTGCGGTAGTGCCACCTTTTGAAGTGACTTGCTCACGCAGTGTTGATAGTTCTGTTTCAGGGGTTGCTACTACCATTTCAGCAGCACCAAGAGCCGCTTGTTGTACTAATAGGCGAGCGGTTTCTTCATCAAAACCTTGTTTAATTGCTTCTGTTTGCATCGCTTCCATAAATAAGAAGAAATACGCTGGAGCGCTTCCTGCTGCCGCAATAACAGAATTAATGCCTGATTCTTTCTCAACCCAACAGACTTCACCGACTGCTGAAAGCAAGTTACCAGCATAGATTTTGTCTTGTTCTGAGATATGTTCGACTGCAAACAGACCACTCATGCCCTTGCCCACTAATGCAGGAGTATTTGGCATGACTCGAACTAGGTTTAATGTTGTGGCAAACATTTCGTTTAAACGCTGTGCTGAAATACCAGCCGCAATAGAAATCACTAGTTTAGTAGAAAAATCGATGCCTTGTAGTCGCTCAGCAGCCGTTGCCATCATTTGTGGTTTTACCGCAAGAACAACGACGTCTGCATTTTTAGCCGCAGAAATATTATCAGTAGAAGTATTAATGCCATAACATTTTTCTAAATGTTCAAGCTTACCAGTACTTGGATTTGTCGCGGTGATTTTTTCTTTAGGGTAACCACTGTTAATCAAGCCGGCAATAATAGAGTGAGTCATGTTGCCCGCACCAATAAAAGCAATATTGCGATGTTCCATTCGTCTTCCTTACTTTATACCTATCGTTATCTTGAGATTGGTATCATTCGAGTTGAGGTTATTCTTTATTTTTATAGTCTCTGGCACCAAAAATAGCAGTGCCAATTCGAACCATTGTTGAGCCAGCTTCAATGGCTGCATCCATATCACCACTCATTCCCATTGATAGGGTATCCACTTGAGGATATTGTGCGCGTAATTGATTTTGAATGGAAGCAAGTTGTGTAAATGCAGCCAGTTGTTCATCGTAATTAGAGACATTCGCAGGGATCGACATCAATCCGCGTAATGTTAGGTTTGGCATCTCATTGATAGCAGCAGCCAGTTCCATAACTTCTTCAGAAGTCGTTCCTGATTTACTCTCTTCTGAGCTGATATTGACCTGAATAAGAACATTTAGTTCACCAAGGTTGTCTGGACGTTGCTCATTAAGGCGTTGTGCAATTTTTAGGCGCTCAACAGAATGAACCCAGTCAAAGTGCTCAGCGATAGGGCGGGTTTTATTTGATTGAATTGGACCAATAAAGTGCCACTCTAATTGAATATCAGCATGGTGCTGTTGAAAATATTGAACTTTCTCAACACCTTCTTGCACGTAATTTTCACCAAATGCACGCTGACCAATATTTATTGCTTGTTCGAGCAACTCGATAGGTTTTGTTTTACTTACTGCGAGTAATTGCACCGAATTTGGGCGTCGACCACAGTTTTGAATGCTATTCTCTATCTGAAGAGTGATTTGGTGGATATTTTGTTTGATACTAGTCATAGAAACGATTACCGAGGGAAAATTATGGATATCACAGAACTACTGGACTTTAGTGTAAAACAAAACGCGTCAGATCTACACCTATCAGCTGGAGTTCCTCCTATGGTACGTGTTGACGGTGAAGTTCGTAAACTAACCTTACCGGATTTTACGCACGCAGATGTTCATCGTTTAGTTACCGATATTATGAATGATGCACAGCGTAGTGAGTTTGAAGAAAAATTAGAAGTCGATTTCTCATTTGAGCTGCCGAGTGTTGGCCGTTTTCGTGTTAATGCATTTAATCAGTCACGCGGATGCGCAGCTGTTTTTCGTACCATTCCGGTTGATATTCCATCATTAGAGCAATTAGCAGCCCCTGAGATTTTTACAGAGATTGCTAAATATCAAAAAGGGTTAGTATTAATTACCGGGCCAACAGGTTCGGGTAAATCTACAACATTGGCAGCAATGGTTGATTATATTAATGAGAACGATAATAAACATATATTAACCATTGAAGATCCGATTGAGTTTGTTCACAAGAATAAAAAATGTTTGATAAACCAACGTGAAGTTCATCGTGATACGCATAGTTTTAAAGCGGCGTTACGTTCAGCACTGCGTGAAGATCCCGATGTTATTTTGGTCGGAGAGCTTCGAGATCAAGAAACCATTAGTTTGGCATTAACAGCTGCAGAAACGGGTCACTTGGTTTTTGGTACTTTGCACACGAGCTCTGCTGCTAAAACCATTGACCGTATTATTGATGTGTTTCCTGGTAGTGATAAATCAATGGTTCGCTCTATGTTGTCTGAGTCGTTAAAAGCGGTAGTAGCTCAAACGTTATTAAAACGCATTGGTGGTGGTCGTGTTGCGTGCCATGAAGTGATGATTGCGACACCTGCTATTCGTAACTTAATCCGTGAAGATAAAGTCGCTCAGATGTATTCGATTATTCAAACCGGTTCTTCTTTTGGGATGCAGACAATGGAGCAAAATGCGAAGAAAATTATTGCTCAAGGTATTGTTGAACCAGATGAAGTTACAAAGAAAGTTACGATTACAAATGTTGGTTTTTAATGATGATGCTTAATGAAATACTTAACCAAATGGTTTCTTTAAAAGCTTCTGATATTTATTTGACGGTAGATGCACCGTGTCTGTTGCGTGTTGATGGAGAGCTTCAAGCGTTAGGTAAAAAACAGACGGTAAAGTCTATCACAGCATTACTAGCAGAAATGATGGATGATGAGCGTCATAAAGAATTTAATCAAAAACTAGAAGCTAATTTTGCGATAGTGAAGGATAGTGGTCGTTTCCGTGTCAGCGCATTTTGGCAGCGAGAACAACCAGGTGCTGTGATCCGCCGTATTGAAACTAAGATACCATCAATGGATTCACTGCACCTTCCTGAAATAATGAAAGATTTAGCGGTTACAAAGCGTGGATTGATTTTAGTCGTTGGTGCTACTGGATCTGGTAAGTCAACCTCTATGGCTGCAATGACTGGGTATCGTAATGATAACCGATCAGGGCATATATTGACGGTCGAAGATCCTATTGAATTTGTACATCCACATAATAAATGCATTGTTACTCAACGTGAAGTTGGGCTAGATACAGAAAGTTACGAAGTTGCCTTAAAAAATTCATTACGACAAGCTCCTGATATGATTTTGATTGGTGAGATTCGAAGTCGAGATACAATGGAATATGCTATGACATTTGCTGAAACCGGTCATCTTTGTATGGCAACGTTGCATGCAAATAATGCTAACCAAGCGTTGGAACGAATTCTTCATTTAGTCCCAAAAGATCAAAAAGAACAATTTTTGTTTGATCTCTCAATGAATCTTAAAGGGGTTATTGCTCAGCAACTTGTTCCTGATGCTAATGGTAATGGCCGCCATGGTGTTTATGAGGTTTTATTAAATACTCCTCGTATTTCGGATCTGATCCGTCGTGGTGATTTGCATGAACTAAAAGCAACCATGGCTAAATCACGAGAATCAGGCATGCAGACGTTTGATCAGTGTTTGTTTGATTTGGTGGTGGCAGGTAAGATTTCGGAAGATGAAGCGCTGCACAGTGCAGATTCTGCCAATGATTTGAGGTTGATGTTGAAGACGAAGCGTGGTGATTCATTTGGCTCGTCGAGTTTAGATAACGTGTCGATATCGTTAGACTAAAAGAGATACGCTTTGCTAACTAGAACGCTACGCTCTAGAAACTATAAGAGCAGTAATACGTAAAATGATTACTGCTCTTAATATCTGCTTTTGATCTTATAGGAGCGAAGCGTTCTAGTCCCTAGTTTCTAGTTCTTAGCCCCATTGACTCTCAAACCAGCTTTCTAAAATCACTACCGCAGACTGACAATCAATATTACCTTTCGATAACGCTTTATAGCCACCAAACTCAAATAAATCCGCACGAGCTTCAGCCGTTGATAAGCGCTCGTCGTGTAGCTCAACTTGATTACCAAAACGGCCATGCAGACGGTTCGCAAATTTCTTTGCCTTGGGCGTAATAGTTTCTAGTTCTTTACCGTGAAGATCGGTAGGTAAACCAACAACGATTAAATCTGGTTGCCATTCTTTGATTTGCTTTTCAATATCATCCCAATTAGGGGTGCCATCTTGTGCTTTAAACGCTTTTAATGGACTTGCAGTACCTGTGATCTCTTGGCCAATGGCTGAGCCAATACTTTTGGTGCCAAAATCAAATGCCATAATGGTACGTGAACTCATGCGTGTCCAACCTCGCTGGATAAATTTGCAGGATTAATGCCTAATATTTCGATCGCTTTTCGCCACCGATCAGGGATAGGAGTATCAAAAATAACAGAAGGATCTGCTTCTAGGGTTAACCATGTATTCTCAGATAATTCTTGCTCTAATTGACCTGCATCCCATCCAGAATAACCAAGAGCGACTAAATATTTCTGAGGTTGTTCTTCGGTTCCTAACGTCGCAAGAATATCTTTTGATGTTGTGACATATAACTCATCGGTGACTTGGATACTTGAAGTATAAGTATCTTTTTCTGAATGAAGGACAAAGCCGCGATCATCAGAAACAGGTCCACCATTAAGAACTGGTTGAGTTAATGTCTGTGGGAACACAATTGGAGATGGATTATCTAATTCAATCTGTTCTAGCATGCCTTTTAATGAAATTGGAACGGTTTCATTAATGCGCAAGCCCATGGTTCCTCCTGAATCATGCTCACAAATGTAGATGACGCTTCGCTGAAAGAAAGGATCTTTCATACTAGGCATTGCGACTAAAAAATGGTTTTTTAAATCCACAGAGCCTCCTAAATAACTTAGTTCGATTGAAGGGGGACAAACCCCCTTCATATCATTTGGATTTACTAAGCGTTAATTTTTCGCTCAATAGCATCCATCAGTTTGCCTGTGATTGAAATATCAAATGCAGCTTCAATTTCTTTGATACAAGTCGGGCTAGTTACGTTGATTTCAGTCAGTTTGTCACCAATAACATCAAGGCCAACAAAAATTAAGCCTTTTTCTTTCAATGTTGGAGCTACGGCATTAGCAATTGCCCAGTCAGTCTCACTTAATGGACGCGCTTCACCAGTACCGCCAGCAGCCAAGTTACCACGAGTTTCGCCTTTAGCTGGAATACGAGCTAAGCAGTAAGGCATTGGTTCACCATCAACAACAAGAATGCGTTTATCACCATTGCTAATATCTGGAACAAACGTTTGTGCCATACAGTAATTTTGTTCGTGATTAGTCAGTGTCTCAATGATCACTGATACGTTTGGATCGCCAGCTTTTACACGAAAGATTGATGCGCCACCCATGCCATCAAGTGGTTTAAGGATAATATCGCCATGCTCTTCACGGAACGCTTTAATTTTTTCCGCTTTACGAGTCACTAAAGTTGTTGGTGTTAGTTCAGGGAACCAAGCCGTAAATAGCTTCTCGTTACAATCACGTAAGCTTTGTGGTTTATTTACAATTAAAGCACCTTGAATTTCTGCGCGTTCAAGAATGTAGGTCGCGTAGATGTACTCTGTATCAAACGGAGGATCTTTACGCATTAATACGGCATCAAGATCGGCAAGGTCAATGGTTTGCTCTGATGTGAATTCGTACCAACTTGTTGGGTCTTCTTTCAGCGTGACAACCTTGGTATCAGCAACTGCTTTACCTTGATCTAGATGTAGGTCGGCCATTTCCATGTAATGGATTTCCCAGCCGCGCTTTTGAGCTTCAAGCATCATGGCAAAGCTAGAGTCTTTCTTGATGTTAATAGACGAGATTGGATCCATTACGATACCGAGTTTGATCATTGTATTTCTCCAGTTAGCCAAGATCGCCAAAACGAACTTGTAGGGCAGTAATTGCGGTAAGCGCTGCGGTTTCGGTTCTAAGAACACGAGGACCAAGCAGAGTTTCTTCAAATTGATATTGTTCAGTCATGTCAATTTCATCAGACGATAAACCACCTTCTGGCCCAATTAACAAGCGAACATTAGTGACTGGTTCTGGCAGTGTGTTGATTGAGTATTTTGCTCTTGGATGAAGGTTTAGTTTTAAGCCTTCATATTCTTCAGCACACCACTCTTCTAATGACATAATCGGACGTATTTCAGGAACGATATTACGGCCAGATTGCTCGCATGCAGCAATTGCAATTTTTTGCCATTGGTCGAGTTTCTTCTCGAAGCGTTCTTTATTTAATTTAACACCACAACGCTCTGAAATTAGAGGAGTAATGATATTTACTCCCAATTCTACTGATTTTTGAATAGTGAATTCCATTTTATCACCACGAGAAACCACTTGGCCTAAATGTAAATTTAGCGGTGATTCACTGCTACGCTCAACACGTTCACTGATTTCAACTTCAACACTTTTCTTAGAGGCTGAAGTGATCACAGCAGGAAACTCAGCACCACTGCCGTCAAACAGTAATACCGACTCGCCTTCTTTCATTCGCATTACGCGACCAACGTGGTTGGCTGCATCATCACTTAAATTAATTTTCCCTTGTGATGGAAGGGCATCTGGATGATGAATTCTAGGTATTCTCATGGTCTACTTTTCTTTAACTATCTTATATTTAAGGATGGAGGTTAAATTGTGCTTTTTCAACCTCTATTTAGAGTCTGTTTAGTTATTTAGTACATGCTTTGAAGACGAATTGATTGTGATTACCTTGGATCTTGGCAATACGCTGATCTCGTTCACATTCCCAAGCAGACACAGGGTATTGTTTATCCCATGCTTCCATTAGTTGTCGCTGTGCTTTAGATAAGTTAAAGCGATACTCTTTATTCATATACATGTAGGTACGGGCAATCGCACCTCGTGATTGTGCTGGTGGTTCAGCAACACGACCTTTAAAATCGACTTTAAAGGCACATTGACCATAATTAGCCCCTTTACTGCCATTCCATTGTGAAAAACGAAAATTAGAACGATCGCCATTCACTTCACCAATAGCTGGTACTAAATTGTGTAAGTCTGCTTCCATCATTTTAAAGTTTTTGTCATTTTTTGTGCAATTCTTACGCCCGCCATCTTGCCAACATTGGCGTTGATGACCAAATTGCCAAGCAGGGACTACGTGCTCCCATTCAATGCGACTGGCGCGTTTTTCTTGTTTTCGCACTTCATAGCCACAGCTTTCTAAGTCAGGAATGCCTTTCTTTTTATCTTTCCATGTAATGTCACAACCACAATAGAAAGAGGTAGGGTGATCAAGATAGATTTTTACGGCTAATTTTTTAGCTTTAGAAAATGAAGAAGGGGGAGCGGAAAGTGCACTGAAACTAAAAGTTATAGCGATAATGCTGATAACTAAGCGAATTAATGTCATGGTAAACCTACTGATTATTATATTAATACAGTAAGGGTAGCTTATTGTTAATTCGCATTATAGATAAATTAATTACTAGAATGAGAAAGTGGGTGTTTTCTATTTTTCCGTTGTTTGTAAACGACGTCTAGAAAGCTTTAATGGTGACTGACACGCTTTACAAAGGTATTGGGTTTCTTTACGTTCAACTCGATTATGGCGGCGAACAGTAAGTTCGTGTGTTGTGCATTTACAACGATAAGGAAAGGTTTTTCCCTTTACCGAATCAACGCTAAAGCTGTGTGTGGTTCTTGCCGGTAAATTGAAAACTTGATTCATCACACCTTGCCACTCTTTTCCGTGTGGTCTCACTCGACCATACAGTTTAAATGTAATCAAATGAGCGATTTCATGAGGAATCACTTCATTAATAAAAGTCTGTTGATTCTCTTCTAATAATACGGGATTAATTCTGATTTCCCACCCTTGAAGGCGAGCGGTACCTGCAATTTTCCCACGCTGAGTAAAATTAATCTCTGGTAGAGAGAAAGGGCGATTAAAAAAGGCTGATGCTTGTTGAATACATTGTTGAGCTTTAGCAATGGAGGCTTGTTGAAGTGGGGTCATTGAATCTCTTTATTTGAATGCCGTTATCGAATCATACATATAAAAAGTATATGGGGGTAAAAAACAAAAAAGGAAGCCGAAGCTTCCTTTTAGTGTCAGTTTAAGTAATAAATTACTTAATACCTGCGAAATCACGAAGGATTTCAGCTTTATCTGTCGCTTCCCAAGGGAACTCTTCACGACCGAAGTGACCGTATGCTGCTGTCTTCTTGTAGATAGGTTGAAGAAGATTAAGCATTTCTTGTAGACCATATGGACGTAGGTCAAAGTGCTGACGAACCGCTTCAATGATGATGTCGTGAGATACTTTTTCAGTACCAAACGTTTCAACCATGATTGATGTTGGATCTGCAATACCGATAGCGTATGAAAGTTGAATTTCACAACGATCAGCCATGCCAGCTGCAACGATATTTTTCGCTACATAACGTGCAGCATATGCTGCTGAGCGGTCAACTTTTGATGGATCTTTACCAGAGAATGCACCACCACCGTGACGAGCTGCGCCGCCGTAAGTATCTACGATGATTTTACGACCAGTAAGGCCACAGTCACCCATTGGGCCACCGATAACAAAACGACCTGTTGGGTTAATAAAGAAGTTAGTGTCTTTATTTAGCCATTCTTGAGGAAGTACAGGTTTGATGATCTCTTCCATTACCGCTTCACGAAGATCTGCAGTTGTTACAGAATCACTGTGTTGAGTTGAAAGAACAACAGCATCAATACCAACAATTTTACCTTGGTCGTATTGGAAAGTTACTTGAGATTTTGCATCTGGACGTAAGAAGTCCAGTTTGCCGCTTTTACGTACTTCTGCTTGTTTTTGAACAAGTAGGTGAGAGTAAGTAATTGGAGCGGGCATTAAAATTGGAGTTTCGTTTGTCGCGTAACCAAACATGATGCCTTGATCACCAGCACCTTGCTCTTTAGGGTCAGCTTTATCAACACCTTGGTTGATGTCTGGAGATTGCTTACCAATCGTATTTAATACAGCACAAGAGTTTGCATCAAAGCCCATGTCTGAATGAACATAACCAATTTCACGAACGGTTTCACGAGTGATTTCTTCGATATCAACCCATGCAGAAGTTGTTACTTCACCACCGACCATAACCATGCCAGTTTTTACGTACGTTTCACAAGCAACACGTGCTTTTGGATCTTGTTCTAAGATCGCATCAAGTACAGCATCTGAAATTTGGTCTGCAATTTTATCTGGATGACCTTCTGATACTGACTCAGAGGTAAATAGGTGCTTAGCCATGATGAGCTCCACTTCTATAGGTAATAAATTTTAAGAAAATACCCACAGACTATGTAAGTCTATACGTTTAACAGTGTAGGTGTTCTTCCATCTAGACGGCCATAATAAAGCAAAGTTGGTTAATTACAACTCATTTTATTAAAGTACTAGGATATATGTCATAACCAATCGTTTGCGTTAGAAGAGGATAATTGTCTATAAAAATACAGTTTTCTTTCAAAACCGTGAAAAAAAGCCTCTTATTTATTAAGTAATCGTTTGCAGTGCAGATAAGCCTTTGCGACAATATGGCGCTGCAAATTTAAGTTAATCCATATTTATGGATAACTAATCAAGAGTTAACTAGCTCAATAAACATATAGTCCTTCGAATTTTCAGGAGCAGGCATGTCTTCACGTAAACATCTAGCAAATGCAATCCGCGCTTTAAGCATGGATGGTGTTCAACAAGCAAATTCTGGCCATCCAGGCGCACCAATGGGTATGGCAGACATCGCTGAAGTATTATGGCGTAGCCACCTAAATCATAACCCACAAAATCCAGAGTGGGCTGATCGTGACCGTTTCATTCTTTCGAATGGCCACGGTTCAATGCTGATTTATTCTCTGCTTCATCTTTCAGGTTATAACCTGTCTATCGAAGACTTAAAGAACTTTCGTCAACTGCATTCTAAAACTCCAGGTCATCCTGAGTACGGTTATGCACCGGGCATCGAAACTACTACAGGTCCATTAGGCCAAGGCATCACTAACGGTGTTGGTATGGCGATGGCTGAAAAAGCATTAGCGGCACAATTTAACCGTGAAGGTCACGACATCGTTGACCACAACACATACGTGTTCATGGGCGATGGCTGTTTAATGGAAGGTATCTCTCACGAAGCATGTTCTCTAGCGGGTACATTAGGTCTTGGTAAGCTGGTTGCTTTCTGGGATGACAACGGTATCTCTATTGATGGTGAAGTTGAAGGTTGGTTCTCTGACGATACACCTAAGCGTTTTGAAGCGTACGGTTGGCATGTAATTCCTGCTGTTGATGGTCACGATGCTGATGCAATCAATGCTGCAATCATCGCAGCAAAAGCAGATCCTCGTCCGACTTTGATTTGTACTAAAACTATTATTGGTTTTGGTTCTCCGAACAAAGAAGGCACGCACGATTGTCACGGTGCTCCACTAGGTGCTGATGAAATCGCAGCAACTAAAGCGAAGCTTGGCTGGGAACACGCTGCATTTGAAATTCCTGCTGATGTTTACGGCGAGTGGGATGCAAAAGAAGCAGGCACAGCAAAAGAATCTGCTTGGAATGCAAAATTTGATGCATACGCAGCTGCTCACCCAGAATTGGCAGCTGAATATAAGCGTCGTATAAACGGTGGCCTACCTGCTGAGTGGGAAGAGAAGACAAATGCAATCATTGCAGATCTTCAAGCAAACCCTGCAAACATTGCATCACGTAAGGCATCTCAAAATGCACTAGAAGCGTTTGGTGCTATGCTACCTGAGTTCATGGGTGGCTCTGCTGACCTTGCACCATCTAACTTGACCATGTGGTCTGGTTCTAAATCTCTAACGGCTGAAGATTTCTCTGGTAACTACATTCACTACGGTGTTCGTGAGTTTGCTATGACAGCTATCATGAATGGTATTGCTCTGCACGGTGGTTTCGTACCATACGGCGCGACTTTCCTAATGTTTATGGAATACGCACGTAACGCAATGCGCATGGCTGCTTTGATGAAAACTCAAAACATCCAAGTGTACACGCATGATTCTATCGGTCTTGGCGAAGATGGTCCGACTCACCAACCTGTTGAGCAGATCGCTTCTTTACGTCTAACACCAAACATGAGCACATGGCGTCCATGTGACCAAGTTGAGTCTGCTGTTTCTTGGAAACTAGCGATTGAACGTCGTGATGGCCCATCAGCACTAATCTTCTCTCGTCAAAATCTTGCACAACAAGATCGTAACGCTGAGCAAGTAGCTAACATCGCGAAGGGTGGTTACATCCTGAAAGATTGTGAAGGCCAACCTGAGCTAATTCTTATTGCTACGGGTTCTGAAGTAGAACTAGCAGTTGAAGCTGCGGCTCAACTGACTGCTGAAGGTAAATCAGTACGTGTTGTTTCTATGCCATCTACTGATGCATTTGATAAGCAAGACGAAGCGTACCGTGAAGCGGTTTTACCGTCATCAGTAACCAAGCGTATCGCAGTTGAAGCCGGCATTGCTGATTTCTGGTACAAGTACGTTGGTTTCGGTGGCAAGATCATCGGTATGACAACGTTTGGTGAATCAGCGCCTGCTGACGAGCTATTCAAAATGTTTGGTTTCACTACTGAAAATGTAGTAAACACAGCAAAAGAGCTTTTAGCTTAATCAAAAGTCATTCGCTTAATAAAAGTGAGTAACTGAATAAAAGCGAAGTTATCGAAAGGTGGCTTCGCTTTTTTGATCCTTTAAGAAAAAAGCGAAAAGAGTACAATAGGTAGCAAATAAATCTGAGTGAATGGAATTATGTTAAGAGTGGCGATAAATGGATTTGGCCGAATTGGTCGCAGTGTTCTTCGTGCTTTATATGAAAGCGGAAAACGTGATCAAATAGAAATTGTTGCGGTGAATGAATTGTCACAACCAGAAGGGATGGCACATCTTCTTCAGTACGACTCTACACATGGACGTTTCCAGCACAAAGTGACTCATGATCAAGAATATCTTTATATCGATTTACCTGATGGTGCTCAAGATAAAATACGGATTCTGCATCAAGCTGATATTTCTCTTTTACCATGGGCCACATTGCACGTCGATTTAGTTCTCGATTGTACTGGTGTTTATGGTTCAAAGGCGGATGGTGAAAAGCATATCGAAGCGGGAGCTAAGAAGGTATTGTTTTCACACCCTGGCAGTACAGATTTAGATAATACGATCATTTATGGTGTTAACCACGATACGTTATTACCTGAACATAGAATTGTTTCCAATGGCTCATGTACTACCAATTGTATTATTCCTATTATTAAAGCCATTGATGATGCGTTTGGGATTGACTCTGGAACCATTACAACCATCCACTCATCCATGAATGATCAACAAGTGATTGATGCTTATCACCCTGACTTACGCCGAACTCGCGCAGCTAGTCAGTCTATTATTCCTGTTGATACTAAGTTGCATAAAGGTATTGAACGTATTTTTCCGAAATTTTCTAACAAATTTGAAGCTATTTCCGTGAGAGTCCCTACGGTAAACGTCACTGCGATGGATTTAAGTGTAACAATTAATACAAATGTGAAAGTTAATGACATAAATCAAACCATTGTTAATGCATCTCGGTGTACATTACATAACATTGTTGACTATACTGAAGCGCCGCTTGTTTCTATCGACTTTAATCATGATCCTCACAGCGCCATTGTCGATGGTTCACAAACAAGAGTAAGTAATGGGCATTTAGTAAAAATGTTAGTTTGGTGCGATAACGAATGGGGATTTGCGAATCGGATGTTAGACACCGCATTGGCAATGCAAAAATAAAAGCTGTAATCAAAAAATTGTGATGGAAAGAGAAAAAAGATTAATTTTCACCTTGAAAAAAGTGAACTCCATCCCTATTTATTGAATAATGCAGTAAGAATTTAATCGGTTTGGCAATGATGCCGAGCTTGAAAACTTTTTATTATTTAATTGAGAGGACACAACATGTCTGTAATCAAGATGACTGACCTGGAACTTGCAGGTAAACGCGTATTTATCCGTGCTGACCTAAACGTACCAGTTAAAGATGGTAAAGTAACTTCTGATGCTCGTATCCTAGCATCTCTACCAACTATCAAGCTTTGCTTGGAAGCTGGCGCTAAAGTAATGGTTACTTCTCACCTAGGTCGTCCAACGGAAGGCGAGTACAACGAAGAGTTCTCTCTAGCTCCTGTAGTTAACTACTTAAATGACGCACTAGATTGTGACGTTAAACTAGCTAAAGACTACCTAGATGGTCTTGAATTAAACGCTGGTGAGTTAGTTGTTCTTGAAAACGTTCGCTTTAACAAAGGCGAGAAAAAGAACGAAGAAGCGCTTTCTAAGCAATACGCTGCACTATGTGACATCTTCGTGATGGACGCATTTGGTACTGCTCACCGTGCTCAAGCGTCAACTCACGGTGTTGGCATGAACGCTCCTGTAGCATGTGCTGGTCCTCTTCTAGCTGCTGAACTTGAAGCTCTAGGCAAAGCAATGGACAATCCTGCTCGTCCATTAGTTGCTATCGTTGGTGGTTCTAAAGTATCAACTAAACTGACAGTTCTTGAGTCTCTATCTAAAATCGCTGACCAACTTGTTGTTGGTGGTGGTATCGCGAATACATTCATCGCTGCTGAAGGTCACAACGTAGGTAAGTCTTTATACGAAGCTGATCTAGTTGAAACGGCTAAAAAACTGATGGTTGAGTGTTCAATCCCTGTTGCTACAGATGTTGCGTGTGCAAAAGCATTTGATGAAAACGCTGAAGCTGAAATCAAAAACGTTGCAGACGTTCAAGATGACGACATGATCTTCGATCTTGGCCCTGATTCAACAGCAGTTCTTGCTGACATCATTAAGAATGCAAAAACAATTCTTTGGAATGGCCCAGTTGGCGTATTTGAATTCAAAAACTTTGAAGCAGGTACAGCCGGCATTTCTAAAGCAATAGCTGATTCTGAAGGTTTCTCTGTAGCAGGTGGTGGTGATACGCTAGCAGCTATCGATAAATTCGGTATTAAAGCAGATGTTTCTTACATCTCTACAGGTGGTGGTGCATTCCTTGAGTTTGTTGAAGGTAAAGTACTCCCAGCAGTAGCAATGCTTGAAGAGCGTGCTAAAGCATAATTATTTAGAAAGCGGGAATTTAACATTCCCGTTTTTTACGTTTGTTGATGGCAATGTTTATTGATACAATAGCGACAGTTGTGAGCAAACGTTTGCAAAAATTTAAACGTAAGTTTTTTAATTTTAAAACGATAGAATAAATAGGACTATTTCCATGTCTAAGATCTTCGATTTTGTAAAACCTGGTGTTATTTCTGGCGACGACGTACAGAAAGTATTTGAAGTAGCAAAAGCAAACAAATTTGCTCTTCCTGCAGTAAACGTAATCAACACTGATACTATCAATGCTGTTCTTGAAGCTGCTGCTAAAGCTAAAGCTCCAGTTGTTGTTCAGTTCTCTAATGGTGGTGCTGGTTTCTTCGCTGGTAAAGGCGTTAAACTTGAAGGTCAAGGCGCACAAATCCTTGGTGCTGTAGCTGGTGCAAAATACGTTCACGCAGTAGCAGAATCTTACGGTGTTCCAGTTATTCTTCATACTGACCACGCTGCTAAGAAACTTCTTCCATGGATCGACGGTCTACTAGACGCTGGTGAAGAGTTCTTCGCACAAACTGGTAAGCCATTATTCTCTTCTCACATGCTAGACCTTTCTGAAGAGTCTCTAGAAGAGAACATCGAAACTTGTGCTAAATACCTAGAGCGCATGGCTAAACTAAACATGACAATCGAGATCGAACTTGGTTGTACTGGTGGTGAAGAAGACGGCGTTGATAACTCTGATATGGACGCATCTGAGCTTTACACTTCTCCTGAAGATGTTGCATACGCATATGAGAAACTAAACGCAGTTAGCCCACGTTTCACTATCGCAGCATCTTTCGGTAACGTACACGGTGTTTACCAAGCAGGTAACGTTGTACTTACTCCTACAATCCTACGTGACTCTCAAGCACATTGTGCTGAGAAATTCGGTATCGCGGCTGATGCACTTAACTTTGTATTCCACGGTGGTTCTGGTTCTTCTGAAGCAGAAATCCAAGAGTCTATCGGTTACGGTGTTATCAAAATGAACATCGATACTGATACTCAGTGGGCTTCATGGGATGGCGTTCGTACATACGAAGCTGAAAACCGTGATTTCCTACAAGGTCAAATCGGTAACCCAACTGGCGAAGCTGCGCCAAACAAGAAGTACTACGATCCACGCGTTTGGTTACGTGCTGGTCAAGCTTCTATGGTTGCACGTCTTGAAAAAGCATTTGCTGACCTTAACGCAGTTAACGTACTATAATTTTTATTATAGAACGCTCTAATTGAGTTAATAGAAAACCCGCTAATAGCGGGTTTTTTTATGTCTGTAATCAGGGAAGAGCAGGTTTCAGATCGGTCGCAAGCTCCCTTAAAGGCTTCTGGGGGAGGGATTTAGAGAGTAAATAGTTCATTAGTATGAATTTAGTAGGTTAAAAAGTTTGGTATTGTTTCAATATTTTGTAGAAATAGCAGCGAATAGTCCTGAATTCTTTGAGCGAAGCGATCTGAAGCCTATCTATTTCTTTTAAATATAAAAAAAGCAGCCTGTAAATACAGACTGCTTTTATCGTTTTTAGAGCGTAGCGTTCTAGCTAGCGAAGCGTATAGAAATTACTTTTTCTTTTTCTTCTTCGGTGCAAGTTTCTTCGCTAAAGCCGCTTTTTTCTTCGCGTTCTTTTTTTGTTTGTTCTTAAAGACTGCTTTTTTATGCTGTGGTTTTAATCCTTCAACAAAGCGTTCTTTAATGACTTCATCTTCTTCTTTAACGTAGCGACCCACGCGTTCCATCATCTTCTGATCATGTGCTTCGATTAAAGAAACCGCATTACCTTTTTTACCTGCACGAGCAGTACGGCCGATACGGTGTAAATATACATCAGCAGTACGTGGCATATCAAAGTTAATAACGTGAGTTACATTAGGTAAATCAATACCGCGAGCAGCAATATCTGTTGCAATAAGAACATTAACTTTACCATCACGGAAACGAGCGATAGCATTATTGCGACTTTCTTGTGGCATATCGCCTTGTAGCCAGGCGCATGAAATCTTAGCTGTTTCTAAGTGGCCACGAAGCTCAGCAAGACGCTCGCGCGTTTTAACAAAGACAATTGAGCGTTCAGCTTGTTGAGTTAAGATACTTTTTAATAGCTCAATTTTATGAGGCATATTATCGGCACGGTGATACCACTGTGTGATCTTCTTACGCTCACGACGCGATGGCTCAGCATTAATTTCAGCTGGCTCATTAAGTAGGTCGGCTGTGAAACCTTCTACACCACGGCCTTCTAATGTTGCAGAGAATAAGAAGGTTTGCTTACGCCAGCGACACTCTTTTGAAAGACGATCAACAACAGGACCAAAGCCCATATCTAGCATACGGTCAGCTTCATCAAGGATCAGTGTTTCAATAGCTCGACAATCAAAGCGCTCAGCTTCGATGTACTCCATTAAACGCCCTGGTGTTGCTACAACGATATCTTGAGTAGTAGCAAGAATATCAGCGTGATCTTGGTAGCTAATACCGCCTGTGATCGTAAATACTTTATGGCGTGTGTACTTTGATAATTCACGAGCTTCATCGGCAACTTGAATGGCAAGCTCACGAGTTGGCGTTAGGATCAGAATACGCGCAGGTCCTGGATCACGACGAGGGAAGTCGTCAAGGTGCTGTAGTGCTGGCAGTAAGAAAGCTGCTGACTTACCAGTACCAGTTGGAGCAGAAGCAAGAATATCTTTTCCTTCTAATGCTTCAGGAATAGCCATAGCCTGAACTTGAGTTGGACGTTGATAACCAATCTCCTCAAGAGCGCGCAATAGGTTAGGGGATAGATCGAGATCAGCAAACGTTTTGATCAAGGGTAGATTCTCCGTTCAGGTCTAAATAGAATATTTTCCAACCTAACTCAGTATTTTACTACTTATTTAGATTGGTATTAGCCAGACATTATAGTGATTTATTAGAGATGGATCACCGATCTTTTAATCCATATTGAGATAAAAGCATCTAGTTAACTGAATAAAGTCGTGACTGTATCCATTTTCACTATGAATCACTAACGTATTCTCTTGATAATCATAAGGAAAAAGAGAAAGCTCAATCAATAAACGGGAAACTTCTTTTTTTTCTGTTGTTTTCACTTTTGTTAGTTTAGTTAAGTAAAAATCGTCATTTTTAGCTATTTGAATAAATTGATTACCTTCGAAAAGTGGAAGAATGAAGCTTGCTCGACCTTGAATTGTGAGTAGTTTTTTACATTGAGCTAGTAAATCACTAAATGGTAATGAATTAGAGTGACGTGCAATAGAGCGCTCCCCTTTTTTAGATTGTTCCCCATTATTGAAATAAGGTGGGTTACAAATAATAGCGTCATACTTTTTATTTACCTGGTAGGAGAGAATATCCTGATGAAATAAATGCAAACGTTCTGTCCATACGCTGTTTAGAAAATTCGTTTGTGCAACTTGTGATGCTGCTGGCATTAGTTCGATAGCATCAATGTGACTAGATAGCTCTCTTTGAGCACACATTAAACTTAATAGCCCAGTTCCACAGCCGATATCGATGATGGAAGAACTATTTTTAATATTCGCCCATGAGCCGAGCAATACCCCGTCAGTACTTACTGGCATGCCACATTCACCAATATCAATATGGAACTGCTTGAAAGTGAAGCTTTTATTCATGAATAACCTAAATATACGTCAGATGTTAATGTTGTGTTTTATATGTTAATTAGTGTGATGTTCTATTTTTAATATTTTGCTGATGCTTTCTATGCTGACTGATCACTCTTTTATAAATGTTATTTTTGGTTGATAACACTGCTTTTTAACATAATTACAACTAGATTATGGTGTTTTAGACTAAGCTATTGCGATTTAATGATTTATTAGTCATTATTCTGAAATAAATATCAAAAAAGATATAAAACACAATATTTAATACACACAACATTATACAAGGGTTTCCTGTGAAACAATCATTAAAACTTGCCGATATTATTGCTGTCGGCTTTATGCTTTTTGCCTTCTTTTTAGGTGCTGGTAATATTATTTTCCCTCCAATCGCAGGTCAGATGGCTGGTGAGCATGTTTTTAGTGCGATGAGCGGTTTTCTTATTACAGCTGTAGGTCTGCCACTATTAACAATCATTGCCATTGGCGTTGCTGGTGGTTCTTGGCAGCACCTTACGCGTGATCTTCCACCAAAAGTCGCTATGGTTATGGCTATTTTAATGTTCGTTATTATTGGTCCAGCCTTTGCTGCGCCACGAACAGGCTTAGTAGCTTATGAAATGGCAGCAAAACCTTTTATTGGAGTGAATGCAGGTCAGTTTTCTTTAACACTATTCTCAATCGCATTTTTTTCAATCGCAATGTTCTTTGCATGGTCTCAAGGCAAGCTTATCGATACGATTGGTAAGTTCTTAACACCTGCATTATTTGTTGGTTTAATGGTTCTTGCTATTGCTGTTTTCGTGAATCCTCAAGGTGACATTATTGCAGCAACAGGAAACTATATTGATAGTCCTTTAACTACGGGTTTTTTTGAAGGCTATAATACTATGGATACCTTTGGTGCCTTGATGTTCGGTATTTTGATTATCGATGCATTAAAAAAGAAAGGCATTACAGAGCATAAAGCAACCACAAAATACCTGACAATGGCAGGTTGTATTGCTGCACTTGGTTTAGCGTTTGTGTACATTTCTTTATTCTACCTAGGGGCAACATCAAGTACGGTTGCTGCGGGTGCTGAAAATGGCGGGGCGATTTTAACTGCATACACTCATGCATTGTTTGGTTCTTCTGGCCAAATAGTATTATCTATTATCGTATTGATTGCTTGTTTAACAACTGCGATTGGCCTGATCTCAGCATGTGCTGATTACTTTAGTTCAATTTGCAAAGTGACGTATAAAGCATGGGTTATTATTGTTGGTGTTGCATGTGCAGTGGTTGCTAATGTTGGTTTAAGCCAGTTAATTACCTTGTCGGTACCAGTATTGTTCTTACTTTACCCTGTAGCAATTGCGTTGGTGGCATTAGCATTTACACGTAAGTTTATGCCAAACCCTCGTCTTGCGTACCGAGTTGTGATTTTAGTTGCGACCTGTTTTGCTGTATTAGATGCAGCGAAGGTTGCTGGTGCAGATATGTCAGCGTTCTCTATGTTACCAATGTTTGATCACGGTATGGCTTGGGTTATCCCAACGTTTGCTTCGATGATTGTTGTTCGTTTTGTTGGTAAGAAAGAAGACGAACTAGTAACTGAAAACGCATAATTCTAGAGACTAGAGACTAGAGACTAGAGACTAGAGACTATAAGAGCGAGTGTAACTGTTTAAGTTTACTCGCTCTTTTCTTTTATAGGAGCGAAGCGTTCTAGTTAGCGAAGCGTATCGTTTCTAGTGTTAAAGTGAATCGTGATACTCAACTAACACCAGCTCACACCACTGCTCAATACGCTCATCACTCTTATCATATTGACTGTCTTCATCTAACGCCAAACCAACAAAGTGAGATTCATCTTCAGTTAGCGCTTTTGATGCCTCAAACTGATAATCTTCATTTTTCCAATAACCGATAAACTTCGCGTTTGTTACTTTTAATTCATCGTGCAATAAACCCATCGCATCTAAGAACCATTCACCATAGCCTTCTTGATCACCTAACCCAAATAGAGCGATGGTTTTACCTTGTAAAGAAAGGCCATCAAGCTCTTCCCATACGGCTAACCAATCTTCTTGAATTTCACCAAAATCCCATGTAGAAATACCAAGTAATAACAAATCATAATCGTTCATTGTTGTTACTGGGGTCTCTTTAATATTGTAGATATCAACCAACTCTTCGCCCATTGTTGCTCTGATTTTTTCAGATGCCATTTCGGTATAACAAGTGGAAGAGCCGTAAAACAGACCAATTTTCATTTTAACTACCATATTAATGAGGACGAAAGCCTAGTGTACCGCAAATGATTCTTAAAATTAAACTTGCAATGAAAGCCGTGATAATTGTTTAATACTGTAATTCTAACCAGTATTTTTGGTTTTCAGTAAATGGTGATGGCAATGAACAATGATATGGCTTTAATTGAGCGTTTTTTAGATACCATGTGGATGGAGCGTGGATTATCAGAAAATACGTTAGCTTCATATCGAAATGACTTGGTGAAGTTACTGCAATGGCTAGATGATAATCATTATAAATGTGCTTCTATTTCAGCAATGGGGTTAAATGAATATCAAGCATATTTGGTAGACAAAGAATACAAGCAGACTTCACGAGCACGTATGTTGTCAGCACTTCGTCGATTTTTCCAATATCTACACCGAGAAAAAATTCGTGGTGATGATCCAACCGCGTTACTGATGAGCCCTAAGCTACCGCAACGATTACCAAAAGATTTAAGTGAAGAGCAAGTAAATGATTTATTAGAAGCGCCAAACGTAGACGATCCATTAGAGCTTCGAGATCGCGCCATGTTAGAACTGCTTTATGCAACAGGCCTACGTGTCACTGAGTTAGTTAGCTTAACCATGGAAAACTTGAGCCTTCGCCAAGGAGTTGTTCGTGTTACCGGTAAGGGTGACAAAGAGCGTTTAGTTCCAATGGGGGAGAACGCCGTTGATTGGATCCAAACCTTTTTAGAGCAAGGACGCCCAGTATTACTTGGTGAGAAAAGTTCTGATGTAGTGTTCCCAAGTAAACGTGCAAGACAAATGACTAGACAAACCTTTTGGCATCGTATTAAGCATTATGCAGTGATTGCCGGTATTGATACTGACAAATTATCACCTCATGTTTTACGCCATGCGTTTGCGACACATTTATTAAACTATGGCGCAGATCTTAGAGTCGTACAAATGTTACTTGGACATAGTGATCTTTCGACAACACAAATATATACTCATGTCGCAACGGAACGTTTGAAACAGATCCACCAAGAGCATCATCCTCGTTCATAATGGATAAGGAACTTCTTGTAATTTTAAGACTCTAAAAATCAAACCTTCTACTATTATTTCTTTTATAGGTATCTTTTATGTCATTTATTCGCCGTACTAGCGCGATGATTATTGCTCTACTAAGTGTTGTCTCTTTTACTGCTTGTTCTGATGAGCAAGCGAAAGAAAAAGTAGTCTCTCCATCTGCAGTAGAATTATCTCAATCAGATTCAGAAGAAATTATTACTCAGCGTTTAATAACATTAGGCTTACCTGTTGAAGCAATTCATGACTCTGAAGTGGATGGTTTTAAGCAAGTTGAAACGCCATTTGGTATTTTTTATGTATCAGATGATGGTAAGCACTTTGTTCAAGGGCGTATCTTTGAGTTTGATGAAAATGGCAATATGAAAGATTTATTAGCAGCTCGTTTTGCAAAATTGGTTGATAGCCAAAGTGAGAACATGATTGTGTTCCCGGCGAAAAACGAAAAACATGTAATCACAGTTTTTACTGATATCACTTGTGGTTACTGTACAAAGCTTCATAAAGAGATGAAAGATTATAATGATGCGGGTATTACGGTTCGTTATTTAGCGTATCCTCGTCAAGGCTACCAAGGTTCTGTTGCTGATAAAATGGCACAAATTTGGTGTGCTGATGATAAGCAGCAAGCAATGGCTGATGCGAAATCAAATCGTGCAATCAATGGTTCAAAACCAGCAACAGCTCAGTGTAAAAATATCATCAAAGAGCAATATTTATTAGGTCGTAAAATGGGTGTGAATGGAACACCTGCAATTGTACTGCCTAATGGTGATTTAGTTCCTGGCTACAAACCAGCACAAGAGCTTTTGAAAGACTTAGAAAAATAATTCTTTTTTAACCTAATTTAAGTCCCCGCAATACTTGTTTAAATTAAGTATGGTGCGGGGATTTTTTTATCTTAGTAACTCTAACTTTAGGCCTTATCATGATTGAAGTGAAACGTCGTCTTATTCCAGAAATCCCTGCTTTACCAAGTTCAATTCCTTCAATCTTACAACGGATTTATGCAGCTCGAGGGATCACATCAAATAGTCAATTAGACCGTGGCGCGAGATCACTGCTGTCATTTCAATCCATGCATGGAATCACCAAGGCTGTCGATATTTTAGTTGAGGCGATTGCCAAACAAACCCGTATTATTGTTGTGGGTGATTTTGATGCGGATGGCGCGACGAGTTCGGCACTATCTGTCATGGCATTTCGACTGATGGGTAGCAGTAATGTGGATTACTTAGTGCCGAATCGTTTTGAAGATGGCTACGGGTTAAGCCCTGATGTGGTTGATCAAGCTAAGGCGATGGGCGCTGAGATCATCATGACGGTGGATAACGGTGTTTCATCAATTGAAGGTGTTGCAGCTGCGAAAGCCTATGGAATGCAAGTGGTCGTAACCGATCACCATTTACCGGGATCTTCTTTGCCAATCGCTGATTCAATTGTTAACCCTAACCTTGAAGAGTGTGCGTTCCCATCAAAATCACTAGCAGGCGTAGGTGTGGCTTTTTACTTGATGCTAGCGATTCGAGCTCGTTTACGCGAAAATAATTGGTTTGAAACTCAAAATATTCCTATTCCGAACCTTGCTGATTTATTGGATTTAGTCGCACTAGGCACTGTTGCTGATTTGGTAGCACTTGATGAAAATAACCGTATTTTAGTGCATCAAGGTATCCAACGTATTCGTGCAGGTAAATGTCGTCCGGGTATTCAAGCGTTAATCGAAGTAGCAAATAAAGTGCCTTCTCGAATTGTTGCTTCTGATTTTGGTTTTGCATTAGGCCCAAGAATCAATGCCGCAGGACGCTTGGATGACATGTCGTTTGGTGTTGAGCTTCTTATGTCCAACAATATTCATGCTGCACGCCGCATGGCCTCAGAGCTAGATGCCTTAAATCAAACTCGTAAAGAAATAGAGCAAGGCATGAAAGATGAAGCAATGGCGATTTGTGAGCGCTTAGAATTCGGCGCACAAAGTGAATTGCCTTTTGGCTTGGTGTTATTCCAGAGAGATTGGCATCAGGGTGTCATTGGTATTCTTGCTTCTCGTATTAAAGAAAAATATCACCGCCCAGTGATTGCCTTTGCTGATGGCGGTGATGGTTTCATTAAAGGCTCATGTCGTTCTATCTCTGGCTTTCATATGCGTGATGCCTTGGATTTAATTGATACTCGAAATCCTGGGCTGATTTTAAAGTTTGGTGGTCATGCAATGGCGGCAGGCTTAACCATTAAAGAAGTCGATTATAAAAAATTCAGCCAAGCTTTTGATGATGTGGTTCGTGAATCAGTAGAAGAAGAGGCGCTTAATGGGGTGGTTTTATCTGATGGTGAACTAACACCAGAAGAATTTACCTTAGGCACCGCTGAAATTATTCGAGCGGGTGGACCATGGGGACAAGCCTTCCCTGAACCTATTTTTGATGGTGAATTTAAAGTATTGAATCAGCGTTTGGTTGGTGAGAAACATCTTAAATTAATGTTAGAACCCATTCATAAAGATTTTCCAACCAATCAAATGGTCGATGCGATTGCTTTTAATATTGATGTGCGTCGTTGGCCTGATGCGTCGGTACAAAAGGTGAAGCTGGCTTATCGTTTAGATATCAATGAATTTCGTGGTAATCAAACATTGCAATTAATGGTTGAATACATAGAAGTAGTGTAAAGCGACCCCTCTATAACGTGAAAAGGTTAATTTATACCAAACGAGTCGTTAATAAATACCTAATGAGACGTTGCGTTCTTGTTTTTTATGAAAATAGAAAGGCTCGTATTCCGAGTAGAGGTTAAATAAAAAGAAATTTGGTGTGATTAAATTTACACCATTTTCTTAATCCTTATTGTTCTTGCTGTCAGAGGTTGAAATACCTCGATTTCTATCACACTTTTGGTTAAAATCTCTCGGTTATTTTTTATTCGGCGATGATAAACACCATGTTCGAAATTAATCCTATTAAAAACCGCCTACAGGATGTGTCTGATCGCACAAATATCCTGAGGGGGTACCTTTGACTATGATGCTAAGAAAGAGCGTCTAGAAGAAGTCAATGCAGAGCTAGAACAACCAGAAGTCTGGAATGAACCTGAGCGTGCACAAGCGCTAGGTAAAGAACGTGCTTCACTGGAAGCGATTGTTGAAACAATTGACCAATTAGATCTTGGCGGTGAAGACGTTGAAGGTTTGCTTGAGTTAGCTGTTGAAGAGCAAGATCAAGAAACATTTGATGAAATAGAACCTGAACTTGCTGAATTAGAAGAAAAACTAGCGACGTTAGAGTTCCGTCGTATGTTCTCAGGCGATCATGATGCATCTGATTGTTATATTGATTTACAATCTGGCTCTGGCGGTACAGAAGCGCAAGATTGGACATCAATGATGTTGCGTATGTATTTGCGTTGGGCGGAAGCCAAAGGGTTTAAAACGGAAGTTATCGAAGTATCTGATGGCGATGTTGCAGGTCTTAAAGGGGCAACTGTACGCATCTCTGGTGAATACGCTTATGGTTGGTTACGTACTGAAACTGGTGTGCACCGTTTAGTTCGTAAGTCTCCATTTGATTCAAGTGGTCGTCGACATACCTCATTTGCTTCAGCATTTATCTATCCTGAAATAGATGACAATATTGAAGTGGATATCAATCCTGCTGATTTACGTATTGATGTATACCGAGCTTCTGGCGCGGGTGGCCAACACGTAAACACCACTGAATCTGCGGTACGTATTACTCACGTTCCGACAAATACAGTTGTGCAATGTCAAAATGATCGTTCTCAGCATAAAAATAAAGCACAAGCGATGAAGCAGCTAAAAGCAAAACTGTTTGAACTTGAGCTTCAGAAACAAAACGCAGAGAAACAAGTAAACGAAGATTCTAAATCTGATATCGGGTGGGGCAGTCAGATCCGCTCATACGTATTGGATGATTCGCGTATTAAAGATTTGCGTACCGGCATTGAAAATCGTAATACGCAAGCCGTATTAGACGGTGATTTAGATAAATTTATCGAAGCCAGCTTAAAATCTGGATTATAAGAAAGGGTTCATTATGACTGACCAAGTACAACAAGATGAAAATAAACTGATTGCAGAGCGTCGTGGTAAATTAGACCATATTCGTCAATCATGTAAGGCTAATGGCCACCCAAACGATTTTCGTCGTGAAAATCTAGCGGGTGATCTTCAAGCAGAGTTTGGTGAAAAAACCAAAGAAGAGCTAGAAGAAATGAACCATGTAGTCGCTATTGCTGGCCGTATCATGGCTAAGCGTGGTCCATTCTTATTGATCCAAGAAACGTCTGGTAAGATCCAAGCTTATGCAGCAAAAGATGTGCAAAAAGAGCTTAAAGAAAAATACCAAGGCTTAGATATCGGTGACATCATCGGTGTTAAAGGTGCTCTGCATAAATCAGGTAAAGGTGATCTTTACGTGAACATGGATCACTATGAATTGCTAACTAAAGCACTTCGTCCATTACCAGAAAAATTCCATGGCTTAACTGATCAAGAGATGCGTTATCGTCAACGTTATGTTGATTTGATCGTTAATGAAGACTCTCGTCAAGCATTCATCATTCGTTCAAAGCTAGTTGCTTCTATCCGTAACTTCATGAGTGCGAAAGGCTATCTAGAAGTTGAAACTCCAATGATGCACGTGATCCCTGGTGGGGCAACAGCGCGTCCATTTATCACTCATCACAATGCGTTAGATATCGATATGTACCTACGCGTTGCTCCTGAGCTTTATCTAAAGCGTTTGGTTGTTGGTGGTTTTGATCGTGTATTTGAGATCAACCGTAACTTCCGTAACGAGGGGCTTTCTCCACGTCACAACCCTGAATTTACAATGATGGAATTCTACCAAGCTTATTCTGATTACAAAGACCTAATGGATCTAACAGAAGAGATGCTAAGCACTGCAGCGCTAGATGTTCTTGGTTCTACATCTATGCCTTATGGTGATGAAACGGTTGAATTTGGTGGTACTTATGCACGCATGAGCATGTTTGAAGCGATTAAGCAGTACAATCCTGATCACGCTGAAATTCAAAAAATGACTGAAGCTGACATTCAAGATCGTGATTTCATGGTGTCAATTGCAAAATCAGTTCATGTTGAAGTAGAAAGCTTCTGGACATGTGGCCAACTTCTTGAAGAAATCTTTGGTGAAACGGCTGAACCTCAGTTAATTCAACCAACATTCATTACAGGTTACCCTGCGGATATCTCTCCATTAGCACGCCGTAGCGATGGTAATCCGTTCTTCACAGACCGCTTCGAGTTCTTCATCGGTGGTCGTGAAGTCGCAAATGGCTTCTCTGAGCTTAATGATGCACAAGATCAAGATGAGCGTTTTAAAGCACAAGTTAACGCAAAAGATGCTGGTGATGATGAAGCAATGTATTATGATGCAGATTATATTACAGCACTAGAGCATGGCCTTCCACCAACAGCAGGTCAAGGTATTGGTATTGACCGTCTAGCGATGCTATTCACTAATACTCATACGATTCGTGATGTTATTTTATTCCCAGCAATGCGCCCACAAGCGTAATGTAAGCTAAGGCGAATAAACAAACAAAGGGCAGCTTCTATAGCTGCTCTTTTTTTACTTTTAATTCAATTGACTTAACTTTTACAATTCACTTCTACGAACACCTTCTTATTTAAAAGTCATAAAAAGCCATCTGCTTATTCTATTTTATTCATTTAATATCATTAATGAGTCGTTTTTTTAGCTAATATGTTAAATATCACTTATGAAATGTCGATATTTTGTATTTATATTGTTTAAAAGATGACGAGCGTCTCACTAGTGAGACGCTGGTGAGTCTTAAAACCTGTATAGTTGCCTTGAGAAATATTTCAGTTGGCTTAATTAACAAATTTAGAGGTAATGCTATGGGTACTCAGTTTCGTATGGACTCTGTTCCTGGTTCATTAGTTGTGGTAGGGGGAAGTTATGAACCTTGGTTAGCAGTATTAGAACAAGTTGGTTGGCGTTGTCATCGTTGTTATGACCTCCGAGCTGCGCAAGTATTATTTGATGAAATTGGCCCATGCATTGGCATTGTAGATTTAAGCCAAGATGATTTCAGCCTTAATGGTATCGCGACGTTAGTAAATAATAATAAACAAGTTCGTTGGATGGCCTTTATTCGAGAATCTCAATTAAGTTCAGATACCATCTGCCAGTTTATTGTGAATTTCTGTGTTGATTTTTTCACAGCTCCAATTCCTGATGCTCAATTGCTTAGCACAATCGGCCATCAATTAGGCATGTTGAAGCTAGAGCGTAAAGTATGGCCTAATATGGGAAATAAATCTGACTTAGGAATTTTAGGTGAAGCTCCAGCAGTAAAGCGCTTGCGTGATCAGGTTCGTCGAGTGGCACCAACGGACGTATCTATTTTAATTTCAGGAGAAAGCGGTGTAGGTAAAGGTGATGTTGCCAAAGCGGTTCATGAGTCATCAGGAAGAAATAAAGGTCCTTTTATTTCTTTAAATTGTGGTGCGTTATCTGAAAGTAAAATAGAGCAAGAGCTTTTTGGTTTTGAGGCTTTAAGCTTTGAAGATACTAAATTATTTAAAGCCAATGGTGGGACGTTATTCTTAAATGATATTAATGATTTACCTTTAACTCAACAGCAAAAATTATTACATTTTTTACAAGAAGGCTGCATAGAAACAGCGCAAGGAGTAATAGAACTTGATGTAAGAGTTATTGTGGCAAGTCATATTGATTTAGAGAAGCAGATAGAAGAGGGTTATTTTAAAGAAGAGCTTTATTATCGTTTAAATGTCCTTCGTATACATGTCCCCTCTTTAAGAGAGAGAGGCGCAGATATTTCAATTCTTGCTGAACATTTTTTACAAAAATACGCACGAGAATATAACACCCAAGCTCGAACTTTTTCGGAAGAAGCAATGCAAACTATGCTTTATTATCAATGGCCTGGTAATATTCGTGAGTTGGTAAATCAAGTAAAAAGAGCGGTATTACTAGCAGATAGTATGACGGTAGATCTTGAGCATTTAGATTTGCCTCAGCGCACCGAAATAAAACGCAGTTTACGTGTAATTCGTGAAGACTCTGAACGAGACGCACTACTTACGGTATTAGAGTCCCACGACGGACAAGTATCTTCAGCTGCTAAAGAACTCGGTGTTTCTCGGGCGACAATGTATCGGTTGTTGAATAAGCATAATCTAATTTCAGAACCAAGAAGCTATAGTTAGATATATCAAAGGCTTACTGATGAGAGTAAGCCTTTTTTAATCAAAAAATGACGTTAGGATCTTATGGGTAAAATGAGTTTTTAAATAGAACCCTCGTGGTAAAGTTTTTATAGGCTGGCCATTTTCACCATAAGCTTCTGTTAATGCTTTGCTATTGGCAGCTTTTGGTCTTAATTGAAGAACTTCACCATGCCTTGCTGTAATTGATTCAACCTTACCTAAAACGATTAAATCCATCAATTCTTCCCAATCTTGTTGGAGTTGAGATTCTTCAATCAATGAAGGTCGCCAGAGAACTGGATAGCCAACGTGTCGATCACCGACAGGGATCTCTCTTTCTCCTTCTACTGGGATCCATAAAACATGAGCTAATTTATGGCGAACATGTGATTCTTCCCAACGTAAATTATGAATGCCTGTTAATGGTGCAACAGAAACAAATGTTGTTTCGAGTGGTTTTCCTACATGGCTAATTGGAATTGTTTTTAATTCAATACCAAGATCAATAAAATCAGGTAGGGGTTTACTACCAGCAGAGGCCCCTAGATGCATCTCCAATAACTGTCCAACCCAGCCCTTATCTCTCTTTAAATTTTCAGGAACCGGTATACCTGATTGTGCTGCAAGCTCTGATAATGTATAGCCTGCAATGTGTTGGGCTCTCGTTAGAAGCTCATTAATAGTAGTAGGGGGAGATTGATTCATAGTGGCTTATTCATAGTGTGCAGTGAGCAAGATTAACATATTATTCTTTGCATTTAGCACTTTACTTAGATCTCATTAAGTTATCCACATTTGAGGGTGTTTTTTATACAGCACTATTTTTTCTGTACCTATATACAGTGCTTTATTTATGAATAAGTTATTGACTTTTGGATGTTTATATCATTAATTCAATATAAGTTGTGGGTAATTCATTGTTTGGTCATTATTTAATCAATCTGTATTAATCTTAATCATCATCATTCTGGTAAAAATGATCTATTTTATGATCTTGTGTGTAAGTGGTTGTTTGGTATGTTTTTGTTGTGTTTTTATCTATTTTTTATTATTGCTTAGGATCTGTTTTTTTTCCGTTTTTATTTTTTTTATATCTTCTGCACAAAGTTATACACAGAAAAGGTGAATAAATGTGGGGGACCTCTCATTGTTGTGTTGATAAGTTAATCGATGATTAAAAGTTATTCAGGAAAAGTGGTTATTTTAGTAAAACGTGATAAGAAGTCATGATCCTGTTTGCTCAAAGCGACGAACTGTGAAAAAATCAGAGGCAATATAGGTTTATGATGAGGTCACCCAGTGATAGATGGCGATGGTTTCCGCCCGAACGTCGGGATAGTGATATGCAATAGCCATGGTCAAGTATTCTGGGCGAAACGATACGGACAGCATTCGTGGCAATTTCCACAAGGTGGTATTGATGATGGTGAGACTCCAGAGCAAGCCATGTACCGTGAGTTGTATGAAGAAGTTGGCCTAACAAAAAATGATGTACGTATTTTAGCAAGCAGCCGACATTGGCTACGATATAAATTACCGAAGCGTTTAGTTAGATGGGATTCAAAACCCGTTTGTATCGGACAAAAACAGAAGTGGTTTTTGTTGCGCTTGGAATGTGATGAGTCCAAGGTGAATATGCAAAGAGATCGCTCGCCTGAATTTGATGGCTGGCGATGGGTAAGTTATTGGTACCCAGTAAGACAAGTAGTTTCATTTAAGCGTGATGTTTATCGCCGAGCACTGAAAGAGTTTGCGGTGATCGCCATGCCGTTTAAGGAACGCAAATTTAAAAGGAAAGGTAAAAAAGGTTAAGCAGTCGATACCTTATAACCTTAAGGATTGACAACCATGCTTACTCAACTCAGGGACATAGTTGATCACGTCGCTAAAGCAGAATCACTTGATGATGCTTTAGCGCTCTTAGTGAAAAATACTCGACACTCAATGCACACGGAGTGTTGTTCAGTCTACCTAATGAGCAATGATAACCTTCGATTAGAACTGATGGCGACGGACGGCTTAAAAGCCAAGCCTAAAACCGTATCATTAGGAATAGACGAAGGTCTTGTTGGATTAGTCGCTCGAACTTGTGAGCCACTTAATCTTGCTAATGCATCAGTACACCCATCTTATAAATATATTCCAAGTATTGCTGAGTATAAATTTAACTCTTTTTTGGCGACTCCGATTATATATCGTCGTCAAAATTTAGGAGTGTTGGTTGTTCAGCAAAAAGAAAAACGTCAGTTTACTGAAATTGAAGAATCCTTTTTAGTTACCCTTTCTGCCCAACTTGCGGTTGTCCTTGCTCACGCAAAAGCTCAAGAAAGCTGGTCGACTCAATTACAAACGTCATCGACTCAGCAAAAGCAATTTAAAGGGATCTCAGCCTCTAACGGTGTAGCAATTGCCCCGTTATGGTTTGATGATGCACAACCTAAAGTAGAAGCTATTCTACCTAGCTCATGCCTTGATATTGAGCAGGAACAAGATCGTTTAGGTATCGCGGTTGAGTTAGCGTTAAAAGATTTTCGGCGGGCAAGAAAGCGTTTTGAACAAGAGTTAAATACAGAAACCTTAGCTATTTTTGATCTGTTTACTCACTTGTTAAATGATCCTATGCTGAAAGGTGCCTTGAAAAAACAGATTAACCAAGGTGACTCTGCTGAATGGGCGCTACGTCAAGTCATTGAGTCTTATGCTGGACGCTTTGAGCGAATGAGTGACTCTTACCTAAGTGAGCGTGCTAATGACGTTCGAGAGCTCGGACAGCGGCTACTTTATTTTTTGAATAATGAAGGTAAGTTGGATATTGATTTGTCGCATCCTGTTATTTTGGTGACAACTCAATTAACCGCTTCAATGTTAGCTAGTATTCCTAAAGATAAATTAAAAGCAGTGATCTCTTTAGAGGGAGCTGCGAATTCTCATGCCGCAATTTTATCAAGAGCGCTTGGGATCCCCGCCATTATGGGCGTAGAGTTTAACCCAACTCATTATCATAAAGAGTTGGCTATTGTTGATGGCTACAGTGGTTCACTTTACATTAAACCAACTGAAGCGTTAATTCTGGAATATGTTGAGTTACAGAATGAAGAAGCCGCTTTATCTGAATTAATTACACAAGATCTGGATAAGCCAACCTTGACGCAAGATGGACATCGAATGAAGATCCATTTGAATGCGGGCTTGAGTGCTGATTCAAGCATTGCAGTTAACCAAGGGGTTGATGGTGTTGGTTTATATCGAACAGAAATCCCCTTTTTATTACATCAACGATTTCCATCTGAAGAAGAGCAATACCTTCAATATAAATCTATATTAGAAACTTATCCTCAGAAACCTGTGGTAATGAGAACGTTAGATATTGGTGGAGATAAACCTTTACCTTATCTGCCAATAGAAGAAGATAATCCATTTTTAGGCTGGCGTGGTATTCGGTTCACATTAGATCACCCTGATATTTTTTTATTGCAATTAAAAGCTATGGTAAAAGCGAATATAGGTAATGAGAATTTATCTATTATGTTGCCAATGATTTCGGGAATCCCTGAATTAAAGCAAGCAAGAATATTAATTAATCAAGCATGTGAAGAAGTGCTTAGTGAATCTAATGATCATTTCTCTAAACCTCGTATTGGTATGATGGTTGAGGTTCCTTCTATGCTGTACTTGTTACCAAGAGTTGCAGGATTGGTTGACTTTATTTCAGTCGGCACTAATGATTTAACTCAATATTTACTAGCAGTAGATAGAAATAACTCTCGTGTGTCTCATGTGTATGAATCTTATCATCCAGCGGTATTATTGGCTTTAAAGCAGATTGTTGATACTGCTAACCAATATAATTTGCCTGTCAGCGTTTGTGGTGAGCTAGCTGGAGATCCGATTGGCTGCTTGCTACTTATGGGGCTAGGTTATCAGAGCTTGAGCATGAACACTTCAAATGTAGCCAAGATAAAATATATTATTAGACAAGTAACTTTGGCTGAAGTGAAGCATCGAGTAAATATTCTTTTACATCATGATGATGCAGAGAAAATTTTAGCTGATATGATTTTATTTTTTGAGAAGAAAGAACTTTCTGGATTCATTAGAGCAGGTAAATAAATGTTATTGGATTTTTGGTCTATTTTTGCTCTTTATCTTGCGCTCGGTAGCGTTGTTGGTGTGATGGCAGGGTTATTGGGTATTGGTGGTGGGTTACTTGTCGTTCCAGCTTTACTTTGGTTGCTTCCACAAGCAGGTGTTGATAGTAATATTGCGATGCAAATGGCATTAGGTACCTCACTTGCGACCATTATTTTTACCTCTAGTTCATCAGCATTGAACCATTTACGCCTAGGTAATGTCGAAGTAGCACTCATTAAGAGTTTAGCTCCAGGCGTCATCATTGGTGGCTTTATTGGTAGTTATTTAACTGAATTAATTCCAACCCAATATTTGCCAAAGCTATTTGGTATGATTGTCTTGTTATTAGCCCTACAGATGTTGTTAGCGCTTAAGCTTACTGCGACCAGAGCGATGCCATCACCAATAAAACTCGCCGCGTCAGGTGGCGTTATTGGGGTTATTTCCAGTTTAGCTGGAATTGGTGGGGGTTCTCTAACTGTACCTTATTTAAGTTTTCATGGTGTAGATATGAGAAAAGCTATTGGTAGTTCTTCATTATGTGGCACATTAATAGCGATAGCTGGCATGATAGGGTTTGTTATACATGGTGCAAGTGCTGATAATTTACCATCAATGAGCATTGGATATATTTATTTACCTGCTCTTTGTGGTGTTAGCATTACTTCCATGTTAACGACAAAAGTTGGAGCTAGGTTAGCATCACATTTACCAACGCCTACATTAAAAAAAATCTTTGCCGTATTTCTAGTATTTATTGGCAGTAAAATGTTCTTAGGATAAGAGAGTAGTCATGAGTCAGGGGTATTTAAACTTCCCACAGATCGATCCCATATTGATTGAAATTGGGCCACTAGCTGTACGTTGGTACGGTTTAATGTATTTATTTGGTTTTATGTTTGCCTTATGGCTTGCAAATAAACGCGCAGACAAGCCGAACAGTGGTTGGACGCGTGATCAAGTAAGCGATCTTCTTTTTGCAGGCTTTTTAGGTGTTGTGATTGGTGGTCGTGTTGGCTATGTTTTATTTTATAACTTTGGTCAATTTTTAGATAATCCACTTTATTTATTTGAAGTCTGGACTGGCGGTATGTCTTTCCATGGTGGCTTATTAGGTGTTATTACCGCAATGCTTTGGTATGGCTATAAAAACAATCGTAGCTTTTTCACCATTGCTGATTTTGTTGCGCCATTGGTTCCGTTTGGATTAGGCGCCGGTCGTTTGGGTAATTTCATGAATGGGGAGCTTTGGGGGCGAGTAACTGATGTGCCTTGGGCTATGGTGTTCCCTACAGGTGGTCCTTTCCCACGCCATCCATCACAATTATATGAGTTTGCCCTTGAAGGTATTGTTCTATTCTTAATTCTAAACTGGTTTATTCGCAAGCCTCGCCCATTAGGTGCTGTATCTGGTTTATTCCTATTTGGCTACGGAACCTTCCGTTTCTTGGTTGAATACGTACGTCAACCAGATGCACAGCTTGGCTTATTTGGTGATTGGATCTCAATGGGACAAATCTTATCATTGCCAATGGTTATTGGCGGATTACTTATGGTTATCTGGGCGTTTAAGCGTAACTTATATGCCTCTGATTTACAGAGTAAGCTAGAGAAAATAGTCAGAAATAAGCTAGAATAGCGTTAATAACGATTTTTAAGTAATGGCCTCTTCGTTAGAGGCCATTTTTTTATGAAAATATTAAGAGAGCGCTACCGTGAAGCAGTATTTAGATTTATGCCAACGCATCGTTGATGAAGGTCACTGGATTGAAAATGAACGCACAGGAAAGCGCTGTTTAACCGTTATAAATGCAGATCTAACTTACGATGTAGCTAACGGTGAATTTCCCTTAGTAACGACGCGTAAGAGCTTCTGGAAGTCGGCAGTTGCTGAAATGATTGGTTATATTCGTGGCTATGATAATGCAGAAGACTTTCGTAAGATTGGAACTAAGACATGGGATGCTAATTCAAATTTAAACGACGCTTGGTTAAATAATCCTCACCGCAAAGGTGAAGATGATATGGGACGAGTATATGGTGTTCAAGGTCGTTCGTGGGCAAAGCCAAATGGTGAATTTGTTGATCAATTAAAAAAAATAATTGATGACTTAAGAAATGGTATTGATGATCGTGGTGAAATCTTAAATTTCTATAATCCAGGTGAATTTGATATGGGTTGTTTACGTCCATGCATGTACTCACATCACTTTTCACTGCTAGGTGACACTTTATATTTAAACAGTACCCAACGTTCGTGTGATGTTCCGTTAGGGCTTAATTTTAACATGGTTCAAGTGTATTTTCTGCTTGCTATTGTGGCTCAAATTACAGGACATAAAGCAGGTAAGGCTTATCATAAGATTGTTAATGGACATATTTATGAAGACCAACTTGAATTGATGAAAGAAGTGCAGCTAAAGCGTGAGCCATTAACAGCCCCAATCTTTAAAATAAATCCTAAGATCAAGTCACTAGAGGATTTAGAAACTTGGGTAACTATGGATGATTTTGAAGTAATTGGCTATGAAAGCCATGAAGCGATTAAGTATCCATTTTCAGTATAAAAAGAGTAGTATTAGATAGAGCCTTTACTAAGTTAAAGGCTCTATGTTATTAGCTTATTTAATGTTTCTTTTCTATAACCTCCAGGACTACTCCCCGTTTTTTCTTGAAGACCCGAGTAAAATAAGAAACATCATGGTAGCCACATTGATATGCGATAATAGCTATCTTGATATCTCTATTTTCAATCAATAACTTCTTGGCTTTATTGATTCTTTTAGAACAAAGGTAGTCTCTAAAACTTACCTGATTACCATCGAGACTCAGCTAGCTTAAGCAACCGCTCTGGCATCGGTGCAGTTTGAATACTTGAGTAAATAAGCTGATCAAGCATCTTTTCAAGATTGAAGCGCCTATTGAACTTAAAACAAAACTCTCCCAAATAACGAGGAAGGTGTTTCTTGTTTATTGCATGGTAAGTCCCATGCATTGAGTTTTTTACATTACTAATCATGGTGTTGACCCACTGAAAGTAGGGTAATTTAACGCAATCAGCTCCGCCACCTGTAACAATAGCATGGTGAAACACATCGGCTTTCTCAACGCCTTTAAAGCAAGCTAAACCATCAGAGATAACCAGTGATTTTGGCGTTAAATGCGCTTTTGCCCAACTCGTTAGTTCTTTGATTTTAAAGCCAGTCACAACACTAAATCGCATACTTATTGGATGTCCTTCGCCATT
The DNA here is from genome assembly GCA_000953695.1 of Aliivibrio wodanis. GTDB lineage: Bacteria > Pseudomonadota > Gammaproteobacteria > Enterobacterales > Vibrionaceae > Aliivibrio > Aliivibrio wodanis. The sequence goes on along the minus strand of LN554846.1, from coordinate 2,547,348 downwards.
CATAGATACCGCCGCTACGAAAGGACGTTTTCCTTTTGCCCCTCTACCACGAGTGCCACGTTGAACGCCTCCCCAATAAACATCATCTAGTTGAATGTAACCATTCAATTGTGTTTCATCGTCTCGTTCCTTCATAGCTTGCATTAGTTTATGTTTCATACGCCATGCCGCGTTATAAGAAATACCAAGCTGTCGAGAAAGCTCTAATGCTGAAATGCCATTCTTCTCTTGAGTGATGAGATAAATAGCTAAAAACCATATGTTTAATGGCAATTTTGACGCGGAAAACAAGGTTCCAGAAGTTAATGAGCCTTGGTAGTGGCACAGGTTACATTGGAAAAGCTGCCTTGATTTAAGTTCGCAGTATTTATCATGACCGCAATTATCACATCGATAACCAGCAGGCCATCGCATATCGAACAGTCGTTTACGGCATTGTTCTTCAGTACCTAACTGTGAAATAAACCCATGTATTGAAATACTTTTTTGAAATTGGACTTTATTTTTAGCCATGATAACCACCTCATTTTTCGCTTCACTTTAAGTGTAGTCTAATAAGCTGAGTTTAAGTGGTAATCAGGTTATTTTTTTATTAATAAAAAAATATCTCATCGTTTAAGCCTATTTGAAGAGCAGTTACCGGATGCTCTCGATATTATTCGGCGGATGTTGCAAGCAGGACAGCCACTTGTTCAAGCTTTTAGTGAAGTTGGAAATGAAATGCCAGCTCCAATAGGCGTTGAATTTAAAAATACTTTTAATTTGCTGAATTATGGTTATGACTTACGTTTAGCTATTTTACAAATGGCTGAGCGATCTCCAACAGTGTCTATGCTTGCTTTTTCTAGTGCGGTATTACTGCAAAAGGATACGGGAGGGAATTTATCGGAGAATTTGGAAAAAGTTTCTAATGTACTTAGAGCAAGGTTCAAATTATCAAGAAAAATCAAAACATTGTCTGCTGAAAGCTTGCTGTCTGCTTGGATCCTTGTTTTAGCTCCATTTCTTCTTTTTGCCGCACTTTCAATCATTAAACCAGGATATCTAGAGCCATTTTACACAGACCCTAGTGGCTTAACTATGCTCAGTTATGGTGTTGTAAGCTTATTTTTTGGTGCAATGTGGATCAGAAAAGTAATTAGTTTTGAGGTGTAATATGAATGATATTGTGGAATTTTTATCTTACCTTACTAATGAAGAAATTAAACGAGAGTGGTTTATCTTAGGGTTAATTTTATGTGCTACTTCATTGTCAGTTTTAGTGGTCGGATTTATTCTCAGTAGTATTAATTCGTCGTTAAAAAAGAAATTAAATCAATTATCGATACAGCAGGCACCAAAAGCAAAAGCCAGTGAAAAGCTTGAAGATACTTTAGAGTCTCTATCCCCAATCATAGGGCCAACTAGCAAAAAAGAGCGAGAATCAACTCGTAAAAAACTAATGCATGCGGGATTTCATGATAAGAAAACATTAACTAATTTTTATGCGATAAAAATAATATTTGTGATGGCAGGGTTCACAACTGCGGCTATTGTTTATATTGTTTTTTCTGAGTTTTCTCTAATAAAAATGATAGCACTTATGATTGTTGCTTTCTCATTATACATTCCTAATTTTGTATTGAATCGTCTAATATCAAAAAGACAATCTAGAATAAAAGGAGGAATGCCTGATGCATTAGATCTTCTTGTTGTTTGTACAGAATCAGGGTTAGGTTTTATTCCTGCTTTACAGAGAGTTTCTAATGAATTGACAATCTCTCATCAAGAATTAGCAGATGAATTATATACAGTAAGTGCAAAAATTAAGGCTGGAGTAGAGATGCCAGATGCGTTTAATGAATTTATTGAGCGGACAGGCATTATTGAATTTACTGGTTTGGTTAGTATTCTTTCTCATGCATCTCGCATAGGGGGCAGCATAGCGCAAACGTTGAGAGATTATACTGAAGATCTTCGAGATAGACGTAATCAAGAGGCAGAAGAAATAGCGGCAAAAATACCAACGAAAATGTTGTTTCCAATGCTTTTATTTATTTGGCCCTGTTTTTTTATTGTAGCGCTAGGGCCTGCATTAATAACATTATCTAATGCATTTGCAAAGTAAGGGATGAATAATGAAAACCATAAAAAAAATAAGTTTATGCATAATACTCTCTACATTTTTAGTTGCATGTGCTTCAAAGAAAGAAAAGCCAAGCCAAGCCAATATGAACAAGAATTATATGATGGCAAACCAATTGAGACTTTGACCCAAGAAGAACTCCCAAAAACAGAGGTGGAAGCCATTGTTCGTGGAGATAAAGCCCTAAAGCAAGACAGTGTAGATTTGGCTTTATATGAATATATTCGATCATTATCGTATCCAGAAGCTAAATATCAAGGGCGGACCTTAGTTAATATTGGGAAAATTCATGAGTTAAGAGGAACTGATTCACTGGCTGAGGCTGCTTATTTGATGTCATTAGATCTTGAACCTAATGGTGTAGTTTCACTTGAAAGGTTAGGTGCAATTTATACCAAAAAAGGTTTAGTAAAAGAGGGAAGAAGCTATTTTTATCGAGCTTTAAATGCTGATCAAATTCGCTTACAAAGTAATATAATGCTGAAGGGCAATAGCGACGTATTTCCTGAAGATGTTCATTTGCTTCATGTTGATGATATTTCCCCTGCATTAGCCTATATGGGATTAGGTATTTTATCTGATACCCAGGGGGATCATAAGTTAGCTGAACAGTTTTACAAGAAAGCATTAAAAATCAAACCGAATTCAATAAAAATATTGATTAATTTTGGCTACTCATACTACATGAATGCGAATTATGTTGATGCGAAAATTTATACTATGTGGGCGCTAAAAAGATCTCCTGAGAATGAGAAAGCACAAAATAATTTAGCCCTAATTTATTTAGCTCAGGGACAGATTAAACGATCTATTAACGTATTTATGCGTCATATGAAGGACTATGAAGCCTTAAATAATGTAGGGTATTTTTTAATATTACAAGGTCGTCCAGAAATAGCGGTTCCTTATTTAGAGCAAGCTATTGATAAAAAAGCGTCTTACTACAAAATTGCAAATGAGAATCTAGCTAGAGCATTAGTCGAAATGAGAATAAAAAAAGAAGGTGAAGATAATTCATTAAGAGGTGATGAACCAATAATGGTAAGTACCCATTCTCAGCCCATAAAATTGATTAATGACATTGGCGATAAACCTCAAATAGAAGATATTTTAGCGACTAGTTCAGATGATAAATAAAAAAGCCCCAGAGCAATAACTCTGGGGCTTTTCTTTATTTTATATACTTTGGAATTAAACTGTCAGAGCTAATACGCTACCTGGTAGGATAATAAACACAAAGCTTAAGTAACCTGCTACAACACCTTTGTTACGGTTTGCCATTTCAGCAATCCACTCAGCACCTTTCAATGGTAATTCACGTAAGAACGGAGTGCCAAAGATAACTAGCGTTGAAATGATGTTGAATGATAAGTGTACCAATGCAATTTGTAGGGCAAACGCTGCAAACTCACCAGATACCGCTGTTGCTGCTAGTAGTGCAGTTACACATGTACCGATATTAGCGCCAAGTGTGAATGGATATACATCACGAACTTTAAGTACGCCCGTACCAACCAGTGGAACCATTAAGCTTGTTGTTGTAGAAGATGATTGAACTAATACCGTTACAATTGAACCAGAAGCAATACCGTGTAGAGGACCACGACCAATTGCACTCTTTAAGATATCACGAGCACGACCAACCATTAGGCTCTTCATTAGCTTACCCATTACGGTAATAGCAACAACGATAGTGATGATACCCAGACCAATCATCAATAAGCCACCCATCATGTCACCAAAGTGTGCTAGAGGCTCTTTAATTGCATTAACGACTGGTTTAGTTAGTGGTTTTACAAAGTTAAGATCCTTCATGCTCATGTTGCCAGCGCCCATTAAAGGCGACACTAACCACTCAGAGATTTTCTGGAAAATACCAAACATCATTTCTAATGGTAAGAAAATCAGCACAGCTAGTAGGTTAAAGAAGTCATGTACTGTTGCACATGCAAATGCACGTCTAAATTCAGTTTTACAGCGAGCGTGACCTAGACTAACTAGTGTATTGGTTACTGTTGTGCCAATGTTTGCACCCATAACCATAGGGATAGCAGTTTCTACTGGTAAACCACCAGCAACTAATCCAACAATAATTGAAGTTACTGTAGAAGATGATTGGATTAATGCAGTTGCAACCAAGCCGATCATTAGACCTGCGATAGGGTGAGAAGCAAATTCAAATAGAACCTTAGCTTCTTCGCCTACTGACCATTTGAAGCCCGTTCCTACCATTGCAACAGCTAAAAGAAGAAGGTAAAGCATAAATGCTAAGTTTGCCCAACGCAGCATGCGTGAGGTATTGCTCATTGGTGCTGCAGAAATTGATTGGGTATTCATAGTAAAGCTCCGTACCGAAATAGTATGTTGTCGGTTTATTTAATCTGCAGCGATAGTAGATAACGAATATTTCAAAAATATTACAGTGAAGAGTAAAACTGTAATAAATGCGTCATATTTATTTTTTCTAAAAAAAACATTGACTTTAATAAGTGTAACTTATTGAATTAATTTGATTTTTATTCTTTATTTGAAAAAGTAATATAAAATCTTTTTTGAAACTATTTTGTTCTATATTGCGAGTGCATGACATTTTTAAGAATATAGCTTCGGAAAATTCGATATTTAAATTGGATTTATAATGGTTTTTGCGAAGTGTTTGCTATTGCTGTCATAAATGACGTATCTTCTAGCGCTCTATTTACTTTTACTTGAAAAGTAAGATGATTAAACGATAAATACAAAGGTATAACATGTCCCATTTAAACTATAACCATTTGTACTATTTTTGGATGGTCTGCAAGCAGGGATCAGTAACAAAAGCTGCTGAAGCTCTGTTTTTAACTCCTCAGACGGTAACAGGGCAGATTAAGACATTAGAAGAACGATTAGATGGTAAGTTGACTAAGCGTAATGGGAGAAATGTTGAACCTACAGAATTAGGACAACTTATTTATAAATACGCAGATCGAATGTTTGGTTTAAGCTATGAAATGTTAGATATCGTAAATTATAGCCAACAGTCTAATGTATTATTTGATGTTGGCGTTGCTGATGCACTTTCTAAACGGTTAGTTAGTAAAGTTCTTTCGACTACCGTCCCAGAAGATGCTTCCATTCACCTTCGTTGCTTTGAATCTACTCATGAACTTTTATTAGAGCAGTTGTCACAGCATAAATTAGATATGATTTTGTCTGACTGTCCTGTCGATTCAAGCCAAAATTCGGGTCTTTTTAGTAAAAAACTAGGTGAATGTGAAATGAGTTTCTTTTGCTCTAAGCAAGTTGATGAGATTCAATTTCCAGAGGTATTAGAAGAAAAGAAGTTGCTAATCCCAGGTAGTAGAACATCAATGGGAAGAAAAGTGATTCAATGGTGTGATCAACAAGGAATTACTCCTAATATTTTAGGTGAATTTGATGATGCTGCGTTAATGAAAGCTTTTGCTCGTGAAAATAATGCAGTTTTTCTCGCTCCAACTGTTTATATGAATGAGGCTGATTCAGATCTTTCTCTTCATCGTATTGCCGATGTTCAAGATTTAAAAGAAGAATATTATGTTATTTTTGCTGAACGTATGATCCAGCATCCAGCTGTAAAAAGTATCTGTGCGGCTGATTTCTCGCATTTATTTGATTTTAAGTTGCAATAGAGGGGAACTATATACTAAATTAGCACTAGCTAAATTAGAGGTATTGTTATGAATTTAAAAATGATGGAAGAAAATTCACCTCAAGCGGTGACTTTACTAAAGGCGATGGCAAATGAACGCCGTTTATTTATTTTATGTTTACTGCTCGAAGGGGAGCTATCGGTAGGACAGATTGCAGAAAAGCTAGAATTAAGTCAATCAGCACTCTCACAACATCTTGGTTGGTTGCGTAAAGATGCATTAGTTTCGACAAGAAAAGAGTCTCAAACGGTTTTTTATTCTCTTAATAGTCATGAAGTAAAGACAGTGATTCAACTGTTGCATGATCTGTATTGTCCACAGAATTAAAAGATAAATAGAGAGGCTAGCACTTCTCTTTTACCAAATCGCAGATATAAAAAAACCGACCTAAGTCGGTTTTTTCTTATTTTCTAACTGAGAATCAAATTTCTATTAAAGAGCTTTGATTGCTGCAGTGAAACGCGCCTTATGACGTGCAGCTTTATTCTTATGAATAAGGCCTTTAGTCGCCATGCGGTCTAGAAGTGGAGTTGCAATTGCTAGTGCAGCAGCTGCAGCTTCTTTATCGCCAGCTTCAATAGCTGTGATAGTTTTTTTCATGTAAGTGCGCATCATTGAACGACGGCTAGCGTTATGCTGGCGACGTCTTTCAGATTGAGTTGCGCGCTTCTTAGCAGATTTACTATTTGCCAAGGGTCTAACTCCCAAAAACGTAGTTCGGTGACAATTTAAGGTCGGGAAATATGCACCCTTTGAACTTAAATGTCAATTGATTTGTGTAAAAACCAAGCTGCATCAAACAAAAAAATTGATGAGAATGGCAAAACACGGTTAAGATGGCGAGCATTCTAACAGCATTTTTTCCAGTTAGTAAGCTCTTTATGGTAATCATCACCATCTTTATGAGGTTTTTTTGTGAGTAAACGACTTTTACGTTCTGGCTTAATCGTCAGTATCATGACTTTAGTGTCTAGAGTACTCGGTTTAGTCCGTGATGTAGTAGTAGCAAATTTAATGGGTGCAGGGGCATCTGCTGATGTTTTTTTCTTTGCGAATAAAATACCTAATTTTTTACGCCGTTTATTTGCAGAAGGTGCTTTTTCGCAAGCTTTTGTTCCTGTTTTAACTGAATATCATGCCAGTGGTGATGATAATAAAACTAGAGAGCTGATAGCTAAAGCTTCAGGAACGCTTGGGGTTCTTGTTACTATAGTTACCTTCTTTGGTATTATAGGGTCTGGAGCTGTGACAGCACTCTTTGGAGCTGGTTGGTTCATGGACTGGCTTAATGATGGCCCTAACGCCCCTAAATTTGAATTGGCGAGTTTTCTATTAAAAATTACGTTTCCTTATCTCTGGTTTATTACTTTTGTTGCGCTATCCGGAGCAATTTTAAATACATTAGGTAAATTTGCGGTTTCCTCTTTCACGCCAGTATTTCTAAATATAGCCATTATTGGTTGCGCATATTTTGTCTCACCAAATTTAGAACAACCTGAAATTGGCTTAGCGATTGGTGTGTTCCTTGGTGGTTTAATTCAATTTTTATTTCAACTGCCATTTCTTTATAAAGCGAAAATGCTCGTTCGCCCTAAGTGGGGTTGGAATGATCCCGGCGTGACAAAAATCAGAACATTAATGATCCCTGCACTATTTGGTGTGTCGGTAAGTCAGATTAATCTATTGTTTGATACTTTTATTGCTAGTTTCCTAGCCACAGGCTCGATCAGTTGGCTCTACTACTCTGATCGTTTGTTGGAGTTTCCCCTTGGTTTATTTGGGATTGCCATTGCGACCGTAATTTTACCTGCGCTTTCACGCCAACATGTCGATGCAAAAGGAACTGGTTTTTCACAAACAATGGATTGGGGGGTGAGAATGGTGATCTTACTTGGGATCCCCGCGATGCTTGGTTTGATGGTATTAGCAAAACCAATGTTGATGGTGTTATTCATGCGTGGTGAGTTTTCTCCACACGACGTAAACCAAGCTTCTCTTTCTTTACTTGCATACGCATCTGGTTTACTTAACTTTATGTTAATCAAAGTATTAGCTCCAGGATATTACGCACGACAAGATACTAAAACACCGGTTCGTTACGGTATTATCGCTATGATCACCAACATGTTCTTTAATGCTATTTTTGCGTATTTCTATGGTTATGTAGGACTAGCAATGGCGACCGCGCTATCTGCTTTGGTCAATATGGCGTTACTTTACCGTGGCCTTCACTTAGCCAATGTGTATAAGTTATCAAAGGAAACACTGGTTTATATTGGAAAGTTAATTGTTTCTGGCGGCGTAATGGTTACCGTATTAGTTTGGTTTATGCCATCAATTAGCGTATGGCTAGAGTGGGATCTGATGAAACGAATGATCATGCTGATTGGCTTCATCGGCTTAGGTGCATTGAGTTACTTGATAACCGCGGTACTCTTCGGTTTACGCCTTCGTCATTTACGAGTTTCAGTCTAAAGTAAGAATTACGTTGTTCAGTGGTTTGGTTGGACGCATTAGTATATAATTCGTCAGTTTTTTTAATCAAATAACTTGATATTGAGATAATGGAATTAATCCGAGGCATTCATAATATTACGGCAGACCATCACGGTTGCGTAATGACTATTGGTAATTTTGACGGTGTTCATTTAGGACATCAACAAGTATTACAACAGGTTAAGGCTAAAGCTAAGCAATTAGGTTTACCATCTGTCGTAATGACATTTGATCCACAACCAATGGAATTTTTTGCTAAAGAGAAAGCGCCTGCTCGATTGACTCGTTTACGAGATAAGTTTGTTCAGCTTGATAAATTGAATATAGAGCGTCTGCTTTGTATTAATTTTAATCATAAATTTGCACAGCAAACGGCAGATGAATTCGTTGAGCACTTGTTGGTTAAGCTATTGGGTGTTAAGTTTCTGGTTGTTGGTGATGATTTTTGTTTTGGACAACATCGGCAAGGTAACTTTGAAATGCTACAAAAAGCAGGTAAAAAATACGGCTTTGAAGTAGTAAATACACAAAGCTTTTGTCTGCAACAACAACGAGTCAGCAGTACTGCTATTCGGAATGCACTTGCTGAAGACAGATTTGAAGATGTCGCCACGATGTTAGGGCGAAATTATAGTATTACAGGCCGTGTTTCACATGGTCGAAAATTAGGGAGAACGATAGGTTTCCCTACTGCGAATATTCCATTAAAGCGTTGTGTTTCTCCTGTGTCTGGCGTTTATGTTGTTCAAGCCAAAGACAGTAATGGTAAACAATTAGGTGGTGTCGCCAATATAGGTAACCGTCCAACGGTAAATGGCGTTCGTCAACAACTGGAAGTTCACTTCTTCGATTACAAAGGCAATTTATATGGCCAGCAATTGGATGTGGAGTTACTTTGTAAGTTGCGTGATGAGCATAAATTTGAGTCATTTGACGCATTAAAACAACAAATAGAATTAGATTCTCAGGCAGCACGGGTGTGGCTGTCTGAAAACAGATAACATTTCATTTCGCCCAATGTAACGGAATTAAGAATCGATGAGTGACTATAAAGAAACCTTGAACCTGCCTGAAACAGGATTCCCAATGCGCGGTAACTTGGCTAATCGTGAGCCAGTAATGCTAAAGCGTTGGTATGATGAAGATCTTTACGGCGAGATCCGTAAAGCGAAAAAAGGTAAAAAATCGTTCGTATTACACGACGGTCCTCCTTATGCAAATGGTGACATCCATATTGGTCACGCATTAAACAAGATTCTTAAAGACATTATTATTAAGTCAAAGACACTTTCTGGCTTTGATGCACCGTACATTCCAGGTTGGGATTGTCACGGTCTACCAATTGAATTAATGGTAGAGAAGAAAAAAGGCAAGCCTGGTCAAAAAATCTCTGCGGCTGAATTCCGTGAAGAGTGTCGTAAATACGCGGCAGGTCAAGTTGAAGGCCAAAAAGAAAGCTTTAAACGTTTAGGTATCATGGGCGAGTGGGACAAACCATACCGCACTATGGATTTTGGTACTGAAGCAAACATTATCCGTTCACTGGGTAAAATTGCTGATCAAGGTCACCTACTTAAAGGTTTTAAACCTGTTCATTGGTGTACAGATTGTGGTTCAGCACTTGCTGAAGCAGAAGTTGAATACCAAGATAAAGTATCTCCATCTATTGATGTGCGTTTTATTGCGGCAGACGAAGCAGCAACATTAGCAAAATTCAGCACGCCTGAAGGTCATCAAGGTGAAGGTGAAGTATCGGTTGTTATCTGGACAACGACACCTTGGACTCTTCCCGCTAACCGTGCAGTAGCATTACATGCTGATCTTGAATACGTATTAGTTCAAGTTGAAGCACATGGTGAGCAAAAAGCACAACGTCTAATCCTTGCATCTGAGCTAGCTAAATCTGTAATGGATCGTGCTGGTATCGAGCATTTCCATAACTTAGGTTTTGCAAAAGGGTCTGATTTAGAGCTTCTTCAATTCAATCACCCATTCTATGGTTTTACGGTTCCGGCTATTTTAGGCGAGCACGTAACGACAGATTCAGGTACAGGTATCGTTCATACAGCTCCTGGTCACGGTCAAGAAGATTTCGTGGTTGGTAAGAAATACGATCTAGAAGTTGCAAACCCAGTAGGTTCAAACGGTGTATACCTTCCTGATACTGAACTGTTTGCTGGTCAACACGTATTCAAAGCGAACGATTCAGTTCTTGAAGTGTTAAAAGAGAAAGGTGCATTACTGCATCATCACGCGTACGAGCACAGCTACCCACATTGCTGGAGACACAAAACGCCAATTATCTTCCGTGCAACACCACAATGGTTCATCTCAATGGATCAAGCGGGTCTTCGTGCAAAAGCATTAGAAGAAGTGAAGAGTGTTGAGTGGATGCCAGAGTGGGGTCAAAACCGCATCGAAGGTATGATCGAAGGTCGTCCTGAGTGGTGTATCTCTCGTCAACGTACTTGGGGTGTGCCAATCGCTCTATTCGTTCACAAAGAAACCTCTGAACTACACCCTAATTCACTAGAGCTAATTGAAAAAGTAGCTAAGCTAGTTGAAGAGAAAGGCATTCAAGCATGGTGGGATGTAGATGCCGCTGAGCTTATGGGTGAAGATGACGCTGCTAAATACGAAAAAGTATTAGATACATTAGACGTATGGTTTGACTCAGGTGTTACTCACTTCTCGGTTGTTGATTCTCGTGAAGAGTATGACTTCCCAGAAGAAAAAGAAGAAAGAACACACAGTGCTGACCTTTACTTAGAAGGTTCAGATCAACACCGTGGTTGGTTCCAATCATCACTGATCTCTTCTGTTGCAATGAAAGGTAAAGCACCTTACCGCCAAGTACTAACACACGGTTTCGTGGTAGATGGTAATGGTCGTAAGATGTCTAAATCTATCGGTAACGTAGTTGCACCGAAAGACGTAACGAACAAACTAGGCGCAGATATTCTTCGTCTATGGGTTGCTTCAACGGATTACACTAACGAAGTTGCGGTTTCTGATGAAATCCTAAAACGTTCAGCTGACGCATACCGTCGTATTCGTAACACAGCACGTTTCTTCTTAGCGAATCTAAACGGCTTTAACCCAGAAACAGACATCGTTCCTGCTGAAGAAATGGTTGCTCTGGATCGCTGGGCTGTTGGTCGTGCATTTGCTGCACAAGAAGAGATCATTAAGTCTTTTGAGGAATACAATCTTCATGAAGTAACTCAGCGTTTGATGCACTTCTGTTCAATCGAAATGGGTTCTTTCTACTTAGACGTAATTAAAGATCGCCAATACACAGCGAAGCAAAGTGGTCACGCTCAACGTAGCTGTCAAACTGCGCTTTACTACATTGTAGAAGCTCTTGTTCGTTGGATGGCACCAATCATGTCATTCACAGCAGATGAGATCTGGAATGAAATGCCAGGTGAGCGCGAGAAATTCGTATTCACAGGTGAGTGGTACCAAGGCCTGTTTGATCTTGCTGAAGGCGAAGAATTTAATAATGAATTCTGGACTGAAATCCAAGCGGTTCGTGCATCAGTAAACAAACTGCTAGAAACTGCTCGTAGTGAGAAAGTTATCGGTGGTTCACTTCAAGCTGAAGTTACGCTATACGCAGACGATGCACTAGCGGCTAAAATTAATAAACTTGAAGATGAGTTACGTTTTGTTCTTCTAACATCAAGTGCGACAGTGAAACCACTAAGCGAAAAAACAGAATCAGCAAAAGCAACAGAACTTGAAGGTCTGTTTGTAGATGTTGCCGCTTCTGAAGCTGCGAAGTGTGAGCGTTGTTGGCACCATGTTGCTGATGTAGGTACTATCGAAGGTCACGAAGAAGTATGTGGTCGTTGTGTATCTAACGTTAGCGGCGAAGGCGAAGAGCGTAAATTTGCATAATGACTAGCGATAATAAGACATTACCGCTGCTTAAAGAATCAGGACTTCGCTGGCTATGGCTGGCGGGGATCATCTTTATGGCAGACATCAGTATCAAATTATTTGTGATGAAAGAGATGGGTTATGGTTGGGCAAACCGCATTGAGGTATTGCCATTCTTTAATTTTCTTTATGTTCATAACTATGGTGCTGCATTTAGCTTTTTAAGTGATCAAGCAGGTTGGCAGCGTTGGTTCTTTACTGGCATTGCTGTTGCTGTGTGTAGTTTATTGGGTTATTGGATGCGTAAAGCGCCGCAAACTGACAAACTAAACAACATGGCTTATGCACTGATCATTGGCGGTGCGATTGGTAATGTGTTTGATCGCTTAGTTCATGGTTTTGTCGTGGATTACCTTGATTTCTATTGGGGTAATTACCACTGGCCAGCTTTCAATTTAGCAGATGCTGCAATTTGTATTGGTGCGGGACTTATCATTCTAGATGGTTTTCGTACTAGTAAAAAAGCACAGTAAATAAAAAGAAAGTAAATTAACGCTGCCCGTGAACTCGAGGTGGCGTTTTTTTTAAGTATTAAATTAATACCAATTCCATTAATTACCTGATCATTATTACTGGTTAAATCACTCAATAGTTGCGTTAAAAATTATTATCGTAGAATAACTACTTATAAGAATTTTTGCCTGACTCTTAAGTGATTTTCCTGCGTAATAAATAGATCATCTAATTAGTTACATTGGTATAAGATATCTAGGGAAAGAAAATGTCAAAAATTGAAAGCAATAGCGAAGTCACTCTACATTTCACAATCAAACTAAAAGATGGTTCAGTTGCGGACAGTACGAATACTGGAGGAAAAGCGGCAAAGTTCACCATGGGTGATGGCAGTATTAGTAATAACTTTGAGAAGTGTTTATTAGGGTTAGAAGCTGAACAATCAAAAAGTATTGAGCTTGGCGCAGAAGATGCTTTTGGTTTGCCTAACCCTGATAATATTCATCATATGGACAAAAGTCGTTTTGTCGGAGATGCAGCCGCTGAGGTGGGTACCATTATGGCATTCAGTGGGCCTGATGGCGTAGATATTCCAGGGATTATTACCGAGATTGCTGGCGATTCAGTTACGGTTGATTTTAATCACCCATTAGCGGGTCAAGATGTTATCTTTGACGTAGAAATTGTAGCGGTTGGTTAAACCAACACTAAATAGAGATAAAAAATGAAAATAGTATTAGCTAACCCTCGTGGATTTTGTGCTGGCGTCGATCGTGCCATTAGTATTGTTGAGCGAGCTCTTGAATTGTATGAAGCCCCTATTTATGTACGTAATGAAGTGGTACATAACCGCTTTGTTGTTGAGGGTTTAAAACAGCGTGGTGCTATTTTTATTAAAGAGTTAGATGAAGTACCTGACGATAATATCGTTATTTTTTCAGCTCACGGTGTTTCTCAAGCGGTACGTAAAGAAGCAAAAGATCGTGCATTAACCGTGTTTGATGCAACTTGCCCATTAGTAACAAAAGTTCATATGGAAGTTGCTCGTGCTAGTAAGAAGAATATAGAAGTCGTATTGATTGGTCATGCTGGCCATCCTGAGGTTGAAGGTACGATGGGGCAATATACTAGCGAAGCGGGAGGGATGTATTTAGTTGAAACACCAGCGGATGTTGAAAAGCTGAGTGTTCGTGATGAAAGCAACCTGCATTACGTAAGTCAAACAACACTGTCTGTTGATGAAACAGCAGACGTCATTGATGAACTTCGCCGTGTATTCCCTGAGATTCAAGGCCCACGTAAAGATGATATTTGTTATGCAACACAAAATCGTCAAGATGCGGTGCGAGATATGGCTAATCAAGTCGATATTATGATAGTCGTAGGCTCTAAAAATTCATCGAACTCAAATAGGCTTCGTGAATTATCAGAAAAATTAGGCACAACCAGTTATTTGATAGATTGCCCTGAAGATTTAAAAGAAGAATGGTTAACAGAGAAAGCTAAAATTGGCGTCACCGCGGGTGCATCTGCTCCTGAAGAGCTTGTTAATCAGATTATAGAGAAAGTAAAAGCACTTGGTGGCACGACGGTTGATGAATTAGCTGGACGTGAAGAAAACATGTTCTTTGAAGTACCAAAAGAATTACAAATAAAAACGGTGTCTTAGAACTTCATATAGTCGAACTAGAAAAATTAAGATAGAGTGCAAGGATAAGCATTTTAAAGGAGTAAAAATAAGATGGTAAGAGTAGCAATTGCTGGCGCAGCAGGAAGAATGGGCCGTAATTTAGTTAAAGCCGTTAATGGTTCTCAATTTGCAGAGCTTGCAGCAGCAAGTGAACACCCTGAATCGAGCTTAATTGGTGTTGATGTTGGTGAAGTGGCAGGCGTTGGGAAATCAGGGGTCCTAATTGTCGATGACCTAACTAAGGTTGTAGATGACTTTGATGTAATTATTGACTTTACCTTACCGATTTCAACGCTAAAGAATATAGAACTTTGTCAAGAGTATAAGAAAGCGATTGTTATTGGTACCACAGGTTTTAGTGAGCCAGGTAAGGAATTGATTGATCAAGCATCGAAAGAGATCTCTATTGTAATGGCTCCTAATTACAGTGTTGGTGTAAATCTAGTATTTAAACTATTAGAAAAAGCAGCCAAAGTGATGGGGGATTATTGTGATGTCGAGATTGTAGAAGCGCATCACCGCTATAAAGTAGACGCGCCTTCAGGTACTGCTATTGGGATGGGGGAAGCCATTGCAGGAGCTATGGGTAATAAGCTTGATGATGTTGCCGTATATAGCCGTGAGGGTATTACCGGTGAACGAACCAAAGATGAAATTGGTTTTGCAACTATCCGTGCTGGAGACATTGTTGGAGAGCATACGGCAATGTTTGCTGATATTGGAGAGCGTGTTGAAATTACCCATAAAGCAACAGATAGAATGACGTTTGCTAATGGTGCAGTGAGGGCTTCTCATTGGCTCCATCAGAAATCCCCTGGTTTCTATACTATGCATGATGTTTTAGAGTTGGATCAATTATAATATTTATATTAAGCCCGAATCGTTATTGATTCGGGCTTTTTTTTAACTATAAATACTGCAACGACCTGTTAATCATGCTTTATGCACGAATGGTGAACCGTATTAAACGGTTTGGTTATTTGATGGCGTTGCTTTTCTTTTATGGAATGACAAATATTTATTAAGTTTATGTCTTGTTTTGTTTGCTATAGCTGGTTTTTTGTATAAAGCCTCTATTTTTAACTATTAACTTGGTGTTTTAACGTTTGCTATATTTTGAACAGTAATTTCTTATGATGAAAAAAGATTGAATATGCAGAAAATCATTTTAAGGGTAAATAATCATCACATTAGATGGTTAAAGTGATTGTTTTGCTATTGAAATTACTTTTTTGTAGTGAGTTGCCTAAAAAAGTCATTTTTAAATGTGTTTTTTATTGACAGACATCATATAGATCTCTAAAATTTCGCCAATTTGTCAAAATTCGTACTTGAAGTTAGAATTTTGGTTCTAAAAAAACAACTTTGCATTACTATGCTGTAAGGTTGAATGTTTATTATGTTTGGAGGTTGTCTTGAGTAAATCAGCGCTGTTAGTCCTAGAAGATGGGACAGTGTTCCGCGGTCAATCGATTGGAGCAGATGGCTCGGCCGTTGGTGAAGTCGTTTTTAATACCTCGATGACGGGGTACCAAGAAATTCTTACTGATCCTTCCTATTCTCAACAAATCGTTACTCTTACTTATCCTCACATTGGCAATACCGGAATCAATTCCGAAGATGAAGAATCTTCTTCTATCCACGCTCAAGGCCTTGTGATTCGCGATCTTCCTCTTCTAGCTTCAAACTTCCGCAGTGAACAAACTCTTTCTGAATATCTTAAATCTCAAAACATTGTCGGCATTGCTGATATCGATACGCGTAAGCTGACTCGAATTTTGCGTGAAAAAGGTGCTCAAAACGGTTGTATCGTAGCGGGCAACAACCTAGATGAAGCATTTGCACTTGCTCAAGCAAAAGAGTTCCCAGGTCTTAAGGGAATGGACTTAGCGAAAGAAGTAACGACTTCAGAAGCTTACCAATGGAAGCAAGGTTCTTGGACACTGACTGGCGGTCTGCCAGAAGAGAAAGCGGACAGCGAATTACCATTCCACGTTGTTGCTTACGATTTCGGTGCAAAACGTAACATCCTACGCATGTTAGTTGACCGCGGTTGTCGTCTAACGGTTGTTCCTGCTCAAACTTCAGCTGAAGAAGTGTTAGCAATGAATCCAGATGGCGTATTCCTATCAAATGGCCCTGGTGATCCAGCTCCATGTACTTACGCTATCGAAGCAACAAAAGTGTTCCTAGAAAAAGGCTTACCAATCTTTGGTATCTGTCTTGGTCACCAAATTCTTGCTCTAGCATCAGGTGCTCAAACCGTTAAGATGAAGTTTGGCCATCACGGTGCAAACCACCCTGTTAAAGATTTGGATCGTGATGTGGTAATGATTACTGCACAGAACCACGGTTTTGCGGCAGATGAAGAAACACTTCCTGCAAACCTACGTGCAACGCACAAATCACTGTTTGATGGCACGCTGCAAGGTATTCATCGCACAGACAAACCAGCATTCAGCTTCCAAGGTCACCCTGAAGCAAGCCCTGGTCCACATGATGCAGCGCCATTGTTTAACCATTTCATTGAATTGATTCAGCAGCATAAAGCTTAATTCGGAGTAGTAATAAGATGCCAAAACGTACTGATATTAAAAGCGTTCTAATTCTAGGTGCAGGCCCAATCGTAATCGGCCAAGCATGTGAATTTGACTACTCTGGTGCACAAGCGTGTAAAGCACTTCGTGAAGAAGGCTACCGCGTTATTCTTGTGAACTCTAATCCAGCAACAATCATGACTGACCCAGACATGGCTGATGCAACGTATATTGAACCTATCCATTGGGAAGTGGTTCGTAACATCATCGAAAAAGAACGTCCAGATGCAGTCCTACCTACAATGGGTGGCCAAACGGCATTGAACTGTGCGCTTGATTTAGAAAAGCACGGTGTGCTTGCTGAGTTCGGTGTTGAGATGATTGGTGCAACGGCTGATGCAATTGATAAAGCAGAAGACCGTTCACGCTTCGATAAAGCAATGAAGTCAATTGGCCTTGAGTGTCCAACGGCTGATACTGCAAAGACAATGGAAGAAGCTTACAAAGTTCTTGAGATGGTAGGCTTCCCTTGTATCATTCGTCCATCATTTACGATGGGTGGTACGGGCGGTGGTATCGCGTATAACAAAGAAGAATTTGAAGAAATCTGTCGTGGTGGTTTGGATCTTTCTCCAACCAACGAGCTTTTAATCGATGAATCATTGATCGGTTGGAAAGAGTACGAGATGGAAGTGGTTCGTGATAAAAACGACAACTGTATCATCGTATGTACGATTGAAAACTTTGATGCAATGGGCATTCACACAGGTGATTCGATCACCGTGGCTCCAGCGCAAACGCTAACAGATAAAGAATTTCAACTAATGCGTAACGCATCTCTAGCAGTACTGCGTGAGATTGGTGTTGAAACAGGCGGCTCAAACGTACAGTTTGGTATCAACCCGAAAGATGGGCGTATGGTTGTTATCGAGATGAATCCACGTGTATCACGTTCATCAGCTCTAGCGTCTAAAGCAACTGGTTTCCCTATTGCAAAAATCGCAGCGAAACTTGCGATTGGTTATACGCTTGATGAGTTAATGAATGACATCACTGGTGGTGCAACTCCAGCATCATTTGAACCAACAATCGATTATGTTGTTACTAAGATCCCTCGTTTTAACTTCGAAAAATTCGCAGGTGCTAACGATCGTCTAACAACACAAATGAAATCTGTTGGTGAAGTTATGGCTATCGGTCGTAACCAACAAGAGTCATTACAAAAAGCACTTCGTGGCCTAGAAGTTGGCGCGGATGGTTTTGATGAAATGGTTGATCTTGATGCACCTGATGCATTAACTAAGATCCGTCACGAATTGAAAGATGCAGGTGCTGAACGTATCTGGTACATCGCCGATGCATTCCGTGCTGGTATGTCAGTTGATGGTGTATTTAACTTAACTAACGTTGACCGTTGGTTCTTAGTTCAAATCGAAGATTTAGTTAAGATGGAAGCTGAAGTTAAAGCGGGCGGTTTCGCTAGCTTAACAGCAGACAAACTTCGTCAACTAAAACGAAAAGGTTTTGCTGATGCTCGTTTATCTAAACTATTAGGTGTAGCTGAAAGTGAAATTCGTCGTCTACGTGACCAACATGATATTCACCCAGTTTACAAACGTGTAGATACATGTGCTGCTGAGTTCTCATCAGATACGGCTTACATGTACTCATCTTACGATGAAGAGTGTGAAGCAAATCCAACAGATAAAGATAAGATCATGATCTTAGGCGGCGGTCCAAACCGTATCGGCCAAGGTATTGAATTTGATTACTGTTGTGTACACGCATCATTAGCACTTCGTGAAGATGGTTACGAAACAATCATGGTTAACTGTAACCCTGAAACTGTTTCTACTGATTACGATACGTCTGACCGTCTGTACTTTGAACCAGTAACTCTGGAAGATGTATTAGCTATCGTTCGTATTGAAAAACCAAAAGGTGTTATCGTTCAGTACGGTGGTCAAACACCACTTAAACTAGCTCGTGCGCTTGAAGCTGCTGGTGTTCCAATTATCGGTACAAGCCCAGACGCTATCGACCGTGCAGAAGACCGTGAGCGTTTCCAAGTTGCAGTAGACCGTTTAGAACTTCTACAGCCAGAAAATGCAACGGTAACAACAATGGAACAAGCGATTGAAAAATCTCGTGAAATCGGTTTCCCATTAGTTGTTCGTCCTTCTTATGTTCTTGGTGGTCGTGCGATGGAAATCGTATACGATGAGCAAGACTTACGTCGTTACTTCAATGAAGCCGTTAGTGTTTCAAATGAATCTCCAGTACTTCTTGATAGCTTCCTAGATGATGCAATCGAAGTTGATGTAGATGCTATCTGTGACGGTGAGCAAGTAGTTATCGCTGGTATCATGGAGCACATCGAGCAAGCGGGCGTTCACTCAGGTGACTCAGCGTGTTCTCTTCCTGCTTATACATTAAGCGAAGAAATCCAAGATGTAATGCGTGATCAAGTACGTAAGCTAGCATTCGAGCTAGGTGTACGTGGCTTAATGAATACACAGTTTGCTGTTAAAGATAACAAAGTATATCTAATTGAAGTGAACCCACGTGCTGCACGTACGGTTCCATTCGTATCTAAAGCAACAGGTGCGCCAGTTGCTAAGATTGCTGCACGTGTAATGGCTGGCCAATCTCTAGAGTCACAAGGCTTTACGAAAGAGATTATCCCACCTTACTTCTCAGTAAAAGAAGTGGTATTACCGTTCAACAAATTCCCTGGCGTTGACCCACTGTTAGGTCCTGAAATGCGCTCAACAGGTGAAGTTATGGGTGTTGGTGTAACATTTGCTGAAGCATTTGCTAAAGCAGAATTAGGTTGTAGCAAAGAATACCCTGAAGGCGGTCGTGCATTACTTTCTGTTCGTGAAGGCGATAAGAAACGTGTTGTAGATTTAGCAAAACACCTTGTTAAAATTGGCTACCAATTAGATGCTACACACGGTACTGCGGTTATTCTTGGCGAAGCGGGTATTAACCCTCGTCTAGTAAACAAGGTACACGAAGGTCGCCCTCACATTCTTGACCGTATCAAGAATGGCGAATACACCTACATCGTAAATACGGCATCTGGTCGTCAAGCGATTGAAGATTCTAAACTTCTTCGTCGTGGTGCACTTGCAGCTAAAGTTAACTACACAACAACGCTAAATGCAGCATTTGCTAGCTGTTTAGCACATGAAGCGGATGACCGTAATACGGTTAACTCTGTTCAAGAGCTACACGCTAAAGTAGCAACTAAATACGCTTAATTACGAATACTATAAGCAACACTTTATTGTGAAATAATAAAGCCCGAAGAATAAATATTCTTCGGGCTTTTTATGACTATAAGATTATCTCTTTCCCTAAAAGTAATTCTCTTAATTGTTCAACGCGTTTTTTATTTACACCAAAATCAGAATGACCTGTGCGAGACTCAGAGCGAACAATAAGGTTGCTCCCTTCTATCCTAAGTTCTAAATCATCGACAAAGCGAAAGACAGTACTTGTCGATTCTATTCTGGCGTAGTTTTCGCTAATAACTGCAATCTTTGCACCTTTAAGTTGCTCGGCTATTTGAGCGATAGACTCTATTTTTGTATCGGAGTTATTTAGAGTGAAAGGGGCAGCGCTGAAATCAGCTCTAGTTTCTAGTGTAGAGATGCAATTAGGTTTATCTGCACACATCATTTTTGATTTATCAGGCATATTGTCGATCCCTTTACTGCAGGCGGTAAGTGTTAGCAATATTGAAAATATGGAGATTATTTTTATCATAGGTCAGTTCATTATTTTGAATAGGCGTTGTTAGTATAGAATAAAAAAGGCCAACATCGAAATGTTGGCCAAAGGTTTGGAAGGAAACCTGAATTAATCTATTTCAAAAACTAGGATGCAGATAGCATTAGCGAATCCGCTTTTGCTTCTAGATTCGAGTTACCCATAAGGTAAGCATCTACTTCTCTAGAACATTCACGGCCTTCATTAATACAACGTACAATCAGGGATTGACCAGTACGCATATCACCAGCAGCAAATACACCTTTTTGATTGGTTGCATAGCCATCTGTTGCTACGTTACCACGGTCATCCAGTTTAATATCTAGTTGAGCTAATACACCTGTAGGTTCAGGATGTAAGAAGCCCATCGCTAAGAATGCTTGATCACAAGGGATCACTCGCTCACTACCAGCGACTTCATCAAATCCTGGACGTTCACCTGGTTTCGCGTCTTGCCAAACGATATCAGCAATACGAAGACCAGTTACATTACCAGCATCATCAGAGATAAACTCTTTGGTTAAGATATTCCAATGACGCTCACAGCCTTCTTCGTGAGAAGTGGTTGTTTTCATGATCATTGGATATTGAGGCCAAGGCATATTTGCAGGGCGTTTCTCTGGTGGGATCGGCATGATCTCAACCTGAGTAATGCTTGCTGCGCCATGACGATTCGACGTACCTACACAGTCAGAACCCGTATCGCCACCACCAATAACAACAACATGCTTGCCTTTAGCATGGATCTCTTTAGTTTTAAGATCCATGTTATTAGCACGACGGTTATTTTGACCTAAGAATTCCATCGCAAAGTGAACGCCATTGAGTTCACGTCCTGGAATTGGTAGATCTCTTGGCACAGTAGAGCCACCAGTGAGTAGAACGACATCGAAATCTTGGCGTAATTGCAGTGCATTAATATCGACACCAATGTGAGCATTAACTTCAAATTTGATACCGGCATCAGCCATTAAGTTGATTTTACGATCAATGATGTCCATACCTAACTTGAAGTCAGGAATACCAAAGCGTAGTAGACCACCAACTTTTTCATCTCGCTCGTATACAGTTACAGAATGACCAGCACTGTTTAATTGTTCAGCCGCGGCTAAACCAGCAGGACCAGAACCGATAATAGCAACCGTTTTACCTGTACGAGAACGAGGTTTTTTAGGTTGCGCGTACCCTTCACGGTACGCGGTTTCTACAATCGTTTTTTCGATATTACAGATAGTGATTGGGTCTTGGTTAATACCAAGAACACAGGCACTTTCACAAGGAGCAGGACACACTCGGCCTGTGAACTCTGGGAAGTTATTGGTTGAACTTAAGATCTTCCACGCTTCTTCCCAGCTATCACGATATACCGCATCATTAAACTCAGGAATGATGTTACCAATAGGGCAACCGTTGTGACAAAACGGAACACCACAATCCATACAACGTGATGCTTGTGTGCCAATCTTGTCAGCAAATTCATCATTCAATACAAATTCTTTATTGTCTTGAATTCGAACTGTTGGGTCGAGTTTCTTTGGTAGCTCACGACCATGTTCTAAAAATCCAGTAGGCTTACCCATTATACTGCCTCCACTTCTTCCGTTTGTGCCTGTTGTGCTTCAGCTTTACGCTTTTGAAGAACCGCTTTGTAATCACGCGGCATCACTTTAGCCAGAGAGGCCAAGTTTGCTTCAAAGTTATCTAGGAAAGACTGAGCAACTTCACTTCCTGTGAATTCAACATGCTTAGTTAGCATTTCTAATAGAAGATCTTTATCTTCTTGTTCAATAGGGTCTAGGTCAACAAGTTCAGAATTGAGTTTCGATTCAAAATCACCAGACTTATCCCAAACATAGGCAACACCACCACTCATACCTGCCGCAAAGTTACGACCTGTAGAGCCAAGGATTAGTGCGACACCACCAGTCATGTATTCACAACCGTGGTCACCAACACCTTCAACGACAACTCTTGCACCTGAGTTACGTACACAGAAACGCTCACCAGCCATACCACGAATATAAGATTCGCCAGAAGTTGCACCGTAGAAACAAACGTTACCTACAACAATATTATCTTCAGCAACAATCGTTGATTTTAGGTTTGGATAAAGCACTAGCGTACCGCCAGATAAGCCTTTACCCCAGTAATCATTCGCATCGCCTTCGACTTCAAATTTCACCCCTTTAGCAAGGAAAGCACCTAGACTTTGACCAGCAGAACCGTTGAACTTCACGTTCATTGGTTGCGGTAAACCTTGGTCTTTATAGATTTTTGAAATCTCATTCGACAGCATAGTACCTACACTTCGGTCGGTATTTAGGATATCGAATTCAGCAGTAACCGCTTCACCTTTTTCAAGTGCAGGAGTAGCGACTTGAATAAGTTTACGATCCAATACGTCTTCTAGATTATGCTGCTGTTTAATTTGGTTATAGATACCATCTTCAGCACGAGGTTGTTCAACGTGTAGTACTGGTGATAAATCTAAGTTTTTGTATTTCCAGTGGCCGATATCATCACGAACTTTCAGTTTATGAGATTGACCAACCATTTCATCAATAGAGCGGAAACCAAGTTCTGCCATTACTTCACGTAGACCTTCAGCCATGTACTGGAAGAAAGTCACTACGTCTTCTACGCGACCGTCAAAGCGCTCACGAAGTGTTTTGTTTTGTGTTGCGATACCAACAGGACAAGTATTCTTATGACACTTACGCATCATGATACAGCCTTCAACAACAAGAGCTGCTGTTGCAACGCCCCATTCTTCAGCACCAAGAAGTGTTGCTACTGCAAGATCTCGAGGTGTTTTCATTTGGCCATCAGACTGAACAACGATACGGTTACGTAACCCATTTTTCAGTAGTGTTTGGTGTGTTTCTGCCAGACCTAGCTCCCATGGAAGACCAGTATGACGAATTGAAGACATTGGAGATGCACCTGTACCACCATCGAAACCAGCGATAAGTACAACGTCTGCTTTTGCTTTTGCTACACCAGAGGCGATAGTACCAACACCCGCTTCAGATACTAACTTAACGTTAACGCGGCCTTTACGGTTGGCGTTTTTCAGATCATAGATAAGCTGTGCTAAATCTTCGATTGAATAAATATCATGATGTGGCGGTGGTGAAATCAGACCAACTCCTGGAGTTGAGTGACGTGTAGCACCAATCCAATCATCGACTTTATCACCAGGTAGTTGACCACCTTCACCAGGTTTCGCACCTTGAGCCATCTTTATTTGTAGCTCATCAGCGTTAGTTAGGTAGTAAGATGTCACACCAAAACGACCAGAAGCCACTTGTTTGATTGCTGAACGTTCCCAGTCACCATTGTCTTTTTTCTCAAAACGAATCGGGTCTTCACCACCTTCACCTGAGTTAGATTTAGCGCCGATACGGTTCATAGCAACAGCAAGTGTTGAGTGAGCTTCGTGTGAGATAGAACCAAACGACATTGCACCAGTAGCAAAACGTTTTAGGATTTTCTCAATAGGCTCTACTTCTTCTAAAGGAATCGATCCTGCTGGATTTTTGATGAAATCTAATTGGCTACGCAGTGTTGCTGCATCATCACCTTGGTCATCAACTGCTTTCGCGTATTTCTTAAATTGACCGTAATCTTTATTACGAGTTGACTCTTGAAGTAGAGAAATTGTTTCAGGGTTAAACAGGTGCTTCTCACCACGTTGTTTCCACTGATATACACCACCCACATCAAGTACTTGAACTGGGATCTCACGAGTTGGATAGCCAACACGGTGACGGATTAACACTTCTTTTGCGATATCATCAATCGTTAGACCTTGGATACGAGAAACGGTCCCTGTGAAGTACTTATCAACCACTGATTTACTGATACCAAGTGCTTCAAAGATTTGAGCGCCATGGTATGACTGCAGTGTTGAAATACCCATCTTAGAGAAAATCTTAAGTAGGCCGCCGTTAACCCCTTTACGGTAGTTATCAAATAACTCTTTTGGATGTACCGTCGGATCTAGCTTTTTAACACGTTGAAGTTCAACAATGGTTTCAATAACTAAGTATGGGTTAACCGCATTTGCGCCATAACCAACCAAGGTTGCAAAGTGATGAGTTTCACGAGCATCGCCCGTTTCAATCACGATGTCACACTTAGCACGTAACCCTTTACGAATTAGGTGATGATGAACTGCACCAACGGCAAGCATTGCAGGGATAGCGGCGTGGTTTGAGTTTACAGCGCGGTCTGTTAGTAGAATGATAGAGTAACCATCGATTACTGCATCTTCAGCATACTGACAGATACGTTTAAGTGCACGCTCAAGCTTTCCTGAATCTTCATTGGCTTGGAAAACGATATCCAGTGTTTTTGCTTGTAGATGTTCGTTATCAATAGCACGCAGTTTTTCTAGTTCAGAGTTAGAAAGAACCGGTGATTCAAGTTCGACTTTCTGACAATGCTCAGGCGTTTCAGCAAGTAAGTTTTGGTCTTTACCTAAGTAGGTATTTAGCGACATAACCATACGCTCACGGATCGGGTCGATCGGTGGGTTAGTTACTTGGGCAAACAACTGCTTAAAATAGTTAGATAAATGCTGAGATTGATGAGAAAGGATCGCTAGTGGCCAATCGGCACCCATTGCAGTTAGTGGCTCATAAGCCGTTTTCGCTAATGGTAGGATGATCTCATTCACTTCTTCAGAGGTAACACCAAACGCTTGTTGACGATTGAGTAGGCGCTCAGGAGAAGGCTGGCTGAATTGGTTTGTTGCTTCAGGCAGTTTATTTAAGCTTAGAAGGTTCTCTTCAACCCATTTTTCATAAGGTTGTGATTTCGCAATACCATCTTTTACTTCTTCATCAGAAATAATGCGGCCTTGTTCTAAGTCAGCAACAAAGATACGACCTGGCTGCAGACGACCACGGAATTCAATGTTTTCTGGTGCTATTTTTACAACACCAGATTCAGATGCCATCACAAGGAAGTCATCTTTTGTCACGGTATAACGAGAAGGACGCAGACCATTACGGTCAAGTGTTGCACCTACTTGAACACCATCAGTGAAACAAACAGACGCAGGGCCATCCCAAGGTTCCATTACGTTCGCGTGGTATTGATAGAACGCGCGACGGGTAGGGTCCATGTTTTTATTTTCTTGCCACGCTTCAGGGATCATCATCATTAATGCGTGTGGCAAGCTACGGCCAGACAGAACAAGCAGTTCTAGCGCCATATCGAAATTCGATGAATCTGAGCTGCCTTCCTGACAAATCGGAAGTAGCATATCCATTTCTTGTTGGCTAAATAGATCAGACTCTATAATCGCTTCACGGGCTTTCATCCAGTTCAAGTTGCCACGAACTGTGTTGATCTCACCATTATGTGCAATGTAACGGAATGGTTGAGCTAGACGCCAGCGAGGGAAGGTATTTGTAGAGAAACGAGAGTGAACCAGCGCTAATGCCGTCACCATCGTTGGATTTTGTAAGTCTAGGAAGTACTGTGGAACTTGCTCAGTCGTTAATTGACCTTTATAAACAAGTGTTTTGTACGATAGAGAGTTGATGTAGAAATCATCACCAATATTAGAAATACTTTCCAAACAGACTCGAACGGTGTAGTTACGTAGAACATACAATTTACGTTCAAGCTCTTCTGGGGTCATTGATGGGCCACCAGAAATAAATACATGCTCAAATTGAGGCTCTGTACTTAGTGGATCGTCGCCTAGCATTGAATTATCGACAGGAAGAACGCGATAACCAATGATTTCTAAATCAAGACGTTGAGCATTACGCTCTAAAATATCTCTACATTGTTGACGTTTATGCTCATCTTTAGGGAATAACACAACACCAACACCGTATTTCTCAAAAGATGGCAGTTTAATACCAAGTTTTACGGCTTCTTCTAATAAAAACTCATGAGGCTTTTGTAAAAGAATACCCGCGCCGTCACCACTGCATGGATCACAGCCTTGACCACCACGGTGTTCCATACGAGCAAGCATATCAAGTGCTTGAGTAACCACATCATGAGATTTACGGTTTTTGAGGTGGGCGACAAAACCGATACCACACGCATCATGCTCCAACTCGGGAGTATACATGCCTTGTGTATTCTGCTCTCTATCTACCATAGATACATCCTTCCAGTATTATGCAGACACAACTTCTCTACGTAAGTTTCTGTCTAGTCCTTTGCTAAATTTTAATCGAACTTGCTGTGAGTTAGTCTCAAGAGGTAGCAAGTTTGAATCCATTCTGGCGCTTGCT
Organism: Aliivibrio wodanis; assembly: GCA_000953695.1. GTDB lineage: Bacteria > Pseudomonadota > Gammaproteobacteria > Enterobacterales > Vibrionaceae > Aliivibrio > Aliivibrio wodanis. The sequence continues at coordinate 2,520,391 of LN554846.1, read as the reverse complement.
GGCATCACTTAATATGACGTGCAAACGAACCCAATCCATTGTGATACCTATCAAATACATTTTTATCCGTTGTATTTGTTGTCTGAGGGTAGATATCACTATCGAAACACCACAACATTCGTGTTGATGGCAAATTAAACTATTTTACGATGTAACTATCCTACATTTTTGTCATATTAAATACCAACGAAAGTTGCACGTAATTTTCACTTTTTTTACTCAAAATGAATAAGTATTTATAATAATTCGGCTTTTTTCGTGTTTAACCGCCACTTTATGCGTCTTTTATTGATATAAATTACAATTGCGAGTGACGGTTTTCGCTATTATTTACGGTCTTTTTTTACAAACGAGTTAGCAACTTTCACAAATAGAATTGAGACTTCTTTTTGTTTGTGAACTAAGTGCTTGATTTACTTAATTGGTTATCGCGATGCAACTTCATGAACTAGCAAATACATTTGGACAGGATTTACAGCGCCGTTATGGTGAAAAAGTACATAAGCTGACCCTTCACGGTGGATTCAGTTGTCCAAACAGGGATGGAACGATAGGAAAGGGTGGGTGTACCTTTTGTAATGTAGCTTCATTTTCTGATGAACAAGAGCAGTTCAAATCGATTCATGATCAGTTGGTAGATAGAGCAGGAGAAGTGCAGCGTGCTAAAAAGTATCTTGCTTATTTTCAGGCTTATACGAATACCTTTGCTGAAGTTCAAGTACTTAAAAATATGTACGAAGAAGCGCTTAAATCTGCAAATATTGTTGGACTATGCGTTGGAACTCGTCCTGATTGTGTGCCTGATGCCGTATTAGACTTATTGAAGGGCTATGTTGATGATGGCTATGAAGTTTGGCTAGAGCTTGGGTTACAAACGGCCAATGATAAAACCCTAAAACGTATTAATCGAGGTCATGACTTTGCTTGTTATGATGCGATTACTCGTAAAGCAAGAGCGCTTGGGATTAAGGTGTGTACGCACTTAATTATTGGTTTACCCGGCGATACGGAGGAAGACTACCGCACTACCTTGGCTAAAGTACTTGAAACAGGAACGGATGGACTTAAATTACATCCTTTGCATATTGTTGAAGGCAGTACTATGGCCAAAGCGTGGCGAGCGGGAAAAATAGAAGCGCCAGAGATGGATGATTATGTCGATGTTGCTTGTGAGTTAATTCGATTAACCCCTCCAGAGGTTGTGTATCACCGAGTATCTGCGACAGCAAGAAGACCGACCCTTCTTTCGCCATTATGGTGCGAACCGCGTTGGTTAGGCTTAACGAATGTTGGTATGGCTTTAAATAACAAAGGTGCACAAGGCTCTTTGATTAACCAACCCTTCAAATATACCGCCCCAGTATTGAAAAAATAACTCAAATAGAGCTAACCCTGATATTATTTAGCTGAATACTATCAGGGTGTGTTTATGAAGCAGTTAAAAATTCTCGCGCAATTTTATGTCGATCTCATGGTGAGACTTGGCATCGTTCGTTTTAGTCTCCTACTTGCCATTGCTTTAGTTGCATTGGCCGTAATTGTTCAAGTTGGCGTTACGCTTGTATTAAGTGGTGAAGTTAATGATTTAGATATTGTTCGTTCAGTGTTCTTTGGGTTATTAATTACGCCATGGGCTGTCTTTTTCTTATCCGTCGTCGTTGAGCATTTAGAAGACTCTCGTCAAAGACTTTCTAAATTAGTCAGTAAGATGGAAGAGATGCGCACTCGTGATTTAGATTTAAATAAAAAATTACAAGGCAACGTAAAGAAGCTAAATCAAGAAATTGAAGAGCGTGAAAAAGCAGAAGATGGCAGAAAAGAAGCGATGGAAGATCTTGAAAATGAAGTCTTTCAACGAGAAAAAGCGCAATTAGAATTAGCAGAACAAACCGCATTACTTAGATCTTACCTAGATACCTCTCCAGACATTATCTATTATCGAAATGACCTTGGTCTTTTTTCTGGCTGTAATAAAGCGATGGAAGATCTTACGGGTAAAACAGAAAAAGAGTTGATTGGTTTATCTCCCAAAGACGTTTATAACGCAGAAATAGCAGCCAAAGTTATTGATACAGACAGGCAAGTATTGAGAGACGATAGAGCATTAACGTATGAACAATGGTTAGATTACCCTGATGGTCGGAAAGCGTGTTTTGAGCTAAGTAAGATCCCGTTCTACAGTAAGTCAGGCCGTCACCTTGGTTTGGTTGGTTTTGGACGAGATATTACGGAACGCAAAGAGTATGAAGATGCATTACAAAAAGCCAGCCGTGATAAAACCACCTTCATTTCTACCATTAGCCATGAGTTACGTACTCCATTAAATGGCATTGTTGGTTTAAGTCGTATGTTGTTAGACACTCGTCTTGATGATGAACAGCATAACTATATGCGAACCATTAATGTTAGTGCGATCACCCTCGGTAATATTTTTAACGACATTATTGATATGGATAAATTTGATCGTCGTAAATTAGAATTGTTACCTAAACCGCTTGATTTCATAAGCTTTGTTACTGAAATGGAAAATATTTCAGGATTAATGGCAGAGCAGAAGGGGCTGCGCTTTGATCTTGAAAGATTAACTGATTTACCAGCAAATATTGTTGTTGATAGTACTCGATTACGACAAGTGCTCTGGAATTTAATAGGCAATGCGACTAAGTTCACCAAAGAAGGCAGCGTTGTGATGTCAGTTGGCGCAGAGATCCATTCAGACAGTGCCGAGATTACCTTTGAGGTTGAAGATACCGGTATTGGGATCCCTGAATCTGAGTTAGATAATGTTTTTGCCATGTATTATCAAGTTAAGCAAGGGAAAGATAACTTACATGCAGTAGGTACAGGTATTGGATTAGCAGTATCTAAAGAGTTAATAAATCTAATGGGAGGAGATATCACTGTAAGTAGTGATATTGGTTTTGGTAGTACGTTTATCATTACGATTAACGTGCCATTGGTTGATCATGCTGAAGAAGAAGAGGCGATGCCTGAAACGAAAAGTGCTAAGTCATTACGTATCTTCATGCTTGAAGATATAGAATTGAATGTTACTGTTGCCCGTTCATTACTTGAGAGCCTTGGTCATACCGTAGATGTTGCTATGTGCGGTGAAGATGCCATTAAGCAATTTGATCCAACTAAATACGATCTAGCCTTACTGGATATTCAATTGCCAGATATGACAGGTTTTGATGTTGCTCAGGCATTGAGAGAGAAGTTCGATGAGTTACCGCCATTAGTAGCATTGACGGCTAATTTATTAAAAGAGAAAGATGAATACTTTGAAAAGGGCATGGATGAGGCGATAAGCAAACCTCTTAGTGTGAAAGCATTAACCGAAGTGCTTGAGTTATTCTCGATGTCAGATAAGAAAATAGTACAACAGAAATTAAAACAACCAGTAAAAACAGCGGAACAATTAGAGAATGAACAGCTGATTGAGCGTTTATTAGATATAGAGATGCTAGAGTCATACATTGATATTGTAGGAACTAAACCTGTTCATACCAGTATTGAAATGTTTGAAAAAAGCATGAAAGAATACATTCAAATTTTAGATACAAACATGACAGCAAGAGATCAAGACGGTATTGTGTTTGAAACTCATAAAATGAAAGGGGCGGCGGGCTCTATTGGATTGAAGCATATTCAACAAGTCGCTCAAAAAGCACAATCGCCAGATTTACCTGCATGGTGGGAAAACATTGATGATTGGGTTGAAGAAATCAAAAATGAATATGAAAATGATATTCAAATATTAAAAAGCTGGCTAGAGCAGCAAGATAAATAAGGGATATGATGAGAAAGATACTATTGGCTTCAGTAATGATGGTTGCGTTATCAGGCTGCCAAATGACATCTCAGCCACAAGCTGATTGGAAGCAAGATAATAAAATTGAAGTGATGGATGCTAAAATTCAGCTTAGTTCGGCGGTATGGGTTGACCAGATGCCTACCATTGGTGAAGAAAGAGATGAGAGTAAAGTTAATTTTGCACTGACGTTAACGTCAAAACAAGTAATTGCTCCAGAGCTAGTGATTGATAAAGTGATTATTCGTCAAGGTGAAAACTCATGGCCGTTAACAGAAGAAGAGTTTGAAGTACGGGTTCATGATAATCATACTTGGGAAATCGCAGGACAATCTTTTTACGATATAGACGCAGCACAACCTGTTGATATCGCAATTGAAGCAAATAATGAGTGGATCGTTGAAACTGACGTTCAGATCGACACGGTTTACTAGTCAACCTCAACTCGAGGCTAGTCGCTTTGTATAAACTAAAAATGCCCAGCTATTACTAGCTGGGCATTTTTTATTGGTAAATTAAAAGAGGCTTATAGCTCTTCTAAATCACCACAAAAACGGTAACCTTCACCGTGGATCGTAGCAATGATCTCTGGAGTATCAGTTACTGATTCAAAGTGCTTACGGATACGACGAATTGTCACATCAACCGTACGATCGTGTGGCTTAAGCTCACGACCTGTCATTTTTTTCAGAAGATCAGCACGAGTCTGGATCTTACCTGGGTTTTCACAGAAGTGAAGAAGAGCACGGAACTCTGAACGAGGAAGCTTATAGCTCTCACCGCTTGGGCTTACAAGAGAACGGCTATTGATTTCAACTGTCCAACCATTGAACGCATAACGCTCAACCGTTTTCTTATCTTCAACTGTTGTGCTTTGGTTCATTGAACGAGTTAATAAGTTACGCGCACGAATAGTTAGTTCGCGAGGGTTAAACGGCTTAGTGATGTAATCATCAGCGCCAATTTCTAGACCTAAAATCTTATCAACTTCATTGTCTCGACCTGTTAGGAACATTAGGGCCATATCGCCACGCTCACGAAGTTCACGAGCAAGAAGAAGGCCATTTTTACCTGGTAGGTTGATATCCATAATCACAAGGTTAAGTTGTTGCTCAGAAAGCACATTGTGCATCTCTTCGCCGTCACTCGCTTCAAAAACATTGTAGCCTTCGGCTTCAAAAATGCTTTTTAGTGTATTACGAGTTACGTGTTCATCTTCAACGATTAGGATCTGAGGGGTTTGCATGGGCGGTACCTAACTAACTGATTAAAGTCAAAAGTAGAATTAAGGGTGCTAATTCTATAATAAAAAATTTACAAATAGGAATAGATTCTTCAATACTCAACTAAAATGTTAAGAGAAGAATAGAAACCTAAACGGTACGCCATCCTTGGTGGTTGTTATTGAATATATACCCAATAACATGATAAAGCTCTAATTTCGTGAGCTACTAGCTGAAACTCCATTAGAAGGGAGATTTTAATCCCTTAACACCACTCTAACAATAAGCGATTTTTATTTCCATACATTTTATTGATTTAGGTCAATAGTAATCGATATCAATACCGTGTAGTAATAAATATAGAGACATATCTATGTTAAATTTGTAAATAACTATGCGAATAATCGCGAAGTATTTTAACGAATGTTGTTATTGTAGAGTCAACTTTACAAACAAGGAGAAAATAAAATGGATTTATTACCTGATATTTGTGACCAATTTGAAGATGAAGTACAGCTCATTGACATTGAGTTTAAAAATTATGGTGGAAAAGTGTGCTTTTATGGTGAAATTGTAACGGTACGTTGCTACCAAGATAACTCATTAGTGAGAGAAGTATTACAAACCAACGGTAAAGGCAAAGTATTAGTGATTGATGGTAATGGTTCTTGCCAGAAAGCGTTACTAGGCGATCAAGTTGCAACACTTGCGGTGAATAACCAATGGGAAGGCGTCGTCGTTTATGGCGCGGTGCGCGATGTAGGTGCTATACAGCATATGCCATTAGGGTTGAAGGCGTTAAGCACCTCCCCTTTTAAAACAGAAAAAAGAGGGGCAGGAGAGCAACAAGTGTCTGTCACCATTAATACACAGATCATTTCTCCAGGCGATTATATTTATGCCGATCTCAATGGGGTTTTGATGAGTAAAGAATTACTAATTTAACGGTAAAGATTAAAATTATAAAAGCTTACTTTATAGATGATACTCAATGACTTGAGGCGATATATTCTTCTTTTGTTAAATTAATGAATAAAGTTTTCATTGACTTGTAAGAGGAAAGTAAGGTAATTATTGTATATCGCAATCATTTATTTTAGAGTTTTTATTATATGTTCACTATCAGCTCAATGATTATCACCACAACAATTACCGGCACCATGGTTGCTGGGGTGGGCTGATACGCGTAAGTATTTTAAAAAAGCCCGCCCTGATTAATCAGAGCGGGTTTTTTTTTGCAATTTAGTTACTAATTCTTAACTGTATTCTTTCATTCTTTACCGAAATGGTTATTATGCTAAGAAGCAGTAAGGATACTGCAGTAACACTCGTTTTTAGGGAGGATAGAAATGCGAGTATTAAAGTTTGGTGGTTCGTCATTAGCCGATGCAGATCGTTTTTTACGTGCCGCAGATATCATTGCCAATAACGCACAACAGCAAGACGTTTCTGTTGTTTTATCGGCACCAGGAAAAGTAACCAATAAATTAGTCTCAGTGGTGGATAATGTTCTTACCAATGGGGAAGCTGAATTACAGATTTTAGAACTGGAATCAGCTTTTGTTCAGCTATTTAATGGAATTGCTACCGCTTTACCACAAGTTGATCTTAAAACGCTTGAAAATAAGTTAAAAGATTCGCTTTCTCAACTTCGTCAGTACGTTCATGGCATTACTCTGTTAGGTATGTGTCCTGATAACGTATATGCAAAAATCATCAGTAAAGGTGAACGCATATCCATCGTTACGATGAAAGCCGTTCTTGAGGCCAAAGGCCAGCCGGCAAGTCTGATTGACCCTGTTAAGTATCTATACGCTCGCGGTGATTTCCTTGAAGGTGCTGTTGATGTCGATATCTCAACGCTCAATTTTAAAAATGAACCTTTACCTTCTGGCCACGTAAACATTATGCCGGGCTTTACTGCGGGTAATGCGAAAGGTGAACTGGTTACTTTAGGTCGTAATGGTTCTGATTATTCAGCAGCGGTTCTTGCTGCTTGCCTTCGAGCTGAATGTTGTGAAATTTGGACTGACGTTGATGGTGTTTACAATTGTGACCCTCGCTTAGTTGATGATGCACGTTTATTAAAATCATTAAGCTATCAGGAAGCCATGGAGCTGTCTTATTTTGGTGCGTCTGTTCTGCATCCAAAAACCATCGCTCCTATCGCGCAATTCCATATTCCTTGTTTAATTAAAAACAGCTTTAACCCTCAAGGTCCAGGTACATTAATTGGTCAAGATACAGGTGAAGATAATCTTGCCATTAAAGGTATTACTACATTAAATAGCTTAACAATGGTTAATGTTAGTGGTCCAGGTATGAAAGGCATGGTTGGCATGGCAAGCCGTGTATTTGGCGCAATGTCTACTTCAGGTATCTCTATTGTTCTTATTACGCAATCTTCTTCAGAGTACAGCATCAGCTTTTGTATTGAAGCAGAAGATAAGTCTCAAGCAGAGCAAGTCTTAAGAGAAGCATTTGAACTTGAATTGAAAGATGGCTTATTAGAGCCGGTAGAATTCACTGATAACGTAGCTATTGTGACCTTAGTTGGTGATGGTATGCGCACATCAAAAGGCGTCGCTTCTCAATTCTTTACGTCATTAACTGAAGTAAACGTTAATATTATTGCTATTGCACAAGGTTCATCTGAGCGTGCGATTTCAGCCGTTATTCCTGAAGATAAAATCTCAGAATCAATTAAAGCGTGTCATGAAAACCTGTTTAACAGTAAGCATTTCTTAGATGTATTCGTGGTTGGTGTTGGTGGTGTTGGTGGTGAGTTAGTTGATCAGATTCAACGTCAGCAACCAAAACTTGCAGAAAAAGGCATTGAGATCCGTGTTTGTGGTTTAGCAAACAGTCGTGGACTACTGCTTGATAGCAAAGGCATCCCGTTAGATAACTGGCGTGATCGTATGAATAATACGACAGAAGAGTTTAGCCTTGCTCGTTTAATTGCCTTAGTGCAGCGCAACCATATTATTAACCCTGTAATCATTGATTGTACGTCAGATCATGGCATAGCTGCTCAATATGTTGATTTCTTATCTGCGGGTTTCCATGTAATTACCCCAAACAAGAAAGCCAATACAGACTCAATGGCGTATTACCATCAGTTGCGTAATGCTGCTCGTGGTACTCGTCGTAAGTTTATGTATGAGACAACAGTAGGTGCAGGTCTACCTGTAATTGAAAACCTTCAGAATTTGATTGCTGCTGGTGATGAATTGGTGAAGTTTAATGGTATTTTATCTGGTTCTTTATCGTATATTTTCGGTAAGTTAGATGAAGGTATGTCATTGAGTGATGCGACTAATGTTGCGAAACAAAATGGCTTTACTGAGCCGGATCCTCGTGATGATCTTTCTGGTATGGATGTAGCTCGTAAGCTTCTTATTCTTGCTCGTGAATCTGGTCTTGAAATTGAACTAGATGATGTTGAAGTAGAACAAGCTTTACCACCAGGTTTTGATGATTCAGGTACGGTTGAAGAGTTTATGGCTCGTCTTCCTGAAGCGAATGCATATTTTGCTCAAGAGTCGGAAAAAGCAGCAGCTGAAGGAAAGGTACTGCGTTATGTCGGTGAGATCCTAGAAGGCAAATGTAAGGTTCGTATCGCGGCTGTTGATGGCGATGATCCTATGTTCAAAATCAAAGATGGTGAAAATGCCTTAGCTTTCTATAGTCGTTACTATCAACCGATCCCATTGGTATTACGTGGTTACGGTGCCGGTACTGAAGTAACAGCGGCTGGCGTATTCTCGGACTTAATGCGTACCCTTGGTTGGAAATTAGGAGTATAAAAATGAGTGTGGTTGTTTATGCTCCAGCATCAATTGGTAATGTTAGCGTCGGCTTTGATGTATTAGGTGCCGCAGTCTCTCCAATTGATGGCACATTGTTGGGTGATCGTGTTTTAGTTGAATTAGGAACGGAAGCTTTCACCTTAGCAACGGCGGGTAGCTTTGTAGATAAGCTACCTGAAGATCCAAAAGAAAATATTGTTTATGACTGCTGGCGTGTATTTGCAAGAGAGCTTGCGAAAAAAGGCATTGAGCTAAAACAGATTCATATGGTGCTTGAGAAGAACATGCCAATTGGCTCTGGGCTTGGTTCTAGTGCCTGTTCGATTGTAGCTGCATTAGATGCGTTGAATGTATTTCATGATAAACCATTAACTGACATGGAAGTGTTGGCGCTAATGGGTGAGATGGAAGGGCAGATATCTGGTGGTATTCACTATGATAATGTTGCCCCTTGTTATCTTGGTGGTTTGCAATTAATGGTTGAAGAGTTAGGCATTATCAGCCAAGAAGTCCCGTGTTTTGATGAGTGGTATTGGGTGATGGCATACCCTGGGATTAAAGTATCAACGGCAGAAGCTCGTGAGATTTTACCTTCTCAATATCGCCGTCAGGATGTGATAGCGCATGGTCGTAACTTAGCAGGCTTTATTCATGCCTGTTATTCAAAGCAACCAGAGTTAGCTGCAAAAATGATCAAAGATGTGGTGGCAGAACCCTACCGTGAGCGTCTGTTGCCAAATTTTGCTCAAGCGCGTGAATACGCCGCTTCAGCAGGTGCACTGACAACCGGTATTTCAGGATCAGGCCCAACACTATTTAGCATCTGTAAAGATAAAGACGTAGCTGATAGAGTCTCTCGTTGGCTACAAGAAAATTATGTTCAAAATGATGAAGGATTTGTCCATGTTTGTCGTTTAGATAAGCAAGGCTCACAAGTAACAGGAAGTAAACTATGAAGCTGTATAACATAAAAGAAAATGATGAGCAGGTCTCTTTTGGCCAAGCGGTTCGCCAAGGTCTAGGTCGTAACCAAGGACTGTTTTTTCCATCAGAGTTACCTAAGTTTGATGATGTTGATGCACTTCTAGCTGAAGATTTTATACCGCGTAGTACTAAGATCCTATCTGCGTTTATTGGTGATGAACTATCGCAAGATACAGTGAAGAGCATGGTTGAAAATGCGTTTCAATTCCCTGCACCAATCCATGCTGTAAAAGAGGGTGTTTATGCTCTTGAGCTATTTCATGGTCCAACGTTAGCGTTTAAAGATTTTGGTGGCCGTTTTATGGCGCAATCTTTAGCAGCGGTAACTGAAGGTAATGAGCAAATTACTATTTTAACAGCAACATCAGGTGATACTGGTGCCGCTGTGGCTCATGCATTCTATGGTATGGAAAATATCAAAGTAGTTATCCTTTATCCGAAAGGTAAGATCAGCCCACTGCAAGAGAAATTATTTTGTACGTTAGGTAAGAACATTCACACCGTTGCTGTTGATGGTGACTTTGATGACTGTCAGGCGTTAGTTAAGCAATCTTTTGATGATGCAGAGCTACGTAAAGAAGTAGGGTTGAATTCAGCGAACTCAATCAATATTAGTCGCTTAATGGCGCAAATTTGTTACTACTTTGAAGCGGTATCTCAGCTGCCAAAAGAAAAACGTAATGAGGTCGTGATCTCGGTACCAAGTGGTAATTTTGGTAATTTAACCGCGGGTTTATTAGCGAAATCACTTGGCTTGCCTGTGAAACGTTTTATTGCTGCAACTAATGTTAATGACACCGTACCGCGCTACCTTGAAACAGGTAAGTGGGATCCAAAAACGACGATCCCAACGATTTCCAATGCAATGGATGTGAGCCAACCAAACAACTGGCCTCGAATTGAAGAGCTATGTCAGCGTTTAGGTTGGGGTTTAGAAACGCTTGGTAAAGGTGCAGTGACGGATGAGCAAAGCGCTGAAACATTAAAAGCGATGAATGCTGAAGGTTATCTATGTGAGCCACATGGTGCAATTGCTTATCGCATTCTTGAAGAGCAGCTTAACGAAGGTGAGACAGGACTTTTCTTATGTACTGCACATCCTGCGAAATTTAAAGAAGTCGTCGATGATATTCTAGGTAGTGATCTTGAACTGCCTGCGCCATTAGCTAAACATAATGCAATGGAACTATTATCTGAAGATCTTGCTAACGATTTTGATGCATTAAAAGCAGTACTTCGTAAAGTACAGTAACCAAAAGCATTAATAATAAAACTCAAATAGCACATCATAATTAATTGATGTGCTATTTAAGAGGCTTTTTTACGCATAAAAAAACGGCACTCATGAGCAATGAGTGCCGTTTTTATTGAATTCAATTCACTCTAAAATTATAGAGTTTCAGTGAATGTACGTGCGATAACGTCTTTTTGTTGTTCAGTAGTTAGAGAGTTGAAACGCACAGCATAACCAGAAACACGGATAGTTAGTTGTGGGTAGTTCTCTGGGTGCTTAACAGCATCTTCTAATGTATCACGTTGTAGAACGTTCACATTTAAATGCTGACCACCTTCAATTTTTGGTGCTTTTTCAATTGCAACGTCACGGCTTTCGTATTCGCCTAGTTCGTTTGCAGCAATAACTTGGTCAGCTTCAAAGCCAGCAGTTGCAACAACACAACGAGCTTCGTTTTTCTCGCTATCTAGTAGCCAGATTGAGTTAAGAAGATCGTCATTTGCAGCTTTAGTAATTTGGATACCTGTGATCATTTTACTTTCTCCTAGTCCACTTTGTGGTTATTTTGTAAATATCTATGGGTTACATTATATACATGATGCCCTTACTTTGTATATTGATATAGGTCAAAAAACTACAAAAAGTGCTAATTAATTCATCTTATAAACTTTGCTCTAAATCAATAAAGCTCCATATAGCTAGCTTGTAGCACGAAAAATGCAGCCTACCACTTTATTGTTACACGCCTATTTTGTAGTAATATTACTACAAAATAGGCGTTTTATGTAATTAGAGAAATACAGGTTAACTGGTAGCGAAAGCAAGACAACTACTGACAAATAAAGTGTTTACCGCAATAATAGCGTGACGTTAATTTTGAAAGGAAAGTACAGAGATGAAATATATTGGGGCTCACGTATCAGCAGCGGGTGGTGTTGATCAAGCACCTAAACGTGCTTATCAAATTGGAGCTAATGCATTTGCATTATTTACTAAAAACCAACGCCAATGGGTAGCAAAACCACTAACACGAAAAGTCATCTCTGATTTTAAGGCAAACTGTAAGCGTTTTGGCTTTTCTAGTGATCAAATCTTGCCTCATGACTCTTACTTAATTAATTTAGGTTCTCCAGAAGAAGAGAAGTTAGAGAAATCTCGCGCGGCATTTATTGATGAGATGGAACGTTGTAATCAACTTGGTCTAACTTTACTTAATTTCCACCCTGGAAGTCATTTAAAGAAAATTTCAGAAGATGAATGTTTAGCCTTGATTGCAGAGTCTATTAATTTAGCACATCAAGCGGTTCCTGATGTGGTTGCTGTTATTGAGAATACAGCAGGACAAGGCACAAATTTAGGTTGGAAGTTTGAACACTTAGCGCAAATAGTCGATCAAGTGGAAGACAAAGCACGAGTAGGGATTTGTCTTGATACTTGTCATACTTTTGCTGCGGGTTATGATCTAAGTAGCAAAGAAGCATGTGAGCATACCTTTGCTGAATTTGAGCGCATTGTTGGTTTTCAATATTTACGTGGTATGCATATTAATGACGCAAAAATTGAATTAGGCAGTCGAGTTGACCGTCATCAGTCGTTAGGAGAGGGAAACATCGGCTGGGATTGTTTTGAATATATTATGCAAGACGAGCGATTTAATAATATCCCTCTTGTGCTGGAAACCATTGATCCTGAGATTTGGAAAGATGAAATAGCTCAACTAAGAGTATTAAGCGAGAAAGAATAATGAAAGTGACCTGGAATTCGATTTTATCGGTTGAAAAAGAAAAAGCATATTACCAATCTATGGTTTCCAAAATAGAAGCAGAGAGAGAGCTTGGTAAAGTTATTTTTCCTGAAGAAAAGGATATTTTTACTGCATTTGATTTAACTGCTTTTGATGATGTAAAAGTCGTTATTCTGGGTCAAGATCCTTACCATGGTACAGGGCAAGCACACGGATTGTCCTTTTCTGTATTACCTGGTGTAAAAATCCCTCCTTCTTTACGTAATATGTATAAAGAGTTGGCCGAAGATATTGAAGGCTTTGTTATTCCAGGCCATGGTTATTTAGAAAGTTGGGCAAAACAGGGTGTCCTATTACTAAATACAGTGTTAACAGTAGAAGAAGGGAAAGCGCATTCCCATGCTAAATTTGGTTGGGAGCTTTTTACTGATGCGATTATCCAGAGTATTAATGAGCATAATGAAGGTGTCATTTTTTTATTATGGGGAGCTCACGCTCAAAAGAAAGGAGCTAATATTAATGAAAGCAGGCATTCTATTTTAAAAGCCCCACATCCTTCTCCATTATCAGCTCATCGTGGTTTTTTTGGCAGTAAGCATTTTTCACAAGTAAATGGTTTATTGAAGCAGAAAAGCTTATCTGAGATCAATTGGAATCTAATTGCATAAAGAAATTGTGTGATTTTTGAACTGAATTCTGTGTTTTTGTTTTTGTGATATACACTTATATACATCTAATTAAATTAGATTTATATAACAGAAACAGTAAAGGAGGACAGGATGCTTATAGAGAGTATTTATAAGGAACATGGTTACATTAATCGCATTATTCAATTATTAGATAATAAAGTTTCTTTATTAGAAGAGGAAAAAAGTGTTAATTACAACCTGATCCGTGAAAGTGTCGATTATTTATCATCTGTTGCAGAGAAGGTTCATCATCCAAAAGAAGATATGATTTATCAATACTATATTGAGCACTATGGTGAACATGAGGGGTTAGTTGATTTATTGCAAGAGCATCATACACTCTCTGACAGTACTGAAGCCTTTTCTGTGATTGTTGAAATGATTTTGAATGACGCTATTGTGCCAAAAGAAATATTTAAGGAAAATTTAAAGGAATTTACTAATCGAATTAAGCGTCATCTTGAGTTAGAAGAAGCAAAAATTTTCCCTTTTTTAAAAAGTCATTTAACAGAAGATGATTGGAAAGAACTTGAGGCATATTGGAAGGAAGAAGAAGATCCAGTATTTGGTCATCAAGTAAATAAACGCTATCTTGAATTAGCAAGTAAAGTGACATGATAATCATGAGTTTAAATAAGGAGAGTAGTTGCTCTCCTTAACTTGTTTGATTACCTTAATATTACATTATTTAAAGATAGATTCATCAAGGCTACCTTTAAATAAAGGATCTAACTCTTTTAATTCATGTAGTAATTGGCGACGATCTTGAAGTTCTTCTATTTCACGCCAGAAACGTTTTGTTTGTTTTTTTTGGTTGTTGATGTTTTTGTTGCCAATAAATCATTTAGTGTGTACCCATCCATAAGCACCTCTTCTTCATTAAAGAATAACATCTTTATTCATTCTCTTACTTAATACCATATCGATAATATTATGACCTTGAACTGTTTCTCATTTGTTTACTTTTTATGACGATTGTATGAGACAGAACATATTCTCTCGGGTTGATTTATAAATACCCCTGCATTTTTATTTGATTTGTAATGTTGGCTAGGGGTTATTTAAAAAAAAGATGTATGTTTTTTGTTATAAATATATATTGATATTATCTAAATATCATTCAGTTCACTTATCAAAAGATAAGATCCATAAATTAAGCGTTTGAAAATATTCATATAGATAAGATCTAGCTATCTCACTGTTTCTAATCAATCCATTAATATATTTTATTCATCACAATTAAGGTTAGTCGTCTTTTGCTTATGTTTATATATTGAGTTAAATGTCATTAAGATGATTTGTTTTTGTTGTGAAACGTAGCGTTGATTCTGGTTTTGTAGAAAACGTACAACAGAGAGTGTGTCTGTTTTCTATTGATTTTTTAGTAAATACTGAGCATTATTCAGCTCGCTAATTTTAGGTTATGAGTAAATATTTAGATTTTTTATATATAAATGAATAGAGTTGCACTAAAGAAAGCTAACTCATGCATATTAAATGAATGCTAGAAACTTAATCTAGAGTTGGTGGGAGCACTGATATAGTCGGTGCGTGTAGATTATTATCGATGTAACAGAGAGGGAAAGATGACAAGTTTTATTAATTTATTGAACGACCTATTATGGGGTTCTGTACTTGTGTATCTGTTAGTCGCCATTGGTATCTATTTCACTGTTCGATTGGGGTTCATTCAATTCCGTCATTTTGGTCATATGTTTTCAGTATTAAAGAACAGTCGAAAATCAGATCCATCAGGTATTTCATCATTCCAAGCATTATGTACAAGTTTAGCTGCTCGTGTTGGTACAGGTAATATGGCTGGTGTTGCAGTGGCATTAACGGCTGGTGGCCCAGGTGCTATTTTTTGGATGTGGCTGATAGCAATGTTAGGTATGGCTACATCTTTTGCAGAAAGTACTTTAGCGCAGTTATATAAAACAAGAGATGATGAGGGTAACTATCGTGGCGGCCCAGCGTATTACATGGAGAAAGGCTTAGGAATGCGCTGGATGGGCGTCTTATTCTCAGTCTTTTTGATCATTGCTTTTGGTTTGGTATTTAATGCCGTACAAGCAAACTCAATTGTTGGAGCAATGCAAACTGCTTTTGGATGGCAGCCACTCTATGTGGGTATCGCGATCGTAATTATGTCTGCAGTTGTTATTTTTGGCGGCTTTAGAACAATTGCTCGTACTGCTGAGATAATCGTGCCTGTAATGGCTCTTGCATATTTAGCGATTGCATTATTTATTATGTTGACCAACATTGAAAAGTTACCGGGAGTCGTTGCTTTGATTTTTAAAAGTGCTTTTGGTCTTCAAGAAGCTGCCGCTGGTGGCTTAGGTTACGCTATCGCACAAGCAATGATTAATGGTATTAAACGTGGTTTGTTCTCTAATGAAGCAGGTATGGGGTCGGCACCAAATGCTGCTGCTTCAGCAACACCATATCCACCACATCCAGCATCACAGGGTTATGTGCAAATGCTAGGTGTATTTATGGATACAATCGTAATTTGCTCGTCAACCGTAGCTATTATTTTGATGTCTGGTGAATACGTACCTCACGGAGAGGTTACTGGGATTGAATTAACTCAACTTGCATTGACAAGCCAAGTCGGAGATTGGGGCGGTATTTTTATTGCTGTTGCGATTTTCTTTTTCGCGTTTACTTCAATCATTGCTAATTATTCTTATGCTGAAACTAATTTGATCTTCTTAGAGCATAATCATAAAGCAGGCATTGGTATATTCCGTGTTGTTGTATTAGGCATGGTTATGTTTGGTGCTTTATCATCATTGCCAACAGTGTGGGCACTAGCCGATGTATCTATGGGGTTAATGGCTATTGTTAACTTGATTGCTATTTCATTATTGTCAGGTACGGTGATAAAGCTAGCCAAAGATTACAATAAACAACTTGATGAAGGTAAAGTTCCTACTTTTGATAGTAATGACTACCCAGAGTTACACTCACAGCTTGAAGAAGGCATTTGGGATAACAGCAAAAAGAATTAATAATTACTGAAATGGGTATAACCATTGTTTTTACCCATTAAATAAATAGATAAGGCCACGCATGCTAGCGTGGCTTTTTTTTATTCAAATAGTTACTATCTTGGTATATAAAAATACATAGGATATCTTGCTCATGCTTATCGTCGTTTCTCCAGCTAAAACTCTTGATTATGAAACTCCATTACCAACACAAATCCATACTCAGCCTGATTTTATTACAGATTCAGCGGAACTTATTGAAGTTTGTAAGCAGTTAACGCCATTAGATATTTCGGGGTTAATGAAAGTGAGTGATAAAATTGCAAGTTTGAATGCAGTACGATTTGAAGAGTGGTCAACGAATTTTACTCAAGACAATGCTCGTCAGGCTTTATTTGCTTTTAAAGGTGATGTGTATACCGGCTTAGACGCAAATAGTTTAACAAGTGATGATATTGATTATGCTCAAACACATTTACGTATGCTTTCTGGGTTATATGGTTTGTTAAAGCCACTGGATCTGATGCAGCCTTATCGTTTAGAGATGGGAACGAAGCTTGCTAACCAGCGCGGAGTAAACTTATACCAATTTTGGGGCAGTTCAATTACTCAAAAATTAAATCAAGTTATTGCAGAGCAAGGTGATGATACCTTGATTAACTTAGCATCAAATGAATATTTTAAAGCGGTTAAACCAAAAGAGCTCACGGCTAAGGTGATTACACCTGTTTTTAAAGATTGTAAAAATGGACAATATAAAATCATTAGTTTTTATGCGAAAAAAGCGAGGGGATTAATGGCTCGTTATATTATAGAAAATCGTATATCTAGTGTTGAAGATCTAAAGCAATTCTCGGTTGATGGCTATTACTTTGTCGCTGCTGAATCAACAGGTGAGCAACTTGTTTTTAAAAGAGAAGAACAAATAAAATAAAATAGAGTATGAGTACTAAAATAACCGTATTAAATGTCAATAAATCATTTCTAATTTGTAGCTAAATAGTTATATTATGTATGTATTTGTAAGGCAGATTGTTTTTCTGTTTTTTAGACGGTTTTTTAATCGCAAATTATGTTTATAAAGGGAATTTTACATTAAACTGACATGAAACCGTGTTGCAGTTGGTATAAGTCGTCAAAAAAATGACCACCACATCATCAGGTTTAACTTACTATATAAAGGACAAATAAAATGGTAGAACAAGATTCAGTTACAGATTTAGCGACAACAAGTGTGGCTAATTTAGAGCATTGGCTGACTAGCAATTCAGAGCTGTTTATTACTTATGGTGTAAACATTATTTCAGCCTTAGCAATTCTTTTTATCGGTAATATTATCGTTAAGAAAGTTGCTGGCAGCGTAGCAAAAGTACTTGAAAAAAAGAAAATGGACAAAGCGGTTATCGACTTTATTCATACATTGGTTCGTTACCTTTTATTCATTATCGTATTAATTGCTGCGTTAGGTAAAGTTGGTGTTCAAACTGCTTCTGTTGTTGCGGTTATTGGTGCGGCAGGTCTAGCTGTTGGTCTTGCTCTTCAGGGTTCATTATCAAACTTTGCTGCAGGTGTGTTGATTGTTGCATTCCGTCCATTTAAATCTGGCGATTATGTTGAGATTGGTGGTGTTGCCGGTTCTGTTGATTCAATCCAGATCTTCCAAACTATTCTAACTACTCCTGATAATAAAATGGTTGTAGTACCAAACGGTGGTGTTATTGGTAGCCCTATAACAAACTACTCTCGTCATGCTACTCGTCGTGTTGATCATGTTATTGGTGTTTCTTACAGTGCTGATCTAAAGAAAACGAAAGAAGTTATTACAAAAGTACTTGAGTCTGATGAGCGAGTATTAAAAACACCAGCACCAACAGTTGGTGTTGTTGCTCTTGCTGATTCATCGGTAAACTTTGTTGTTCGTCCATGGTGTAAAACTGAGCAATATTGGGATGTATACTTTGATACGCTACAAGCGATTAAAGAAGGTCTTGATAAAGAAGGTATTGAGATCCCATTCCCACAAATGGATGTTCATTTAAATAAAGTAGATTAATCTTTGTTTAAATCAAAACATGAAATGCTGCCTTCGGGTAGCATTTTTTTTGTCTGTCTTTTTGGTAAAGTAGACAGTAAAAAGGAATTATCTTTAATATTAAGAGTCATAGGTATATGACGTTTTCTTGAGAAATTAAAAAATGAAAAAAATCATTAGTGCTTTGTGTTTATCAGCTTGCTTATCTCCTTCTGCATTTGCTTCTTCACCCGAGTTTCCTCATTTAGAAATATCAGGGAAGGGAGAAGTGATGGTTGTACCTGATATGGCTCAATTCTCAGTTGATGTAGTTGAGACTAAAACAACCGCCGAAAAAGCAAAGCAAGCAGCAGATAAAGCGGTGACTAGCTTTTTAGCTCGTTTAGAGGTTCAAGGAGTAAAACGAGAAAATATTAATAGTGGAAATATTCGTTTAACCCCAGAGTACCGTTATCCAAAAGGGAAAAAGCCAGAACTTGTAGGGTATAAGGCTATTCGTAATATTACTGTTACAGTAATGGACTTAAATAAGTTAAATGGCTATCTAGATAAGGCGCTAGGAGATGGCATCAATCGTATTAATCATATTGAGTTGAAGACCAGTAAAGAAAAAGAATACATTGAAGCTGCGCGTTTAGAGGCGATTAAAGATGCAAATGAAAAAGCTAATTCATTAGCTAAAGGCTTTGGTACTGAAGTGAAAGGTGTGTGGAAAGTGTCTTATCACAATAACTACAGCCAACCAGTATTAATGAAAAGTATGAGAATGGATGCTGCGCCAAATATAACCGAAAGTTATCAAGATACTCAAATGGTGATTTCTGATTCGGTATCAGTTGTTTATCGTCTTAAAGATTAAAGATTAAAGATTAAAGATTAAAGATTAAAGATATATAGCGACAGAAAAAAGGGTTACCGTAATGGTAACCCTTTTTATATCAAAAATAATAAATATGGTTATTAGTGCAGGATTCGAGCTCGGATTGTGCCTTCGATTGCTTTTAGTTGAACGAGTGCTTCTTCTGAACGAGCGGTTTCAACATCAATAACTACATAGCCCATTTCTGCTGATGTTTGTAGATATTGTGCTGCAATGTTAATGCCTTCATCAGCAAAAATACGGTTAATACTCGTTAGGATACCTGGGCGATTTTCATGAATATGAAGTAGACGCGAGGTATCTGTATGCAATGGAAGAGATACTTCAGGAAAGTTAACAGATGATAAAGTAGAGCCGTTATCTGAATACTTAGTTAATTTACCAGCAACTTCAACGCCAATATTTTCTTGAGCTTCTTGAGTTGATCCACCAACATGTGGGGTAAGAATGACATTATCAAACTTTTGTAATGGAGATTCAAATGGTTCAGCATTTGTTTTTGGCTCTGTAGGGAATACATCAATAGCAGCCCCTCCTAGATGCCCCGACTCAAGAGCATCACATAAATCAGGTATTTTCACTACCGTGCCGCGAGCAGCATTGATAAAGATGGCACCTGGCTTCATACGAGCAAATTCTTCAGCGCCCATCATGTCTTTTGTGCCAGCAGTTTCTGGTACGTGAAGAGAAATAACATCACACTTATTAAGTAATTCACTCATGGTTGAGATCTGAGTTGCATTACCTAGTGATAATTTGTTTTCAATATCATAGTAGTAAACACGCATACCTAGATTTTCAGCTAAGATCCCCAATTGAGTACCGATATGTCCATAACCTACAATACCCAAACGTTTGCCTCTCGCTTCAAAAGAAGCATCTGCACTTTTTTTCCAAACGCCACGGTGAGCTTGGGCATTTTTTTCTGGGATGCCTCGAAGCAGTAATAAAATTTGTCCTAGCACTAATTCAGCGACACTACGAGTATTTGAGAATGGCGCGTTAAAGACAGGAATACCGCGTTTTGCTGCTGCTGTTAAGTTAACTTGGTTTGTACCAATACAGAAACAACCCACAGCAACTAATTTATTAGCAGCATCAAAGACTTCTTGGGTAAGTTGAGTTCGAGATCGTAAGCCAATGAAATGAACATCTTTTACCGCTTCAAGAAGTTCTTCTTCTGACAATGAACCTTTGTGGTATTCAATGTTTGTGTAACCGTCAGCCTGAAATACTTCAACGCAAGATGGGTGCAACCCTTCTAAAAGAAGAATTTTAATTTTTTCCTTTTCCAGAGATACTTTTGCCATGTCGTTCTTATCCTTAAAAACAAAATCAATATTGATTAGGGAAGTGATTATTTATTGATAATTATAAAGTATCAAAAAATAACCAGTTTGGGTAAGAAAATTACGGAATAGTTAATAAAAAACGGTGCTAATGAGCACCGTTTGTAATCAAATAACATTTTTATCTCTCAATCTAAGAGATAAGAAAGGAAATTTTTGGGCTTAATCGAATTTTTTTACGCCTTCAGGAGAACCAACTAGTAGGGCGTCTGCGCCACGGTGGGCAAATAAACCGACAGTGACAACGCCTGCAAGGCTATTGATTTTATCTTCTAATTCTTTAGCGTTAGTGATCTGCATATTGTGTACATCTAAGATCATATTACCATTATCTGTGACTACGCCTTCACGGTATGCAGGATCACCACCAAGTTTAACTAACTCACGAGCTACGTAAGAGCGAGCCATTGGGATAACTTCTACAGGAAGAGGGAATTGACCTAAAACGTCGACTTGTTTTGTATCATCAACAATACAAATGAATTTTTCAGAAATTGCAGCAACAATTTTTTCACGAGTTAGAGCTGCACCACCACCCTTGATCATCTCGTTTTTACCATTGATTTCATCTGCGCCATCAACATAAACGTCAAGACTGAAAACATCATTACATTCGAAGACTGGGATGCCTAACTCTTTTAACTTTTCAGTTGATGCCACAGAGCTTGATACCGCACCTTCAATTTCTTTTTTCATGGTCGCAAGCGCATCGATGAAGTGGTTTACTGTTGAGCCTGTACCAACACCCACAATGCTACCCGGTTTTACGTATTCTAACGCTGCCCAACCAGCTGCTTTTTTCATCTCGTCTTGAGTCATGTTTTTCTCCTAATGAAATAATAGTGTACATACCTCTAAATAAATACTTGAATAATGATTTATCTAGATAGATATCAAATGAAATCGCTGTGATTATAACGTACTGTTTTTTCTTCGTCAGGAAAAATAACTCAATAGTTCTGAAAACTAAGAATGAAAGCAAACGTTTTCGTTTTTTTAATCATCGGGGGGGATTAATCATGGTTGATGGGTAAAAATAAATTTACCAGTGCCAAGTTTTCTCGGGAGTAATAATACGAGGAAGAGGAACATCCCAAGACTCAGTCGGTAATATATCTACTTGTTGGCAAGTATGAGCAATTCCGATTGGCATTGGTCCTTTTTGATATTGATTCCAATTGACTAAAGTTCTATCGTAATATCCGCCGCCCATTCCTAATCGGTTACCTGTGTGATCGAACGCCACAAGAGGAGTGATAATTAGATCAAGTTCGTTAACAGGGATTACTTTATTTTTATTGAGTTTAGGTTCTAGAATTTGGTATTTATTGGCAACTAAAAGGGTTTCACTTGTGTATTCAAGGAATAATAAGTGACCTTTACAGAAAGGGTGGATCACAGGTAAATAAATATTCTTTTCCTGTTTCCAAAGCCATTCAATAAGCAGTGAGGTATCAATTTCACCATCGGCTGAAAGATATATTGCAATAGAGTGAGCTTGTTGGATATTAGGGTCAGCAGCACACTGTAAAACCAGAGCGTGAGCAGCTTGGGTTTGCTGTAAAGAAGAAAGAGAATTACGAGAGTTGCGGATCATTTGTCGAATATGTCGACGAGATGTCATGGAATACCCCAAAGTGCCGTAGTGGTCGTAGCCCTTGAACCCTAGGTTCAAGGCGGATCAGCAAAATTTACCGTAGGCTTCTCGATACGAGCCGAGCTTGCTCAATAGTAAATAAATACTAACCCTAATTTGTGCTTATCGGCTCAGGGACATAGATCCGCCTACAAACACTTCAGGGTAAAATTGATTCTTTTGCTATCCTTAGCGATAGTGCTATTCTGCCGTATTTTCTTCTGTTTGGCTAGGTTTAACTGTCGATATTGCTGCTTCTAAGGCCGTTGAGAGTAAACCCATACGATCATAGACAGCAGAAGAGTGTTTATTTGCTTCTTTTTTTGTCGTATGTAACTCGTAGCAGATATTCAACGAAGTGATAGTTAATAGTTGCTCTGTATTGGTTACTTTTGTTCGCTCTGATAATTCATTTACACGATTATCTAAATCTTTAGCGGCCTCTTTTAACGCTGCTTCTTGACCCGCAGGGCAGTTAACCTTGATGGTGCGTCCTAATATTTGGACTTGCACGGCTTGGCTTGTCATCAATACATCACTCATTGTTAAACTATAGAATTACACTGAGTAGGCAAGCCGTCAGTGAACAGTGTACGAAACTATAAGAAATGCGCTAATAAGATTCAAGTATTTCCCTTATCTTTATTGATAGTGGTTAACTATATTCTTAATAAAACAACAATATGATGAAAAGATACTCAATTGAGAGAGATCGTGAGTTTTCTGAAAATGCGCAAAGTGGTAGCATTGCCTCATCATTAATAAATTCAGAGATCGTCTTCATGAGCGAAATTAAAATGCCAAAATTCCTAGCGGTTGAATTAGCCTTACAGGACAGTAAACTTGCAGTAACGCCATCAGAGTTACATGGCTTACTGACTGGAATGATCAGTGGTGGATTATCGTTAGACGATCAAACCTGGAAACCTCTTATTTATGATTACACGAATGATGGGATGGGATGGCCAGACAGCGCTATTCAAGTTGGGACTCAGGCTTTCCAATCAACAATAGAAGAACTGACGTCGGAAAAAATTGCGTTATCGCTATTAATTCCTGATGAAAAAGAAACGCTAATGAATCGCGCAGACGGTTTAAGTGAGTGGGTTAACCACTTTATTTCAGGGCTTGGCTTAGTCGGTCTAAAAATGGATAACGCCTCTGATTCACTTAAAGAAGCTCTTTTAGATTTAGAAGAGATTGCACGCTTAGGGATTGATGAAGACGATGATCTTGAAGAACAAGAAGCGTTGTTTGAGCAAGTGATGGAACACGTTCGTATTTGTGTATTGACGATTCATGCTGAATTAGGTCAAAAAGTACATAACGACGCCTCTAAAACAGTGCACTAATTAGGTAAAGCTATGACACATTATGATGTAGTGATCGTGGGTGGTGCAATGGCTGGGTCAACGCTGGCTTTAGCTCTTGAAAATATGAATAAAGACAGTTTGTCGATTGCTGTCATTGAGGCGGTAGAGCCGAATTTAGATCTTCACCCAGGTTATGACGCAAGAAGCATTGCGTTATCTAATGGGACGTCTGAGTTATTAAAAGGTATTGGGCTTTGGTCAGAATTCGAATCATTTACGACACCTATTCATCATATTCATGTGTCAGATAGACACCATATGGGGTTAACTGAGTTAACCTCGAAAGAGCTAAATGTAGATAGTTTAGGTTATGTGGTTGAGTTAGCTGATGTTGGACGTTTTTACCATCAAGCATTAGCAGCATCTAGTAATATTACTTTACTCTGTCCTGCTTCTGTTACTCATATTGAACGTGATACAGCAGTATCTACATTGACCTTATCAACAGGGGATGAGATCACTGCTTCTTTGATTGTTGCAGCCGATGGTGCCGAATCAAAGACATGTAAAAATATGAATATTGATAGTGAAAACGATAACTTTCATCAAGTGGCGATTATCGCTAATGTCACTAGCGATATTAACCCTCAAGGAAGAGCGTTTGAACGTTTTACTGAACATGGCCCACTCGCTTTGCTCCCTATGTCACAGGGGCGAAGCTCACTTGTATGGTGTGTAAGCCCTGAAGAATCGCAACAGATATTAAATTACGACGATGATTCCTTTTTAGAGCATTTACAAAAAGCGTTTGGTT
This sequence comes from Aliivibrio wodanis, assembly GCA_000953695.1. GTDB lineage: Bacteria > Pseudomonadota > Gammaproteobacteria > Enterobacterales > Vibrionaceae > Aliivibrio > Aliivibrio wodanis. Next base: position 2,495,871 of record LN554846.1, on the reverse strand, counting down.
GGCGTTTAGGTAAGTTATATAAAACAGGAAAACGTGCACATTATCCATTATGGTTACGTAGGCAAAAAAGTCATATATCACATCGTTTTGCAGCAATAGGTAATGCGGCCCAAACACTTCATCCAATTGTAGGCCAGGGGTTTAATTTAGGGATCCGAGATGTATTTTCATTAGCGGAATGTTTAACTATCGCAAATAAATCAGGGGATGATATTGGCGAGTATCGTGTGCTTTCTGAATATCAGAAACGACGTCAAGAAGATCAAAAACAGACAATAACAATGACAGCGGGCCTAGTATCTATTTTTGCTAATAATGCATTTCCAATGATTATAGGAAGAAATGTGAGTTTGTGTGCTGTTGATACTTTCCGTTCTTTTTTAAAGCCCCTGACATTACGAGCAATGGGTAGAGTGAATAGATAATTATGATGCGAAGTGTAGATGTTGCAATTATTGGCGGTGGCATGGTTGGTTTAACTGTTGCCGCAGCCCTAGAAAAAAGTGGATTAAGAATTGCTATTATTGAGAGTCAATTACCTGAGACTGAATTAGCTGATTTACCTGATATTAGAGTGTCAGCCATCAGCAGGGCCAGTGAGAATATCTTAGATAATGTAGGTGCATGGCAAGGGATCAAATCTCGAAGAGCTGCACCTTATACCTCAATGAAAGTATGGGAGCAAGACAGCTTTGCTCATATTGATTTTGATGCAGAGCAGATCGCTCAACGTAATTTAGGCCATATTGTAGAAAACCGAGTTATTCAACTCTCCTTATTAGATACAATTTCAAAGCAAGATAACGTAACACTATTAGCACCAGAACGTTGTAGTAATATTATGTTTGGTGAAAGTGAGGCATGGCTTACTTTAGAGTCGGGCAAGGCAATTACAGCTAAGCTTGTTGTGGGAGCAGATGGTGCTAACTCCTGGTTACGTAATCAAGTTGATATCCCACTAACGCATTGGGATTATGGTCACAGTGCTCTTGTTGCAAATATTCGTACTATTGAGAACCATGACCAAACTGCTCGTCAGATATTCAGACCAGAAGGACCATTAGCTTTTCTTCCTTTAGGCGAGGAAAATTTAAGCTCAATAGTTTGGTCATTAGATCCTCTTCATGCAGATAATTTAGTGTCAATGCCAGAAGAAGAGTTTAATAAGCAGCTAACCGCCGCATTTGATAATCAACTGGGCTTATGCAAAGTTGAAGGTGAACGACAAGCGTTTCCTTTAAAAATGCGCTACGCCAAAGATTTTGTAAAAGAGCGCGTTGTCCTTGTGGGTGATGCAGCACACACCATTCACCCATTAGCAGGACAAGGGGTGAATCTGGGATTAGCTGATGCAGCCGCCTTAGCTGAAACAATTATAGAATTACATCAAGAAGGCAAAGATATTGGTTCTAAAGTCAATTTACGTTCTTTTGAGCGCTGGAGAAAAGCTGAAGCAGCGCAAATGATAGCTTCAATGCAGGGATTCAAAGAACTTTTTTCTGGCGAAAATCCGATTAAAAAATTGGTAAGAGGGATAGGGATGTCACTTACCAATGAATTAACACCAGTCAAAGATGAGTGTTTAAAGCGTGCGTTGGGTGTTTCTGGGCGTTTGCCTAAAATTGCTCAGCAGTAATAAATAGATGATCTAATATCTGAGCATTGGTATTAGATTTATAGTGTTTATGTCGGTATTACAAATACAAAAAAGGTAGCTTTCAAGCTACCTTTTTTATTTATTCAGTAGTAATTTACTCTAATAGCACAGCTTTAATCGAGCAACTTCTAAATTAATTTCTTTGATCATTTTATAATGTTCACGCTCAGCTTGAGTAGGGACAATTAATCTTCCTTGTTCAAAGCGAAACTCGCCGATGCCATGAATATGAATTTTTCCGTTAAATAGTCGACTAATATGTTTAGCAATCATGCTCGGTGCATAGTGCTTAAAAAATCGCATCACGTTATCCTTTAGTGATTAATATTGCATTACAAATGTGTTTGATTTGTTTTAGGCTATTATAAAGCAGAAAAGATGACGTTGATGTTACAAAATTAGGATAGAGTGATGATAAAGACATTTTTTGTATTTTTATCGTCTTAAATTTGATCTTTATTCGATATTAAACACTAAACTACTATTGGTTTTTATCATTTAACTTACTTAATTGCTAGGTAATGCATCAGTGCTGCTGTCGTTATTTGTCTTATGACAATAAAAAAAGCCCGAAATAAATTCGGGCAAACAGTCACAGATGCACTTCCAATATATATAGGTATATTGGATAAATTGTTTGGAGTTAAACAATTTATGCATTCTTTTGTAATAAAAGAACACATAAACAAGATAGCTAATGCGACACATTAATGCTACTTATTCATAAAAAATAAATAACAATTCACACTTAAATTAGGAGTTATGAGCTGTATATCAACTAATAAATGTAATTATGTAAATTAATCTTAGTCTCAATACAGTCATAGGCGACTTACCTTCGTTATATTTATAACGTTATTATTTTACGAAATGACCTATTTATCATCCAAAGAGTACGGTAACGTATCTTTTTTCCAGGTAACTTCTTGATGTTTAAATTTTGTATCTTCTTCTAGATCATTTGGAAGAATAGCTAAGGCTACTGTATAGCCGTCATCATAGCGGAATGCAGATACAATTGTGCCTCCTTTGCGCCAATTATCCCCAACGCTACGCTCAATTGTATCGCCAGCAGCAGGAGCTAGTTCTGATTGACCTGATAATAGGTACATTGCACGTTTATTCATACCACGATACTTTGCTCTTGCTATCGTTTCTTGACCAGTGTAACACCCTTTTTTAAAGCTAATTCCATCAATTGCCTGTAAGTTCATAGCTTGAGGGATATGATCGTTGCTTAAAGAGGCGTCTAGTTGAGGATAACCTTGTTTGATATTATAAAGAGACCATAATGAATCATCACACAGTACAGCTTGGGTTAAGGTACTAAATACAGCATCTTTCTGTTCTGAGGTCGAAACAAGTAACCACTGTAGATCTGAAATTTTTACAAAAGTACCAAATTGAGAAACTCTCATATCTCCTTGGGTTTCTGTATTTTCATTAATCCATGTTTGTGCATCTTGACCAGTAAAGCCAAGTAAAATGTCATCACTAATAGTGATATCTACTTTAGAAAATACAGCATATTTTTTGATTTCAGTTAATTCGGTTTCAATAGCACTTTTACGCTGAAATAGAGCGTAACCATCGTTATGATGAAAGAGATTAAAGATACTCCATAGCTTACCTTTTGCATCACAGTGACCACCAAAAGTTACCTCATCTTGAGCTAAAGCTACGACATCACAGGTAACTTGGCCGTGTAAGTAAGATTTTTTGTCGTTACCGACTATGGTAATTAATGCCCAATTTTCGAGTTTAGAAATAGCGAAATTTGGTAATGTGTCATCTTTTTTTATTGATAATGCTGGAAATTCAGTACTCATCAGAAAATTCTTATAGTTAGTTAAGTTATCCCTTTATAGTAAATGTCTGCATTTTAAATGTCAGTAAAAAGAAACAAGTAGTTTTATGTCTCATCTTCTTAATATTGTGACTTTAGATCATGGTTGTCATTGAAATAGGCTGATAAACTCAGAGCCAGTTATTTCTATATTTTACGTTAGGGGACTGTATGTACAGTGTCGAAGAAAAAGCACGAGTAAAGTGGGCTTGCCGCCGTGGGATGCTGGAATTAGATGTTGTAATCATGCCATTTTTTGATGAACGTTTTGAAGATCTTACAGAAGCTGAACAGCAGAGTTTTGTCTCATTATTAGAGAGTGATGATCCTGATTTGTTTACGTGGATTATGGGACATGGACGCAGTGATAACCTGGCTCATGCTTCTATAGTAGATAAGATAGTTGAGCACAACCTCAGTAAACTTCGTTAAAATAACGCTTAGTTTTTCTCATATCGCCTATCTCATTCTATATGGTAGTTATTTCTACTTGGGGTGGGTGATAGTTTTAATTAATACACTTCCGTTTCCTCTCATTCCTCTTCTATTTTATTTTCTATATCAACATTGCGCCTTACTTTATCATCAATTATTAGATCAACAGGGTAGCTATACTTTTGTTAAAAGAGAGTCTGATGATCACCGTGATTGGGTTGTTACTCGGGTTTTTTGGATAAGTAAAAGTGTCTGTATTCTTCAGGCAAAAAATGTGTATACAAAGAAATACTTTTATTTATTCGGGGATATGATAAGTATAAATAAGCAGCATCAACTTGCTGTGTTGCTAAGGTAATACCAATTCAGCTAACGAAATCAGTAAAAATGAATAGGGAATGATTGGAATTGACCTTAGCTTATGGAAGCAAGAAATACATACCCCACGATAGAGTGTAGGGTATGTAATTTAATATTAACTAAAGTTTTGAGGGACTAAAATAGTCGGCCCTGACTCTTCCAAAGATTCTGGGTAGTCAAGCGTGTAATGCAAGCCACAGCTTTCTTTACGCTCCATCGCGCAGCGTACCATTAACTCGGATACATCAAGCAGGTTTCGTAGTTCGATCAAGTTATTAGAAACACGGAAGTTACTGTAATAATCGTGTGTTTCTTGCTTCAATAATTGAATTCGGCGAAGTGCTCGCTCTAGACGCTTATCAGTACGAACGATTCCCATGTAATCCCACATAAACAAGCGTAATTCATGCCAGTTATGCTGAATTACCACTTCTTCATCTGAACATTCAACTTGGCTCTCATCCCAAACGGGTAATGATGGTGGTAGCTCACGATTATTCATGTCTTTAATAATGTGTTCTGCTGCAGACCATGCATAAACAACGCATTCTAACAATGAGTTAGATGCTAAACGGTTTGCTCCATGAAGTCCCGTATAGCTCACCTCACCAATCGCAAATAAACCATCAATATCGGTTTGACCTTGTTTATCAACCATAACACCGCCACAAGTATAGTGAGCAGCAGGTACAATTGGGATAGGTTCTTTAGTCATATCAATACCAAATGAAAGCAGTTTTTCATTAATGGTAGGGAAGTGGTGATGAATGAAATCTTCAGGTTTATGGCTAATGTCTAAATACATGCAGTCAGCACCTAAACGTTTCATTTCAAAGTCGATAGCACGAGCCACGACATCACGAGGAGCAAGCTCTCCGCGCTCATCAAAATCAGGCATAAAACGTGTACCGTCAGGGCGACGCAAATAAGCGCCTTCGCCGCGTAGAGCTTCGGTCATTAGGAAATTACGAGCATCAGGATGGAATAAGCACGTAGGGTGAAACTGATTAAATTCTAAGTTAGCCACACGACAACCAGCACGCCAAGCCATTGCAATGCCATCTCCTGAAGATACATCAGGGTTAGAGGTATACTGGTAAACCTTAGAAGCACCACCGGTTGCTAACACAACAAATTTAGCACGAACCGTTTCTACGTGCTCAGCATCACGGTTCCAAATATAAGCCCCAACGACTTTATCTGCTTCTCCACCAACTTTATCTTCAGTGATTAAGTCCAGCGCATTGTGGCGTTCAAAAATAGTAATATTAGGATGGTTTAGGACGTTGTCTTGTAGCGAGTTCTGCATCGCTTTGCCCGTTGCATCTGCAGCATGCAGAATACGACGGTGACTATGACCACCTTCGCGAGTTAAATGAAATTTTGGATCGGTAGTGTCGGTTTCTTTTTCATCATCGTGATCAAAAGGAACACCGCCATCGATTAACCATTGAACGCAATGCTTGGCATTCTCAGCAATAAAGGTGACAACATCTTTGTCACAGATATGTGCACCAGCTACAAGCGTATCATCGACATGAGATTCTACGGTATCACTTTCATCAAATACGGCAGCAATGCCACCTTGAGCGTAGTAGGTAGAGCCTTCATTACGAGGGCCTTTACTTAAAACGATCACCTTTCCATGTGGTGCGACTCTAAGTGCAAGTGAAAGACCAGCAGCACCACTGCCTATGACTAAAACGTCACAACTGTGTTCATTGGTTATGTTCATATATTCATCATTATCCTGTGATTATCCGAGTATTTTATCAGAATCTCGACAATAGCGTCACTTTTTGAGATGGAATCTTAAATATCAAGAATAGAAAATAGAAAATGAGAGGATAAAAGAAGGTAAAAAAACAGTATTAATCAATCATTGAGCTATTAAATTGATAAAAAAATGTAATAATAAAGGAACTTTCTAAAGATTAGAAACTCATACATAGTGCTCAAGTTAATTGTGGTATAGCTAAAATATTTAGCTATTGCGTAATGTAAACTTAATGCGCATCTAAGAAGAATAACATGGGAGTACCCGCTCCAATGAGTGAGCAGTTAACAGATCAAGTTTTAATTGAGCGTGTTCAACGTGGTGATAAACAAGCCTTTAACCATTTGGTGGTTAAATATCAAAATAAAGTGTGTAGCTTGGTTGCCCGTTATGTAAAAAACAGCGGTGATGTTCCTGATGTCGCGCAAGAAGCGTTTATCAAAGCATATCGAGCGTTACCGACTTTTCGTGGTGACAGTGCATTTTACACCTGGTTGTATCGCATAGCAGTTAATACTGCGAAGAACTACCTTGTTGCTCAAGGGCGCAGGCCTCCAGCATCGGATGTTGATGCTGAGGATGCAGAATATTACGAAGGGGCAAGTGCTTTAAAAGAAGTCACCAACCCTGAGAATTTATCATTAACTGAAGAATTACGACAAATCGTATTCTCTACTATTGATGGTCTACCTGAAGATTTGAAAACAGCGATAACATTGCGAGAGCTCGAAGGCTTAAGTTATGAAGATATTGCTGTTGTAATGGAGTGTCCGGTTGGTACGGTTCGTTCTCGTATTTTCCGTGCTCGTGAAGTTGTTGAGAAAAAGATTCAACCGCTAATGCAGCGTTAATTATTTCCAACGGTCAAACGGTGAAGACAATGACTGATAAAGAACAAATTTCAGCGTTTATAGATAATGAAGAAATGGACAATGCGTTCATTGAATCACTTTCACAACCTGAAAACGCAGAAACCTGGGAAAATTACCATTTAATTGGTGATGTACTGAGGGGTGAAACGCCAATCAGCAAAGATTGGAATATTGCTGGCAACGTTGCTCTTGCTCTTGAGAATGAGCCAGTTCATCAAATGAATGATACTGTGACAGAGTTTATGCCTTCACAGCCAACACCAAGTGAAGCGAAGAAAACACTACCAAGCTGGCTAACTCAATTTAGCCAAGTTGCTATGGCCGCGTGTTTTTCTTTAGTGGTTATTGTTGGGGTTCAGAAATACAATGGTGCCGATCCAAGTGTTATCCCTTCGAGTGGTGATATACAAGTTTTAGATACCATTCCTTTTAGTGGAACGGCAGAACCAGTAAGTTTAACTCGTGATTCATTAGCGAATAAAACATCAACGGAAGCAAATGTAATGGAACAGCGTAAGCGTATTAATGCAATGCTGCAAGATTATGAATTGCAACTTCGTTTGAATGCGCACGATGGCTCAATTGATCGCGATTTATTAGAGCAAAATACAACATTGGCAGAATAATGAAACGTATCCTGATCAGCTTTATCGCTTTGGTCAGCTTCTTTCCAATAATGGCCTCAGCAGATGAACAGTCGTCTGCTGAGGCTTTGTTGCATCAAATGGGAGAGGCAAGCCACCAATTAAACTATGAACTTTCTTATATATTAGTAAAGAAAAGTGGTATAGAACCTTTTATGTATCGCCATTCTCATGCTGATAATATGACACTCTCTCATCTTGTTTACTTAAGTGGCTCAATGCGAGAAGTGATACGTCGCAATGAAGAAATTACGTATTTAGAGCAAGGAAATAAACCATTTTCGATTCAATCTGAATCCATTGTCGCCCCAGTGATCCCTTTATTACATAAAGAGGTTGTTCAACTTAAGCAATATTATGATTTTGTATCAATGGGAAGAGCAAGAGAGGCGGGTTCACCAACACAAGTTGTACGTATCGTCTCTAAAGATGGTAATCGTTATTCTTATATTGTCTGGATTGATGAGCGCAGTAAATTACCATTACGTACCGATTTAATGAATCGTGACGGGGATATTATTGAACAATATCGTGTAGTCTCATATACAGTAAATGATCAAATCGCAGATTATATGAATAAACGTTTGGGTGATGTCGAGCTACCTAAAGTTATGCCGAATGCGCCGGCTGCCGAAGATAAAGCAACTTGGAGTGTTAATTGGCTACCTAACGGATTTGAAAAAGTTTATTTCAATCGTTATCGTTTAGCAATGAATCAACGTGCTGTTGAGAGCCAAATGTATTCTGATGGATTATTTAATTTTGCAGTCTATATTTCAGAAGCCGATAAACTAAGCCATTCAGATCAATCTATTCGCCAAGGTAGACGTTCACTTTATAGTTATATTAATGGTGATTATGAGATAAGTGTTGTTGGAGATATACCTGCTATTACAGCGAAACGTATTTCTGAATCGGTTACTTTTAGCACCTTAAAATCAAAAAGTGAGGAGCAGTAGTCGTAATGATGACAGCATTAGCTACGGTGTTAGATATTCAAGATGATATTATTGTGGTTGGTTGCCAACAAAAAACCAGCTGTAATCATTGCTCATCGAAAGAATCATGTGGAACGGGTATCGTTTCTAAAGTTTTACCGGGAAAAGTGCATCACTGGGCTTTTCATACAGATAAGAAACTGGCGGTAGGGCAAATGGTTGAAATTGGATTACCAGAGAAGAATTTATTGCAATCTGCCGCTATTGTTTATCTTGTGCCTTTGCTATTTCTTTTGTTTGGTGCGCTGCTTTCTGAATGGCTAGTTTCACCATTTATTGGTATCGGTGAAGTTACTACTATTATCATCGCCGCTTTTTCATCATGGGTAGGATATTTTATTGCGAAAGCCCTTTCCCAACGAATTGAGCTGAACACAGAACAACAAGTTAGCTTGATTCGAGTCCTTGGTGAGCCGATTTCTGACACTATCTCAGTAAATGCAGCAGGATAAGATAGCGACTTGCGAGGAAATTGGGTAGAATCCCATTACTTGATCTCACGATCCAATCCCATTAACTAATTGAGTTTGTCACGTCATTCATGAAGCATATTCGTAATTTTTCTATTATTGCCCATATCGATCACGGTAAATCTACACTATCTGACCGCCTTATCCAAGTTTGTGGTGGCCTGTCAGACCGTGAAATGGCAGCACAAGTTCTTGATTCAATGGATCTTGAACGTGAACGCGGTATCACCATTAAAGCGCAGAGTGTAACTCTAGACTATACGGCGAAAGATGGTGAAACCTATCAACTAAACTTTATCGATACACCGGGGCACGTTGACTTCTCATATGAAGTATCACGTTCACTTGCCGCTTGTGAAGGCGCATTATTGGTAGTCGATGCAGGCCAAGGTGTTGAAGCACAAACATTAGCAAACTGTTACACCGCAATTGAAATGGATTTAGAAGTAGTCCCAATCTTAAATAAGATTGATTTACCAGCAGCTGATCCTGAGCGTGTAGCAGAAGAAATTGAAGAAATCGTTGGCATTGACGCGATGGAAGCAACACGCTGTTCAGCGAAAACAGGTTTAGGTGTTGATGAAGTTCTAGAAACTATCGTTAAATCAGTTCCTGCTCCAGAAGGTGATCCTGACGGTCCAACACAAGCGCTTATTATCGATTCATGGTTTGATAACTACTTAGGTGTTGTTTCTTTAGTTCGAATTAAAAATGGTTCACTGAAGAAAAATGACAAAATCAAAGTAATGAGCACAGGACAAGTTTGGGGTATTGACCGCATTGGTATCTTTACACCAAAACAAATTGATACTGATGGATTAAATACCGGTGAAGTAGGCTGGGTTGTTTGTGGTATTAAAGACATCTTAGGCGCACCTGTAGGTGATACGCTGACACACGCTAAAGGCGGTTGTGAAGAGCGTTTACCTGGTTTCAAAAAAGTAAAACCGCAGGTATACGCGGGTCTGTTCCCTGTATCTTCTGATGATTACGAAAACTTCCGTGATGCGTTAGGTAAATTAAGTCTAAATGATGCATCGCTTTTCTATGAACCAGAAAGTTCAGCAGCACTTGGTTTTGGTTTCCGTTGTGGCTTCCTTGGAATGCTACATATGGAGATTATCCAGGAGCGTTTAGAGCGTGAATATGACCTTGACCTAATTACAACAGCACCAACGGTTGTTTATGAAGTAGTATTGAATAATGGTGATTTACTGTATGTAGATAGCCCATCAAAATTACCAGCAACAAACGACTTACAAGAAATTCGTGAACCTATCGCACGCTGTAATATCTTAGTTCCTGCTGAATACTTAGGTAATGTGATTACATTATGTGTTGAAAAACGCGGTATTCAAGTTGATATGGTATATCACGGCAACCAAGTTGCGCTGACATATGATGTTCCTATGTCAGAAGTAGTACTAGATTTCTTCGACCGTTTGAAGTCAACTTCTCGTGGCTACGCGTCACTGGATTACAACTTCCAACGTTATGAAGTGTCAAACATGGTTCGTGTGGATGTATTAATCAATGGTGACAGAGTTGATGCATTAGCGATCATTACTCACCATGATAATGCACAAAGCCGTGGTCGTTTATTGGTTGAGAAGATGAAAGAGTTCATCCCTCGTCAAATGTTTGATATTGCGATTCAAGCGGCGATCGGAGCTCACATTATTGCGCGCTCAACGGTGAAGCAATTACGTAAAAACGTAATCGCAAAATGTTATGGTGGCGATATTAGCCGTAAGAAAAAACTGTTGAAGAAGCAAAAAGATGGTAAGAAACGTATGAAGCAGATTGGTAATGTTGAATTACCTCAAGAAGCTTTCCTTGCGATTCTTCATATAGGTAAAGATTAATTTATAACACCTGATTTTTCAGAGTGACGTAAATTAAGCTTTATTACAGTTCAAAGAAAGCGATGATCAATGGTCTTCGCTTTCTTTGTTATGCAACACTTAATAACTTAAGGGAATGTAATGGCTAACACTTTTTCACTTATTTTAGTTCTGGTAACACTGTTTACAGGGGTTATTTGGGCTATTGATAAATTCGTCTTGGCACCAAAGCGTAAGCAAAAAATTGCAGCAGCTCGTGAGCAAGCGAATGGACAAGTTGATGAAGCGACACTTGTAAAAGTTGCTCCTCAACCGGCATGGATAGAACAATCGGTTTCTATTTTTCCAGTGATTGGCCTTGTTTTAGTGTTGCGCTCATTTATTTATGAGCCGTTCCAGATCCCATCCGGTTCGATGATGCCGACGCTTTTAGTCGGGGATTTTATCTTGGTCGAAAAATTCTCTTATGGAGTTAAAGACCCTGTTTGGCGTACGCAGTTAGTAGAAACTGGAAAACCAGAGCGTGGTGATATTGTTGTTTTTAAATTTCCACCACAGCCAAGTGTCGACTATATTAAACGTGTAGTTGGTAAACCTGGCGATACTGTTGTTTATAGTTCTTCAAAGCAGTTATGTGTTAAGCCAAAAGGCGAGAGCAAGTGTAATATCATCCCGTTAACGAACATGAAAGACAGTGAATTCACGCCAGATCGTACTAACTTAGTTCAATATACTGAACAGTTAGCAAAAGAGACAACGCATGATATTCTAGTTAACCCGATGAGAGTTGATCGTGTTTCTAACTACCAACCTCGACCTGGTTATAACGAGTGGGTTGTTCCAGAGGGGAATTACTTTGTGATGGGCGATAATCGTGACAACAGTGCCGACAGCCGTTATTGGGGCTTTGTCCCAGAAGCGAACTTAGTGGGTAAAGCGGTCGGGATCTGGATCAGCTTTGAATTTGAACGTGGTAGCGATAGTGTGCTGCCTTCCTTTATTCCTACTGGTGTGCGTTTTAACCGCATCGGTGGCATAGACTGATTAAGATTATGAATTCTTCATTACAACGCTTAGAAAAGAAAATTGGTTACCAATTTAAAGACGAAGGTTTTTTAAAGCTGGCGCTGACTCACCGTAGTGCAAACAGCATTCACAACGAACGCTTAGAGTTTCTTGGCGATTCGATCTTGAGTTTTGTTGTTGCTGATGAGCTGTATCATCGATTCCCTAAAGTGGACGAAGGTGATATGAGTCGTATGCGTGCAACCTTAGTTCGTGGGCATACGTTAGCTGAGTTAGGCCGTGAGTTCCAACTGGGTGATTACCTATTTTTAGGCCCTGGTGAATTGAAAAGTGGTGGCTTCCGTCGTGATTCTATTTTAGCGGATGCGGTAGAAGCGATCATTGGTGGCATCTACCTAGATAGCGACACTGAAGTTATACGTGGGATTATTTTAGCGTGGTACAAGACTCGTTTAGATTCAATTGAACCGGGTGTATCACAAAAAGATCCAAAGACACGTCTTCAAGAGTACCTACAAGGTCGTCGTAAGCCGTTACCAACGTACACAGTAACAAAAATTAAAGGTGAAGCTCATAACCAAGAGTTCACTATTGAATGTATCGTGGCAGGCTTGGATAAGCCTGTTATCGGCAAAGGAAGTAGCCGCCGCAAGGCAGAACAGTCGGCTGCTGACATAGCATTAGGACAAGTAAACTAATGTCAGATGAAAAAGAATTTGATCTAGACGCGTACTTCTCATCAGAAGCTAAAACAGAATCTAGCGACAACCAACACTGTGGTTTTATTGCTATCGTTGGTCGTCCAAACGTAGGTAAATCAACACTTCTTAACCAAATTTTGGGGCAGAAGATTTCGATTACATCACGTAAACCTCAAACGACTCGTCACCGTATTATGGGTGTTGATACGGATGGGGATTATCAAGCGATTTATATTGATACTCCAGGTCTTCATATTGAAGAAAAACGAGCGATTAACCGTTTAATGAACCGTGCTGCAAACTCATCGTTAAGCGATGTTAACTTGGTTCTATTTATGGTTGATGGTACGCACTGGACACCTGATGATGAAATGGTATTGAATAAGCTGAGAAAAGCAGAATTCCCTACGGTTTTATTGGTGAATAAAGTAGATAACGTTAAAGATAAAAATGACGTTATGGCGCACCTTCAGACCATGACAGAAAAAATGGATTTTGTTGACGTTGTGCCAATTTCAGCTAAATCAGGCTCTAATATTGATGTTGTTCAGAAATTAGTTCGTCAGTATTTGCCAAAAGCAATACATCACTTCCCTGAAGAGTATGTAACCGATCGTTCTCAACGTTTCATGGCGTCTGAAATTATTCGTGAAAAGCTAATGCGTTTTACGGGTGAAGAATTGCCATATTCAGTAACCGTTGAAATTGAACGTTTTGATTACAATCCTAAGATGGATGGTTTCCATATTAACGGTCTTATTCTTGTTGAGCGTTTAGGTCAAAAGAAAATGGTTGTTGGTAAGAATGGCGAGAAGATCAAGGTTATTGGTCGTGAAGCTCGTATTGATATGGAAGGCTTGTTTGACCGTAAAGTGTATTTAGAGCTTTGGGTTAAAGTTAAATCTGGTTGGGCTGATGATGAGCGAGCACTTCGTTCTCTAGGTTATATCGACGATTTATAATTTCTAGAAACTAGAAACTAGAAACTATAAGAGCTAGAGTGAGATCCTGAATAACTTAAGTGAATTAATTTAAGTTGTTTGGGATTTTTTTGTTATAACGAAAGAGATCTTTTATAGTCTCTAGAAGCGAAGCTTTATCGTTAGCGAAGCGTATAGTTAATTAAATAGGTAAGAAACGTGGAAGAAGGCTTACAACGTTGTTTTGTCCTGCACCGTAGACCATATAGTGAAAGCAGTCTAATTTTAGACGTGTTTAGCGAAGAATATGGTCGTTTATCTATCATCTCTAAAGGTGCGCGAAGTAAGCGATCTAATCTTAAAGGTGTATTGCAAGCGTTTACCCCATTACTTATGAAATGGTCAGGTAGGGGAGCGATGCGAACATTGCGTCAAGCTGAGAGCATCAGTCTTGCCATTCCCCTTACTGGCATCAATCTCTATTCAGCCATGTACATCAATGAATTAGTAGTACGGGTGATTGAACAAGAAACGCCTTATCCCGCACTTTTTCTTGATTATCTCACCGCGTTAACCGAATTGGCTCAAACTAAAAATCCAGAGCCCGCTTTGCGTCGTTTTGAATTAGCTTTATTATCTTCACTGGGCTATGGCGTCGATTTGTTACATTGTGCTGGTAGTGGTGAAATGGTTTCCCCAGAAATGACCTATCGTTATCGTGAGCAACAAGGTTTTATGGCATCCATTCGTCATGATCCCTTAATGAGTTTTAAAGGGAATGAATTGATTGCCATCAGTGAGCGACGATTTGTGACACTAGAGCAATTAAAAGCGGCAAAACGCTTTACACGCATAGCCTTAAAGCCGTATCTTGGCGGCAAGCCCCTAAAAAGTAGGGAACTGTTTCTTCCAAGAACAAGGAGTATTCTAAAATGAGTTCAATTTTACTTGGCGTTAATATCGATCACGTAGCCACCCTTAGAAATGCAAGAGGAACTAAATACCCAGATCCTGTTCATGCTGCTGAAATTGCAGAGCGTGCTGGTGCTGCGGGTATTACGATTCACCTGCGTGAAGACCGTCGTCATATTAATGATCGTGATGTACGTATTCTGCGTGAAACGCTACAAACGCGAATGAACTTGGAAATGGCAGTGACGGATGAAATGGTTGGCATTGCACTTGAAACACAACCTGAATTTGTTTGCTTAGTACCAGAGAAGCGTGAAGAGTTAACGACAGAAGGTGGGTTAAATGTCTTAGGTCAGCTTGAGAAAGTGAAGGCTGCAACGACAAAACTCTCTGATGCAGGCATTAAAGTGTCCTTATTTATCGATGCAGATAAAGAGCAAATTGATGCCGCGGTTGAATGTGGTGCGCCATATATTGAGCTTCACACCGGTGCTTACGCTGATGCAAAAACAGAAGAAGCGCAGCAAGATGAGCTGAAAAAAATCGCAGCAGGCGCAAGTTATGCCGCTTCTAAAGGCCTCATTGTTAATGCTGGTCATGGCTTGACGTATCATAACGTTGAAGCGATTGCCGCTCTGCCAGAAATCTACGAATTAAACATCGGCCACTCAATTATGGGGCGTGCAGTGTTTGATGGCTTAGAAAAAGCCGTCGCGGATATGCACCGTATTATGCTTGGTGCTCGTAAGTAATGGCAATTGTTGGTCTAGGGACTGATATCGCTGAAATAGAAAGGGTTGAGAAAGCCCTTTCTCGTTCAGGAGATGCGTTCGCTGAGCGCATCTTAAGTTCATCTGAATTTAGTAAATATCAATCATTAAAGCAAAAAGGACGTTTCTTAGCTAAGCGTTTTGCAGCAAAAGAAGCTGCTTCTAAAGCGTTAGGCACCGGTATTGCACACGGTGTTACCTTTCATGATTTTACTATCTCAAATGATGAGAATGGTAAACCGCTATTAACACTCTCAGGTAAGGCTCTCGAGCTTTCTCAATCATTCCAAATATCTCATACTCATCTAACCATTTCTGATGAAAGGCATTACGCTGTAGCCACCGTTATCTTTGAATCTTAATTTAAGAGTATCTAAGACTGTTTATTTCGTATTAACTCCTGTACCATTGATGGTATAACATTCGGTTTGTTAATTATAAATCAAGCGTAGAGTTATAAAAGAGAGCGGTTGTGACGAAAATACTTCCTATTTTATTACCAATATTCAGTTGTTTATTTTCATTTTCTGCTCAATCAGAAAGTGAGGTAAGTAATTGGACATTTTCAGGGTTTGGCACACTTGGCTATACCTATGACGATACTGAGCAAATTGGCTATATTCGAGACTATTCTCAAACACTCGATATAGATCAAACCTCTTCATTCCAAACTGACTCCCAAATAGGAGCGCAGTTGTCTTATCGATCGTCCCCTTACTGGAGCACGATGGTTCAAGTTGTTCTTGCTGATGAAGTAGATTATGAACTAAGTGATTCGCTTGAATGGGCTTACTTAGCTCTGCATCCTATTTCAAATGTAGATATTCGATTTGGTCGAATGGGACTAGATCTTTTTGCTTTGTCAGATACTAGACGCATTGATTATGCTCATTTATGGGTAAGGCCACCGAGTGAAGTATATGGTTGGGTACCTCTCTATTCTGTTGATGGTATTGATGCTGCTTATTACTTTGAAACAGAAAGTACCTATTGGCGGATTAAAGCCCAATATGGGAAAAGTCATTCTAAATCAGAAATGAGTGCGGGTGAGACGGTTTATGAATTTGAAGGTGATGATCTTCTTGCATTAAGTTTGACTGCAGATAGAAATGATTGGAGCTTTAGAACAACCTTAGCTGCTGTCACTGTTGGCTCTGATTTACCAGAACAAGCAATGCAGCTGCAATTTGTCCTTGAAGAGATAGAACATTCAGATATAGGACTTTTACCCGCTAGAATTCGTGAACTAGCAGGTGCATTAAGTGACGAATTGAAGATTAAAGGGGAGCAAATTAAATATGCACAAATTAGTGTGCAATTTGATAATTATGATTGGTTATTACTCTCTGAGTTGACGTATAGCGATGCTGATATATCTATAATGCCAAGTGGCTTAGGTGGATATTTAACCTTTGGTAAGCGGATTTCAACTTTTACTCCATATATTAATTATTCTTTTTTCAAGCCTAAAAATGAATTTTATAATGAAGAGTACCCTTGGGAAGGAAAGGCGCCTCAATTAACGACACTGTTTCAAACTACTACTTTTATAATTAACTCAGGGCGTATAGAGCAAGATACGATTACTCTTGGTACTCGTTGGGATTTTCATCAACAAGCAGCACTGAATTTACAGTGGGATCACGTCTCAATTGCATCAGCAGGCTCTGCGATGTGGGCGGGCTCTGGTGGTGACCTTTATCAAAGCCAAGATGTAAACCTTTTTTCTGCTTCTATTAGCTTTGTATTTTAGGTGTAGTAATGAAGAAAATGTTATTTTTGTTGTTAACCTATATTGCTCTAGTACCCTCAAGCTTTGCCGATATTTATGTGGTAGCCCATAAGGAAGCACAAATTGAACACTTATCAAAAGATGAAGTTACTGCTTTGTTTTTAGGTAAGAAACGAACGCTGCCTAATGGTGAACTGGCTTTTATGATCGACCGAGGATTAGACTCTACGACTCGCTCAGAGTTTTTTTATCTGTTGAACAAAATGTCACTACCTAGGGTTAATGCTTACTGGTCGCGTCTTACTTTTTCTGGGCGAATGATACCACCGACAGTTATTGAACAAGAGGCAGAGATGCTTGTCTTGTTATCCGAAAAAACTAATGCAATTAGCTATACAAATCAAAAGCCTACAGATTCAGAAGTTAGTATTATTTTAAGTTTAAAATAGAGATAAATCATGAATAAGTCCTTAACATCACGATTAATTGTTACTTTGTTAATTTCAGCATTGATTTATATGGTAGCGATTGCAGGCGCGTTGATTGAGTTTGGTATTAAAAAGGCGAAAGATAACGCTTTAATCCAACAAGAAAAACTAGTGACGACAGTAAGGGCATCTGCTTCTATTGCAGCTTATGTCGAAAATGAAGAAATAGCAGAAGAGGTCGGTAGCTCTCTGCTTCTACACCCTGAGATATTAGCAGTAAAAATTACTTCGAATGAAAGTTTTAACTATGTAAAACAAAGGGACATCGGTCTAGGTGATATTAACTGGGAACAGAGTGGCTACCAATATATTCTATTATCACCTGTTAATAACTTATCTACCGGCAGTATTTCAATTATTTTAAATGAAGAGTTATTGAATCAAAATGCAATTGATGTGGTAGAAGCACAAATAAAGTTATTAGTATTTCAAACGATTATTCTTTTGATTGTTATGTTAATTGCAATTAAAAAAGTGGTGGGAACACCATTGAAGAGGGTAGCAGCACAATTAGCTATTATTCGTCCAGGAGAAGAGACAAAACTCACGCTGGATGAGCAGCATCAAAATGATGAAATAGGTCTTGTTACTTCGAGTGTGAATCAATTTGTTGAGAGTGCGACCTCTGCGATTCATACAGAGAGAGCATTACGTGAAAAAATTAGCTTGATGGAAAAGCATTATCGTAATGTATTAGAGAAAGCTCAGATTGGCTTTTTTGTATTAAATGAAAAAACAGAACTCTTAAAAGGAAATGATGTTCTTTTTGAAAGCTTAGAACGTCATTTATTACTCAGCAAAGAAGATATACTCGGTCAGTGTTTATTTGATAGCTTTCTAAAAGATTCTACTCTTGGTAATAAATTAGCTAAGAAAGCAAAGTTAACACAAGAGCCAATCAGTCAAGAGTTTGTGATTGAACCAATATTAGGAGAGCCGGTTTGGATTCAATTATTAATATCGGCTTATCAAGATAGTACGACACTTGAATGGTATTATGAAGGTGTTATTTATAACGTAACGGACCGAGTAATAAAAGAGCAGCAAGCATTGAATCTTGCTCAGTTAGATACATTAACTGGTTTAAAAAACCGCTTAGGTTGTGCTGATTTCCTTTTAAAATCTAAACCGGGAAGTGAAGACAAAGTTTTAGCGGTAATGGTTCTAGATTTAGATGGATTCAAAACTGTTAATGATACTTTTGGCCATGCTTCTGGTGATGAAGTGTTATGTATTATTGCTCAGCGTCTAAAAAATCAAGTAAGACAGAATAAAGATCTTGTTAGCCGTTTAGGTGGAGATGAATTTGCAGTATTAATCAGCTGTGATCAGAAAAGTACTAACTTGGTTGAATACATAGCTCAAAAGTTAATAGATACCGTCTCGAAGCCTATTGTACTGAAACAGGGTGCAATGGTGAATGTAGGAGTGAGTATTGGTATTGCTTTTGATGTTACTGGAGAGTTTGATGTTTGCTTATCTTTAGCCGATGAAGCCATGTATCAAGTGAAAAAAGATGGAAAAAATGGTTACCGTTTATATCGAGCTAGCTAACTATTATCTGAACAACTACGTCTTTAGAGTTAAGTAATTGATCAGATAATAGGTGGTATTGGTATTATTAAATTAGTTTTTGAGCATCTTTAGTTACTTTCTCCATCTCATCCTGAAGTTCAAATAGTTCAGGCTCTATATCTTCAATTGACTGTTCTTGTCGTAGAGCGGTTTCAATTAGATTACATAGTTGCTTTAAACGAGGTACGCCACAATACGAGCTACTGCCATGTAATTTATGTATATAGTGACAAAGCTCTTCAGGTGATGAGCTCCCTTCAAGCGCTTTTTCAATCCAACCGTCAACTTCAGGAATAAACTCCACTAGCATTTGAAGCATCTCTTTAGCGAGATCATCTTTTCCTGCAGATTGCTTTAATGCGGCCTCCCAATCAATACTACCGTTTTTATCATTACTTGCTTCTTCAACATGTAGTTCAGGGATAGCATCAGCTAAGATCTCGATTTTTTCTACATCAGTCGTATCGGTTAATGGGCTCCAATGAATGATCACTTGTTGAAGTACATGTTCTTCAATTGGTTTAGTTAAGTAGTCATCCATCCCTTCAGTAATAAGCCTCTCTCGTTCACCTGCCATGGCGTGCGCTGTTACCGCAACTACAGGCGTTTGTGCATTTAAGACAGTTTTTCGGATCTCTTTACATGCCATAACACCGTCCATTTTTGGCATTTGAATATCCATTAAAATAATATCAAATTTCTGTTCGGTGGCTTGTTGTACAGCATCTAGACCATTCTTACAGGTGACAACACTTTCAACTTGCTCATGCAGTAACGCTGAAATCAATTTGAGATTAGCTGGGTTGTCATCAACAGCCATAACCTTGATTGGCAAACGATGTGGGGTGTCATGAGAGGCCATAAGATCAGGAAGAGTGAGTATTTGCTCTTCTTGTTTTTGAACTAATAATGCATCTAGTAGTTTTTTCTTCGCAAATGGTTTTGATAAACAGGTGATATTTGGTAGTTGATTTAACTTCTCGGTTAATGCTAATTCAGTACTTGGCAAGCCAATAACAATGGTCGGGCAGTGAGGTGCTAATTTATCTGAAATGACTTTTAATGATTCAGTACTTGGCTTGGAATTAGAGCTTAAGCTGATTAGGGCGTAGTCATGAGGTTCTATATTGTCAGGTAGTGTTGAACGATAGGTAACAAAGACACCGTGGTGGATAAATTGTTGCTGTAAGATAGATGCTGATTGCATATTCGGTTCAATCAGTAGTAGTTTTTTCTTATCGAGTTGCTGAACATCTCGCTCATCAATCATAGGTAACTCAGTTTGGCTCATTTTAATTGTAAACCAGAAAGTAGAGCCTTGATGTAAGCGACTGCTTAAACCAATTTCGCCGCCCATTTGAGCAACTAATTTTTGCGTGATAACTAAGCCTAAACCTGTACCGCCATAGCGTCGAGAAATGCTCGCATCTGCTTGGCTGAAGGCTTGGAACAGTTGTGCTTGTTGGCGCTCAGAAATACCAATGCCAGTGTCACGAACAACAAATTGAAGGTCTACCGTATCATCATGTAAATGCTTTAATTCTACCGAGATGTCGATGTTGCCCTTTTCCGTGAATTTAATTGAGTTACCAACTAGGTTGTTTAAGACTTGTTGAATTCGAAGTGGGTCACCAATTAGCCCTGAAGGAACACGTTGGTCAATTTTAAGTGTAATTTCTAAGCCTTTTTCATGCGCACTTGTTGCAAGTAGGCTGACTACTTCATCCAGAGAATCTTGGACATTAAATGGAAGATTTTCAAGTAGTAATTTACCTGCTTCTAGTTTCGAGAAATCAAGAATGTCATTAATAATCGTTAATAAGTTATTGGCTGAACGTTCGATGGTTTGTAAGTAGTCTTTTTGATGCTCTGAGAGGGATGTTTTTAGCATTTGACGTGTAAAACCGATCACGCCATTAAGCGGTGTTCTTAGCTCATGTGACATATTGGCTAAGAATTCAGACTTAACCCGAGCCGCTTCTTGAGCTCGCTTTTTCGCAATGTCTAATTCTACGTTTTGGATTTCTAATTGCTCTAAGGTTTCACGTAGATCGGAGGTTGCCTGATCGATACTTTGTTGCATCTCAACATGATACTCAGACAAGGAAATTGCCATCGCATTGATGCCATTTTTAAGGGTGTCTAGCTCACCATGCAATTTATTCTCAATACGCACATTTAGGTGACCACGACGAATACGGTCAACCACGCTTACCATGTGTGAAATAGGTTGGGTTACATCTTGCATCAAGCGATATGCAAATACACCAGATAAACTTAATCCTAAAATTAAAACAATTAAGGCTGAGAATATTTCTTGATATTGCTGCAATCGTAAACTGGATAAATCTAATTCAATAGCAATATAACCTAATGGTTCATTAATATAAGAAGAATCAAAATTAGATGAAAACTGCCCTTCTGGAAGGATAGGCGTTCTTAAGATTAATGACTCTTCTTGAAATGAAATATCAAGTAATAGAGGGATGGGCTTATTTTTAGGAAATGTTAAGCTTTCAAAATTAGGGTGGAAATTTGAGGTTACAAAAAGTTCATGCTTTTCATCAAATACAGCGATACTACGAACAATTTTAGAATGTTTTCGATGTGCGTAGCTTATAAGTCGACGAACCGCTTCTCGGTTTTTCCCCGTCATTCCATACTCACTCGAAATAGCTAGTGGTTCAATAATGCTTGTTCCACTAGAAATGAGCTGCGCTTCTAAATCATTGTATCTATTCATGGTAAAGAAACCACTGAGCAGTAAACCGATGATTAATGTTGGCGCTAGGGTAAGGGTGATGACTCGAGCGCGTAAACCGTATTTTGTCATATTGATTCGTTCTGATTGACTTCCTTGAGCGCGTAGCTTAATCAAGTTGAGAGGTAAGCTCAATTACTCTGTGCTTAAATCGTAAGTTGAAACGTAAATGAATCTTTAATCAACGCTACATCTTGATGTGGTTTCGGTATAATGACGCCAAATTTTGTAAATCAGGCAGCAATTATGGCGCAGTTCTTCAAAGCGAAAAAAAAATCTTCAGTAAACACAAAGCATCAGTCTGTGGATGTGGTTCGGTTAGATCATAACGGCGCAGGCATTGCGTTTGTGGATAAAAAGCCAGTGTTTATTGAAGGTGCTTTACCTGAAGAAAAGGCCATTATTCAATTTATTGAACAAAAGAAACAATATTCCCGAGCTAAATTAATTAAATTGATAGAAAAGAGCTCTAAACGTCAAGAAGAAATTTGTCAGTATTATCATGAATGTGGTGGTTGTAATCTACAGCATCTTCAACATGATGAACAAATCGTAGCAAAGAATATTAAGCTGAAAGAGCTAATGCAAAAGCAAGGGGTTGAGCGCTGCGAAATGGTTGATCCTATTGTTGGTGATGATAAAGGTTATCGCCGTCGAGCACGTATTAGTTTGATGTTTAATAAACAAACGAATCAGCTCGATTTTGGTTTTCGTAAGAAGCAAAGCAAAGCAATTGTAAATGTTCGCCATTGCCCAGTATTAGTGAACGAACTTGATCAACATCTAACGTCACTTTATGAATTACTGAATTCATTTAAATCGAAAAAGCAGTTAGGGCATGTAGAGTTAGTTCAAGCAGATAATGGCAGTGTATTGTTGATCCGTCATTTGGCAGATTTTAATAAAACCGATCATCAAGCATTAATATCTTATTGTGAAGAGCGTGATTTGATCTTGTATTTAATGCCGGAGTCAGATGTCTTAAATCATGTTCATGGCGAAGACCCATATTATCTTATTGATGGTGCTAAAATTTACTTTACTCCAAAAGACTTTATTCAAGTTAATGGTGATGTGAATAAAAAAATGGTGCATCAAGCCCTTTCTTGGCTAGCTCTCAAAGAAAATGACACGGTATTAGACCTATTCTGTGGCTTAGGTAATTTTAGTCTGCCTTTAGCCCAAAAAGTACAAAGCGTAGTCGGCATTGAAGGTGTTGATGAAATGGTGCAACGCGCTCAATCAAATGCAAAAAGATATTCGCTAGATAATGTCACGTTTTATCAAGCAAATTTAGAAGAAAGTATTGATGACCAAGTGTGGGCAAGCACAAAGTTTACAAAGATTTTACTCGATCCTGCTAGAGCAGGGGCTGCAGGAGTGATGCAAACTGTGGCAAAATTGAAACCTCAAACCGTAGTTTACGTATCGTGCAACCCAGCAACACTTGCACGCGATAGCCAATTACTTATTCAACACGGTTACAAGCTTACTAGGCTAGGAATGCTTGATATGTTCCCACACACAGGACATTTAGAATCTATGGCATTATTTGAGCGATAATTAGCGATAACACTCGCTACGCTTAAAAGCCTAAAAGAATCATTATAAAATTGGATTATAGGAAACGGACATGGTCGCAGTTCGCGGAGCACATCTTAAGGAAAATGAAGAGTTCGAGTTAGGTGAATGGATCACCAGCCTTGAACAAGATAAAAACACCTCAAAAAAACTGACAGAGGTGTATAAGCAATGTGAAGAGTTAGTCTCATCCCATGAAGAAGGGGAACTCTTGTTATGGCGTGGTCGAGAGATGATTGAAATATTGATCACTTTAAGCATGGACAAGCCAACGCTCGTTGCTGCTCAGTTATTCCCTTTAGTTTCATCAGGTGCTTTAGATAGAGAAGCTTTAACTGAGAACTATAGTAAGGAAATTGAAAAATTGATCGATGGCGTTGAAGAGATGGACGCTATTGGTCAGCTAAATGCTTCTGTAGATGCAGAATCAGCGTCGTCTCAGGTGGATAACATTCGTCGAATGTTACTTGCCATGGTGGATGACTTTCGTTGTGTGATCATAAAATTAGCGGAGCGTATCTGTAATTTACGTGAAGTGAAAAATGAACCTGATGAAGTTCGTCGTGCAGCGGCTAAAGAGTGTAATAATCTATATGCACCTCTAGCAAACCGTTTAGGGATTGGTCAGTTGAAATGGGAAATTGAAGATTACTCCTTCCGTTACCAGCACCCTGACACTTATAAGAAAATAGCCAAGCAGCTATCAGAGCGACGAATTGTTCGTGAGCAGTATATTGATGATTTTGTTACCGGTTTAGGCGATGAAATGAATGAATATAATATAAATGCTGAAGTGAGCGGACGGCCGAAACACATTTACAGCATCTGGCGCAAGATGCAGAAAAAGAGCTTAGCATTTGATGAGCTATTTGATGTGCGTGCGGTTCGTATTATTGCCGATAAATTGCAAGATTGTTATGCCGCTCTTGGTGTTGTTCATACTAAATTCAAGCATTTACCAAGCGAGTTTGATGACTATGTCGCTAATCCTAAACCCAATGGTTATCAATCGATCCATACCGTAGTATTAGGGCCAGAAGGCAAAACCATTGAAATCCAGATCCGCACTAAGGATATGCACGAAGACTCCGAGCTAGGGGTAGCCGCGCACTGGAAATACAAAGAAGGTGCTTCAAGTAATAGCCGTAGTGGCTATGATGAAAAAATCACTTGGTTACGTAAGTTGCTTGATTGGCAAGAAGAGATGTCAGACTCAGGTGAAATGCTGGATGAATTACGAAGCCAAGTATTTGATGACCGAGTGTATGCCTTTACTCCACGTGGTGATGTGATTGATCTTCCTATGGGCGCAACACCATTAGATTTTGCCTACCATATTCACTCAGAAGTGGGGCATCGTTGTATCGGTGCAAAAGTGGCTGGACGAATAGTGCCATTTACGCATCAGCTTACTATGGGGGATCAGGTAGAGATTATTACCCAAAAAGAGCCTAATCCGTCGAGAGATTGGTTAAACCCAACATTAGGTTTTGTTAATTCTGGTCGCGCTCGTGCAAAGATCAATGCGTGGTTTAGAAAACAGAGTCGTGAGAAGAACCTTGATGCAGGTAAAGAGATCCTAGAAGTTGAGTTGGCTAAAATTGGTGGTACATTGAAAGATGCAGAGAGATATGCTCTGAAACGTTTTAATGTAAATTCAACTGATGAGCTCTTTGCGGGTGTTGGTAGTGGTGATTTACGTATTAACCAAGTGATTAATCATATTAATGCGTTAATCAATAAGCCAACGGCAGAGCAAGAAGATCAAAAAGCACTAGAACAATTGCAAGAGTCTGAAGCCAAAGCACAAGCTCATGTTCAAGCACAAAATAAGAAACGTAATGATGCGGTTGTTGTTGAAGGTGTCGATAACTTAATGACACACCTTGCTCGTTGTTGTCAGCCAATCCCTGGAGATCCAATCGCTGGTTATATTACTCAAGGCCGTGGTATCTCGGTTCACCGCAGTGATTGTGATCAGCTTAATGAACTGCGTCACCATGCAGCAGAGCGTATTATCGATACCGTTTGGGGTAGTGGCTTTGAGGGATCTTACATATTAACCCTACGTGTGACAGCAATGGATCGTTCTGGCTTATTGAAAGATCTAACCACACTATTTACTAATGAAAAAGTAAAAGTTTCGAGTATGAAGAGTAGAAATGATTACAAGAAACAATTGACGATTATGGATTTTGATTTAGAAGTGTTTAACGCTGATATTCTTGGGCGATTAATTACTCGAGTTGAACAAGTAAAAGATATCATGGAGGCTATTCGCTTATCTTAAATAAAAATAAAAGTCACAGATATTAGTTAAGTTATTGATTTGTAAGTGTTAGATGTGAGGGCCGAATGTTTTATTGAGCATTCGGCTTTTTTTATTTAAAAAATACTCAAGTTCTGAAATATCAGGCCGTAAAGATAAGTATCAACGATGAATTATAGGCTTCTATCCTATAACAATAAGTGAAGCCAGACCGGAGCAAGAATTATGTCAATTTCAGTAAATACAAATATCTCAGCGATGACAGCACAGCGTTACTTAAATAATGCAACGACTGCTCAAACTGATTCAATGGAGAAATTGTCTTCAGGCTCAAAAATCAACAGCGCTGCTGATGACGCTTCTGGTCTTCAAATATCAAATCGTATGACAGCACAAACTCGTGGCTTAGACGTAGCAGTTCGCAATGCTCATGACGGTATGTCAATTGCACAAACGGCTGAAGGCGCGATGAAAGAAACAACTAACGTACTACAACGTTTACGTGATTTATCTCTTCAATCAGCAAATGGTTCAAACACTGAGGCTGATCGCCAAGCAATGCAAGAAGAAGTTGGTTCATTAACTGATGAGTTAAATCGTATTGCAGAGACTACATCATTTGGTGGAACACGCCTTATCAATGGTGAGTTTGGTACAAAATCTTTCCAAATTGGTGCCGACTCAGGTGAAGCGGTAGCAATGACACTAAATAGCATGCGTGCTGATGAGTCAACAATGGGTGGCAAATCTTACTCTGCTGAGGAAGGCCGTGATGTTAACTGGGCTGTAGGCAAAGAAGGCACTCAATTAAACGTTCAATATAATGACAAAAATGGTAACGAGCAAAAAATCAATATCACAGCAAAAGCAGGCGATGATATTGAAGAATTAGCGACTTACATTAATGGTCAAACTAATGAATTAAGTGCTTCAGTAACAGAAGATGGTGTACTTCAAGTATTCATGTCAGGTGAAACTATCTCTTCACCATTAGAGTTTAGTGGTTCTCTAGCCAATGAATTAAAAATGGGCGGTGAATCAGATGATACTGTTGGTTCAATGGACTTAACAACTGTTGGTGGCGCACAGCGCTCTATTGATGTTATTGATGCTGCCTTAGAGTATGTTGATAGTAACCGTGCTGATTTAGGTGCTTTCCAAAACCGTTTTGAAAGTGCGATTCAAAATTTAACGAACATCAATGAAAACATTACTGATTCAAATAGCCAAATCAAAGATACTGATTTTGCAAAAGAAACAACAACGTTTACTAAGAGCCAAATCTTAAGCCAATCAAGTTCTTCTATTTTGGCACAAGCGAAGCAATCGCCAAACATGGCAATGAGCTTATTAGGCTAAGCTTTATTAAGCGAGAAGTTAAGCTACCTTAGCATTAAGGTATATGAATTTTGAAAAAGCGATGACTATAATGGTCATCGCTTTTTTTGTTTTTTAATCAAAGGTAAATCTATGACAGTTTCAAATAACCTTGAACAATTGCTTTCAATCATGACACAACTGCGTGACAAAGAATCTGGCTGCCCGTGGGATAGAAAGCAAACCTTTGATTCGATTATTCCTCATACCTTAGAAGAAACCTATGAAGTGGTGGACGCCATTCATAAAAAGGATTGGAGCAATTTAAAAGAAGAGTTAGGCGATTTATTGTTTCAAGTGGTTTTCTATTCTCAAATTGCCAAAGAAAAGCAGCTGTTTGATTTCAATGATGTACTTGAGACGTTAAATGAAAAATTAGTTCGTAGGCACCCCCATGTGTTCAGTGATGACGTGTTCTCATCAGAAGAAGAGATAACAGCGAATTGGGATAAAGTTAAGAAACAAGAACGGTTAGAAAAAGAAGCGTTAGATAATGAGTCAAAAGAACAGCAGAGCATCTTAGATTCGATTCCTAGTGCGTTACCTGGCTTATTACGAGCAAATAAGATTCAAAAGCAGTGTGCAAAGGTGGGTTTTGATTGGGATGAGTTGCAACCGGTTGCTGATAAGGTAAGCGAAGAGGTTGCAGAGGTGCTGGAAGAGGCACGAAAAAATCCACGAGATGAGAAGAAGCTTGAAGAAGAATTAGGAGATTTACTTTTTGCTACAGTAAATTTTTCTCGTCATTTAGGAAAAAATCCTGAACAAGCTTTATGCAAAGCAAATGATAAATTTGAACGTCGTTTTCGTCAAATTGAGGCGAACGTCGCTAAAAAACACAAAACTTTGCAGGAATGTGATTTAAATGAACTAGACTCAGAGTGGGAAAAAGTGAAACGAAGTGAGCAGAATTGATTTGGAGCAAAAAATAAATCAATTAACTGTGATACTTTTCACGTTGTGGCGATAAAGCGGTTCTGGTATATTCATTTCCCGTCCAGATAAAATCCATTTTATTCCTCATTACACCAATTTCAGGTAACGTATGACGACGAATTACATTTTTGTAACTGGCGGGGTTGTATCCTCACTAGGTAAAGGTATTGCAGCAGCATCATTAGCAGCTATTCTTGAAGCTCGTGGCTTAAAAGTCACTATGATGAAGCTTGACCCATACATCAACGTTGATCCAGGCACAATGAGCCCAACTCAACACGGTGAAGTATTCGTCACGGAAGACGGCGCAGAAACTGATCTAGATTTAGGTCACTACGAGCGCTTCATCCGCACCAAAATGACTAAACGTAATAACTTTACGGCAGGTCGAGTATACGCAGACGTTTTACGTAAAGAACGTCGTGGTGACTACTTAGGTGCGACAATCCAAGTTATCCCTCACATTACGAATGCGATTAAAGAACGTGTTATCTCTGGCGCTGAAGGCCATGATATCGCACTCGTTGAAGTTGGTGGTACAGTTGGTGATATCGAATCTCTACCATTCATGGAAGCGATTCGTCAACTTGCTGTTGAGATAGGCCGTGAACATACAATGTTTATGCACCTAACTCTTGTGCCTTACTTAGGCGCTGCTGGTGAGCTTAAAACTAAGCCTACTCAGCACTCAGTAAAAGAACTTCTGTCTATTGGTATCCAGCCAGATATCTTAGTTTGTCGTTCTGATCGTGTTATCCCAGCAAACGAACGTAAGAAAATTGCTCTTTTTTGTAACGTACAAGAAAAAGCAGTTATCTCAATGAAAGACGTAGATTCAATCTACAAGATCCCACAACTTATTAAAGCACAAGGTACTGATGAGTTAGTATGTAAACGCTTTGGTATTACGGCTCCTGAAGCTGATCTTTCTGAGTGGGAACAAGTAATTTATGAAGAAGCGAACCCTACTGGTGAAGTTACTATCGGTATGGTTGGTAAATACATTGAATTACCAGACGCTTACAAGTCAGTAAATGAAGCATTAAAACATGCGGGCTTGAAAAACCGTCTAAATGTCACTATTAAATATGTAGACTCGCAAGATGTTGAGTCTAAAGGTACTGAAATCCTTGAAGGCTTAGATGCAATTCTAGTTCCTGGTGGTTTCGGTGACCGTGGTATTGAAGGTAAGATCCTTGCTGCTCAATACGCTCGTGAAAATGCAGTACCATATTTAGGGATCTGTCTGGGTATGCAAGTTGCGCTTATTGAATATGCGCGTAACGTTGCTAATATGGAAGGGGCTCACTCTTCTGAATTCTCTAAAGACACTAAATTCCCTGTTGTTGGTCTAATCACAGAGTGGATTGATGGTGAAGGTAAGGTTGAAGAGCGTACTGAGACATCAGATTTAGGCGGTACAATGCGCCTTGGTTCTCAGCTATGTCACCTTGCTAAAGGTTCTAAAGCTCGTGAGCTTTACGGTAACGCAACTGTTGAAGAGCGTCACCGTCACCGTTATGAAGTAAATAATAATTTACTTCCTCAGCTTGAAAAAGCCGGTCTTAAAATTTCTGGTCTATCAGCTGATAAGAAGCTTGTGGAAATTATTGAACTTCCTAACCACCCATGGTTTGTGGCTGCTCAATTCCACCCAGAATTCACATCAACCCCTCGTGATGGTCACCCATTATTTGAAGGTTTTGTTAAAGCAGCAGGTGAAAATGCTCGCGGTGAATTCGAAAAGTAATAGGATTTACGGATAGCTGCTCAATGTTGTAGCAGCTATTTTTAGCTTTTAAATTAAAGAAAATAGAGGAAACACAATGTCTAAGATCGTTAAAGTTCTAGGTCGTGAAATCATCGATTCTCGTGGTAACCCAACAGTTGAAGCTGAAGTTCACCTAGAAAGTGGTTTTGTAGGTATGGCTGCTGCTCCATCTGGCGCATCTACAGGTTCTCGTGAAGCTCTTGAGCTACGTGATGGCGACAAATCTCGTTTCCTAGGTAAAGGTGTTCTTAAAGCTATCGCTGCTGTAAATGGTCCAATCGCAGAAGCTCTAATCGGCAAAGATGCGAAAAACCAAGCTGAAATCGACCAAATCATGATCGATTTAGATGGCACAGAAAACAAAGCAAACTTTGGTGCTAACGCAATCCTTGCTGTTTCTCTAGCAAATGCAAAAGCTGCTGCAGCTGCTAAATCTATGCCTCTTTACGCTCACATTGCTGATCTAAACGGCACTCCTGGCGTATTCTCTATGCCTCTACCAATGATGAACATCATCAACGGTGGCGAGCACGCTGATAACAACGTTGATATCCAAGAATTCATGATTCAACCTGTTGGCGCTAAAACGCTTAAAGAAGCTCTACGCATCGGCGCAGAAGTTTTCCACAACCTAGCTAAAGTACTTAAAGCTAAAGGCCTAAGCACAGCAGTTGGTGATGAAGGTGGTTTCGCTCCTAACCTTGAGTCTAACGCTGCTGCACTAGCTGCAATCAAAGAAGCTGTTGAAGCTGCTGGTTACGAGCTAGGTAAAGACGTTACTCTTGCTATGGACTGTGCTGCTTCTGAGTTCTACAACAAAGAAGACGGTATCTACGACCTTAAAGGTGAAGGTAAGAAATTTACTGCTGAAGAATTCAACCATTACCTAGCTGGTCTTGTTGAGCAATTCCCAATCGTTTCTATCGAAGATGGTCTAGACGAGTCTGATTGGGCTGGCTTCAAGCACCAAACTGAACTTCTAGGTGACAAGATTCAACTAGTTGGTGACGATCTATTCGTTACAAATACTAAGATTCTTGCTCGTGGTATCGAAGAAGGCATCACTAACTCAATTCTTATCAAGTTCAACCAAATCGGTTCACTTACAGAGACTCTAGCTGCAATCAAGATGGCTAAAGATGCTGGTTTCACAGCAGTTATCTCTCACCGTTCTGGCGAAACTGAAGATGCAACAATTGCTGATCTAGCAGTTGGTACAGCAGCAGGTCAAATCAAAACTGGTTCTATGAGCCGTTCTGACCGTGTTGCTAAGTACAACCAACTAATCCGTATCGAAGAAGCTCTAGGTGAACTAGCGCCATTCAACGGTCTTAAAGAAGTTAAAGGTCAATAATCTCAGCTTCTGAGAATCTGACTTAATTCTTTAATCGTTCGATTAGAATTTAGATATAAAAACCGTCTCATTTGAGGCGGTTTTTTTATTTCAGCTACACAGCTAGTGAAGTTCTAATAAGGGGTTGATATAGTTAACCTTCAATTTTTATCATTATTAATTTATTGGAGCAAGTATGCGTGCATTTGCCATTTTATTATTGGCCACCCTAGGTTGGCTTCAATATACCTTATGGTTTGGAAAGAATGGGATGTCAGATTATGCAAAAGTGTCCAATGATGTCGTTTTACAAGAAGAAGTGAATCAAGGGTTGCGAAATCGTAATGAGCAAATGTTTGCTGAAATTGATGATCTGAAAAAAGGCTTAGAAGCGATAGAAGAACGTGCTCGACATGAGTTGGGAATGATAAAAAAAGGCGAAACATTTTATCGAATCATTGATAATAATAGTGAAGGGTAAGCAATGTATTTAACAGAAGCGTCGTCCATTGTTGCTATTGTTCCGGCAGCAGGTGTGGGCAGTCGTATGAAAGCGGATCGCCCAAAACAGTATTTATTACTTGATGGAAAAACCATTTTGGAGCATACCATCGAGCAGTTACTGGCTTTTCCTGTTATTGATAAAGTAATTGTGGCCATTAGTGATACCGATCCTTATTTTGATGAATTACCGATATCAAAAGATAATCGAGTAATACGTGTAACTGGAGGGGGAGAGCGAGCAGACTCTGTACTTTCTGGCTTAGAATATTTAAAAGAACATCAACTCAGTGAGTGGGTCATGGTGCATGATGCTGCGCGTCCTTGCATTCGACATAGTGATATTGAAAAATTGATCACTGAAGTTGTCCCTCATCAGATTGGTGGGATTTTGGCTTCTCCTGTACGAGATACAATGAAGCAAGCCAACCAAGATTCGACCATTGAAACCACCATTGATCGCAGTGTGTTATGGCATGCTTTAACTCCGCAACTTTTCACAACTGAGATACTGTATTCAGCATTAAAAACAGGATTAGAAAAAGGCTTATCGATTACCGATGAATCTTCAGCTATTGAATTCATGGGTTATCTGCCTAAACTCGTTCATGGGCGTGCCGATAACTTAAAAGTCACGCAACCTGAAGATCTTGATTTAGCTGAGTTCTACCTTCAAAAAATGAAAAAGGAAACCAAATAATGAGAATTGGACACGGATTTGATGTACATAAATTTGGTGGCGAAGGCCCAGTCATTATCGGTGGTGTCAATGTTCCTTATGAGCAAGGTTTAATAGCACACTCTGATGGCGACGTTGCACTCCATGCACTGAGTGATGCGTTGCTTGGGGCTATTGCTGAGGGTGATATTGGTCGTCACTTTCCTGATACTGATGATAAGTGGAAAGGTGCAGACAGTCGTGCTTTATTGCGTGATGTCTACCGTCGTGTAAAAGAGAAAGGGTTAGTTTTAGGTAATGCTGATGTAACTATTATTGCTCAAGCCCCTAAAATGGCACCACATATTCAAGCAATGTGCGCAGCAATTGCTGAAGATTTAGAAACAGAACTTGGTAATGTAAATGTAAAAGCGACAACGTCTGAACGTCTCGGTTTTACAGGAAGAAAAGAAGGCATCGCTTGTGAAGCGGTGGTGTTGTTAGTTAAAGCATCTTATTAATTAGAGATATATTCTATGTCAGACATCATGTCTAATTTTTCGTGGTTATACGGAAAGCCAGTAGCAACAGGTAAATTAAAGCAACTGCCAGAACATTTCATTGTAAAAGAAGTGCTCGGTTTTTCGTTCACTGGTAAAGGTGAGCATCTAATGGTTAAGATCCGTAAAACGGGTGAAAATACCAAATATGTTGCCAATGAATTAGCTAAATTTTGTGGTGTAAAATCAAAAGACATCAGTTGGGCTGGTTTAAAAGATCGTCATGCTGTGACTGAACAATGGTTAAGCGTTCATTTACCAAAAAGTGATCATCTTAAGTTTGCTTTGTTTGAAGCCACTCATCCTGGTGTTGAAATTTTAGAAATGACGCGCCACAACAAAAAATTGCGTCCAGGTGATCTTCTAGGAAATAGCTTCCAGTTAATAGCGACCGAAGTAACTGACATGGACGATGTATTAGCTCGTTTAGAGAAAGTCAAAGTATCTGGGGTGCCTAACTATTTTGGTTCACAACGTTTTGGTCATGAAGGTAATAACGTGACCGAAGCACGCCGTTGGGGTCGTGAAAATGTGCGTACTCGTGATAATACTAAGCGTAGCTTCTATTTATCCGCTGCGCGTTCTTGGATCTTTAACCATATTGTTTCTCAAAGAATAACAGAGGGTTACTTCTCTCAACCTGTTGATGGTGATATTCTTCTAGATCGTTCAGATCGTATCGTTAATGAGAATGTAACCTCAGAAGAGAACATTCAAAAAATTCAGAGTGGTGAATTATCAATCAGTGCGGCATTAGCTGGTGATAATCAATTACCAACGACAGATACAGCGCTAGCATTGGAACAGCCAAACTTAGATGCTGAACCTGATTTAATGGCGCTGATCTGTGGTAACCGCATGCGTCATGAACGTCGCAGTGTTGAATTACATCCTGATAACCTCACTTGGTCTTCTGAGGGTGATACGTTAACGCTGAATTTCTCTTTAACATCAGGCAGTTTTGCAACGGTAATTGTCCGTGAGTTATTGCAAGAAATTGAAGTAGAAAGAACGTACGAATAATACAAAATTCAGTAAAAGAAGTGGAGATAAGAGTGAACAAAAAATTACGTATATTATTAAGTAATGATGATGGTGTTTTTGCTGAAGGGCTCAACACCCTGGCAGCAGTATTGTCTGATATTGCTGATATTACGATTGTTGCACCAGACCGAAACCGTTCAGGTGCTTCGAATTCACTTACACTTGAATCACCACTTCGAGTTCGTCAAATTGAAGCTCAAATTCATTCAGTACAAGGAACACCGACAGATTGTGTGCACTTTGCGTTGAATGAATTAATGAAAAGTAACCTTCCAGACCTTATTATTACAGGCATTAACCATGGTGCTAATTTGGGTGATGATACCTTGTATTCTGGAACGGTAGCAGCTGCAACAGAAGGGCATTTTCTAGGATTACCAGCAATAGCAATGTCTTTAGTGGGTGATAAACATTTTGATACAGCAGCGCTGGTTGCTTTAAAGCTAGTGCAAAACCATTTAGAAAAGCCACTAACGACAAAAAGAGTGCTGAATGTGAATGTCCCAGACTGTGAATATGCTCAAATATCTTCTTGGGAAATTACCCGTTTGGGTGCTAGGCACCATTCAGAGAGCATGATTAAAGATACAGACCCTCGTGGTGAAACTATTTATTGGTTGGGACCTCCTGGGAAGAAACAGGATGCAGGTCAAGGGACAGACTTTTATGCAGTGAAGCATAACTGTGTTTCTATCACTCCATTACAAGTAGATCTGACCGCCCATGATTCATTAACCATAATGGCAGATTGGTTATTAAAAGAGAGCTCAATATTATGATTAACTCTCGCTCAGGGTCGTTAGAGCAATTTTTACGTCAACAAGGTATTCGAGATGAAGCAATCTTGAGGGCTATGCGTGCATTACCACGTGAACGTTTTGTATCAGAAGCACTGTCACATCAAGCTTATCAAAATAATGCGTTGCCAATTGGCGAAGGACAAACTATTTCTCAGCCTTATATTGTCGCTAAAATGACTGAGTTATTAGCATTACAACGGGATGCTGATGTCCTAGAAATAGGTACAGGTTCAGGTTATCAAACTGCAGTTTTAGCCCAATTAGTTGACCATGTGCATTCAGTAGAGCGAATTAAATCACTTCAATGGAATGCAAAACGCCTACTTAAGCAGCTTGATATCTATAATGTATCGACAAAGCATGGTGATGGGTGGAAAGGGTGGCCGAGTCAAAGTCCATTTGATGCAATCATTGTGACTGCTGCTGCGGAATCGATACCTAATGAGTTATTATTACAGTTAAAAGAAGGTGGTAGGCTAGTAATTCCTGTTGGTGAATTAACACAACAATTACTACGTATTACTCGTTATGGGGATGAATTTTACTCAGAAGTGATTGAAGATGTCCGTTTTGTTCCATTAGTTGCCGGTGAATTAGCATAATAATAATGAAAATAATAATGTCTCTTCCTCGTTCGTACTTGATTGCTGCAACATGCGGTGTATTGCTTTCTGGTTGTAGTATGACGGCTAATAGCCCTGCACCTGTCTCTAGTGTCAATCACTCTTCTTCTTATGCTGGTGCTGAACGTGGTAGCTATCGTGGTAGTTATTATCAAGTAGAGAAAGGTGATACATTATATTTTATTTCATACGTAACGAATAAAGATGTTAAAGAGCTGATTGCTTTTAATGAATTAGATGCCCCTTATATTATTCATCCTGGTCAAAAAATTAAATTATGGGGGCCTAAATATGTCGCCCCAGTTTATGGAAATGATGGCCATGATTTTAGTAAAAAGAATACGTCCCCAGCAACAGTAACAACTGGTACAACAGCGATTGCCGTTGTACCAGTTGTTACTAATGAATATGTCAGTAATAACGAGTCAAATGTGTCGAATAGCACAAACTCATCACCTGTACAAAAACAAAGCACAAAAAAGGTTGAAAACACTAAACCTAAGGAGTATGTTAAATCTAACAATTCGGTAACATCTTCTAAATCAACGTCAGTTGTAGAGCCTAAAAAAACAGTTAAACCAAAGCCGATTGTTAAAGATAAGCCAATAGTTAAGCCCAAACCTTCACCTAAACCAAAACCAGTAGAAAAAAAATCGGATAAGGTAGATTCATGGTTATGGCCAACAAAAGGGCGAGTAATCGCCAAGTTTTCAACAGGAGATCAAGGTAATAAAGGGATTGATATTGCAGGCCAGCGAGGTCAAGCAATCATCTCTACCGCAAAAGGAACAGTGGTTTACGCAGGTAATGCGTTAAGAGGATATGGTAATTTAATTATTATTAAGCATAACGACGATTATTTAAGTGCCTATGCTCATAATGAGTCACTGTTTGTTAAAGAAGGTCAAAATGTCAATGCGGGGCAAAAAATAGCATCGATGGGCAGCTCAAGTACGAGCAGTGTTCGTTTGCATTTTGAGGTTCGCTTTAGAGGGAAATCGGTAAATCCACAACGGTATTTACCGTAACAGGGATGACATAGCTGAGTTGTAATGTCTTGCTGGCTCGCCATGGGGAGGCGCTATGAGTAAAAGCAATACAGTAACTAAAGAAGTTGAAGAGTTCGAGCTAGATACAGTTAATGACAGTGACGTTATTGCTGAGGAAAGTTCGGAACGTCTTGAGGTAACCAGTTCACAAAAAGTAATGGATGCAACGCAACTTTACTTGGGTGAAATTGGCTTTTCTCCATTATTAACTGCAGAAGAAGAAGTTTATTTTAGTCGTTTAGCCTTAAAAGGTGATCAAGCGGCACGTTCTCGAATGATTGAGAGTAACCTTCGACTCGTTGTAAAAATAGCACGCCGTTACAATCATCGTGGTCTTGCACTGTTAGATCTAGTTGAAGAAGGTAATCTTGGGTTGATCCGAGCGGTTGAAAAGTTTGACCCAGAAAGAGGTTTTCGCTTTTCTACCTATGCAACATGGTGGATACGCCAGACTATTGAGCGTGCCATTATGAATCAAACTCGAACCATACGTTTACCTATTCATGTAGTAAAAGAGCTTAATGTTTATTTGCGAGCTGCACGTGAGCTTTCACAAAAACTAGATCATGAGCCAACGCCTGAAGAAATTGCAGAAAAATTAGATAAACCAGTTAGTGATGTGAGTCGTATGCTGCGTTTAAATGAACGAGTAACTTCTGTAGATTCAATGGTTGCCGGTGAGTCAGATAAAGCCTTACTGGATATTTTACCAGACACCAAACATAACGACCCTGAATCGGAAGCGCAAAAAAATGATCTTAATGCATCTCTAGTTGGTTGGCTTGAACAGCTAAACCCAAAACAGAAAGAAGTAGTCGCTCGTCGTTTTGGTTTATTAGGCTATGAAACAGCAACACTAGAACAAGTTGGTAAAGAGATTGGTTTAACGCGTGAACGAGTAAGACAAATTCAAGTGGAAGGTCTACGACGTCTGAGAGAAATTATGACGCAGCAAGGCTTGAATATGGAAACACTATTCGCAATTGAAGAGCATTAAACCTCATAAATATAACTCAGATTAATAAGATAATAAAAGCCCCTGCAATTTCATGTTGGGGCTTTTTTCTTATGAAGTCTCCTGTTTTTCACTTTCTTGTAAAGTATGAAATCCAGACCAAATACGATTAAATGTAGTGATCCAACATAAAGCAGAATAGACATAGGCAATGAGGGTAAAGTGAGTAGGAAATAAGCAGAATAGAACAAAGCAAGCAATGGTTTCTGTCCCCTCCGTTAAGCCACTCATGTAATAGAGGGATTTGTTTTTATATATCGGATTATCAATATTTCGTTTTCCAGCCATAATAGCAAAAGCTAAAAAGCTACTTCCGGTTCCGATGAAAGAAAAGATAAGCAGTGCACCAGCAATTGCATTTTGCTCAGGATTTGCCAAGATAAAACCAAAAGGGATGAGTGAGTAAAATAAAAAATCTAAGCTAATATCTAAGAAGCCACCAGAATCAGTAATACCATTAATTCTGGCTAGTGCCCCATCCAAACCATCACAAATTCGATTCAATAATATGAGAATTAACGCAATATTATATTCTTGAAAAATCAGAGCAGGAAAAGCTAAGCACCCCAAAATAAAACCAAACACGGTTGTTTGATTAGCTGTGATCCCAAATTGATGTAAACGGCTAGCAATCATCGATAAGGGCTTTTTGATAACTCTAATACTGAATTTATCAAGCATGTTTACGCTCCACTGGCCAAATTAATTGTTGGCTGTCTTTAGGAATATCATCAACATCGTGTGTTACAAGCAATGCTGGAATATTTGCTGACGCTAACTGTTCAAAAACCCAATCTCGAAATTGAACTCGCAATACTTTATCAAGTTTGCTAAAAGGTTCATCCAATAATGCAACTTTAGGCTTGGCTAATAACATACGGACTAAGCTGATCCTAGCTCGTTGACCACCAGAAACTTGATCTGGAAATACAGTAGCTAATTTTTCTAATTGTACGCTTTCTAATGCTTCCATTGCTTCTATTTTTCGCTGTGATCCTTTGATGTAATTAGGTAATGCAAAAGCTAGGTTTTCCCAGATGCATAAATGAGGAAAAAGAAGATCTTCTTGAAATAATATCCCAACATTACGTTCATGAGAGGGAAGTTGATGTATAGGTTTTTCATCAATATATATTTTCCCAGTATAGTGAAAATCAGAGCTTAGATGTCCAGCGATGACATTTAGTAAGGTTGATTTACCACAGCCACTAGGCCCCATGACACTGAGTACTTTTCCCTTCTGTATTGATAAAGAACAAGAGGGTAATAAAGTAGAACCATTACGAGTTAGAATATTAAGTTCGGTTATTGATAGGCTCATTACTCGTTATTTTTCCTTGTTGTTAAGTTGAGGTGAGAGCGGTGTGAATAGGCTCGCCCAATAATGAATGCTAAGCTAAAGAATATAAAAGGAAGTAACGCTTGCCATAAACCATATAACGCAGTGACTCGACGATCAAAGCCACTTGAAAGTGCAACAGCTTCAGTTGTTAAAGTAGCTACTCTTCCAGCACCAAGCATTTGAGTCGGTAAATATTGTGCCAAACTTACACTGATCCCAACTGCCCACGCGTATAAAACAGCGGGTAGCAGAAGAGGAAGTTTTATTTTTACCCAACAATACCAAGGGGATTTCCCAAGACTCAGGCCTGTTTGAATTAAGCGTTGATCAAAACTCCGCCATGGTCCATCTAAGGCAAGGAAAATATAGGGAAATGCAAAGAAAACATGTGACCACACAACCCAAAACCAATAAGAGTCACTAGAAAAATAGAGAGCACTAACTTGGAGACCAAATAATAAAGAAAGTTGTGGTACTAACATTGGGATTGCGATCAATAGTGAAGGAATATGCCAACGATATTTAATTTTGACTTCATGCCCTAGCAGCGCCAAAGTAAGAGCTAATGTACCTGAGAGTATCGCTATTACTATGCTGTCAGTGATAATTGGTAGGAGGTTTTCCCATTCATGGCTCCAAAAACGACGTGTAAATTGAGTTGGTAGTAATTTAGGGAATCGCCAGCGTTGTGCTACGCTCCATAGAATCATCATTGGCAATGATAATGTGATAATACCTGCGATTGTGGTAAATAAACTCAAACCAGGAAGGCGAAATCCCATACGACCAGAGATTTGCCAATGACGGCAATGCTTGGTGATCCCCCATTCTAAAAAGCGATGTATAGCAATAAGTAGAAGGCATAAGAAAAAGAGAATCATTGCCCCTGCGCCAGCTCTTGGCTGTAATTTAATATCAGGTTCTGTAAACCATTGCCATACTAAAACTGCAAAAGTTGGAGGATTAGTAGAGCCGATAATTAAACTGACGTCGACCACTGAGGTGCTATAAGCAATGATAGCAAGTAAAGGAAAACGTGCTTTTCTAAGCCATTGAGGAAAAAGGCATTTCCACCAAATTTGATGGCGTTGGTAGCCAAGGCTTGCAGAAACTACTATCGTTTTGTCTATATTCAGTTGCTGCATAATAGGAATGCTCATTAAAAGCAGAAAGGGAACTTCTTTAA
The DNA here is from genome assembly GCA_000953695.1 of Aliivibrio wodanis. Taxonomy (GTDB): domain Bacteria; phylum Pseudomonadota; class Gammaproteobacteria; order Enterobacterales; family Vibrionaceae; genus Aliivibrio; species Aliivibrio wodanis. Next base: position 2,456,038 of record LN554846.1, on the reverse strand, counting down.
TGATCAGTACTAAAATTAGGCCGATACTCCATGAATCATTAATGATAATTGGAAAACCAAATTCTCCTAAGGGGGCAAGCAGCCTAGCTAGTATACCTGTTGGAGAAAAGAGAAAAGCAAATCCAATAGCAAAAGCAACATGGGGCATGGCAAGTAATGGCGATAGTAAAGGCTCTATTTTTTTCCAAATAGGCAGTTGCCATGTGCTCTGTAAAATAGAAAAGCTAATAACACAAGAAGCCATCGTGCTGATAAAGGCGCTAGCTAAGGTTAAACTTATAGAATGTGATATTCCGCTCCATTCAAATACAGAGATATAGCCGTTAAAAGAGAAGTCATTTAATCCAATCGGGGGGATATAGCTAAAAGAAGAGCTTATGACTCCGATCAACCCTGGGATGATCGGGAGTATACAAACTATAATAAGAAAGAGATAAAAAAAAGGTAAAACCATAGTCTTATTATTAATGCCCTAGTAAAAATTTACATCATGTCTAAAAATAGAGAAGTGATGCATTATGCCATATTGTATTGATAGGCGTGAATGGAATAGGACTAAAAGTAAACTAATTAGTTCATTTTTGGAAGTGTTAATTTTGATAGTAAGATTTGTTTCCAATATCAAAATGCAATGGCATTCTCCATTTTTGGATAGCAAGGAAAAGGAAAATTACCCCACAACTAAATAAGCACATTAAAGCAATAAGCCACACTTCGAGAGCTAGCATTACAGTGAGAATACATAGAAGAAAAGGAACAATTTTAAGTCCGAAGACGTTAAAGCAAAATGATTCTTTTAGTGCAATCCCAGAGAAAGTAATAAAGAGAAACCCTAAAGGTAGCCACAGTAATTGACTATTTTCTAAGACAATTAATAGCACTAAGCCCACCCATGTAGGCCAGGTGATCAACAATCTAATTTTTTTATCATAAACATGTAAGTTAGCCGCACTCATGGCTGAAGCGCTGACAAGACAAAAAAGTGCTAGCTGCATAAAGGAACCATCGATGATAATTAGAGCGATATCATCAGCAATAGCAAGGCTGGTTAAAAATAGTGAGATAGAAAAGAGAGTAATACCTAAGCGATAAGTGATAACGCTGATCTTATCTAAAGTATCAAGAGTTTCAACATGTTCGGTATTTGCCATGAAATTAACCTGATTTATATATATATTTTAACTTTAGCATGCTTCATTGAAGTTCGTCTTGTGTAATTTTCGTTAATCACATTTCATTATAATTACGTAGTGATGGTCTACTTTTCTCATTTGTAATTGTTTTTGGTTTATATCTTTTCATATAAGTAAAATTTAGTGATTTTCATCACATAAATGATGATTTTAAATCTGTGCTATGTATACTCCTTCCCCCAATACAAGCCGTCACATGGAACAGTGAATGACCCCAAGGACTTGGACCAGCTACTGTTAAACAGCTTGTAAAGGGTAAACAATGAACATACTTATTTCTATCGTCACTTCCTCTTGGTGTAGTCAATCTTCACCGATCTCGTCATCTACGATGGCCGCTCCTTTTGTTTCTTCTTTTTATTCTAAAATCGTATAGGCGTAATTATGACTATTTTATTTAGCCTATTAGGCATGTGTGCACTTATTTTTTGTGCATGGATATTTTCCGAGAAGCGTTCAGCGATCAATTGGAAAACTGTCTCTAGAGCCCTTTTATTACAATTCTCTTTTGCCGCTCTGGTGCTTTACTTTCCATGGGGGCAAGCTGCATTGGCAGGGTTAAATAGCGGGGTATCCAGTTTGCTTGGTTTTGCTGATGAAGGGATAGCGTTTCTCTTTGGTGATCTTGCTTCTACTGGTTTTATTTTTGCTATTCGTGTTCTTCCTATTATTATTTTCTTTAGTGCTCTTATTTCCGCGTTATATTATTTAGGCATTATGCAAAAAGTCATCGCTATTCTTGGTGGTGCAATTCAAAAATTCCTCGGTACAAGTAAAGTAGAATCCCTCGTCGCTACTGGTAATATCTTCCTTTCTCAAGGTGAATCCCCTCTTCTTATTCGTCCATTCCTAGCTCAAATGACTCGTTCAGAACTTTTTGCTGTAATGGCGGGTGGTATGGCATCGGTTGCTGGTAGTGTTCTTGGTGGCTATGCAGGTTTAGGTGTAGAGCTAAAGTACCTAATCGCAGCAAGCTTTATGGCTGCACCGGGCAGTTTATTGATGGCAAAGATTCTAGTTCCTGAACAATCAACACCGGTTGACCAGCATGAACTAACCATTGATAAAAGCGAGCAAAGCAATGTGGTGGATGCATTAGCAAGTGGCGCAATGAACGGCATGAAAGTCGCGGTTGCGGTTGGTACTATGCTGATTGCATTTGTCAGTGTGATTGCAATGGTAAACAGCGGACTAGAAATGGTTGGTGACTGGTTTGGTTTTGCAGGCATCACTTTACAGACCGTATTTGGTTATGTATTTGCACCAATCGCTTGGGTTATAGGTGTACCAAAGCATGAAATGATCATGGCTGGTTCTTACATCGGTCAAAAAGTCGTTTTGAATGAGTTTGTTGCATTCATTGATTTTGTTCAGCATAAAGATCAACTATCTGCGTATACACAAGTAATTATCACATTTGCATTGTGTGGCTTTGCTAATATTGGTTCGATAGCAATTCAATTGGGCTCTATTGGTGTAATGGCTCCAGAACGTCGTGCAGAAGTTGCTAATATGGGTTTTAAAGCGGTACTGGCTGGTACGTTAGCGAACTTGATGAGTGCATGTTTAGCTGGATTGTTCTTTAGTTTATCAATGTAAAATCTAGCTTAAAGTTAAAAGTTAAAAGTTAAAAGTTAAAGCCCATGCTGTATGAAAATACGCATGGGCTTTTGTCTATTTAACCAATTACAATTTGACCTAAGACATAGCCAACGACACAGGCTGAAACGACACCAATTAAGCCCACTGACATAAATGAATGGTTAAAATACCATTTACCAATCTTAGTTGTACCTGAGCTATCAAAGTTTACCGTAGCGATATCTGATGGGTAATTTGGAATGAAGAAGTAACCATAAACGGCTGGCATTAAACCAATAACTAAAGCCGGTTCTAAGCCAAGGGCTAGGCCTACTGGTAACATCATACGAGCGGTTGCAGCTTGTGAGTTCACCACAACAGAAACAATAAATAGAGATAAAGCAAACGTCCAAGGGTGAAGCGTTACCATATCAACAATACCAGCTTTGAATTGAGGCATAGCGTATTGGAAATAGGTATCTGACATCCAAGCGATACCAAAGATAGCAATTGCTGCAACCATGCCTGATTTAAATACCACACCATTAGGAACATCACGAGGATCAGTTTTGGTCGCTAATAAAATAATACCACCAAACGCTAGCATCATCATTTGGATTACAACCGACATCTTGATTGGCTTGTCACCATCAACAATAGTTCGAATTTCAGGGAACATTGCAATCACAACAATTGAAGCAATTGCAGCTAAAAAGATAAGAACGGCATTACGTGCTTTTGTTGGAAGCTCTTCATCTAAAGAGGTTGAGGTTGTGTTTAAGATTTTTTCGCGCCAAATAGGATCTTTTAAACGTGCTTGGTAATCTTCATCATCTTCTAGCTCTTTGCCGCGACGTAAGCTGTAAAGTGCCAGCATTAACGTACCAAACAAAGTCGAAGGAACCGTTACCATTAAGATCGACATTAAGGTGATTGATGCGTCAATATCTACTAATTGTGCGAGATAATAAACAACCGCAGCAGAAAGTGGTGAAGCGGTAATTGCAATTTGAGAAGCAACAGATGCAGCAGCCATTGGGCGCTCAGGACGGATACCATTCTTTAATGCTACATCACCGATGATAGGCATAATTGAGTACACAGCATGACCTGTACCTAGTAAAAATGTCATTGCATAAGTTACAAATGGCGCAATGATGGTGACCCGTTTTGGGTTCTTTCTTAAAATGCGTTCAGCCACTTGCAACATGTATTTTAACCCGCCAGCGGCTTCTAATATAGAGGCGCAAGTCACAACGGCTAAGATGATCAACATTACAGTGACGGGAGGAGAGGTTGGTGGCATTTTGAAGATAAAGACTTCAATGACCAAACCAATTCCAGAGACAACCCCTAACCCTATACCACCAAATCGGGAACCAGTATAGAGAACGAGTAATAAAAAGATAAATTCAAAGTACAACATAGAACCACCTGCATTAATGCAATTATAATTAAAATCAACTATGGGCATTAATACCTTATATTTCATAGGGTTTTGTTGAGCAAGTTCTCATTTAGACTGTTGTTGGTTTTATAAATAGAAGCTTGGTTGATCTGAATTAAATGAAAGGTCATTTTTTATCAAAAAAAGAAAAAATGAGCTATAGCTATCAGATTGTATGCATCATTTTATGCCTAGTTTGGGTATTTACTGTAAGAAAATACCCAAATTATGGTTATTTATCTAAGCATGACGTTTAATCTCGGGTGAAATTTTTCTCAGAGAAGTGGTCAAGATCATACGGTGTTTGTTGGTAAACACAGTAATTGAGCCAGTTAGAAAACAGCAAATGTCCGTGACTGCGCCATGTCGCTTTTGGTGGAATATCAGGATTATTCTCAGGGTAGTAATTTACCGGAATAATTGGCTCCATGCCTTCACCTAAATCTCGAACGTATTCATTATGTAGTGTGAAAGAGTCATATTCTGGGTGGCCGGTAACAAATACATTTCGTTTATCTTTGGTTGAAGCTAAATACACGCCAGCTTGTTCAGAAGTAGCCAGAATATCCAGATCAGTGTGTTCATTTAAATAATTAGCAGAAAAGTCAGCGTAACGAGAGTGAGGTGCTAAAAACTGATCATCAAAGCCACGTAAAATAGGATGGTGTTGGTCAAGGTTATTATGCTGATATACGCCAGATAATTTTTCTTTACGTGTACGTTTAGGTAAATCATACAATAACTTTAAGCCAGCTTGGGCTGCCCAACACACATACAAACTTGAAGTCACATGATCTTTTGCCCAGGTCATAATTGTTTGTAGGTGATCCCAGTAGATTACATCTTCAAATTGCACTAAACCTAGCGGTGCGCCTGTAATGATCAGCCCATCAAAATTGCGATCTTTGATGCCTTCAAATTGGCGATAAAAGGTATCTAAATGCTCAGTTGGTGTATTTTTACTGGTACGATTATCAATGCGTAATAGCTCTACATCCACTTGTAATGGACTATTCGAAAGTAAACGTAAAAATTGTGTTTCAGTTTCAATTTTCTTTGGCATCAAGTTTAAAATGATGACTTTTAGAGGACGAATGGCTTGTGTGGTGGCGCGAGACTCTTGCATGATAAAGATATTTTCTTCACGTAATACTTCAGCAGCAGGGAGTTGGTCTGGTATTTTTATCGGCACAACTTATCCTTAAGTTATTTTAATTTGTAGCATTCTATACGTCTATACCCCTAAACTACCTTATTATTTATCGAGTGTCGAGATAGGCTCATGTTCATTTTTTATATTTTTATCATTACGAACATTAGCAGTTATTAATTTAAATTAAGCTAAATAAGTATTGACTAATATTTCATTCGTACGTACTCTTATTAATATGTTTAAAAAACAAACTAATGAGTAATGATGATGATAATTCCATGGAGCTCTTTATTTGGCGGAATACTGTTAGGTGTATCAGCGACTTTATTGCTTTTACTTAATGGTAAAATTGCAGGGATCAGTGGAGTACTGACCGGATTAATGGCACCGAAAAAGCGAGACTACGCATGGCGATGGCTGTTCGTGCTTAGTATGATCGTGGGTGGTGCTATTGGTGTGTATTTCTTAGGCGCTGAAGTGCCAAAAGAGTATGAAACTACAACCAGTATGCTTATTGTTGCTGGATTGTTGGTTGGTATTGGTACTCGTTTAGGTAATGGCTGTACGAGTGGTCATGGGATTTGTGGTATTGGACGCTTATCGGTTCGCTCAATGGTGGCAACCGCAGTATTTATGCTTGTTGCTGCAATAACCGTATTTGTTCGATTACATATACTTTAATAAGGGATGGTTATGAATAATGTATTTTTTCGTCTAGTTTCTCTTATCTCTGGTTTTCTATTTGGTCTAGGCATGGCGATATCAGGCATGGCTGATCCTGAAAAAGTTATTGGTTTTTTAGATGTTACTGGTCACTGGGACCCAAGCTTAATGTTTGTAATGGGAGGGGCACTATTAGTCTTTATGCCTGCCTATTTCTTATTAATTAAACCAAAAACAAAACCACTTAACGCTGAACAATTTTGTTTGTCTAGTAACAAACAAATTGATACAAAATTGCTATCAGGAGCAGGTATCTTTGGCTTAGGTTGGGGGATTGCCGGCATTTGTCCTGGACCCGCAGTATCAAGTATCGGGCTTGGTAATAGTGGTTTGGTTTATTTTTTAATTGCCATGATGATAGGGCTAGGAAGTACTCATTTCATTCTTAATAAAAATACGTAATATCAAACTTGTATCAGAGAGGAGCTAATAACATTATTGGCTCCTTTACGTTTATTCTGAGTTCGAGCCGTTATTTTTTATTCATAGTAATAACGCTCTTCTTCTTTTTCACTATTATACTCCACCAATTCCCATTCAAAATGCGCTTTATCATAAAAATAAATGCGTCGACCATACTTCTCTTGCGTGATATCTCCATTTTGTTCGTAACCTAAAGAAAGCAGTTTATTTTGAATGCTATCTAAATTTTCAACGATCATTCCAATATGGTTAATTGCAATATTTTGGTATGGCTTACGATTGTCGATAGAGGTAAGTGAATCGTGTGGCTCTTGCAAGGCAAAGTAGCAAGTATTGTTGCCGATATGCACCCAACGTTGTTTTCCTTCAGGGTTTTGATCTGCTTTTATTCGAAAGTCAGGTGCTGCATTTAAAAGAAAAGCGATAGCTGCATCAATGTTTGGTACGGTGAGATTAGCATGTTCAAATTGTGTCATAGTGACTCCTGTCATTGATTAATCTTGCTTAGTTGGATACAGCTTAAAACCTCAACTTAACTTTAGGTCAATAATTAAATTAATTTTCCTTATCATTTATTTTGATTTGTACCAAGGTAACTAATTAGATGATCTATTTATTACGCAGGAAAATCACTTAAGAGTAAGGCGAAAATTTTTATAAGTAGTTATTCTACAGCAATAATTTTTAACGCAACTATTGAGAGATTTAACCAGTAATAATGACCAGATAATTAATGGAGTTGGTATTAAACATTAGTTTTGTCTGAATTATAGATAAAAAAAAGCCCGTAGTACTTAGGCTACGGGCTTTGCTTATTTATGAGATAAGAGAGTTATTATGCTTTCTTTTTCTTTGGGTGCCACGCACCATCTAGGTTATCTAGCTCTGGGAACTTAGTGCGATCAAACTCTGGAGTTTTTCCCGCTTTAAGTTGAGTTTCGTAATCTTTAATGATCTTGATTGCCAGTTTAGAAAGCAATACTAGAGCAACGATGTTTATTAATGCCATCATCCCCATAGATGCATCAGCTAAGTTCCATACCACCGGTAGAGAAGCTACAGAGCCAAACATAACCATTGCTAGTACACATAGACGGAAACCAAATAAACCCTTCTTAGAATTACCATTCAAGAACATTACGTTTGTTTCAGCGTAGCTGTAGTTTGCAATGATAGACGTAAAACAGAACAGAAGAATAGCTAGAGCCATAAAGTAGCTTGTCCAACCGCCTAACTCATTGGTTAGTGCTTGTTGAAGAAGGCCAATGCCTGTTGCTGCATCTGGTTGATCCATTACGCCTGAAAGCATAATCATCGCCGCAGAAGCTGTACAGATAACTAGCGTATCAACAAACACACCTAGCATTTGCACAAAACCTTGTGATGCAGGGTGGTTAGGGTTTGGTGTAGCACTTGCCGCGATGTTAGCCGCAGAACCCATACCCGCTTCATTTGAGAATAAACCACGAGCGATACCAGATTGCATTGCTTGAGCGATAGTATAAGCAACACCACCTGCCGCTGCTTCTTGCCAACCGAACGCACTTTTAACGATAAGCGCTAATACTGCAGGAACTTCAGTAATGTTCATCAATACAACGATTAGTGCAATCGCAAGGTAACCAATAGCCATAACAGGAACGATTTTTGAAGATGCGCTAGCAACACGACGTAAACCACCCATGATAAAGAAGCCTGAAACAGCAACAATGATGATTCCCATGATAGTTTTATCAAAACCAAATGAATGATTAAGTGCATCAGTAATCGTGTTTGCTTGAACCGCGTTGAATACTAGACCAAAAGCGATAATTAGGAAGATAGAGAAAAGAGTCCCCATCCAGCGTTGACCAAGACCTTTCTCCATGTAGTAAGCAGGGCCGCCGCGGTATTGACCGTCAACGTCTTTCACTTTGTATACTTGAGCTAGTGTTGATTCAATAAATGCTGTCGCCATACCAAATAGAGCAATCACCCACATCCAGAAGATAGCACCAGGGCCACCAACAGTTAATGCTACTGCCACACCTGCCATGTTACCCGTCCCCACGCGAGCAGCCATAGAGGTGCAAAATACTTGATAAGAACTGATACCGCTGTCGATCTCTTGACCGTTGCGTAAAATTTTAATTGAGTGACCAAGTTGGCGAAGTTGAATGAAGCCAAGACGTACAGTGAAGTACACACCAACACCAACAAGAAGATAAACGAGAACTTGTCCCCAAAGAAGCCCATTAATTGCGCCAATAACGGACATTAAAGCTTCGTTTATTGACTCAACTAGAGTTAAATCTGTGTTTGTCATGAAATTTCCTTATTAATAATCGTCAATTTATTTTTCTTAAAAAATGAATTTCAAACGTTCAATCTTTAAGAAATATAAGTAACTTTGTTATAAAGTTGTATAAAATATCGTTTGCTAAGGATTTGCGGCGATTAATATAGTTCAGTAGGCTTTGTATAGTCAATAATAATGAAACAATATGTCGTACTTTTTTTACGTATAGTTAAAAAGATTTACAAAATAATGTTTTTATTTTTATGCTCTTTTGGAAAGCTTTTATTTTTAGCTAGAGCTGCTTTTATTATAAAAAATAAACCTGCTTTTGGGTTTATGGTATCTATCTATTTTATAAACTTGTATCTGAGTGCTTAGCTCTAAGTATGCAGATATAACTTAATGATAGTTAATTCTTTTTTATCAATATGCCGTGGGCTCTAAAATTGAAATTTCTTATTCTATTACCAATATTTAATTGATAATTTTATCGTTATCTTTCCATTCCTAGACTGTCACCTTTATTTGAATATTTTAGATAAGTTGACCTTCGAAGAGTTAGCGTAACTTGTGATAAATTACAGTTTTTCTTCTCAAATAAATGTTTTTAACATGCATAGAAAAATTTCTCATTTAATACTCTTTTGTGATTATCTAGGTATTGAAACGGATATTTATGGTGTACATGCTTAAAAATTTGGCAGTTGAACAGTGAAAGTACTAAAACAAAATTAAGCCCTAGGGTTTCTAAGTATTATCGTTTAATTTAGGGCGCTGAAGCTCTTATTCTATATTTTAATTATTGGTGATGTTATGAAATGTATTTTGTCCATTCAATCGCATGTGGTCTTTGGTTGTGCTGGCAACAGTGCTGCGGTCTTCCCGATGCGTAGGATGGGAATGGAAGTATGGCCAATTAACACGGTACAGTTTTCAAATCACACGCAATATCAACAAGGCTGGAAAGGTATGGCTATGCCTGCTGGCCACATTTCAGAATTGGTTGATGGTTTATCAGCAATTGAAGCGACTCAAGCTTGTGATGCGGTATTAAGTGGTTACTTAGGATCAGCAGCGCAAGGTCAAGAGATTATTACTGCTGTTCAAAAAATCAAACGAGACAATCCAAACGCGATTTATTTCTGCGATCCTGTGATGGGACACCCTGAAAAAGGGTGTATCGTTGCGCCAGAAGTGGAAATGTTTTTTAAAGAATCAGCACTAGCCTCAGCAGATATTGTTGCACCTAATTTATTAGAGTTAGAAAGTTTATCTGGTATGGTGATCAATACATTAGACCAAGTGATCGCAGCAAATAAGCAACTGATTGATAAAGGTGTAAAGATGGTAGTGGTGAAACACTTAAGTCGTGCGGGAGTTCAAAAAGATCGTTTTGAGATGCTATTAACCACTAAAGAAGGCAGCTACCACATTTCTCGTCCTTTATATGACTTTGATGCAAAGCGTCAGCCAGTAGGGGCAGGAGATTTAATTAGTGGAGTGATGCTTGCCAATTTAATGGCAGGATATGTGCCAGTAGAGGCATTCGAGCGTACTAATGCCGCGGTTGATTCTGTTATGCAAGAGACTTTCAATCGTGGAGCTTATGAGTTACAGATCATCGCATCACAAGAGCAGTTCAATGCACCTGATATAATAGTAAAAGCAGAGAAAGTAGCCTAATTAAAAGGGCACTAAATAGAGATAGTGAGATTATTGCTGAGCAATGTCATTTAAGAATTCAAGTCGCTTTTTCTCTTGCTCAGACATTTGATAAGGCTCGTCACTGAGGCTTGAAATATCAAAATTTAGAACAGAAAGAACGGCATCTTTACTGGTGCCGTAACGTGTCTTTTCTCCTGGGAAGTCAGACATTCTTTCGATTGTTATATTCCGTAACTCTAGATCCCCTTGTTGGTTTTTAAGAACAGATTGATGTGCTTTTAATTCAAAAACCACCTTTCCTTGAGTAATCTCTTTCTTATTATTTAATGATGCAATCGGCTTTCCATCAACATGGTATAAATTTGCTCGAATACGATAATTCCCCGCTTCTTTTACTTCTAAATTGAGAGGGAGAATCATATCACTGCCTACAGAGTAAGGAGCGTCTAAAGAGTTAACATAAGCTACAGGATTAGAAAATTGAATATCTGTAGTCAGGATATCTATGCCATCTATAAATGAAACCGTTGCTTTAATTCTTACTTCTTGAGGCCACTCTTTTTTAGGCGTAAATTCTGTTATTAATTCTTGAGAATATCGGGATAAAAGAGGCTCACGTGTATTTGGATCAAATAGTTCGTATTCAATATGGTCAATACCTAGGTCTGAATTTAAAGTTACGACGATAGGTTCCGGGTAATCAAAACGGTATTTTTTAATGATAAAGAAGCAGTATGAGAGCCATCTAAAATAGGAATATCGACCACGCTAAAATGGTTTGGTTCTAAGTAATTAATATCATTAGAAAGCAGTGGCGTCGAGTAAGATGGGAATGCGACATCATTTGCATAACTTTTAGATAAAAGAGCAAACTGTTGAGTCAATTCTTGAGGTAGTTCATGGCGAGATTGTGTTTGAGTATCTTCTATTAGTGTTGAGTTTGTCTTATTTTTTTTACTCTTTACTGGCTGTGCTGAAGTTATTTCGTCAAGAGGTTTTTTTTGCTCTAACGTGTAGGCTGAAACGATAGTGGGTGGTGGAGTATTGTCTCGCATTATCCAATGAAAAGTGGCGGCTGCAACCATCAGCAGCACGCCAATAAATAAAAAGTGTTTGTTCATTATAGTAATTCACTAACCAATTCAGACATGGTTTCATTATCTGATTTATCAACATAACGGTAAGTACTACCATTTAACCAATAAGTTGAGTCTGTTGTGTTTACTTGGATGACAGTACCATCAAGCAATGTTTTTTGTTGGTTTACTGCTGTCACTTTCCCTTGATGACTCGTTCCTATTAAACCACTATGGCTATAATCATCCCCCATAAGTAGAGGATAATGATAAGGCATAAAACTGGTTACTGCTTGTGATTGAGGCTCTATTTTTCCATCAAAAGAAATAGATGCAGAGCAACTTGTAAATTCACCAGATTGACTTGAACCACATGATGAGTGGCTTGCTACTACACCGTCGTCTTTACCAGGAAGAAAACCACTGGTAGAGCCGAAGTAATCACTGCCTTTACCTACAAAACGAATACGAGGAATACGGTTGTCGGGTAGAGGTGCTAATTGTCGAGCATTAGCTACTTTTAAATCATTTAATACACCAGTGTTTTGAGGACTAGGAACCTCACCAAGCCATTTTGTCATTGCGTATTTTAAAGGTGCATTTAAATACCCATTGCCTTCTGAAATGTTAATCGCAAGATCACCTAATTCAGAACCACCGCCAGCACCTGCAAAATCAAATGTCGCAATAATATTTAGTGGTGTTAGCCCTGCATTTTTTAACCAGTTTTCCTGATTGTCTAATAGGTAACGAGCGACTAAATCCCCCGTTGAGTGAGTAACTAAAATACACCCATTTTGACAAGTATTACTTTTAGATAGAGCTTTGAGTTTTGGCCAAACGTAATCGGTTGAAATTTTTCCTGCAACTCTTTCTTGTGATGGCCAATCAATTCGTTCGTCAGCTTTTGATAGCCAAAAATCTTGCCAATAGTTTTTACCATCAGCAATTACTTCATCGTGCATTGGCTGAGTTTGTAATTGACCCGCTTGAAAACCGTGGATCAAAATAATGGGATATTCTCCTAATGCCGCCAGACTAGGAATAGGCGATATAGCAGTGGTTAACAGCAATAAACGAGAAAGAAATTTCATAAAACCTAGCCTTTTGAGAGTAATTATCTTTCTAGAGTATAAGCTCGTTAAATATTTATCAAATGAATAATTTGATCTTATTTCCATTTGAATAAGAATATTTTAAATTTTTATTTTTGAAATTGAAGAGTGGGTGTAACCACATTCAAACTCTGCAACTTTTACTTACAGTCCTTGGTGGCATCTTATTGGACTTTTCGCTAAAGTCTCGCCGTCTTAATTTTGCTCGCATATGAACCCTCATATTAAGATTAACCTTATCATTAGATATTTAGTTTAATTGATATAATCAGTGTTTCGAACAAGGAACTCATCATGAACTCACTCATACAGGAACCCCCAAGTTGGAGGTTTAACTCTTTTTCTACATGATGATCTGAGGGCGATATGTTTTCAGATCTGGAGACATATTATGGAATTCGTACAACAAAAAACGCACATAGAACAAATTGAAACCACAGCTAGCCTGCATAAAGATACCGGTGTTGATAACCTTGGTATTAGCATTAAACATGCCTCGATAGGAATGCTATATAAGAAGCGTGTATTTTGGCTCGTTTTATTAGTCTTCGGTAATATCTTCTCAGGGGCGGGAATTGCGTATTTTGAAGATATTATAACTTCTTATGTCGCGCTTGTTTTTTTCTTACCTTTATTAATTGATAGCGGTGGTAACGCAGGATCTCAATCCGCAACCTTAATGGTTCGAGCGTTAGCCACTGGTGATGTAAAGCCCAATGATTGGGGTAAAATGCTAGGCAGAGAAGTATTTGTCGCGCTCGGTTTAGGATTAAGTATGGCGGCTGCGGTTTATCTTCTTGGCTTCTTTCGTGGCGGCTATGAGATTGCGATGGTAGTGGGGCTCAGTATGATCGTTATTGTCCTGATTGGTAGCTTAATTGGCATCATACTTCCGTTTGGTTTACATAAACTCAATGTAGATCCTGCTTCTGCTAGTGCACCAATGATCACTTCTATTGCTGATATTTCTGGCGTCTTAATTTATTTTGCTATTGCCTCTGCGTTGCTTGATATAGGGTGATGTCTCAGTCTCTATAAGATAACCCCAACCTCTCAGGGGGTGGGGTTTGACCTTTATTAAGTTTGAGGGCAAATAGCGACCCTATTTCGACCATTACTTTTAGCTTGGTATAGAGCCTTGTCTGCCCGATCTACACACTCTTCCCAACTTTCAAATGAAGAAAGTTGAGCTACGCCAAAACTGGAGGTTAGTGAGAGTTCGCTGCTACCATCTATAGTTATTTTAGATATCGATTGACGTAATTCATTCGCCATTTCCTTTGCTTTTTCTGCATGGCTATCAGGTAATAAAATCATAATCTCATCTCCCCCAAAACGAAAAGCAGAGTCAGAAGAATTAAGTGAATTTTTGATTGATTCTGCGACCATTTTTATCACACGATCACCGATAATATGCCCATGCTGATCGTTGATTAATTTAAACTTATCAATATCTGTCATGATGATGCTGATTGGGGTTGTTTTTACTTCCTGCATCATATTAGGAACCATTTTTTCTAAGGCTCGGCGGTTTTTAAGAGTAGTTAGTGGATCATGATAAGAAAGAATATGGATAGAGTTCAGTAGCCGCGCATTAATCATCCAAAGCATAATAAAGCTCATTGAAACAATAAGAACAATACTAAATAAGAAAGTGAGTTGGTGAATTAAACCTGCGGTCATAAAGTTAGTTAGTTCAAGTGATGGCAGTACGACAATGATCCGAAAAATCATAAACCCGCCATAGATAGCAAAGGATAAGGCCATCATTCGAGTCGCTAACACAAGATCATCATTCTTGCCTTTGAGCACAACAATGGCGGTACTTAGAGTGACAAATACCATATATAGGCTGATGATGATGATTCGATATTTTATGGAAGGGATATAATAGGTAAAGTAAATTAAACTGATTAAAGTGACGAACATCATTAAGGAACTAAAGTGAGTGTATTGTAGTGAGTGCTTTCTAAACAGAGATAAACTATATAAAGACAGATGGAAGCCAAACGCAATTAAGATATTAGCGCCAACAATACTTAACCAGTCAGGAATGTCTCCCCTTAAACTCAGCATTAGTGGCCCAGTACCAATAACGAATATTGACATTGCAAATGTTGAAAGCCCTCGAATGGTCTGTTGAGTGAATTGAAAAAGCAGCAGGCCAATGCAGTAGATTAGGGAAAATAAAATAATAATAAAATTAAGGGTTCTTATATCGAGTGAAAAACCATCCATGATTTTTTCTATCTCCTTGTGTTCATTTGAATAATATTGACCTAGAACGCAAGAGTTAAGTCAATATGGATACATTTATCACTATACAGTTATCCTCATTGCTAATGAACAAATGTTTAGATAATTGCGACGAAGTAGGTTGTTTATAGCGAGTTATTCTATTTTAACCTTATGTATTCAAAACGTTTTTATGTGAAATAAAGCGGGATGAATATCTCGGTGGGATTAATACGAAAACAAGGGATTACTATATATGAGGATCCTGATGTTTAATCAAAGATTTGGGTTACGATAAATGGGGCAGCTGCTAATATGAAGTCACTATTGTTATTGGCTAACGTCGCTTGAGTTATTGAATTTAAGAGTAATTAAAATGAATACAGAACAAAAATCGTTTGTTTCTCAGCAAATAATTGAAGATGCCTGTGAATGGGCAATTATGCACGGTGTGGCCTTTCGACAAGCAGATAATACGGCACGGCACTGTCCATTTAGTATTGCACCAATGACCATTGAGCGTGAGGTTTATCAGCACTTATTAACCGTGATGCCATTAATCACGAAGCTTATTAATAACGTGTCTGAAGATCATGATTTTCTGCAAGCGTCATTGGGTCATATGGCCAAAGCGGATCCTTTTTTTGGTCGCTTAATGTCACTACACAGTACGCTACATAATGATGTAAATAACTACACCGCCGCTCGTAAACCCTTATTATTAATGCGTACTGATTTCATGGATGATCGAAACCATGGTGCGAAAGTAATTGAATTTAATGGGATTGCGGCAGGCATGGGGCCTTTTGGTCAACGTGCTACTGAGTTTCATTTATTTATGAAAAACCAATGGCCGGATACCTATAATCAATGGATTGAAGATCCATCAGCCACTTCTGCTGATAATCATGGTTTAGAGCAATTGGCCTATGGTATTGCGATTGCTGCAAGAGCGGTTAATTCGGATTTTAATGATCAAAGTAAACCTACATTTTTGATGGTGGTTCAAAAGAACGAAGATAACGTATACGACCAACATTTGCTTGAAGTTGAGCTGCAAAAACAAGGTGTACGCACGGTAAGACGCACGTTTGAACAACTCAGCACTCAGCTGTCTAGTGGTGAAAATAAACGTCTGTTATTAGATAATGTTGGAGCTATTGATGTGGTGTATCTGCGTGCGGGTTATCAATATGAGGACTATTTCTCACCAGAACTTAATGAGTCAGAATGTTGCCATACGTTAAGCCAAACCCGATTGCTTATTGAGCAGCATCATGTCGCGGTGAATGCAACCATCAGTCAGCAATTAGCGACCAGTAAAACAATGCAAATGCGATTAACCATGATGCCAGAAGCGGAATATTCGCGCTGGGGATTAACCCTCGAAGAGGCGACATTGGTAAAAAGTGTTTTAGCTGATATGAAGCCTGTTAATAACGAAACCATCACATGGTTTAACTCAGAAGCAAAGCAAGAAGAGTGGGTATTAAAAAACCAAGGTGAAGGTGGTGGTCATTGTGTCTTTGGGCAGGACATCAGTGCGAAATTAAGCCAATTGATGTCAGAGGAATATGATGCATGGGCGTTAATGCAACGTTTATATCCACACGAACGTGAAACGCCAACCATTGCGGTTCGTGATGGAGAGCAGACAATCGTAAATGATTTAGTTAGTGAGATTGGTTTATTTACGGCCTATTACAATGGAAATCCAGTAACAGAATTTGAAGGGTATGCCGGATATTTAATTCGCAGTAAGCCTGCAAGTGAGAATGAAGGAGGGATCCACAGTGGAAAAGGGATCCTTGATTCTTTGGTGCTAATTGATTAATAAGCATAGGTGAATAGCCCAACCAACCCCTTTCGAAGTTGGGCTTTTCCAAACGCTTGGTGGAGCTGGGGGGATGCCCGAAGCTACACGCCTAAGTGTTTGATATGAAAGGCGATGAGTGGATAGTATAAAGCTTGTGTATCAAAAAACAACGCCTTTTGTGTATATATTATTATCAGGGTTCAGTTCCGGTTTTGGGAGCTGAACAATAAATTATTTAGGATAATGTTTCTGCTATTTCTACTGCGTTAAAATAATCTTGTTTAGACCAAATACTACTGGGTATATCCCTAAAGTATTGAATTTCATCCCAATAAGCATTATCTACCTGACTTTCTGGAGATCGTGAATTACTCATATAATTTTGTTGTAAATCAGTAATGTTAAAATTGCCTCGACAGTTATTTAAGAAAACCCAAGAATGTTCAAGGCTGCTTAGAATCTCTTTTTTTGCATCGGTTTCTATTCTTTGATGAGGTAGTAAACATGAGGTGTAGTTGATATTTTTATTAATAGCTGTGTTAAAAGATGTTCCATTAGTAACGTGATAACTATCCCTTATGTATGGGGGTGCCATGAACTCTTTAGATTCATTTGATTTTCTTTCTTGATATACAGGGTGGAACGATGGAGTTGAATACTCAGCTAGTAGCTGTAGTAGCATCCTAAAATCAAAAAGTGCTTTTTTATCATCAAAGGCAGAAAGGATAATTGCTTCAAACTTAAAAATTAGCTGACTTAAACGACGTAAACTTATAGCGTACATTGTGGCTATTCTTTCAATCTCTATAGCAATAAAATCATTTTTTGAAATTTGATGAACGTTGCTTCTAGAAGATTCAATGCTTGGTAGCATTGTATTTTGATCAAATGATTCAATAATATTTGTTTTACTTAGCTCATTTAAAATAAAACCACGTAATTTTCCTTGAGGTAATGTGGCTGTTCTATTAAAGAAGCGAGATAGATATTCAGAACCATCAAAACCAGAACCATAGACGGCTTTAATTGAATGGCTTAACTGTTGGGTATCAGTAGCAATTACGAAGACAAAATTTGGTATATCGAAGAAGTGCTTAATCGTTTCAAGCATTTCAATAGCATAGGTAGGGCGGCATCTATCAAGCTCATCGATTAATATGAAGACTTTATTATTTTCCCCACCTTCTGGTTTAAAAAACTTTGCATACTCTTTAAGTAAAGATTTAGTATCCTCAATTGCTCTAATTTGTTTTTTATAGTTATCTGTTAATGATTTTCCGATTCTTGGCTCTGTACTACCTAATTGCTTTTCTGGGCTGTTTGAATCCATTTTGAAATTGCTAAAGATAGTGTTTAATGCTGTCGCATCTAAACCTGTACCCCACTCATCATTTTTAGTTGATAGGAATGCAGCGCTTAGATCTAGCGTTGTGTTATAGCCTTTTTTACATAGTGTCGTGAGATTAGCCAATAATTGTTTCTTATTTTCTGCTTTTTGAAACGTATCATTGTCATTTTCAGTGAAAAACAAACTCTCAAGTTGCTCTAATAGTTCAGATATAATGACTAATAGAGGATCGTTAGAGAAGTCTGATTTCCAAGCATTAATATGTATGACAGGGTAATTATGTTGCTTTAATAGGTTGGTGTATAATTGCTTCAAAAAATGAGTTTTTCCTGTCCCCCATTCACCATTTAGATTAAGGACTAATCCTTGTTTTTGGTTTCTTATATACGCAGATATATATTGCCCATAATCCTTTCGGCCTAGTGAGCATTTTCCTTCTTCCCAGTTATAAGTGTTGTACCACTCAGAATGAATAGCTTTATCAATATCAATCATTATTAGCCTGCTTATTATTAATTATTTTAACCCTAGCAATTGTACTTCTTGAACATCCAAGAGCATTTTGAATAGCTGTATAATTCATTCCACCAGTTAACATCGTTTTGATGTTCTCATATAACACCGTGTCGACTTTTTGCCCCTTATAAGCCCCGTTAGCTTTCGCTTTCTCTATCCCTTGCTTCTGTCTATACCTTCGAGTCTCGTAGTGTTCACGCGCCATTGCTGCGCCTAAATCAAGTATGAAGGCTTGTTGAATTACACTAGTGGTGGCATCAATTTTAATCTGTAAGCTTTGATACGTCATTGGTTGATCAAGTACAATAATCGTTAAACCTGATTTTTGAATGCGCTGTTTTAATGTCTGCCATTGCTCAAAGGGTAGATGAGTAAATCTATCTATTTTCTAAACGTTGAATAGCATCAGCCAAATCGTTATCAACTTGTGTTGGTTTCATATCAATAACATGGCGATATTTATTATACTCTTGTTGGGCTTTTTTCTTGGCTTGTTCCGTAGAAATTTTTCCAGCGTTGATTAGAATGTCGAAGTCGCTTAATGCAAGAAAGTCATTTAGTTTTTTTGCCCAATCTACCATTTTCATCAGCTTGCCTTGTCTAGCTTGTAGTTCAGCAAATTCAAGGTAAGACGTTACAAGGCGATTTAACGTATCTAACTCTGATTCAGAAAGGTAATTCTTACCAACCACAACGTCTTTACGGGTAGGGGGCTTTCCTGATTCTTTGCCTGAAAAATTGGTTAACCCTAAATTAGGCTTATCTGCATTAATGCGATCATAAACAACTTCAGCTGCAGTGTGTCCATGAGCGGCCCAATGCATTTTGTTTTGAACCTGAGCAAAAAATTAAGGCTACAATATCACACACCTTGCGCCAAAATAGTTTTTCTGAAGAACGAATATCACGAATTCGATTCAAGAGTTCATCAAAATACAGGCTGTTTCAGACGCTCGTCATCCATTACAAAACCTTTGGTTAAATAGGTCTTGAGAGTGTTTGTTGCCCATTGGCGAAACTGTGTGCCTTGTTTAGATCGAACACGATAGCCGACTACTAAAATGGCATCTAGGTTATAATGTTTAATGTTGTAGGATTTACCATCATCAGCAGTTGTTCGGAATAACCGAACAACTGAATTTTCTGTCAATTCACCCTCTAAAAAAATATTAGAGAGATGCTCGCTAATTGTAGCTTTTGCCTTTCCATATAATCGACAAATATCAGATTGATTAAGCCAAAGTGATTCTGATTCAAAGCGGCATTCGACTTGTGAGCGGCCATCACTATTTTGAAAGACAACAAACCGATCTTGAGAAGTAGGTAACTCATTGTTCATGTTTTGGCTCCCTTGAGGTTGAGACAGGCAGTGCGAACAGCTTATATGCGAGCTACCGTTCTTGTATTACATAGGTTATTTAGGTTTTACTTATCCAGATATGATCGAAACCATTAGAGAGCATGATTTCAACCTGCCCTTGAGGGAACTCAATGAGTAAGTATCTATCGTGAGAGTCTTTGTATGGTTCACTTTCTGAAATCGTCTATTCTGCATAAACAGATTTAAAAAATTATCTGTAACTTCAATACTGCTTTTAATTACACCTAAGTTATTTGGTATTTAAATAAATTGTATCTAGGAGAACGGCAGTCAATAAGCGTTAAGTATTAGCCCAATTTTTTTGCGTAGCAAATAGGTCATCTAATGGGTTAGATTAGTATTAATGTAACAGGTAACCTTATACTCGATTTTACAATAGTGGCTATATATAAAATATGATGCTCTCAATAGTAGCTTTGTTTTCTTATTTCTGTTTTTGATATATGACTATGTTGGTGAAAGTGCGAGACATATTTGTTTTTTTATTGGATTGGTGGATAAGCTAGGAAGTATATGTAATTAAAATGGCGGAAGTAATGTAAGCGCTCAATGAACTAGTGATGCTTTACTCTGCATCACTCATTTCAACGAGCCACGGCATAAGATCCGACATATCATCAACTGGATCACGTTTGTAAGCGCTCAATGAACTAGTGATGCTTTACTCTGCATCACTCATTTCAACGAGCCACGGCATAAGATCCGACATATCATCAACTGGATCACGTTTAGGTAATTCCGTAAATAGATACTGGAAGTAATAATACGGGTTAATGTCATTGGCGCGGCACGTCATTACCAAGCTATACAAGTTAGCACTGGCCTTCGCTCCATCAACAGACGTTGAGAACATCCAGTTTTTTCTACCTGTGGTAAACGGCCTAATGTCTCTTTCTGTGACATTATTATCGATGCTGATATCACCATCCTCAAGATAGGTGAGTAATTTAGGCCATTGCTTTTGAGTGTAGGCGATAGCTTTACCTAATGCCCCTTTGGGTAAGACATTTTGAACATCAAGCCACGCTTTAAATTCACTCAATATTGGCTCAGCTTCCTGTTTTCTTATCTTCTGCCGTTCATTTGCGGATAATCCCTTTGCCTTTCTTTCTACGCCGTAAAGTTTGGCGATGAAGTTGAGGGCTTTTTCAGGTTTTCCCGCTTTTTTAGAGGGTGACGCTTTTTGTGCATCGGTGAACTTTCTACGAGCATGCGCCATACATGCTGCTTGTGTCACTGCATCTAATGTGTCGTATACGCTGTAGCCATCAGAGAGTAAGTACCCTGAGTAATCACCTAAAAAGTCTTTTGCACACGTTGCTGCACGGCTTGGGTGATAATCATAGATAACAACAGGGGTTTTAATGAACTCACCACTACGGTAAACCCACATATAAGATTTGGTTTGCGCTTTTCTATCTTCTTCGCGTAGCACTTGTACTGTGGTTTCATCTGCGCAGATAAGCTTTTCATTAAGCAGCCTTGATTTCATCTCATCAATGACTGGTTTCACTTTATTACCCAACTGAACACACCAATTAGCAAGCGTCGCTCGGCTTATATCAATATCAGACCGATTTAGGATATCTACTTGGCGATACAGTGGCAGTGCATCTACGTATTTTGCTGTGACTACCGCCGCGAAAGCTCCTGCGCTTCCCATGCTTTTGGGGATCATACTAGCGGGCTTTGGTGCGGTGATAATTTTGGATTGGGTTTGCGTTTTTTCACATTGGCGACAAGCGTATTTAGTGCGTTCGTGGCGAATGACAGTGACCTTTTGAGGAATAATTTTAAGCTCTTCTGAGGTTTCAACGCCACATTCATGCAATGGTTCATCACAACATTCACAATAAGGTGCATTGAGTTCATGCTTGTGTATCTCACGCTCAAGCTCTTTTGGTAGAGGCTTGCGACCTGTTTTTTTCTTCTCATCATTCGATTTAGGGAGCGAGTTTTGCTGCTCAGCTTCATTGAAAGTACCTTTTGGTACTTTTTCACTTTGCGATGAGAAGCGCTTGGATTTATTTAGGTTTAATTGCTCAACCAAGAGTGCAACTTGAGTTTTTAATTCAGCGACTTCTTCTTGCTTGGCAACAAGCAGCTTCTCTTTGGCTTCATTTTGATTATGAAGCTCAAGTAGCATCGCTTTTAGTTGCTCAATATCATTAGGAAGATCGGTCATGCTTTAGCTCAAGGTTGTTTAATTACCCTAAGTGTGACATCGAAAAAGGATCGTTCAAGTCCAATTTGATGATCATTATCAGCGATCACACTTCTAGGTTAAATAACGGCTTATGAGCTTTAGCATGATCTAAAGTCAGTCCAGATAAAAGCCAGTTGAGTTGTTGTCTGCTAATGTGGAGCGCACCATCAATATTGGGAGTTGGCCATTTGAACGTCCCTTTTTCTAAGCGACGATAATAAAGCCAAAAACCATTGGTATCCCAAAACAAGATCTTGAGTTTATCTCGATTGCGGTTACAAAAAATAAACCAGGCTTCACTGAATGGGTCCATTTCCAGCGTTTCGGCGACAATGAGTGATAAGCCATCAATGGATTTTCTCATGTCGGTGACGCCAACGACGAGGTAAACCTTTCCTGACTGTATCATTGCAATGCATCAACCCAATGTTTTATTTGTTTGGAATTAAGGTTTGCTGGTAACTCGGCACGAAGGCCATTATTACATGTCAGCACCACAATATTTGACGGCTCTTGTGTTGGCTCTGTCACGATAATGGGGTGAATTTTTGTTGTGACTTCTAACTCGCTGAGCTTCTTTGACCAGTAATAAAGGGTTTGGTAGCTTATTTCATTATCAATACAAAATTGCTTGATAGATAGGTTACTCTCTTTCTGTTGATCTAAAATATTAGCCCAATGGTCGCGCTTACTTTGTTGATTCATAATACCTCCGATTAAAAAGATACTATGGCAAAGCATGCTTAATATTGATATGTGTGGTTAGTTAAGCGCTTACGAAGTAATAGGTATTTTTACGTTGTGTAACATAGGTGGAGTTGGTCATGTGTATCACTTTGTATAGCAAAACGTGGAAACCAAGCCTCATATAAAGAAAAAGGCTTGAAACCCTAAGGGAATCAAGCCTTTCCAAACGTTTGGTGGGCTGGGGTAAGTTGATCTTGTGTTTTAATTAACTGAAATTATTGTAGTTTACTTGGTTTGATTATTCTTGATGTACCCTGTGGTGTACCCATTTATTTTGATTACTAGCGATTTTCTTGAAATTCATCGTATTTTCTTCTTCACTACGTTACCTTCATACGACCAATATTGATGGTCTACTGCTACTTCAAGCTACTTTCTTAGTCGCAGTTCTCGATGAGCCAAGCCGCCGTAACAGTTCACTCTTTGTTGCTGGTGGATAAAAGGATAGAAACAAATAGAAAATGAGTAAGTTATTTAAATTAAAAAGTTTTTTCACGCTTGATGAGGCGATAAGGTACTTGTCTGACTCATTAGAAGAGCCCGTATCTTTATCTGACATCTATAGATTGGCAATGGATAAGCACTTGACACTTTCTGTGCGGCTTATAAATCAAGCCGTTGCAATAAAGGGGCAAATTGTTTCTGGCCAGGATGGTGATTTGGTCCAGTTGCAAACCGATTTAGTGACAGGTGAAGCGTTAGACGAGCCTTATTCCGTTTGCATAGATGATGATGCTATTCCGATAGACATTAATAAGTGGTTTTTGATTGATGGAAAAGTTCATGTTGTCGATGGTGTATGGGATTTAGTCATGATAGGTATGGAAGCTCTCGAAATTGAGCGGCTATATCAAAATGAAGTAAATGGACCTGATCCTGTTGTTGCGGATGCTCCGGGTCTTTATTTAAAGCAGGGGGATATGGTTTGCAGGCTTCAAAAAGAGTCTTTTGATAAAACTGAAGAAACCTTAACAGATATTCAAAGTGGATTAGAATTCATTTTGGAGCCCAAAGGTATTTCCGTTGATGATTTCCTCGCACGTGATAATGATAATTTGTATGACGATTTGACTGATGATGAAGTTGATAATATATCGCTTCTCTTCAGTCTCATGAGGAACCAAGTTGATGGCATAGGAAATTACGAAGACTCTTGTTGTCTCGCTGATCATAGCTGCCAATATGTCATCAGAACAAGCGAACTTACACGCTTTGTCCGTTCACTACAAGATGAGCCTGAACCAACACCACCAGCAGAAAAAGCGCTGACCACCACAGAGCGAAATACCCTACTTACCTTCATTGATGCATTGCTAAAAGAGCAGCAGATAGACTCGTCTAGAAAGGGGCTTGCGCCTTCCCTCAAACTGATGACTGAGAAAGCAGGAAGGCCAATATCTGAGAACACAATTCGTAAGATTCTCAATCAAGTTAGCGATATAACAGCTTGATACAGCTTGGTTGACTAATCGAAACTTAAAAACGCAATTGAGAATCTGCTTTACGCAATTGCGCTTTTGAAGCCCTCCTTACCAATAACCTCTTAGCTCATCCGATAACGGGCTAAGAGGTTTTTTTATGTCCAACAGAATTATTCGACTACCAGAAGTTAAAGAGAAAACAGGTTTATCACGTAGTAGCATTTACTTGCGTATGTCCAAGGGCGATTTCCCGCAGTCCATCTCACTAGGTGAGCGTGCTATTGGGTGGGTCGAAACTGATGTTGAGCAGTGGCTTGATGAACGCATTGCAGCATCTAAGGCGGCTAATTATGAGTAGCCGCAATAACTCCAATCGTATAAAAATCCATCGTAATTATACCGTAATTGATGCGAGTGAAACTTTAGGTCTTCACCCTAAAACAATTCGTAATTGGCTCAAGGTTGGTTTACCTATTGTTGATGAAAAACGCCCACTTTTAATTAATGGTGCAGATTTGAAGGTTTACTTAAAACAGAAACGTAAGGCCATTAAATATGATTGTGAAGAGTATGAAATGTGCTGTTTTAGATGTAAGCAAGCAATGAAGCCAAGTATCGAATCAGTTAAATTTATTGCGAAACCAGCAGGGATGGCTCAGATGATTGGTGAATGTGAAGAGTGTGAATGTCGGTTAAATAAGTATGTATCTTGGCGTAATGTGAACGATATCTGGCTCAACCTCAATGGGAAATTACCGATAGCTAAAAAACACATAATCCTAAGAGGACAAAACCTCTTAAATTGTCCTTTCGAGGGGGTATTTGATAATGAAGAATAATAGTACAAATAATGCACGAATTATTTATGAATTTACGAAGTACCTAAAAGAAGCTAAACGCCTAGATGACTCGACTATTGATGGGGTTCTTAAGTCAGTCAATCGTTTTGAAGAATATACAGCTTATATCGATTTTAAGAAATTTAGAGCCAAGCATGCGATTGGATTTAAGAAGCACTTTCTAGAGAAAAAGTCTATTCATACAGGCGAGAAGTTAAGTAAAGCTACGGTACTTACTGCTACTCGTCATTTGAAATCATTCTTTCAATATTTAGTCACCCAGAAAGGCTATAGAGCAAAAATTAACTACAGTGATATTGAGTATTTCAATTTGTCTGAAAAAGACACTCGTATAGCTAATGCTAAAAGAAAAAGAAATGTAGCGACACTGGAACAAATAATGAAAGTCTTGGAGGAGATGCCTTGCTCTAATCCGATTGAAATGCGAAATAGGGCACTGGTGGCTTTTATTATTTTGACTGGCGCAAGAGATGGTGCTGTAGCATCAGCGAAGATAAAGCATATTGATCTTGCTGAGCAAAGTTTTTATCAAGATGCTAGGGACGTAAATACAAAATTTAGTAAAACATTCATTTCGTATTTCTTCCCTGTAGGTGAATTGCCATTAAAGGTCTTGAATGAATGGATTGATTATTTAACTAATGAGCTTGGGTACAAGCAAAATGATCCTTTATTTCCTAAGACTAAATTGGCACACAACAAAAATCAGCAATTTGAAGCTGTTGGTTTACTTAAAGAGCATTGGAGTAATGCAAACCCAATCCGTAAAGTTTTTGCTCAAGCTTTTGAGGATTCTTGTTTGCCATATTTTAATCCTCATAGCTTTCGGAATACCTTAGTGAGATTAGGTGAAAGGCTTTGTCGAACACCTGAGGAGTTTAAAGCATGGAGTCAAAACTTAGGGCATGAAAGTGTACTGACCAGCTTTTACAGTTATGGTGATGTTCCTGATTATAAACAAGCAGAGCTATTACGAAAACTAGCAAAACCAGCTGAAAATACCCCATCAGATATGGAGGAGCAATTTAAGCAGTTTATACAGTTTCAACAAATGATGGGAAACAAGTAATACCTATCAAATTAATCTAACTAAGCTGGTATCAAAAAACATTCGTATATTGATACCAGCTATCCATATTAAATAATGGTATCAACAAAGTATAGTATATCTTTTATGATACCAAAGATATATGATACCCCTATATTTGATACCAATCTTAAGCACTGAGTGACCAATGCGTATTTTTTCCTATTGCCGTGTTTCTACAACTGAGCAGACGACAGAAAACCAAATTATTGCTATCCGCCAAAAGGGATATGAGGTGGGTGATTCACGTGTCATTAGCGAAACCGTGTCTGGTTCAGTTGAAGCTATGAAGCGAGAAAAATTTAAGATGTTAATCAATCACCAGATGGAAAGCGGCGATATGCTGGTGGTCTTGAAACTAGACCGTCTAGGGCGAGATAATATTGATGTCCAAAACACCATCAATCGGCTTACTGACAAAGGCATAAAAGTTGTTTGCTTAGATTTACCAGTAGCTGACCTGTCTAGTGCGGAAGGTAAACTGATGCTTCAAATGTTCTCGGCCTTTGCAGAATTCGAGCGAAACAGAATTCGGGAACGTACGAAAGAGGGGATTGAGCGAGCTAAGATTCAAGGTAAAAAACTTGGTAGGCCAGAAGCCCATGGTACTACTCTTTCGGTACAAGTAAAGAAAGCAGAAGGTTTATCTCAATCTAAAACGGCTGAAGTATTAGGCTTGGGAATAGCCACAGTAAAAAGGCATTGGAATAAGTCAGGAGCTGATCTGATTGGTTCTCCAAAAAATTGTAATTAATTTTGATAGGTTGCTATAAGTTGGATCTGTCTAGAGTTGTGACGGTGGGATCTTCATAACTCATATGTGCCCCAAAACTGGTTTAGGTGGAAGATGACATCCATTATAAGACCTAATACAAGAGGTAAACGAAAGGTTTCATACATTGAATCTCTATATATGAAACCTTAACTTTTTGGTTAGGATGATTTAATTGATTGTGATTTCAGTTCTTGGGGAAGGATGCTCTACACAAACATCAAATGATTTATATTCTGATGTCTCAATAGAATGAATTGACCTACAAGTCTTTATAAATACTGCATTAACTCGTCTGTTAATGTTTTCAGATAGTTCATTTTGCAACAGACTCTTTGCCTTATTGAATGAATCTTCCATACAAGATGTCCACCCTTTATCATCTATCCTAATCATTATTACACTTGGTCCGCTTTCTGGAAGTTGCTTTACAGCAGATTTAAAGCTATTCACTACACTTTTTACATTGTCAAAACTCTCTTCAATTATCAAACCTAATATAATAGGGTTGTGGATTAGCTGCTGGCCCCTAACATTGCTACTTTCACATGTGAGTGTGTATCTATCAAAGTCCTCAGAGCACCTAATATTAATGGAAGAAAACTCGATTGCTTTTCCGGGCTCAGTCAGTTTTTGGATAACAACCTGATGTTTGCCGTCTGGTGATGGTATGGATGTAATCTTTTTGCCGAATGTGATCGGCAAATTATCATCCTCAACATACTTGAGTATGAAATCTGTCAAGGCTTCAAGTTCTTTTCTTGAGGGGGTAGATGTTAACTTTATGATAACAGCTACATTTCTCTCGCACCGGGTAAGTTTTGTTAATAAGTTGCGCTCTAGGTCTTTCCACACAGAAGAAATTCGTTTTTCTTTATCTGTTTGGACGTTTTTATATTTACACTCCACCCAAAATTTTTCACCATTAGAGGCTATAACTTCAAAGTCTGGTGTTTTTTTAGGACCCTCTTCGATAAAGGTAACCTTGTACCCTTTGTTTATGTATCCTGCGGCAACTTCAACTTCAAATGAGGTCGCTTCGAAGTGTTCTACACGTTTCAATCGGTCGATGACCTTCTTAAATCCTATAGCATTCTCCGCAAGGAGTAACGTATAACCAAAGTGGATGTATCTCATCATTTCTGGCGTCATCACAAGTCGTTTAGATTTAACGCATGAAGTTTTCCACCCTTCAAACTCAAACTCCCAAAGAACAATTTGATGAGGAGGCGTCCTATATAAATAGTTAAATTTATTATTATTGCTATCTTCTTTGTCGCGGGTTCGCTTTTCTTTTTCTTGATTAACTTTTTTATGAAGCCAACGTTTGCCCAAGATTAATTTTACAGCTTGTATATAAGTTAGAATTTGGGAGAAAGTTAAAGTTTCATATTCCATTTCATTAGCTGAAGTCATAGTTCCTCACTTCTTGGTATTTTTGTTTGAGTAAGATTATACATGACCATAAAATGAGTAGGTATTGCTTACCCCCATTGCTTTATATATATGAAAGTTTTAAGGAGTAATGCATAGTAGGCCGGAAACACTTCACGAGTTTTCCGTGTTGTTCATAATATACTGCACATAGTGGACCATATAACCATATAACCATGTAAGCTTCATGCAAACCGACCACCGCTATGTCGGTGACGTTAAAGCGGGCTCTCACCTGAAATATCCCAAAACTACTTAGAGTAAAGATCCAGGCACTTATGGTTAATGTGAATTCGAATTACTAAGTTATGCGAATTCCTCTTACTCAGTAATTATAGCTACCTAACTTTCTTTCGCTACTAACAACGCATTGATTTGGTTAGTTAAAAATGGCATTGTGTGATAATTAAAGTCGTCTAGTTAGCGTTAGCACAATCTTAATTTTAGAAAGAGGTTAATTTGAAAAATCGCTTTGGATTAGCACGCAATATACCTGTTTCAGTGAAGCGTAAGATCAGAAAGAATTCTAAGTTTGGTTGTGTAATTTGTCGTTGTGGCATTTATGAATATGAACATATTGAACCAGAGTTCTCTGATGCACTAACACATGATGCTGATAAAATGTGTCTACTTTGTGGTCAGTGCCACAATAAAGTGACTAAAGGTGTTCTCTCAAAAGACACAGTCTTTAGGCATTATAAAAACATTCAAAATAGCCTAGAAGCTAAAAACCCATGGGAATCATTTGACTTAGCTAGTAACCATATCGTAATAAAAATTGGTAACTGTAGGTTTGAGGGGGCAAAAGAGTTAATACGGTTTGGGGACAAGGTAATACTTTCGATTGAACCTCCTGAGGACGGTTCCGGTTTTCCTTCTCTTACGGGGACCTTTACTAAAGACGACGGTTCAGTGTTGTTTTCAATTGAAAATAATGAGTGGCAAGGGTGCAATGATGCGTGGGACATTGAATTCAAAGGGCGTGAACTGACAATTAAAACATCCGCTAAAAAAGTAGCATTAAAGTTGAGGCTTAATCCACCTAAAGAAATTGAGGTAATTACCCTAGACCTTCGTATTGAAGACTGTCATTTATATTGTGATGAGTCTAAATTTCGTCTCGGAAGAATTCTACCTGATGTAGAATACTATATCGGATTGGACCAGTTAATATGTTACTCACCTGAAGCAGCTATTTTTATTGATAACCACAAAATAAACAATCCTATATTAACTGAAGTTACGATGCATGGAGGTAAAGGAATAAATTTAGTTGGAACTGGGATTTGGGTGGGAAAAAATTGCCCGGGAATGCAGATTAAAGGGTTGTTCATTGAACAAGCTACAAAATTGTATACGATAGAAACATATGCTCCATTCGATAAAGATTTATCATATAGTCGTAAAATATTGCCACCACGTTTGTGCTAACAAACGTTTAAGATTTCAGATACTTTTTCTTATATCAACTGATTGCATTAGGTCA
The DNA here is from genome assembly GCA_000953695.1 of Aliivibrio wodanis. Classification (GTDB taxonomy): domain Bacteria; phylum Pseudomonadota; class Gammaproteobacteria; order Enterobacterales; family Vibrionaceae; genus Aliivibrio; species Aliivibrio wodanis. The sequence continues at coordinate 2,426,075 of LN554846.1, read as the reverse complement.
TACGAGCTAAGTAGGTTTTGTCCAAAGGTGTGTTGAAAGTGTTTTCTTGCTTGTGTGATCTTGCTTGTTCCTTTCTGCTGGTTGTTACCACTGATTTATCATTAATAATCCTTTAAAATGTAATCTTTAGGCTCATTAAAAAAGCAGATTGTAAATGAAAAGCATTGAAGTAGTAGCAGCCATCATTCAACATGATGGAAAAACCTTATGTGTTCAGCGCGGCCCAGCGAAATTTGACTACATTCACCATAAATTTGAGTTCCCGGGCGGAAAGGTAGAAGTAGGTGAAACTGGTGAGCAAGCTATTATGCGCGAATTGCAAGAAGAGTTGCATCTCGATATCCCCACCGCTGATTACTTCATGACAGTTGAACACACCTACCCAGATTTCCATATCACGATGCACGCGTATATTTGTCCAGTAGAAAACCGCGATATCGTGCTTACCGAACACATTGATGCTAAATGGCTACCCTTGGATGAGTTACCGCAACTAGATTGGGCGGCCGCTGATATCCCGTTTGTTGAAAAGTTAATGACTAAGTAAAATTATAAAAGGATTCTATTGTGGATAGTGCTGTGTCTGTAACAAGTGTTGGTAATCATCAAAACAATCTGGTTCTAAATAATGAATACGATAATTTTTATAATGAGTTGCGTCGTTCGTTTCATGGTTGTAAGCAGTTTTATATCAATGTGGCTTTCGTTTCCTATAGTGGTCTACAGATATTGCTTGATATCCTCAAAGAAGCCGATGAAAAAGGGATAACTGGTAAGGTTATTACCTCTACATATCTAAACTTCACAGATCCTAAAGCATTAGATAAGCTCCGTACTTTTAGCAATATTGAGCTTAAGTTGTTTATTGCAAAACCAAACTTAGGCTTTCATCCGAAAGGGTATATTTTCGAATATGAGGGCGAGACCAAGGTTATTGTAGGCTCGTCAAACATTACTCAAAGTGCTTTAAAGAGCAATGTTGAATGGAATATTTCTACTGTAGCTAGTGCTGATGATACCTTTGTTACTTCAGCTGTAGATGAGTTTAATAGTATTTGGTCTAGTTCTATTCAGGTGACAGATGAAGTACTCGAACAGTACCGCTCATTTTTAAAAGAGTTGGCTCAACCTAAAGGAACTTCTAAGCAATTTGTTTTAGGTGGTACCAAAATAGAACCGAATACAATGCAAGCTGAAGCTCTGCATAACCTCAATAGACTACGTGGCCACGGTGAAACGAAAGCATTGGCGATAGCAGCCACCGGTAGCGGCAAAACCTATATGGCCGCTTTTGATGTTCGTGAAATGGCGCCGAAAAGGATGCTATTTGTAGTACACCGTGAAGAAATTCTTCTGGATGCGAGAAAGTCGTTCGCCCGCGTTATGGGTGTAGAACCGACTAAATTTGGTATTTTGAGTGGTAATCAAAAAAATTGGGATTGTGACTATCTCTTTGCTACTAACTTATCATTATTGAATAACTTGGATCGTTTTGAGCAAGAACATTTTGAATACATTGTTATTGATGAAGCGCACCATGTTAGCAGTAATACTTACCAAAAAGCTTTAGCGCATTTTAAACCTAAGTTTCTATTAGGCATGACAGCGACACCAGAACGAGGTGATGCTCAGTCTATTTATGAAAATTTTGATAACAACATTGCGGTTGAAATTCGCTTACGTGATGCACTAGATGCTGACTTAGTTGCGCCGTTCCATTATTTCGGCATAACAGAGGTTGGTAGTGTTGATTATCAAGGTGTAAATCTTAACGATATTGATGCGTTAGCGAAGTTATTACAAACAAACCGCCGTGTAGATCATATTGTCAGTAATATGGAGTTTTATGGCTACGATGGGGACACCTGCAAAGCAGTCGGTTTTTGTGTGAATGTAGAGCATGCTCGTTACATGGCCGAAGAGTTTAACAAGGTTGGCATTAATGCGTGTTATCTCAATAGCGAAACCTCTCGTGATGAGCGTCAGCGAGCAATTGTGCGATTGTCTAGCGATAGCGATCCATTACAAATTATCTTTACGGTAGACCTGTTTAACGAAGGCGTAGATATCCCGGCGATTAACCTTGTGTTGATGCTTCGCCCTACATCTTCACCGATCGTATTTATTCAGCAGTTAGGGCGCGGATTACGTAAACATGAAAGTAAGACCTTCTTAACGGTATTGGATTTCATTGGTAACCATAACAAAGCGTTCTTAATGGCCATTGCATTATGTGGTAGCCGTTTCTATGACAAAGATAGCCTAAAAGTAGCAGTGAAAAAGGATTTCTCATCTATCCCTGGTTGTACTCATATACAGTTAGATCCAATTAGTAAAGAGCAAATATTGCGCCAAATTGAAGATGAAAACTTCAATTCAATGAAATACTTAAAAGAAGAATACCTTAACTTTAAGCTTGATTTGGGTAACCGTATTCCTAATTTGATGGATTTCTATGTAGTCGATGGTGCCCCGGACCCAATCCGCTACATTAAAAAAGAACGTTCATACCTCAATTTCTTATCGAAAGTGGAAAAAAATGAACCTTCGATAATGCCCCTTATTACTAATGATGAGCACGATAAGTACCAGCGATATTTAGATGGCTGCTTACCTATAAAAAGACCGCATGAGTTCATCATCATGAGTTACCTAGTAGAAAATGATGCTATTACTTTCGAGCAGGCTAGATACGAAATAGAGCGTTACTTAAACCATGTGGATACTGAAACATTAAGACATGCCTTCGAGTATATTAATTGTAACTTTTTTGATTCACGTGAAAAGAAAAACTGGCCCCATTTTGCTCAGTTAGTAGAGGGCAATAACGGCTTGGTACTAGAACGTTCTAATGAGTTTTCTCAATTAGCAGCTATACCATTATCACAGCATTGGTTGCTGACAACTCTTGAATATGGCCTAGAGTGCTATGCAAATAACTTCGATTCTGATGACTATGGGCTACCAAGCTTAAAACTGTATCAGCAATACAATATGAGAGACATTGCGTTAGTTGCTAATGCACGTAAAACACATAGTTCTTATCGTGGTACTGGGGTTTTGCGTGAAGGGCAAGACTTCTTCTTTTTTATTGACTTACATAAGGAAGAGGGTGCGATTGAATACAATGATAAGTTTATAAGCTCTAGCCAATTCCAATGGGATAGCCCGGCTGGTTGTTCACCAACAAGTAAGCAAGGTGACGGTATAATTAATCATAAAAAACATGACTTTAGGCTTCACTTGTTTGTGAGAAAGTTTAAGGCTCTGGACGGTGTAACAGAGCCGTATGTTTATATCGGTAAAGCTGATGTGATTAGCTACGAAGGGAAGAAACCAATTAACTTCCAACTCGCTTTGCATAACCAGGTACCTCAAGCTATCTATGACGAGTTTGTGACGGATACAGTCGTTGACTAGGTATTGATTGGTTAGCTATCCAAATAACCACCAGCATTGCTGGTGGTTCCTGAAGTTAAATTGCAGCTTTTAAAGCCAAAGTAGCTGTAATTGATAGCTTTCCTTTACTTGCTTCTTCAATATGACCACTCCACCACATCATCATTGGTATTCTTCGCTCTAAATAATCGGTTCGGTTATAAGCACTACGTACTTGGTTATCATCAACGTGAGCTAAGGCCGCTTCAATTAAGTCAGCTTCAAATCCTTGCTCGTTCAAAGTTGTACTAGCTAATGAACGTAATCCGTGACTAACCAGACGTCCAGCAAATCCCATACGTTTGAGTGCCATATTCGCTGTTTGGCTATTACATGGCTTTTTCGGATCTCTATCTGATGGAAAAACAAATTCTCTATGCCCACTGATAGGTTTAATTACCTCTAGTAGCTCAAGCATTTGTTCTGTTAGTGGAATACGGTGCTCTCTTCGTTTTTTCATTCGTTCAGCAGGAATCGTCCAGACTTTAGCGTCCAAATCTATTTCTTCCCATTTAGTGCCAGAGGCTTCGCTAGGGCGCGTCATTGTATGTAGCTGCCATTCAATTAAGCATCGAGTTGTGCGCTTAATACTGGCATTTGCTATCGCACTCATTAGCTCTGGTAACTCAGCTGGTGAAAGAGCTGCCATATTCTCTTTTTTAGGCTTTTTGAAAGCGGCTTTAATACCTGTTAATGGGTTTGCTTGAATTAACCCGCAGTTGGTAGCGAAGTTCATCACTTCATTTAAACGTTGTGATAATCGTTTAACGGTTTCTAAACTTCCTTTTGCCTCTATTGGTTTTAATAGATCAATGATAAGTGGTGCAGTGATTTCTTTGATTGGTGTGGTGGATAAGCTTGGGAATATATGTAATTCCAAAGAACGCCAGATATCGACAGCATAATCAGGTGTTATGGAATCTTTTTTAATTTCAAACCATTTTGTAGAGACATTAAGGAAAGTGTGTTCATGAATTGATTTATGTTCTAGCTGTTGGCGTTTTTTATTTTCTTGAGGGTCAATGCCTTGGGCAATTAACTCTTTAGCCTCTAATGCATTTTTACGAGCATTTGCTAGAGATAAGTCAGGATACTTTCCCAAGCTTAGATTGGAGCGTTTCTTTTTAATAGGGTGAGTATAATTCAGTAACCACAGCTTAGAACCATTAGGTTTAATTCTTAAACGCAGTCCATCGCCATCAAACAAGTTCAAAAAAAGTATTACGTTACTCTTTATCGCTTGGTTTTGATGCTTTGATTTCTTTGTCTGTAAGGGGAGTTATGATTTTTGCCATAATGGGTACACCAAGTTAACGTAATAAAACCAGTGTACCTTGTAGTGTACCTAAAAATCAAAGAAGCAGTAGGACACTAAAAGACCTTAAAAGACGCTAAGTTATTGATTTTAAGTTGTTCGGATACAAAAAAAGACGCCCTAGGACGTCTTTAAATGTGTATTTGGTGGAGCTGGGGGGATTTGAACCCCCGTCCGAAAATCGTTCACCGTTGGCGCTACATGTTTAGTCGATCTTTAATTTCACCGTAAAACTGCGAACCGACACGCTATCTTATGGCTAACCTGAATTATAATTCGAACTTCATCTCTCAGGTGGGAGAATCCATTCTAGTTCGTTTGGGTTTGATCCCCTGTTATTCCCCGTCTTACAAACGGAAGCTAGGGCAGGAGAGCTCTGAGCAGGTTATTAAGCTGCTAGTGCGTAGTTTTCGTCGTTTGCGACTATTTTTTTGCGGCTTTTTACGTGGCCAACCGCCCCACGACATGCTCCTCGGGTTTCAAAATTCCCGTCGAATCCTGAATCAGCCCCAAAGTTGTTACCAGATGATATTAACAGAAAAACAGCGTCTGTCTAGCTAGTATCAGTCTAACTGGTTGAAATTAACGCAAACTACTCTTCATAATTCGTGCTTTATCTCGGTTCCAGTCTTTTTCTTTTGAATCTGTACGTTTATCGTGCAGTTTTTTACCTTTAGCTACGCCAACTTTGATCTTTGCCCAAGAGCGAACCCAATACATTGTTGTTGCTACTAGTGTCATACCTTCACGGTTTACACGGCCAATAAGGTTATCAATTTCTTTACGGCTCATCAGTAATTTACGAATACGTGTTGGATTCGCAATAACATGAGTAGACGCTGCTTGTAGTGGGGTAATATTCATACCACTAATAAAAATTTCACCATCGCGAACATAAACGTAGCTTTCCGCGATATTCACTTTACCAGAACGAAGAGATTTAACTTCCCAGCCTTGGAGTTCAACCCCAGCTTCGATTTCATCTTCAATGAAATATTCGTGGCGAGCTTGCTTGTTCATAGCAATGGTATTACTGCCCGCTTTATCTTTAGATTTTTTCTTTGCCATAATGCCCACATTATACGTTATTAGTTGAGAGTAGGGGAAGTAGTTTGGCTCTTAACATCAAGATGGTATGATGCCTACCTCTATAATGTAAAGGATAATTTATGCCTCAGGTTAGCCGATCTGCATTAGTGCCGTTTAGCGCAAAGCAGATGTACGATTTAGTCAATGATGTTGCATCATACCCTCAGTTTTTACCAGGGTGCTCAGGTTCTAAGATTATTGAACAGAGCGATGGGGCGATGATTGCGTCTGTGGATGTAGCTAAAGCAGGCATAAAAAAAACATTTACGACCAAAAATAATTTGGTTGATTCTAAAATTATTGGTATGAATTTAGTGGATGGGCCTTTTAAATCGTTAACTGGCGGCTGGCATTTTATGGAACTAGATGAAACTGCGTGTAAAGTAGAATTAAAATTAGAGTTTGAATTTACGAATGCGTTAGTTGCTATGGCATTTGGTAAAGTATTTCAAGAGCTTACTAATAATATGGTGAATTCATTCACTAAAAGAGCGAAACAGGTTTATGTTAACGATTAATGAGATGATCCACGTTGAAGTGGTATATGCCTTACCGACAGAGCAGATTGTTTTTAAGCTTGCAGTTAAAGCAGAGCAAACTGCAGAAGAGATCATTAGACAATCAGGCGTGTTAGAACGATATCCAGATATTGATTTAAAGGTAAATAAAATAGGGGTATTTAGCCGTAATCTAAAATTAGATGCGACGATTAGAGATAAAGACCGTATTGAAATTTATCGTCCATTATTGGCTGATCCAAAAGAGATCCGCCGGAAAAGAGCTGAACAAGCTAAGAAAGAAGCGGCAAGAAATAAAAAGTAGTATCAATCCAAAAAAACCGGAGATCGTTAAACGATTTCCGGTTTTTATTTGGATAAATATTATGAATTACATCTCTTCGAAGAAGCTATCACTCATTGGGAAATCACCAACAATGTTGATAAGGTTTCCGTTATCGTCAAAATGAACAACTAAGTCCTTTTGAATTGAGTCATTATGCCCTTTTGTGAAATTATAAATATAATACCAAGTATTTGGGTATCCTGACTCAACAAGCATTGGTGATCCCATAACAAACTGTACTTGTTTTTTTGTCATGCCAAATCGCAGTTTATCGACGGCTTCCTGTTCGACGTAGTTACCTTGGGCTATATCGATTCGATATACCAATGGTTCTAATAGCGAGCAACCACCCAAAAGCCCTACAGCAAGGGGTAGAGCAATGATCCATTTTTTGAATTGCATAGTTCGTACAGCTTAGCCTTTAAAATAATGAATAGATGATAAACAAGCTGACCTAATAAGTAAAAAGGTTAAGCTAGTTCTGATGAGTTTTGACCCTAATTTTTGAATCTAGTTGCATTCTCGTATAGATTTTTAAAGATCTACGGGTATAAAAAAGCCAATATCTTAAGTTAGATATTGGCGATAATTTATCTATAGAGCTACAAATTAGAGTTAAGCTGCATTTAGTAGCTCTTTTGCATTAGCTAAAGTATGGTCTGTTATTTGTGTACCACCTAATAAACGGGCTAGCTCTTCAATGCGCTCTTCAGTGCTTAATGCTCGCATTTGAGTTTCTGTTTTTCCTGAGTCGGTATGCTTAGCAACAAATAATTGGTTATGCCCACAACCTGCTACTTGAGGTAAATGCGTAACACATAATACTTGAGTCGATTCTCCAAGAGTGCGTAGCATTTTTCCTACTACAGCAGCGGTTGGTCCACTAATACCCACATCTACTTCATCAAAAATAAGGCTTGGTGTATCTACTTTCTGAGCCGTAATTACTTGAATCGCTAAAGAGATACGAGATAACTCACCACCAGAGGCAACTTTTGCAATTGGGTGTAATGGTTGGCCTGGGTTGGTTGAGACTTTAAAGCAAAGAGTATCAATTCCAAGTGGTGATATTTTATTAACGCCATCACTTTCAATCTGAATATCGAATACCGCTTTTTCCATGCTTAATGTTTGCATGCTTTCGGTTATTTTATTGTTTAGCTCTTTGGCGTAACGCTGGCGACTCTTAGTCAGTTTATGGGCGGCTTCTAAGAAGTGCTGTTTTAGCTCTTCAACTTCTTGCTCGCGTTGTTCACGTTTTTCATCTGAACAATCAAGGCGATCGTATTCAGCTAATAGTTGTTGATGGTGTTCATACAATTCATCAGCAAGTACGTGGTGTTTCTTTGCCATCGACATGACTTTGCTGAATCGTTCTTCAACAAAGGCTATTTGTGCAGGATCAACATCAATACAATCTAAATAATTTTTAAGCTCATGATTTGCTTCTTCAACTTGAATCATCGCTTCATTAAGCATTTCAGATAAAGGAGCCAGTTGAGGGTCTAGCTGACCCAGTTGCTGAAGGTGGTTATTTGCATGTTGAAGTTGCTGTAATGCATTAACGTCGTCACCTTCATAAAGTATAGAAATAGCTTGTTGACAGTGCTCAACTAAATCACCAGAGTTAGACAGGCGTGTATGCTCTTCTTCTAACTGTGCAAACTCTTCTTCGCCTAGAGCTAATTCATTTAGTTCTTTTATTTGATATTCGATTAATTGCTTTTGTGCTTCATTTTGCAGACTGTTCTTGATGAGTTGTTTTAAAGAATTATCAGCTTGTCGCCATGCTTGATAGCGGCTACGTGTTTTATTTAGTAGGGAAACGTGCCCTGCGTATTGATCAAGCATATTTAACTGATATTCAGGTTTCATTAATTCATGGTGTGCATGTTGGCCATGAATATTAATTAATAAATGACCTAATGTTTTAAGCTGTGTTGCAGGAACAGGGCTACCATTAATAAAGCCGCGAGAACGGCCTTCTTTAGTAATGACTCGGCGTAAAATACATTCATTACCATCATAGAGTTCATTATCTTCTAACCAACGCTTGGCATTAAGGTTATTTTCTAATGTGAAGAGTACGGTGATTTCTGCTTTCTCTTCTCCTTGGCGAACCATAGAAGCTTCAGCGCGATCACCTAAACATAAACCAAGAGCATCAATTGCAATAGATTTACCTGCGCCAGTCTCACCAGTAATGGTGGTCATGCCTTTGGTTAAATCAAGCTCTAATGATTTTACAATTGCGAAATGAGTAATTTTGATATGTGCCAACATAAGCCATTCTCTGTGAAATTCAAACACTAAAAACACTGTATAAAGAAACAGTATATACTGTTTCTTTATACAGTAAAGTCTAAATTAACTTTTTGTGAATAGCTTATCTTTATTTATGTAGCGAGATTAGAATAGTTTACTTGACCAACCAAGCTTATTTCTAAGTACATGATAGTAGCTATAATCTTTTGGGTGGATAAGTTTTAGCTTACTTGGACTTTGATAAATATGTACTTCATCACCAGGACTAACAGGTAAAGATACTTGTCCATCACAACTGACTTCTAATGCATTGCGATTATCGGGCGAAATAAATAATTTAATATGACGCTTTCCCTCAACAACTAATGGTCGACTTGAAAGGGTGTGTGGAAACATAGGTACAATCGAAATAGCATTCAGGTTAGGTGAAAGGATTGGTCCACCACCAGATAAAGAATATGCAGTTGAGCCAGTAGGTGTTGAGATTATCAACCCATCAGATCGTTGTGAGAAGGCAAAACTGTCATCAATATAAACTTCAAACTCAATCATATGGGCGACTTGCCCAGGGTGAAGAACCACCTCATTAAAGGCGGAGTTGTGGCTTTTTACTTGCCCATGGCGATGAACTTCAGCTTCTAATAAAAAACGTTCTTCCTTAACAAACTCACCATTTAATACGGCTTCTAGTGGTACTTTAAAATTATCAGGATCAAGATCAGTTAAGAAACCAAGGTTCCCTCTATTAACTCCAATGACTGAAATATCAAAACGAGATAAGACACGAGCAGCACCAAGCATATTGCCGTCACCACCAATAACAATGGCGAGATCGGCTAGTTCACCTAGCTTTAAGAGATGATTAAAACAGTCATCAGGGATATCAGGTAGCGCCTCACGTAAACGATCATCTATTAATACTGGATAGTTTAATCCAGTAAGCCAGTGATAGAGGGCTAAATGTGTTTTTACGGCACTTGGATCTCTTGGTTTACCAATGATTGCGATAACGTTAAAGGCTGTTTTCATATCCATCATCCGTCATGAAATGGGCAACAAATGTTACAATTAGTACTATTATGCTTGAATCGCTTTATTTAGTCCCCATAATAATGACAAAGTTTTAATTTGCTTATAGAGCGACGCCTTGGTTTATATTAAGATCGCTTTATAGCTAGTCATTAGCATTCTGGAGAAGCAGTAATGAATAACGAAGATAAAAAAGTAAACGAAGAAGTCGTAGTTGAAGATCATATTGAAGCGGTTGGTACTGAAGGCGATGTTGAATGGAATGAATCTTCAGAAGATAACCAAGAAGCAAAAATTGCGGAACTAGAAGCGGCATTACTTGCAACTCAAGCGCAGCTTAAAGACCAGCAAGATGCGGTTTTACGTGCAAAAGCTGAAGAGCAAAATGTACGTCGTCGTGCTGAAGGCGATATCGATAAAGCGCGTAAATATGCGTTGAAAAAATTCGCAGGTGAGCTACTTCCTGTTATCGATAATTTAGAGCGTGCTCTTGAGAATGGCGATAAAGAAAATGAAGCGGCAAAAGCATTGCTTGAAGGCGTTGAATTAACGCTACAAACGTTTATTTCAACCGTTGAAAAGTTTGGTCTTACGATGATTAACCCTGTTGGTGAAGTATTTAACCCTGAGCTTCATCAAGCTATTGGTATGCAAGCAAGCCCAGAGCATGAGTCAAATACAGTAATGATTGTGATGCAAAAAGGCTACTCATTAAATGAGCAAGTACTTCGCCCAGCAATGGTTATGGTTGCTCAATAATAGCTGCGATTAAATAGTTGCGATAAATAAAACGGCATCAGAGATGATGTCGTTTTTTTATTCTGGTGAAAATAAAATTGATTTTTTTTATTGTTTCCCTTGAATTGTGATTTAGCGCCCTTATTAATTAGTCATAGAATGAATTATGGGATTCAGTCCCAACCCTTATTCAAGTTGTTTTGGATAAGTTTAAATAGATAATTGGAGAGAACCTGATGGGTAAGATCATTGGTATTGACTTAGGTACAACTAACTCTTGTGTTGCTGTTTTAGATGGCGACACGCCACGTATTTTAGAGAATGCAGAGGGTGAACGTACAACGGCATCGGTAATTGCATACACAGATGGCGAAACTCTTGTAGGTCAGCCAGCTAAACGTCAAGCGATTACTAACCCACAAAACACATTATTTGCGATTAAGCGTCTGATCGGCCGTCGTTTTGAAGACGAAGAAGTTCAACGTGATATCGAAATCATGCCGTACAAAATCGTTAAAGCTGATAACGGTGATGCTTGGGTTGAAGCGCAAGGTCAAAAAATGGCTGCTCCTCAAGTTTCTGCTGAAATTCTTAAGAAAATGAAGAAAACAGCTGAAGATTTCCTAGGCGAAGAAGTAACTGGCGCAGTAGTAACTGTACCTGCTTACTTTAACGATGCTCAACGTCAAGCAACGAAAGATGCTGGTCGTATCGCCGGTCTTGATGTTAAACGTATCATCAACGAACCAACAGCAGCAGCGCTAGCTTACGGTCTTGATAAGAAAGGCGGCGATCGCACTATCGCAGTATACGACCTTGGTGGTGGTACATTCGATATTTCTATCATTGAAATCGACAACGTTGATGGCGAGCAAACTTTCGAAGTACTTGCTACAAACGGCGACACTCACCTAGGTGGTGAAGATTTCGATAACCGTATGATCAACTTCCTAGTAGATGAGTTTAAGAAAGAGCAAGGCATCGACCTTAAAACTGATCCTCTAGCAATGCAACGTGTTAAAGAAGCAGCAGAAAAAGCGAAGATTGAACTGTCTTCAGCTCAACAAACTGACGTAAACCTTCCTTACGTTACTGCTGATGCAACAGGTCCTAAGCACATGAACGTTAAAGTTACGCGTGCAAAACTAGAATCTCTAGTTGAAGACCTAGTAGTTCGTACTCTTGAACCACTAAAAGTTGCTCTATCTGATGCTGATTTATCAGTAAGCGAAATCACTGACGTAATCCTAGTTGGTGGCCAAACACGTATGCCTATGGTTCAAGCTAAAGTTGCTGATTTCTTCGGTAAAGAAGCTCGCCGTGACGTAAACCCTGATGAAGCAGTAGCAATGGGTGCTGCAGTTCAAGGTGGCGTACTAGCTGGTGACGTTAAAGATGTACTTCTTCTAGATGTTACTCCTCTGTCTTTCGGTATCGAAACGATGGGTGGTGTAATGACTAAACTAATCGAGAAGAACACAACGATCCCAACTAAAGCGGACCAAACGTTCTCAACGGCTGAAGATAACCAAAGTGCGGTAACAATCCACGTACTTCAAGGTGAGCGTAAGCAAGCGACATACAACAAATCTCTAGGTCAATTTAACCTAGAAGGTATCCAAGCAGCACCACGTGGCATGCCACAAATCGAAGTAACTTTCGATCTAGATGCTGATGGTATCCTAAACGTATCAGCAAAAGATAAGACAACAGGTAAAGAGCAGAAGATCACTATCAAAGCATCTGGTGGCTTAACTCCTGAAGAAATCGAAGCAATGGTACAAGAAGCTGAAGCTAACAAAGACGCGGACAAAAAGTTCGAAGAGCTAGTAACAGCACGTAATCAAGCGGATCAAATGATCCACGGTACGAAGAAACAAATCGAAGAAGCAGGCGATGCACTTCCAGCTGACGAGAAAGAAAAAATCGAAGCAGCAATCAAAGCACTAGAAGAAGTTAAATCTGGTGATGATAAAGAAGTTATCGATGCTAAAACTCAAGAGCTAATGCAAGCAGCACAAAAGCTAATGGAAATCGCTCAACAGAAAGCTCAAGCACAACAAGGTGCTGAAGCGGGTGAGCAACCTAAGCAAGAAGATGATGTAGTAGACGCTGAGTTCGAAGAAGTAAAAGACAAGTAATTTCTTGTCGCTAGAAGGGTTAATTCCTGCGTTAAAAGTACTCATTTACTAACGTGCACTTGTTCGTAAAGAAATGGCGTGCTTTTGCCTTGAACTTAACACTTCTAGCTTAAAGAAATCATTGCCTTAGTCATTTAAGAGAAGAGCAAAATCCTTATATCTTGAATGCTTCGAATGAAAAAATATATTGCGGGCGTTGGAGTTTTCTCTACCGCCCGCAAGTTTGTAATATCAACCTGAATAAGTAACTATTCAGATATTGCGTAGGAAAAATTGATTAGAACAAGGCATAAATTGTGTTAACTAGTATTTTAATTACATAATTTATAACGAAGTTATAATTAATTTTCACAAGCAAGAATGAGTCGGTACTTGTTTAGGTTGATATATTATTAAGGTCAATCTAGATAATCATTCTCGAACGTTGAACCTGATTATCTAGATTGAACTCATACTGATGGTGTCACTGCCGGCAGTATCAAAAAATTGGTGACCAAAGCATGTCTAAACGTGATTTATATGAAGTATTGGGCGTAAGCCGTGATGCTTCTGAGCGTGATATTAAGAAAGCCTATAAACGTCTAGCGATGAAATTCCACCCTGATCGTAATCAGGGCGATGAAACAGCGCCAGAAAAGTTTAAAGAAGTAAAAGTTGCGTATGAGATCTTAACGGATGCTCAAAAGCGTTCAGCTTATGATCAATACGGTCATGCAGCCTTTGAACAAGGTGGCATGGGCGGTGGTGGCGGCTTTGGCGGCGGTCAAGGTGACTTTGGCGATATCTTTGGTGATGTGTTTGGTGACATCTTTGGTGGCGGTCGTCGTGGCGGTGGTCAGCAACGTGCACAACGCGGTTCAGATTTACGTTACAACATGGAACTTACGCTAGAAGAAGCGGTTCGTGGTTGTGATAAAGAGATTGAAGTACCAACATTAGTGTCTTGTGATCCATGTGAAGGTACAGGCGCTAAGAAAGGCACCTCTTCATCTACTTGTAGCACTTGTCATGGTCACGGCCAAGTTCAAATGCGCCAAGGTTTCTTTGCTGTGCAACAGGCTTGTCCTACTTGTCACGGTAAAGGCAAGATTATTAAAGACCCATGTAATTCTTGTCATGGTGAAGGTCGAGTTCAAAAGACAAAAACACTTAATGTTAAGATCCCATCAGGTGTTGATACTGGTGACCGTATTCGTCTATCTAATGAAGGTGAAGCGGGAGAGCACGGCGCTCCAGCAGGCGATCTATATGTACAAGTTCACGTAAAAGAACATAACATCTTTGAACGTGACGGTAACAACTTATACTGTGAAGTACCAGTAAGCTTTACGATGGCTGCCTTAGGTGGCGAAGTTGAAGTTCCAACTCTTGATGGTCGTGTAAGCTTAAAAGTGCCTCTAGAAACTCAAACAGGACGTATGTTCCGTATGCGTGGTAAAGGTGTGAAAGGCGTTCGTACTCATAGTGCGGGTGACTTAATCGTTAAGCTGATTGTTGAAACTCCAGTTAAGCTAACGAAACGTCAAAAAGAACTTCTGCAAGAGTTCCAAGAATCATTTGATGGAAAAGATGCGAAGAAGCACAATCCTAAATCAGAAGGTTTCTTATCTGGTGTTAAGAACTTTTTTGATGATTTAACTAAATAATTTTAGTTAATCCATCAACCAATAAACTTAAGCCTAATGATATTCATTTTATATCATTAGGCTTTTTTTATGTCGCCAACAAATGATCTGACGTCGTTTATTTACATATTGCTGACCATTTCCTATTCTTCTCGTTTATTATGTAACCAATTGTATTTTTAGTTTCTTAATGTAGAAGAGAGTGAGTATGGGGTTATTTAAACGGACGTTATCGCTATTTATTGTTTTACTGCTTAGTTCAACTACTGCCAATGCCGAAATAATGGAGGGTGGAAGAACAGTCCCGAGCTTTAAGCAAGATGCGGCCTCAATTCGTCACACCTATGAAACTCGGCTCTATACGTTATCTGCATTTAAAGCGGGCCATTATGGTTTACGCATGTACCGTCAAACGATGGATCCTAAATATTCAGCGGCGGTTTGGTCTGATATGGCGCGAGTGGCAAGTCGACTTAATCAATTCTCTTCAGAAGTTCATACACCAAAACAGATTGAAGCGTATTCCAATAAACGGCTAAGCACCTACGTAGATGATACTGATATCCGTAGTATTTTACGCTATCAAGCGACCAAAACTATGCCAGAGTACTTCTATCTTGGTGTTGATTTACTTGGCTCAATGGCTCGTGCTAATGAATACGGTTTAAAGCATCGTAATGATAAACAGCTGCGAGAAATTATCCGCCGGTATGATTTTAAAAAATACGCGACAGATGAGGCGATGATTAAAGCGTGGGCAGCTCAACTAGCGAATCAAGTTTATTGGTTACGTCAATTGGGCGAGCAAGATGTGGTTGATGATTTTGTAGAAGCGTTTAAATTAGCCTACCCAGATGAGAAAGATGCAGAGCTTACTAAGCAGCAATATGGCAATAAGATCTACGGATTAACGCATATTTTATTGGCTGATTCTCAATATTATCAATACCCATTAAAAGAGTCTGATCATCAATGGATATACGATTACCTGCGTAATAACATCGATGCTATTTTAGAAAGAGCCAAAGAAGACATTATTTCAGAAGTAGGCATTACCTTCTTACTGGCAGGGTTAGAAAATGATCCTGTGGTGTATAAAACGCAAAAACATATTCAAGATGCGATTAACCGTGAGAAGAATATGGTGCCATCAACATCAAACAGTACTGATTTAACTGATGGTGAGCACCGTAATGTATTAGCGATAATGTTACTTGATTGGCAAACACCGCATGCCGCACCGACGATTCAAAATGAACCAAAGGTATTTAAAAGTAAGCCCTATGGTCTTGTGACAAAATAAGCTGTTAGCTACTTACTTTGTAAATCGATACAAAAACGCCCAGAGATAGTGATATCGCTGGGCGTTTTTAATTGAATCAGTTTAGGTGATTAGAGATTATTACGCTAGACCTTGAAGCTTAACGAATTTTTCTAATAGCTCTTCTTCTGTTTCTACGTTGTTTGGATCGGAAACGACACAATTGTTGATTGGGCAAACTGACTGACAAGTAGGAACATCGTAATGGCCTTTACATTCAGTACAGAGATCTGGATTAATTTCGTAGATCTTATCGCCCATGGTGATCGCTTCGTTGGGACACTCAGGATCACACATATCACAGTTGATGCATTTTTTATTGATCAATAACGCCATTACTTACTGCCGTGTGGATTACGAGTATCTTCACCCGTGTGTAAGTTACGCATTAGAAGTGCATATTCTAAATCAACGTTTGCAGGAACAGGGATGAATACAAAGTGGCCGTTGCCTTTTGCTGCATCTACTGCTTCACTCTTACGGTTTTCCATCACTTCTAGCGTCAATGTTAAGTTACCTTGTGGTGTCATGATCTCAACTGAATCACCCACAAGGAATTTGTTTTTAACATCAACTTCCGCTAAATCACCACGACGTTTACCTGTGAATTCACCAACAAACTGTTGAGAGTCAGAGATAGAGTAACCGTAATCGTAGTTTTGATACGTATCATGTGTATGACGACGTAGGAAACCTTCAGTGTAACCACGGTGAGCTAGGCTCTCTAGCGTACCCATTAGGCTTTCATCAAATGGTTTACCAGCAACGGCATCATCAATCGCTTTACGATAAACTTGAGCAGTACGAGCACAGTAGTAGAAAGACTTAGTACGACCTTCGATTTTAAGAGAGTGAACGCCCATTTTAGTTAGGCGCTCTACGTGCTGGATAGCACGAAGATCTTTAGAGTTCATGATGTAAGTACCATGCTCGTCTTCAAATGCTGCCATTTTCTCTTCAGGGCGGTGTGCTTCAGAAAGAAGAACTACTTCATCCGTTGGTTTGCCTAGACCTAGTGTGTTGTCTGGGCGCTCTTCTTGAACTTCCACATCTTGGATCTCAACACCCGTTGGATTAGCTTCAACGATTTGACCGTTTTCGTCTTCTTTTGCTTCTTCAGCTTTGTATTCCCAACGACATGCATTAGTACATGTACCTTGGTTTGGATCACGCTTGTTCATGTAACCAGAAAGCAAGCAGCGACCAGAGTACGCCATGCATAATGCACCGTGTACAAAAATTTCTAGTTCTGTATCAGGACAGTGTTCACGGATCTCTTCAATTTCTTCTAGTGATAATTCACGAGATAAGATCACACGCTCAACACCTTGAGTAGACCAGAATTTCACTGTCGCCCAGTTAACGGCGTTAGCTTGAACTGACAGGTGAATAACTACTTCAGGGAAAGCTTCACGAACCATCATGATTAAACCAGGATCTGACATGATTAATGCGTCAGGGCCCATAGCAACGATTGGCTCTAGATCACGAATGAAGGTTTTTAACTTTGAGTTATGTGGTTGGATATTACATACCACATACAGTTTTTTACCTTGCGCGTGCGCTTCGTTAATGCCGATTTCTAGGTTTTCATGGTTGAATTCGTTGTTACGAACACGAAGGCTGTAACGTGGCTGGCCTGCATAAACTGCATCTGCACCGTAGGCAAACGCATAACGCATATTTTTAAGGCTGCCCGCAGGCGAAAGTAGTTCTGGCTTAAACATGATTGCTTCCCAATGTTGTATTCTGATCTCAGGTCAGGTCATATCACGTGGATATGAAGGAGGCCGGATTTTACATGGAAAGTGAGGGAAGTGCTAGGGATTAGCAAGATTGAACTTGTATTTTATAGGGGTATTGGCCTAGGAACTATACGCTACGCTAACTAGAAACTATAAGAGCAGGTAAGTATATTGCTTTTATAGTATCTAGACGCGAAGCGTATCGTCTTACTCTTTCTCTTCAATGCCACCAAGTGCTTTGAATAGATCAGGAAGCAGAGCATCAAGCTCAGAGCTCATTAGAGAGAAATCAGCATCAAAACGTGCTGCTTTATCTTCAAAACCAATATCTTCGTTTTGGTCTTTAATGTCATCACTGAATTTTAGGCGTTTTAGCGATAGGTCATCGGCAAGGATAAACTCTAAACGGTCTTGCCAAGTTAGCGCTAATTTAGTCACGACTTTGTTTGCATCAATATGAGCATGGATCTCATCACATACTAATTCTTGCTGCTTACAACGGATCACGCCGCCATCTTCTAAAATTGCTTTTAGTTCCGCTTCTTCACCCATCTCAAAACCTTGAGGAGTCGTGCCTGTTTTAACCCATTCGGTTAATGCATTTTCAATAGGTTGCGTTGAAGTAAGAGGAACAACAGGTAAGCTGCCGATAGATTTACGAAGCAGAGCCAATACATCTTCTGCTTTCTTATAGCTACCCGCATCAACAATAATAAAGCCAGATTCAGGCAAGATTAAGGCATAGGTTTGTTGATGCTTGCTGAATGCTCGTGGAAGAAGATCAATCACGATGTCATCTTTGATAGAGTCTTTTTCTTTTTTCTTAAGAGGGCGACCTTGCTCAAGTTCCATGGCATCAATTTTTGCGTTCATTGATTCTTTAATCACTGACGCTGGCAACATTTTTTCTTCTTTCTTAGCACAGATAAGAATATTTTTGCTTGCTACGTGAGTCAGCATATCACCATGACGGCCCATTGCAGTTACCCAGCCAAACTTTTGCATATCTTGGCTGCCACAAGGTGTGAAACGAAAATCGTTCAGTTGTTTTTCAAGTTGCTCAGGATTGAGGTCAACTTCTTTTGTAAAACGATAAATTAAACAATTTTTAAACCACATCATGCTGTTGAATTCCTGTCTTTTTTAAGTGCGCTTATGATAGGAGATTTTGACGCATTATGCTTGTAGAGTTTTCGGGATTTTGGGGAAATCTCTATAAGGTTGAAAATCAATGATTAAATTATGAAGTTTTCTTTTCAATGGTCACAAAAGTGTCATAATTACCTTTAATAATAGCGTCACACATTTTTGTTGGTTAACTTAGGTAAAAGATAATGTCTAGAAGGATCCTTGTCGTAGAAGATGAAGCCCCAATTCGTGAAATGCTGTGCTTTGTTTTAGAGCAGAAAGGCTATGAACCAATTGAAGCAGAAGATTATGATACTGCGCTTGGTTTACTCTGCGAACCTTACCCTGATTTAATTTTGTTGGATTGGATGTTGCCAGGTGGCTCAGGCATCAATTTGATCAAACACCTTAAGCGTGATGAGTTCACTAAAAAGATCCCAGTGGTAATGTTAACCGCTCGTGGTGAAGAAGAAGATAAAGTTCGAGGTCTTGAAGTGGGTGCGGACGATTACATAACTAAACCATTCTCACCAAAAGAATTAATGGCGCGTTTAAAAGCGGTAATTCGTCGTGTATCACCTACGTCTGTTGAAGAATTGATTGATGTACAAGGTTTGAAATTAGACCCTGTTTCTCATCGTGTCACAGCGAATGATAAGCCGTTAGATATGGGGCCAACTGAATTTAAAATGCTGCATTTCTTTATGACGCATCAAGAACGTGTTTATAGCCGTGAACAGCTATTGAATAACGTGTGGGGTACTAATGTCTACGTAGAAGATCGTACGGTAGATGTTCATATTCGTCGTTTACGTAAAGCACTAGAGACAGAAGGCCATGATCGTTTAGTTCAAACGGTTCGTGGTGCCGGTTACCGTTTCTCTGTTCAAATGTCGTAAATCATAATAACTATAAGTGAAGGATAAAATACATGGTTGAACGTCTTTCATGGAAAAAAATGGTAGGTGAACTGGCTTTTTTCTATGTACCTTGGGTTATTGTTGGGTATCTGTTTGATGCGTTATGGCCATTGTTGTTTATTGCTTCATTTATTTTATTAATTTGGCATTTGCATAACCAAATTAAAATGTCTCATTGGTTGCATGAAGGGCGTAAGGCAACGCCTCCCTCTGCTTCAGGAAGTTGGGAACCTATTTTTGATGAGACTTATCGTTTACAAAAAAGACATAAAAAGCGTCGTAAAGAATTATCAACGTTAATTCGTCGTTTTAGGCAAGGGGCTGAAGCGCTGCCTGATGCGGTGGTGGTTTTTCGTCATGAAGGTAATATTGTGTGGTGTAACACCTTAGCACAATCTTTACTGGGTTTTCGTTGGCCTAGTGATTCAGGACAGCCGATTACTAATTTGATCCGCACACCTGATTTTGTTCAATATTTAATGGCTCAGCATTTTGATATTCCATTAGATATGCCCTCACCAATTAACACAGATAAGACACTTGAGATCCGTATTGTGCCGTACAGTGAAGGTGAATATTTAATGGTGGTGCGCGATGTTACCCAAATTAAGCAATTAGAGGGAATGCGCCGTAACTTCTTTGCTAACGTGTCTCATGAATTACGAACCCCTATGACGGTACTTCGTGGTTATCTAGAAATGTCAGAAGATCCTGAGATGCTTGTTGGACCAATGTGGAATCGAGCGCATGGTGTGATGACTGAGCAATTGTCTCGAATGGAAGGTTTAGTTGAGCAGCTACTTACGTTATCAAAAATAGAAGCGGCTGCAACCTCAATGTTAGAAGATCGTGTCGATGTGCCATGCATGTTAGATATTTTAGAAAAAGAAGCGATCGCGTTAAGTGGGAATAGAAATCACAAAGTAACCTTTAATATAGATCATGATCTTAAAGTGCAAGGTGATGAAGACCAATTACGCAGTGCGATTTCAAACTTAGTGTATAACGCGGTTAAGCATACTACTGATGGCGCAGAGATTATGGTTGAGTGGAAAAAAGCACAATCTGGCGCACTTTTAACGGTAACGGATTCTGGTCAAGGAATTGAGCCACAGCACATCCCTCGTTTAACAGAGCGCTTTTATCGGGTAGATAAAGCGCGTTCAAGAGATACGGGCGGGAGTGGTCTTGGTCTTGCCATTGTAAAACATGCACTTAGTCATCACGATTCACAATTAGAAATTCAGAGTCAATTGGGCAAAGGTAGCACCTTCTCATTTGTTCTTCCAAAGAAATTGATATTAAAATAGGGCCTCATGAACATTATGTCTAGCAAACAACAAAGATGGCTACGGGGTTTGATCCCTGTAGGATTACTTTGGTTTGGGTTTATACATAATGCCTATTCTTATGATGGAAAGTTAGCTCATTATGAGCGTGTGTCTGGTATCTCTGGTAATTTGTCTTCCATCGGTTCTGATACTCTCGCAAATATGATGACACTTTGGGCGGAAGATTTTCAACGGATCTATCCCAGAGTTAATATTCAAATTCAAGCATCAGGGTCATCAACCGCTCCTCCTGCTCTTATTGAAAGTACGGCACAATTTGGGCCAATGAGTCGGCGAATGCGGCAAAGTGAAAAAGCCGCTTTTGAACGACAATTTGGTTACCCACCTACTGAAATCCGAGTTGCTATTGATGCCCTCGGAATTTTTGTTCATCAGGATAACCCCATTAAAGGGTTAGACTTTATTCAACTTGATGCCATATTTTCAGCCACATTACGTTGTGGTGCGTTAAAACCGATTAATCGGTGGAAAGATTTAGGAATCAAGGCTCGTTGGGCTACGCATCAAATTCAACTGTTTGGTCGTAATTCAGTTTCTGGTACTTATGGTTATTTTAAAAATAATGCACTGTGTGACGGAGATTTTAAGGTCAATGTTAATGAGCAGCCGGGCTCTGCTTCAGTGGTTCAAGGCATTTCCGCTTCTGTTAATGGTATTGGTTATTCAGGCGTTGGTTATCAAATGTCTGGAGTGAAATTATTGCCCATCAGTAAAGAAGGAACAGATTACATTGAGCCAACAACGGATAATATAACCAGTGGTAAATATCCCTTAGCTCGCTTCTTATATATCTATATAAATAAGCCGCCAACAGCAAAGCTTAAGCCTTTAGAAGCAGAGTTTATTCGTTATATGCTTTCTGCTAATGGACAAAAAAGAGTAGAGCAAGACGGGTATATTGCACTATCTGAGCGATTTGTTTTACAAGAATTATCCAAATTAGATTTACACTAAACTGTCATTATAGTGTCACTCACATAATGAAATATAAAATGGCTATCAATAATTAAGCACAGAGGTTAATCCATCATGGCATACGCCAAACCTAATCAGAGAATTCGAGATAAACAACGTCGTGTTGTTGATCTGATTATGCGTGTGTGGGTGAAATCCAGTGGCGTAGGGATCATCGCAGCTCTTATGCTTATTTGCTTTTATTTATTAGCGGTTATTGCTCCTATTTTTACATCCGTGAGTGTTGAACCTCTCTCTCAATATAACGTTTCTTACCATGATAATACGCTAGCAATAGGCTCTGATGAGCAAGGGAAAATGGCATATCGTATTGATGATACTGGGCGTGTTGAGTTTATTGATCTCATTAATAAAAAATTAGTGAGTGAGCAACAAATCATTAAAAATGCAACAGCCTTTACCTCAACGATTGAAAGCCAAGATTGGTTTGCATTTGGTGATGATAAAGGGCAGGTTCAGTTTGCCCAAATTGGTTTTCAAACCAATTATTCAAAAGGTAATCGCCAACTTATTCCTCTAGTTGAAAAGTTTGCGCCATTTCCTGTGATTAAAGTGGATGAAAAACAGCAAGCATTAACCCAATTAGCATTAAGCCTAACCGCAACAGAAGGCGTTATTTTAGCTAAAACACAAGATGAACGTTTATTGGGTGTAGAGCTTGATAGTGTGGTTAATCAAATGACAGGAGAAACGGTATGGGAAGCAGTTCCTATCACATTTGAGCAAGCTGGTTTAGATAAAATTGATGTATTACTTTCAATGGTGATAACCCCTAATAATGATTTTTTGTATTTGTTGTATCAGCATGAACTTCAAGTGTGGATGTTAAAAGATCATCAAGCCAATTTACGTGAACGTATTCCGTTAAAAGAATCAGCACAAAAACTGACATTATTATCCGGGGCTCATTCGGTTTTGGTTCAGTTTGAAAATGGCATATTGTCCCAATGGTTTGATACGATAAGTGATGAAAAGCGTCGATTAACGCCGATCCGTACTTTTGATTTTGGTGCGCCAATTTTGCAGTTATCACCAGAAGTATATCGAAAAGGTGTCAGTGTTATTGATGAAAAAGGGAATTTATCACTTATTCATACCACGACAGAAAAAAGGCTTTATCGTCAGCACTTATTTAATGATGAGGTACTTGCTGTTACTCAACCACCGAATGCAGAAAAGCTTATTGTTTTGACTCCAAAAGGGTGGGAATGTTTTGAAGTAACAAACCCTCACCCAGAGGTCAGTGTGCAATCTGTCTTTGGACAAATATGGTATGAAGGATATCCTGAGCCGGCTTATATTTGGCAATCAACTGCAGCTAACGATGATTTTGAATCTAAATTCAGTTTAATGCCACTGGCGTTTGGTACCCTTAAAGCTGCCTTTTATGCGTTAATTTTTGCAGGTCCGATAGCCATTGGTAGTGCAATTTATACCGCGTATTTCATGTCTGCCAATGTTCGTCGATATGTCAAACCAACCATTGAAATAATGGAAGCATTACCTACGGTGATTATTGGTTTGTTAGCAGGAATTTGGCTTGCCCCTATTGTTGAAAATAATTTAGTTGCCGTCTTTAGTTTATTTGTATTTTTCCCTTTGAGTATGATCATTATTGCGTTTATTTGGCACATCTTACCTGCTCATATCATGAGGAAATTACCTAGAGGCCAACATGCAATTCTACTTATTCCTGCGCTAATTGGAATTGGATATCTTACTTTTCAATATGGTTATTTGATTGAAAGTTGGTTATTTGATGGGGATTTACGACACTTTCTTGGTGATCGGGGGGTTGGCTACGATCAACGTAATGCATTGGTGGTAGGGATCGCGATGGGAGCGGCTATTATTCCTACTATTTATACTATTGCTGAAGATGCGATTTTTTCAGTACCTAAACATTTATCTGAAGGCTCATTAGCATTAGGGGCGACGCAATGGCAAACCTTAACTAAAGTCGTCTTGTTGACCGCAAGCCCTGGTATTTTTTCTGCGGTGATGATGGGATTAGGGCGTGCGGTAGGCGAAACGATGATTGTATTAATGGCAACGGGTAACACCCCTATTATGGACGGCAATATTTTAGAAGGTATGCGAACTCTTGCTGCGAATATTGCGATTGAAATGCCAGAATCTGAAATGGGTAGCACTCACTTTAGAATGCTTTTCTTAGCCGCCTTTTTATTATTTGTTTTTACTTTTTTCGTTAACTCATTGGCAGAATGGATACGCCAAGGATTACGTGAAAAGTACCGCAGTTTATAGGTTGGTCGATATGACGGTGAATAATGAAACATTGGATTAAATCTGGATCTCCTTGGATATGGTTGACTGCAGGTTCTGTGAGTATCAGCATGATTTCTGTGCTTGGTATTCTATTACTGATCGGTTGGAAAGGGCTCTCTTATTTTTGGCCTACACCACTACAAGAATGGCACACAATAGATGGTAAGGTTATTGTCGGCCAATTGTATGATGTTGAAAAATTTCATGGTAAAGATGCAGAGCATCAAGAGCGTTTAATCATTAAGGTAGGCAATCGAGATATTTATGGGTTTGATTTTATTAATATCGATCAAGATAAGATCCAATCAGTAAGTAAGCCTTCTGCTCTTGTTGTTGTTGATAGGCTTCAGCATGGTAAGTTTTTTGGCACCATCATAGAAACGTCTAATGGGTTAGAACTTACTCGTCAACAAGCAGAATCTTGGGTTCGTAGTGAAAAAGCTAAAGTCGATCTGTTAGAGCAAGAGCAACATAAGTTGTATGGTTTACTTGATGACTTACCGAACTCTGATTTATCCAAGAATGAGAAAGTTAAAAAAGAGAGTTTATTAAATCAGCAAGTGGACTCTATTTTAACGCAGCTAAATTATAGCTATCTGATACTTAAAGACGGGCAAGGCACTATTTATCAATTAAATAGTGATAATGTACTTGGTATATGGTTCCCTAATGCAATGTCTTTACAAGAAAAAATCATACATTGGCTTGGGGCATTGTATGATTTTGTTAGTGAAAATCCAAGAGAAGCTAACTCGGAAGGAGGGGTGTTTCCTGCGATTTTTGGTACCATTTTATTAGTTTTGTTAATGTCAGTTATTGTGATGCCGTTAGGTGTGATAGCGGCAATTTATTTACATGAATACGCAAAGCCAAATATGCTCACAAGGCTAGTCCGTATTGCCGTGATTAACTTAGCTGGTGTGCCGTCGATTGTTTATGGTGTGTTTGGTTTAGGCTTTTTCGTTTATGTGGTGGGTGGGACGATTGACCAGCTGTTTTATTCAACCCAACTGCCTACGCCAACGTTTGGTACGCCGGGTTTATTATGGTCGGCACTGACATTGGCTATCTTAACGTTGCCTGTTGTTATTGTGGCGACAGAGGAAGGTTTAAGTCGTATACCAAGTTCAGTGCGCCATGGCTCATTAGCATTAGGGGCAACTCAATTTGAAACCTTGTGGAAAATCGTTGTGCCTATGGCAAGCCCTGCGATCATGACGGGGTTGATATTAGCGGTGGCAAGGGCTGCTGGTGAGGTGGCACCACTGATGTTGGTCGGTGTTGTGAAATTAGCTCCTTCTTTACCTGTAGATAATGTTGCGCCTTATTTGCATTTAGATCGTAAATTTATGCACCTTGGATATCATATTTATGACGTTGGTTTCCAAAGCCCAAATGTAGAAGCAGCAAGGCCTATTGTGTACGCGACGGCCTTTTTGTTGGTCACTGTTATTATTGGATTAAACCTAACGGCTATCGCTATTCGTAATAATCTACGAGAGAAATATCGAACACTGGAGTTGTAATTATATGTATTCATTATCACCGGATCTCTCGTTTTTATCGCCAATAGACGTCAATAATTTATCGGATAAAGATACGGCGATAGAGATCAATAATCTCAGTTTGAAGTATGATAAAACCCTCGCGTTATCTAATATTGATATGCGTATACCTAAAGGGCAAGTGACGGCGTTTATTGGGCCATCAGGCTGTGGTAAATCTACGTTATTACGCTGCATTAATCGAATGAATGATTTGGTTGATAATTGCAAAATCAAAGGTTCAATTAAGTTGTTTGGTGATGATATTTATCAACCAAATACTGATATCCCTTCATTACGTCGTCGTGTTGGCATGGT